>CAIQKM010000204.1 GCA_903872345.1 uncultured Verrucomicrobia subdivision 3 bacterium | reverse complement strand
GGTTCACAGTGATTCGGGTGGGATTGATGCCGTCTGTGCCTTCATCCAACACCTGCTGCAACGGTTCCAGCTCACCTATCGCGTCAGTTTTGAATGGAGTCACGATTGCAGCAAACCCCGGACCGATGCCTTTGGTGGTGGGGCGGCGGTCATCAGTGCCAAGGAAATCAAGACCCTGACCACTTCAGAATGGTTGCAGGAACAGACCCGGCATGTGTTCAGTCCGCAAACCGACCGTTGCATCTACTGTAATATTTCGGCCGAGGATGATCTGCTCGAAAACCAGCCGTGTGGTCATTAAACCAGGTGTGCGTTCTATACAGTAGGGCGCACATCTTTCACCGCCAATCATACACTTCCCGTGAAATCTATATTCGTCGTCATGACCTTGGGCTACTGGGGAAAAGCTGCATCCCTGGCCCAAGCCGCTCAAAACTGTCAGCAAGCCGGCAGCCGTAAAACTGAACCCGCGCTGGCCAAACTCATCGTATCACCCACGGATCTACCCGACCTCGAAACCCAGGTATCGGTCAATGAGGTGGGTGATATTTGCTATCCCCAAACCTGCGACATCCTGCCGCTCTTCTCACCCCAAAACAGCCGGGTGACGTTGGGCAGTCTGATGCGCACCACCAAAACTTAAACCAAAAGGAAAACCATATATGGCTCACAATCTATTAATACAAAACGGCCAGGCCTCCATGTTCTACATTGATGAAGTCCCCTGGCATGGTCTGGGCGTAAAACTCAATGGCCCGGCAACAGCACAGCAAGCCATCCAAGCCGCCAACCTCGACTGGCCCGTGATTAAGCTCCCTCTGACGGCTGGATCCAAACACATCCCCGTTCCTGATAAATATGCCGTTGTCCGTAAAACTGGCAACCTGGTGCAAAAATCGGATCCGGTGTTGGGTGTGGTGGGAAAGGACTATACACCGCTGCAAAACCGTGAAGCATTCCAGTTCTTTGATCCCATCGTTGGCCAGAATGCCGCCATCTACCATACTGCCGGCGCTCTAGGACAGGGAGAACGGGTCTGGATCTTGGCCAAACTCCCTGGTCATATCCGGGTGGTGGGGGAAGACATCAGCGAAAAGTACCTGCTGCTGTCCAACTCCCATGACGGTAAAAGCTCGGTCCAGATCAAGTTTACGCCCGTCCGTGTCGTATGCCAGAACACCTTGACCATCGCGCTGAATGATGGAGCGGTGTGTCGGGTCGTTCATCATGCGGACGTGCGGGATAAACTCAAACAGGCCCATCAAATGCTCGGACTCATCAATGAACGGTTTGATGACATGGAGGAGACGTTCCAAGCCATGTCCCGGGTAAAAATGGACAGCAACCGTCTTTCTGAATACTTGGCAACGGTTTACCCGGAAGTCAAAGAGCCCGAGAAGATGGAACTGGTTCAACGGGATCGAAGCTGGAGTGAATACTTCTTCGATCAAGGCCGGGGAAATCGTTTACCTGGTGTTGCTGGTACTCTGTGGGCTGCTTTTAATGGCGTCACGGAATGGCAGGATCATCGTAAATCCCGTCAAAACGAGAATCAGCGCTTGGTGTCGTCGTGGTTTGGTGGTTCGTACCAGACCAAGGCCCGGGCTTATTCTGTCGCTATGGACAAGATGGTGGGGTGGAATTGATCGGTTTCAAAAGGCTTTCTTCGGGAGGCCTTTTTTAGCTATACACAATCAGCCTGGTCCGCGTAGAGGAAATTCAACATCGCCTGGCCAAAAAGGTCGTGGAAGTCATGGGCCTGGATGTACTGGCTGACATCGCAATCCGGCCGCAATGGAAGATTAACCTCCTTGTGACAAATGAACAGGCGTGCAAGGGTGATCGGAAAGCTGTTTAAACAGGGCCTTGGTCGTCTGCTTAATGGTGTACCGGCTGAAGTGGTGCCAGCCTATAGTGCCGCACTTCATTATACCACGCCTATACCATCATCCTGGCATCTGCTCGCTCTGATTCTTTGTGGTCAGCTGCGGGTGGATGCTGGGTGGTGGTGTGGGCGTGGGCTAGATACCCCCCCCTTGTTTTAACTATCAGGCTTGCCGATTGTCAAAATCAAAGCCGTGGAACATGCCTTCGTGAAAATGTTTCTTCAACTTGGGATCCCGCAATATTTCCGGATGGTGCTGCCGCAGATGTTCCCCCGCCTCCCTCAGTTACCAAACTACTGGGACCGGACGTTATAAAAACGCTGGACCAGATTGGCGGCTTGTGGATCAGTGAACTCAAACTGACCGGAACCCGCCGGGCTCTGCACCGCCGGCCCCAGATTGACCCACTGACTCAGGGGCAACGCGAGGTTGGTGGTAGCAAACACATTAAAGGAAGCCGCCGGCGCGCTGTTAAACGTGAATTGATAAGCACCATTGCCCAAAATGGAGCCAACTAACAGAGCCGGCGGCGACACGTTGCCTGCTTGCAGGATGGGAATAACCGCGCCAAACAAACTGATGTCAGCCGTTTGGCTCGCGGCCGCGTTGTTTGCGGCGTATGAGAATCCGATGACCCCGCCGGCGGTGGTATTGAGGCTTACCCAAGTTTGGTTCACGGTCGGCGCGAACGGCCCGGTCAGGTTGACCGTTGCGGGCAGCACGACCGGCAAGCTGTCAGATCCGCCTTGGATGGATTCCGATCGCGGGGTCGGGTCCACAAACACATACGGCAGTTCATCCACCACCGCGTTGGCATTGTCGGAGAAATAGATGTTACCCGTGCTGTCCACGGCCACCCCGACGGCATTCGTGCCGTTTACCAGTGTGTTCAGTGCGCCGCTGGCGGCCACCCACTCATAAACCGCGCCGGGAACTCCGGGATTCGGGCCCTGACCTGCCAGGCCTGGGCTGCTCACAAAAACATTGCCCCCACCATCCACCGCCAACCCGGTCAACGGAAACGACCCCACGAAAACCACAGATTGCAAACCCGCACCGGTCACCGGCCATTCGGAGACCCAGCCGCTGGCGCTGTCGGCTATGAACACATTCCCCGCCGCGTCCAGCGCCACGGCCGTGGGCAGGCTCAACCCTTGATATGGACCAGCCACGGTTACCGGCGACCCGCCGTTCCATTTATAAACGGTGGCGTCGCCGCTGTCAGCGATGTAGAGATTGTCATTCGCATCCAAGGCCAGCCCGGTGGGTTCGTTCAACCCCGAGGCGATGACCGGAATCAAGATGCCGCCAATCGAATATTCATAAATCGTATTCGCACCGGTATCGGCAATGTAAACATTGCCAAGCACGTCCACCGCCACCGCCGTGGGATTAGCCAGGCCGGTGGAAACCAAGTTTGTTATGACATTCTGCGACGCGATCCATTCGTAAACCGACCGGGTGCCGTTGTCCGCAAAATAGACATTGCCGTTGCCATCCACCGCCACGCCTTGCGGCAAATCGAGCGTCACTCCCGCCGTCAGCGGGGTGATCGTTCCGGCGGACACATACGTGGAACCCGCCTGCGTAACGGAAAGCACCTGGCCGCCGATGGTCAGGCTGCCCGTGCGCGTGCCGCGAGTATTGGCGTCAAAGCTGAACACCACGTTCGTCCCGCCAGTTCCGCTCTGGAACGTCGGATTCAGATGCAGCCAGGTGTTCGTGGTCGCGGCCGACCACGTGCCCAAGTCCGGCGTCACCGCCAGCAGCACACTGTCGGTTCCGGCGGACGCCCCCTCCAAGGCGGCAGATTTACCCAGCGCATAGGTGCTGATGCCGGATTGCGTGACACTAATACTCCTGCCCAGCAGATGGATATGAGCGATGCGCCCAGGCCCCGTATTCTCGGTAAAGGCAAAACTCACGACCCCGTTCGCCGTGCCCGTGATCGTCAGCCAAGATTGGTCGCTGGTGGGAGCAAAAGGGCCCGCGAGATTCGCGGTGGCCGGCACCACGGAGGGCAACGTGTCGCTGCCCGCGAAATACGTCTCGTATTTGGGGGTCGCGTCCACCGCCGCATATTGCAGTTCTTGCACCGAGTCCAAGCCACTGTCAGAAAAATATAGATTACCAAATGCATCCACCGCCACCCCGTTGGGGTCAAAGGCCAGGAACGTTAGCCCGCCGCCCACCGGGATTTCATAGATCGCATTATCGCCGGTGTCGGCAATGTATACATTGCCCGAGTGATCCACCGCCACGCCCGTGGGATCGTCCAAGCCGGTGTTGATCAGGGTTTGCAGGGTGCCGCCGGCCGGCAGTTCGTAAATCGCGTTGGCACCGGCATCGGCAATAAACACGTCATCCAACGCGTCCACCGCCACGGCCACCGGATCGTTCAGGCCCGTGGTCACCAGCCGCAGGAACGCGCCCCCGGCGGTCAGTTCGTCTATTTCCTTGTCTCCACTGTTGGCGATGAATAGGTTGCCGTTCACGTCCATGGCCAGGCCCGTCGGATTGTTCAAGCCGGTGGTCACCAGCGGCGTCAGGCTACCGCCGGCGGGCGCTTCAAAAATCTCATTCGCCGCGCCGTCGGCAATAAACACATCTCCGGCGGTGTCCACCGCCACCCCGGTGGGGTCGATCAAACCCGTGCTGGCAACGCTTCGCACCCCGCCGGTGGCCGCAACCCATTCCTTTACGTTTTTGTTGCCATTATCCACAACATAAACATTTCCGGCCGCGTCCACCGCCACCCCGTAGGGGAACACCAGGCCGGGACCGGACAAGATAACCCCGGTCGAGCCCGCCGGACTGTAGGTGGAACCCGCCTGGGTGACGGTCAGCGTCTGTCCGCCAATGGTGGCGGTGGCGGTACGGGTTGCGCCGGGATTGGCGTCAAAGCCGAAGACGATCCGGCCCGAGCCGATTCCACTTTGATTGGCCCCGGTGAAATGCAGCCAACTGGCCGTGGTGGTGGCCGTCCAGGTGCCATGGTTCGGATTAATCGAGAGCACGACCGCATCGTCGCCCGCCGAGGATTCTTCAAAGGCAGTCGAGGCATTCAGGTAATAGGTGCTCGGGCTGCCTTGAGAGAGCCTAATCGTTTGCCCCAGCAGGGTGATGTTCGCGGTGCGGGCGGGTCCGTTATTGGCGGTGAAGGAATAACTCACCACGCCCCCGGCCGTGCCGTTGATCGTCAGCCAGGACGAGTCGCTCACAGGCGCCAAAACGCCCGTCAGATCAATGGTAGACGGCACCACGGCGGGCAAACTGCCATTACCACCGTTATCAGGCAACGTCCCGCCAGTGGCGTCCAAATACGCATTCGGCAATTCCAAGATTTGCGAAGCCGTGGAGTAAAACACATTGCCGGCATTGTCCAGCGCCACCGCATAACACGTCTGGCCGGGCACCAGGTTGGTCTCGCCCTGGGTGGCGGGATACCATTTGCCAATGCCGCGATAACCGGCCGTGTATATGTCGCCGCCCCCGTCCACCGCCACACCTTGGATCGTCGAACCCTCGTAGGGCACGGCCGTCGTCAGACTGCCGCTGGCCGCCACCTCTTCCACCCGGCCGGAGTAATAATCGGCCTCATACACATTGCCCGCGATGTCCAGCGCCACGCCCTCGGGATAATTCAGGCCACCGACCAGCGTGGAAACCGTGCCGGCCGCCGTTTCCTTCTCGATGGTGTTGTTGCCGCTCACGGCGAAATAGGCGTTGTTCGCCGTATCCACCGCCACACCGGCCGGTCCGTTCAAACCGTTCGCCACGATGGTGAGATTGCCGTCGGCCACCGTCCATTTCTGCAACTGCCCCGTCGAACCAATGGTGGTGATATACAAATCACCTGCGCCATCCAGGGCCACGCCCGTCGGAGAATCGCTCCCCCAGTTCAGTAGCGGGCTCAAGCTCTGGCTGGCCGCCGTCCACTTGTCAATGGCATGACCGTAGTAGTTCGCCAGATACAGGTTATCCGCCGCGTCCACGGCAATGCCAAAACAGTTGTTGATTCCGTTGACCGTCGCGACCGCCCCGGCCGGCACATAACGGGCCCCGGCCTGATAGACCGTGACCGTCTGGCCTGCAATCGTCAGGGTGCCATTCCGCGCGCCGCCCGTATTCGCATCAAACGTAAACACCACGTTCGTTCCGCCAGTCCCGCTTTGATTGGCGGTGGAGAGATGCAGCCAGGGCGCATTGGCCGAGGCCGTCCAGGTCGCGGTGCCCGGCGACACCACCAAAATATCGCTGTCGCCTCCCGCCGCCGGCCCTTCCACGCGCGTGGTCGTGCCCAAAATGTAGCCGGCCCCGCTCTGCGTCACTGCCACCGTCTGGCCGAGTATACTGATTCCGGCCGAGCGATTGCCTCCGCTCAGGTTCGCCGTGAAGGCGAAACTCACCACTCCGTTTGTCACGCCCGTGATGGCCAGCCACGGTTCGTTGCTTGTTGGGGCGAACGGCCCGCTCAAATTCGCGCTGGCGGGCAGCACCACAGGCAACTGGTCGTTGCCCGCGTTGATCGGCTCCAACCTGGCGCTGGCATCCACAAAGGCATAAGGCCGCTCCTGAATCCGGTTATGCCCCGTGTCGGCCACATAGACATTGCCGGCAGCATCCACCGCCACGCCCATGGGACTCTCCAGGCCGTTGAAACGCTGATCCCAAACTGTGTTGTTGACCGGCTCCCAGATGGCAGCCTCGTTCCCATTGACGAGCGCCACATTTCCACCGCCATCCACAGCCAGGTTTTCCGGCTGGCCAATGCCAAGGATCAGGTTGTTTGCACTGGTGGCACCCGCCGGCAACTCTTTAATCACGTTGTGACCCGTATCCGAAATGTACAAATTATCAGCCACATCCACGGTCAGCCCCTGTGGGCTGGACAAGCCGGTGTCTAGCAGGGTCGTTAGCGCGCCGCCGGCCGGCACTTCCTTGATCGCGTTGTCGCCGGTGTCCGCGATGAACACATTTCCGACCAGGTCCACCGCCAGTTGCGTGGGGCCGGTCAGGCCCGTGGTAACCAACGCATTCACGGTGGTTGTTCCGACCGGGATTTCATCAACCGTATTGTTGCCCGTGTCGCCAATGTACACATTTCCCGCAGGGTCCACCGCAACCCCTTGCGGGGCTGAGAAACCGGCAGCCAAAGGCACCAAACTCCCGCCGGCGGGCAATTCCTTGACCGCGTTGTCACCGGTGTCCGCAATGAACAAATCCCCCGCACCATCCACCGCCAGCCCCGTAGGGCCGGACAGGCCGGTGGTCACCAAGTTGGTCGTCAAAATCGTTTGCACATACGTCGCTCCGGCCTGGACAACGGTCAGCGTCTGGTCGCCAATGGTAATCGTGCCCGTGCGCGTGGCCCCTGCGTTCGCATCGAAACTAAACGTGATCAGAGCGCTCTGATTGCCGCTTTGGCTGCCCGTTGCCACGTGCAGCCACGAAGCATTCGGCGTGGCGGTCCAGGGGAGCGGACTGGGGTTGACGCCCAGCATCACCGTATCGCTGTTCGCAACGGGTCCTTCCAGCCGGTTGGTGGTGAAACCCAAGGTGAAGCCCGAGCCCTGGGTGATGGCAATCGCTTGCCCCAGCACCCGGATATAGCCGGTGCGACTCACCTCCAAGTTGTTCGCCGTGAAGGAAAATTCAATCACGCCATTGGCCACACCGTTAATGGTCAGCCAGGGCGAGGAGCTGGTCGGGGCAAAGGGGCCGTTCAAAGATTCATGGTCGGGCAGCACCGGTGGCAGGAAATCGGTGCCGGCCGTGGCCGGTTCCGAACGGGGGCGCGGGTCCAGCAGGCCGAAGCGCAGTTCCCGAATCAGGCCGGTATTGGGACCCGTTCCATTGTCCGGATAATGAAGATCGCCCGTAAAATAAAGATTGTTCCAGGTGTCCAGCGACAGCCCCGCCGGCCCGGAGTAAGCCAGGAAGTCCGGCGTGGTGTAGATGGTGGACACGGAATTGCTGGCCACCGTCATTTCCTCAATCGAGTGCTGGCCCATGAAGTAGCTGTTCCCGGCCCCGTCCACGGCCACCGCCGTCGGGCTGTTGTCCACGGGAATGGTGGCCAGGGGATGGTTGGCCCCGGACCATTCATAAGCTCCCGGGGAAGAATTTTCGGCGGCAATATAGACATTCCCCGCCGCGTCCACCGCCACCCCCGTGTCATTGAAACCCGCGGCGTCATACGCGGTGGCCACGGCGGCATTGGTCAGGGTCAAGCCGGAAAAGGCCAGATACGTCAGCGGCGTGTTGGGCGCGGTGTACTCGAAAACCGCCGAGCGGTCACTCGCGATATACAGATTCCCCGCCCGATCCGTGGCCAGCGCCTGCGCGTTGCAATATTCGGTGGCCGGCAATTCCGTCAAGGCATGCGTGGCCGCCGGATATTCATAGACCGCGTTCTGATTGTTATAGTCTGTGGTGTAAATATTGCCGGCACCATCAAAAGCGACGCTGGTGGGCTGGAAATCCGGCACTGTGCCCGCTGGCACAACGGTGGTCAATCCCCCGCTCACCGACCAAGCCTTGATCGCGTTGTCCCCGGTGTCGGCAATGAGCAAATCCGCCGCGCCCTCCTTGTTGTCCCCGAAAGCCACGACGCCTTCCGGAAAGGACAGCCCGCCCGCCGCGCCCCCGGCCAGGGTGATCGCGCTGCTCACCGCGATATAATTGGAACCCGCCTGGCTGACGGTGAGGGTCAGGCCATCAACGGTGAGCGTGCCCGTGCGGCCGGCGGCCGAGGGGTTGGCATCAAAACTAAAAATCACGTTCGTGCTGCTGGTTCCGTTCGCGGTGGCCGGATTAACGTGCAACCAACTAGTGTTCGCCGTGGCGGCCCAGGCGCCGGCCAGCGGGTTGGCCTCCAAAATAACACTGTCGCCGCCGGCGGCAGGGCCTTCCCAGCGCGCCAGAACCGCCAGGGCGGGCGCGGCCGGTTGCGTCACGGTCACCGGCTGGCCCAATACAATAACATGCCCGGTGCGGCTGGCCCCCGTGGTGTTCGCGGTGAAACCAAAATTCACCACGCCATTGACCACGCCAACGATGTTCAACCACGGCTCGTCCGTGGTGGGGTACAGCCCGCCGACCAGATTGAGGGTGGCCGGCACCACCGGCGCCAGGAAGTCATTGCCCGCCGCCGGGCCTTCAAACTTCGGCGTGGGATCCACAAACGCATGGGGCAGTTCCTTGACATTAAACTCATCGGCCACAAAGACGTCGCCGGCCGCATCCACTGCCACCGGGCCCGGTTCATCCAGTTCCGAGTAACCCTTGTAAGTTACCCGGCCGGTCGCCGCATTCCATTCCACCAGATTCTTGTTATTGGAAACGGTGGCGTACACATTGCCCCCGCCATCCACGGCTGTCCCCGTGGTGTTGACGGCGCCACTGATCTCAAACAGCATATTGGAGGCGCCTGACCCGGAATGCCGGAGCCACACCCCGCCGCCATAGCCCGCGTAAAGATTGTTGGCCGCGTCGGTGGCCAGATGCGCGGAATAGCCGCTGCCCGTGGGATTCCAGACCGTGCTGAGCCCGCCGGCCGGCGTGCATTCATACACTTCGTCAGCGTCGGATAAATACAAATTCCCGAGGCTGTCAAAGGCCATCGAAGTCAGGTCATACAGCGGGGCCGGTGGATTCGCGAGTCCTGGGCTCACGCTGCCGGTTCCCGCGTTCCATTCAAACACGCCCACCGTTGTCGCGTGGTAAGTCGAACTGTTGCCGAAAAAGATATTTCCGGCCCCGTCCACCGCCAGCGAGCCCGTCGGGAACAACTGCGGGGCCGGCGGCATTGGCGCGGACAACACCGTGCTAAGGTTGCCATTCGCCGTGTTTAATTCCTCAAATTGGTAAGAAGCATAGCTCACCGGATTCCCGAAAAACTGGTAGCCGGGAATGCCGGTGGGGTTGTCGAAGAGATTAAAGGTGACCAGGTAGAGGTTGCCCGCGCCGTCGACGGTGAGCCCCCCGGCGGATACATCAGGCACCACGACCGAAAACGCGGCGGGAATATAGTTGCCCGCCACCTGGTTGACGGTGAGGGTGAGCCCGGCGATGCTGATGGTGCCGGAGCGGGCCGGCCCCGCATTGGCGTCAAAACTGAAAACCACGCTGGCACTGCCGGTGCCGCTTTGGTTGCCCGGGCTCAGATGCAGCCAGGGGACGTTGGCGGCGGCGGCCCAGGTGGCGGTGTTCGGATTCGCGATCAACATGGTGCTGTCGCCACCCGCCGCCGGCCCTTCCACCCGCGGGGAGGAAACCAGCGCAAACACCGTGCCGGGCGGAACACTCTGGGTCACCGGGATGCTTTGGCCCAGCAGGCTGATGTGGGCCGTGCGGCTCGCACCAGGGTTGCCGGTGAAGGCAAAGCTCACCACCCCGTTATTGACCCCGGTGATGGCCAGCCATGGGGAATCGCTCACGGGGGCAAACGGACCGCTCAGATTAGCCGTGGCCGGTAATACCACCGGCAGGCTGTCACTCCCGGCATACATGGGTTCCTGCCGTGGCGTGGTGTCCACATACGCATAAGGAATTTCTTTGATCGTGTTGTGGCCCGTGTCGGCGATATAGACATTCCCCGCGCCATCCACCGCCACGCCTCCGGGTTGGGCCAGCACTCCGGGCGCCAGGGAGGTGAAGGTGTTGTTGGCCGGCGCCAGCTTCGCCAGTGCATTGGCGCCCGGCTGCGCGAAATACACATTGCCCTGCACGTCAACCGCCAGGCCAGCCGGGCCGGCCACCGCGCCGCCGGCCGCCAGCGTGACGGCCCCCAGGCCGGGCAGCCACTCCACGAGGCCGTTGCCGCCGGTGCTGGCGGCATAGACATTGCCCGCGCCATCCACCGCTACGCCCTGCGGGCCGGTCAGGCCGGTGGCAATCAAGTTGGTCGCGGCGCCGGCGCCCGCCGGCAATTCCGCAATCACGTTGTCGCCAGTATCCGCGATATACACATTGCCGGAGCCATCCACCGCCACGCCGGCCGGGGCATGCAATCCCGCGAGCAAGGTCACCGGGGCCGAACCGGGGATCGCCCCCGCCCGCCACTCTTTGACGGCGTTATCCCCGGTGTCCGCGATGTAAACATTCCCCGCTCCATCCACCGCCAGCCCCGTGGGTCCGGACAGGCCGGTGCCCACCAGCGTGGTCAGCCCGCCCGCCGCCGTCCATTCTTTGATCGCGTTGTTCCCGGTGTCGGCGATATAGACATCCCCCGCCCCGTCCACCGCCACGCCACCGGGCGCATTCAACCCGGCGGCCACCAGATCGGTGACCGGGTCCGCCGCCACATAGGTGGCGCCCGCCTGGGTGACATTAATCACCGAGCCCCCGCCATTGCCCGAAACTTGAATTTGGTTGTTCGCGCGCGTGGCCCCCGGGTTCGCCGGCAGCGAAAAAGTCGCAATCCCATAGTCGTCCGGCTCGGGCACCGCACCCACCACCCCGGTGGTGTTGATGGCAGGCGGCCAGGCCTGGTTCGCCCAGTTGCCCGTGATCAGGAAGGTATCCATTAAGGCCCCCGGCCCCTCCAGCAGGTTGGTGGGGACAGCCGTGAAAGGGCCGGGCGTGGGCCCGAGGTTCGGGGAGGTCTGCACCTGGGCCACCTGGTTGCTCAGGGAAATCCAGCCGGCGTTGGCGCTCCAGATGGAGCCGCTCAAAATGCCGCTGGCCAGGTTCACCTGCGGCGCGCCGGTGGCCTCAAAATTAAGCCAGCCCAGATTCGCACTGTAGGCGAAACCGCGCAGGTTGCCCTGGCTGTCCCGGTTCACGCCAAAATCGGCGGCGGACAGGTTCTGGTACGCCACGCCGTTGGTGGGGAAACCACTCCCCAGATTGATCCAGCCGCAGTTGGCGGAATAAATATAGCCGGAGCAGACGTTGGAGCCGATGACGGCCCCGTCAGCCACGTTGCCGCGCAGGTTGAACCAGCCCAGGTTCGCGCCACAGGCAAAGGCGTGGCTGGCGACAATCGTACTGGGACCATTTGTCGTGCCGGCACAGGCCGAGGCCGCAGATGAGAGGAGGCCGAAGGCGGCCAGCAGGAGCGCCAGCCATTTCATGCGGGCGCAGTGCGGCTGGTTGCACGATGGCCGGAGCGACGTTATGTCCGAACCAGATGTGTGCATGGTGCCGACCACGCGCGCACCGCGCAGGCGCGGGGCGGGAACGAGCAGGATAAGGAGCGAAGGCATAGTTACAATAAGGTTGAAGGACTAGAAGGCAAAGTTGGCCCAGGGGCTTGTGCTGGTAATGGTGCCGGTGGCGGTAATCACCGGACCAACGATTTGCGTGCCGTGGATGGAATAATCATTCGTACCATTGCCGGAAACACTGTTCTTGATGATGAGATTGAAAACGCCATTCACAGAATCGCCATTCACATAGATACCACTACCTGCTGATTGTGTCACATGATTATCCTCAATTCGGTTGTTGGCACCTTCAACATCAATGCCCGCGATTGCAGTGTCGATGGCGTCATTTCCACTACACTGATTGCCCGTAATTTGGTTGGAATCCTCTTCCACAAGAATACCGGCGGATACGTTATCATCTGACACACAAGCGGACACAGAGCAACGGTTAAAGATCCTCAAGCCGTTGCCTGTATTATAGCTAGTGGTGCAGCCGGAGATGGTTGCCTTGTCCCCCTCAATGCCATCTACGCCATTGTCGTTAGCTGTGCAGCCGGAAATGATACCGGTTGCATAAATGCCATTCCAGCCATTGTCGTTAGCCATGCAGCCGGAGACAATCGACTTTTGAATAACCTGATCAGGAACCTCATAATTTAAGCTAATTCCATTTTTAATGCAACCAACCACATTACAATCGCGGACCACGCCGGGTCCAGATAGTTGAATGCCATAGCCGCAGCCGGAAATATTCAGGTGCTCAAATACCAGATTTTGCGAAACGTCCGACGGCGCAAAAACGCCGGAGCCGTCACCAGTACCATTACCACCCCAGCTCACGATCGTGCCGTTCCTTACAGTGAGGTTGGCAACGTTGCCGGGAGGAAGATAAATTCCACTTATATTAATATTAGTGGATAAGCTCTGCACGGTAAAGCCGTTGAGGTCGAGGGTGACATTGTTTGTCTTGATGGTGATCCCATTTTGGTTGCCGCTGGCAATGAGGTTCGTGGTCAGGTAATAGGAGCCGGGCTGCCTGATGATGAACACGTCGCCGGCATCGCCGGGAGTGTTGGCGGCGTTGACAATGGTGCGCGGCTCGATCTGGTCCAGCGATTTCATGCTGGGGGCGGGCGGGCCGGGCGGCGTGAGGCTGCCTTGGGCGTAGCCGGTGGTGAATGGGTGGTTAAGAACCGCAAGCAGGGCGGCAGTCAGGACGCATTTTAACAGGGAGGATTTCATATTTGATGGGGGGGTTGTTCCAATGATGGTGCGGATTTTTAATTTTAAGACCAAATGGTTTCACTCGCGATCAGGGCGGTGTCGCCGGTACCGGGCATCTGATCGGGGCTCCAGTTGGCGGAATTGCTCCAGTTGCCGCCAGCCAGATTATTCCGGATGAGGTTATTGGCGCGGGAGGTGACGGCGATAAAAACTGGCGCGACAAACCCGGTAGCGGTTTGTAATGGCATGGTTTTCAATTGGATGGTTTGGTTTTCCATTCTTGATTTAAGATGGGAAAGAGTTCGTTCAGCAGCAGGTCATGAATAAACAAACCATGAAACTGCGGCAACAGGGCAATATTTTGCTCACAATTGCTTTAATATGATTTTTATCAGGTTGTCGGGCTTCCCCATTTGCCCATAACGAGCGGCAAGGCTTGACTAATACTCTCCCATCAATTTTCTGATTATCAAGCATCGATTTCAATGATGCGGTTCGTTTTTGCATCATATTTTCATACTAGCCCGACTTCCGCTACTGGGGCATAAAAAAGGGGATGGGATGCGGATTTGCTGGGGTTTTGGCCTGAGTGAGGCCAAAGGTCGCCACTACACGCACTTTTGAACCCAAAATCAGCGAAATCCTTAGGAAAATCGCAGGTGCCACCCCCAAAAATAGACGAAAATCAGGTCCAGTAGCGGAAGTCGGGTTAGCCTGAATATAGATGCTCTTTGAAAGGAATATCGATGGAAAATAATGTGTCGCCAATTTGGCGAGGGTCATCGAACTGATCCTTGTTTCACTTGTAACGCTAAATTTGTCGGAACCCTCGAGATTCAGAGCCAAATTTGCAGGTTCAAATACATGACAAGGTTGACACGTTTGAACACGGTTCGCCGAGTTAAAATCCGTTGAGCCGTTGTTAGTTTTGTTGTTAGTTTTTTGGAGAAATCAGCGTAAGGCGTTGAATTTAAGGAATGGTGCGCGCTGCAGGTTTCGAACCTGCGACCCCTACCGTGTGAAGGTAATGCTCTACCACTGAGCTAAGCGCGCAATCGGAACAAACGTTCATGATCCGGTTGGATTGAACGACACTGTTGCTTAAACTCTCATATAATTTTAACGAAAGCAATCCGTTTTTTTGCGTGTCGTGGTAGTTTTCAAAAGTGGAATTTTGTGTGCGAACAAAAGTGGACAGGCCCAGAGCGAACGAGCGAGCGACGCGGCGACCGGTTTAGAAGACCGGGCAATGGAGGAGGACGGTGGGTTTTGCTTTGGGGTTTGGCGGCTGTGGGTGAAGATGAAAGAGTGGTAATCGACGTAAAGCGCCAGGGGCAAGCCGTGGGCTTGGAAAGTCTGCGGCAAGAAGTCGAAATGTGCCAGGAGGGTTTCGGACGGATCGAGCCGGGCCCCAGTATTATAGTGGGTGGCATCATCCAAGAGGTCGAGCAGGACATGTTTGCCGGGGGATTTGGCGAGGAAAGCATGTGGGGTGGCATCATACTGCCAGAGCGCCCACGTGTCGCGAACCTGCCAGCGTTTGACTGGTTTGGGCGGGGTTTTGTAGCGGGTGTCTGGCGCGAGTTGGTTTTTGATGGCCCAGCGGCGGACACTGGCGCGGTCGGTTGGGAAGTTGAGCCGGCGGTTGAGTTCGCTGGTGGCGGCGCTGTAGGAAGAGGGTGGCTTGGACGAAAGAAACTTGGTCAACCCGTTCACCAACGGTGCTCTTTCATTATCCTTCTTACGAACCGTCCGGCTTTGAGTATCTGGGCCGTTTCGTGAAGTTGGAGTTTGGATCGCTGCCGGATCAAAGGCCGGTGTGAACTCATGTTGTCCGACCGTGGGTGGCGGAGGAGTTTCCGAAGCAGCTTGAAAATTTCCACTGCAAACTGGTGGCGCTGGAGTTGGAACGGACTTTCTGGGAGAAGACTACGATTTTACAAGCGGAATTTCACTGCAACCGGCCTGAAAATTCGCCAACGGCAATAATAACTCCCATATTTTTGCGATGCGGCTATACAAATTGCACTTCACCGGTGTCTATCCGGTGATGTGAGCAACATGGATGTCCCCCCATCTCCGGCCAACTCGGTGGAGCTTTCCCGGTTTTTCGAACCCGTGGATTGGGCGGCCTGCGGACTCACGTCGCTGGTGGCGCTGGCGGTTTATATGTTCACCCTTGCGCCGGAGGTGACGTTGGGATATTCCGGCATTTACGCCACCAGTGCCATGTATCCGGGACCATCCGTTCCGCCGGGGCATCCGCTCTGGGTCATCTACGGCTGGCTATTTATCCATCTGATCCCTTGGTCAACCGTCGCCTGGCGAATGGGCGTGGCCGCCGCCACGGCCGGGGCGCTGACCTGCGGACTGATTGCCCTGCTGGTTTCCGGGGTCGGTCGGCGGATAACTGAATATGCCGATCCGCCCGCTCCGAAACAACTGACGGCATTCCGACTGGTTTGCGGGGCGGCGGCGGGGCTGGGGTTTGGCTTCGACGGTTGTGTCTGGAGCCAGGTGGCTTTGGCCGATCCCTGGCCGCTGAGTTTGCTGCTGTTTGCCCTGATTGTCAGTTTGCTGACGCGCTGGTTCTTTGCACCGGAACAGCGGCGGTACTTGTACTTGGCCGCGTTCATTTATGGGCTGGTTTTGACTGAGAGCCAGTGTTTGATCACGGCTGCCCTGGGACTGGCAGGGTTGCTGGCCATGGGTGACCGCAACTTGGGCCGAAATATGTTTCTGGGCATGGCCCTCATCCTATGGACGGCTTACCTGGCTCAAAACCAATTGGGGCAACTCGGCTGGCACATGTTAGGATCCTCCGAAGGGTTTCTGGAAGCCCTGATTGCCGTCGTCTCGTTGGCTTGGGTTTTCCTGATGTTTCAGACGCGTGGATTTTTCAGGTCCTGGAAACCGGCCTGCCTTTGTGCGCTGCTGTGGCTGGCCGGTCTGAGCATCTGTTTATTGTTGCCGATCTTGTCCATGACCACGCCGCCGGTGAATTGGGCCTATCCGCGCCGGGTGGAATGGCTTTTTTACACTTTGAGCCGGGGGCAATACGAATCAGTGTTTGCCATTACCAGTTTGAGTCAGTTGGCGACCCAAGGCGCGATCTATGCCAAAATTGCGATGAATGACTTTGGCGGACTTTACCTGATCGCCGCCGCCTTGCCGCTTTGCCAGTGTCATAAGATGCCTCTGACCCAGCGCGGATGGTTGGCGGGGATACTGATAGTTTGGGGCGTGATGTCCCTGTCAATGCTGATCGGCCTCAACCTGGACTGGCAGGGCGCGGAAAATGCAAAACCATTATTTGCCGCCTCGCACTGGATTCTGGCCGTGCTGGCGGGGTGCGGACTAATGTTGATTGGCGCGTTTTGGATTTCGCCACCGGTGGCAAAACCGGACTCAGACAGTTAAGGCTTTGACCGTCGCCTCCAAACTGGCCACGTCGGCGACGTTCAGCATCTGGGCGGATTTGTCGATCCGCTTCATGAAGCCGCTCAGGGCGGAGCCGGGTCCGAGTTCGATGAAGCGGGTGTAGCCTTGCGCGAGCAGGGCGCGCATGGATTCTTCCCAGCGGACGGAGGCGCAGACTTGTTCCACGAGGCGCGCGGAAATGTCCGCAGGGGTGGTGTGGGCCTGGGCGGTGACGTTGGAAATCACGGACACCAGCGGGGCGTTCATGGTGACGCGGGCGAGTTCGGCCTGCAACTTCGTTTGGGCAGTGGCCATGAGGGGCGAATGATAGGCGCCGGCCACGGGGAGGGGCAGGGCGCGTTTGGCGCCCTTGGCCTTGGCGAGTTCGCAGGCTTGGGTGATCTTTTCGGTTTCGCCGGAAATGACGAGCTGGCCGGGGCAGTTGAGATTCGCCAGCACGACGCCGGCTTCGGCGCAGGCTTCGCGGGTGAGGGCTTCATCGAGTCCGATGATCGCCGCCATGCCGCCTTTGGTCATATCGCAGGCTTCCTGCATGAACCTGCCGCGCTGGCGCACGAGGCGCAGGCCGTCTTCAAAGCTAAAGGTACCGGCGGCGGTGAGGGCGGTGAATTCGCCGAGCGACAGGCCGGCGGTGGCGTCGAACGCGAGGTGCGGCACCGATTCCTTGAGCAATTGAAAGGCGACCCAACTGGCGAGGAAAATACCCGGCTGCGCGTGTTCGGTCTTGGTGAGCTCCGTTTCCGGCCCGGTAAAGCAGATGGCGGTGAGGTCGTAGCCGAGGGCGGTATTGGCGCGCTCGAACCAGCTTTGGGCGGTGGGGAATTTTTCGGCGAGGTCTTTGCCCATGCCCACGACTTGGGCGCCCTGACCGGCGAACAACAATGCAGTTTTGCTCATAAAGAGCCGGTATTATATACACAGGCCGGGGAGCGAGAAAAGCCCGGTTTTTTTGGTATTAATGCCGGAGGATTTAACCGCATAGATCACAGAGAACACAGAGATCGGGGGGCAAAGGGTGTAAGTTTGTGCGGTGGGTTGAGGGCCATTCACGGAGCGCGGCTGTCCCAGCCGCAGCGTGCCGCCAGACCAAGCCGGGTTGAACCTCTCCCGCCGCCACGTTGCCGCCACCGTGGTGCGGGCAAATTCCGCCGTAACTGGCCTGGCCATGCGCTGCGGCTGTGACAGCCGCGCTCCGCTGCGGGGGCGCATGTGCGGACCTTTTTCCGGTGATGACAAATGGGGCCGATCCGTCATAATCGCCTGCCATTCTTTTCGGGACGGCACAAATCAATTCACATGGCGGCAAGCGCGGCACAATTTAAAGTGGTGGTGGTGGGCGGCGGTCCGGCGGGTTCCGCGGCGGCCCGCACGCTGGCGGCGGCGGGCGTGGCGGTGTGCCTGATTGATAAAAGTGTTTTTCCCCGGGACAAGCTGTGCGGCGGGCTGCTGACCTTGCGCAGCCGGAAGACGTTTCAACAGGTGTTTCAGGCGGATTGGAGTCCGGTGATTCAACATCACTCGCGCGGGGCGGAATTTTATTATCAGCGGCAAAAGCTGAATTCGCTCACGGATTACAAGGACATCTATTTTACGTGTCGCCGGGAGTTCGATGCGCATTTGCTGGGGCTGGCGGAATCGTGCGGGGCAACTATATTGCTGGGACGGCAGGTGCAGGCCGTGGACACGGAGCATTCCCGCCTGACGTTGTCCGACGGCCAAACGATTGGCTACGACCTGTTGATCGGCGCGGACGGCGTAAACAGTGCGGTGGCGAAGGCGGTATTTGGCAGTTCGTTCAGCAAGGAGCGAATCGGGTTTGGGTTTGAACTGGAGGTGCCCATTTCGCGGGACATTCCGTTGATTCCGGATCCGGAGATTTATTTCGGGGTGCTGGACTGGGGTTATGGCTGGGTGTTTCCGAAGCGCCATACGCTGACTGCCGGCGTGGGCGGGCTGTTGCGGGCGAGTCCCAAAATGCGCGGAGATTTCGAAGTTTTTTTGAAGGGCCGTTTTGGTGCAATTCCACCGGGTCAAATCAAGGGACACTTCATTCCGTTCGGAGATTTTCGCCAAGTGCCGGGGCGGGGGAACGTCTTGCTCTGCGGTGATGCGGCGGGGTTGGTGGAGCCGATCACGGGGGAGGGGATTGCGTTCGCCATGTTGAGCGGCTTTTACGCGGCGGAAAGCGCGCGGGAGGCGATTTTGACGGGGCGCGAAAAATCGGCGCTGACGTTGTATCAGCAACGGTATGCCGAGATTGCGGACACGTTTCGCCAGGCGAACCGGCTGCGGCGGATGCTGTTTCCCAAACTGGGTCAGCGGCTGCTGGCGAAGGCCCTGCCCAAGAGCGAAAGCCTGGTGCGTCGCCAAATGGATTTGATGGCGGATGAGCTGAGCTACCCGGAGTTTGGCCGGTATCTGCTGGCGAAAGGAATTACGGGTCCGATCAAGGCGCTGTTGGGACGGGGGCGCAACTGAACACAGTGATGAAACCCCTGACACTTCTCCCGAACGATAGCCTGGGCCGCCCTGCGCTGCGGAGCGCGGCTGTCCCAGCCGCAGCGCGTGGCTAGGCCAGTTGGCGGCGGAACTTGCACGCACTGGGTTGGCGGAATGGCGGGGGCATGAGCAGTTCAACCCGGCCCGGTCTGGCGGTACGCTGCGGCTGGGACAGCCGCGCTCCGCCGATGGTTGGCGTTGCCAGGAAGACTGACGCAATCGGTACTGTGTCCGGTTGCGCCCTTGGGACGGTGATCGGCCAATTCCGGCTGTCGCGCCAATTCCGGCTTGCACTCGTCCGGTTTCCGGGGACAATTCTCCGCAACTATTAACATTATGTTTTCCCACGTGGTCATTTTTTGGACGGACGCCGCCAAACCCGAAGCCGCCGATGCGGTCATCGCCGGTGGTGAGCAATATCTCAAGCACATTCCCGGTCTCACGACCTTTCACATCGGCAAGATGGTGGGCAGCCACCGTCCGGTGGTGGACCAGAGCTATCAGGTGGCGCTGAATACGGTCTTCACCAGCAAGCAGGCGCAGGATGATTATCAGGTACACCCATTGCATCTGGAGTTCATCGAAAAGTGCGTAAAGCCCTATGTGAAGAAGGTGACCGTGTATGACTTCCAGTAAGCGGACTGACGTTCGGACCCAAGCTTGAAAGGGTTAAACGGGATTTCTAGGAAACAAAGAATCTTCGTTGCCTTCGTTAGCTTCTGTTCAAAAAGCCGCAACTGCGTTGCGGTTCAAGCCGGTTTGGGCACGGACACCCAGGGTAGCTCGCCAGCTCGCAACCCTGGGCTTGGGGCCGGAATCCCCTTGGGATTCTCCTCCTTTTTGCCGGCTGGCAGTCGGCATACGCGTTTCATGGATTCTCAAAACCCGTTTTATGGCCTTTTCAGTGGCTTTCCGATTTTTGTCCTGCACCCCGCGTCCGTTTTCCCATCCGTTTGCGCGTGCAAACCGGCCGGAAATCTGATTAAATCGACAAATTCAAATGGACGACACGAATTCATTGATCGAACAGCGCAAGGCCAAGCTCGCGGGGCTGGAGGCCAAGGGGGTGTTCCCCTTTCGCAACAAGTTTACCCCCTCGGAATCCTGCGCCGCGGCGCGGGGCAACTATGTGGAAGGCCGCGAAGTGGCCGTGGCCGGGCGCATCACCGCGCACCGGGACATGGGCAAGTCCATGTTCATTGACGTGCGCGACCAGAGCGGCCGCATCCAGGTGTACGCGCAGAAGAACGTCCTCGGCGACGATCAGTTTCACATTTTTGCGCACCTTGACCTGGGCGATTTCATTGGCGCCAAGGGCACGCTGTTTATCACCAAGACTGGCGAAATCTCCATCAAGCTCGCCAGCTTCACCATTCTGGCCAAGGCGCTGCGTCCGCCGCCCGGCAAATGGCACGGGCTGGAAGACACGGAGATCCGCTACCGTCAGCGTTATCTCGATTTGATTTCCAATCCGGGCGTGAAGGACGTGTTCCTGAAGCGCAGCGCGATTGTCCGCGAAATCCGGAGCTTTTTCCACGACCGCGGCTATGTGGAAGTGGAAACGCCCGTGATGCAGGCGATTCCCGGCGGCGCGGCGGCGGCGCCGTTTGTCACCAAGCACAACGCGCTGGGCTGCGATTTTTACCTGCGCATCGCGCTGGAACTGTATCACAAGCGGCTGCTCGTGGGCGGCATTGACAAGTT
The DNA here is from genome assembly GCA_903872345.1 of uncultured Verrucomicrobia subdivision 3 bacterium. Taxonomy (GTDB): domain Bacteria; phylum Verrucomicrobiota; class Verrucomicrobiia; order Limisphaerales; family UBA11358; genus UBA11358. The sequence continues at coordinate 28,320 of CAIQKM010000204.1, read as the reverse complement.
GTTCGAGATCGGCAAGAACTTCCGCAACGAAGGGCTTTCGCGTCGGCATAATCCCGAATTCACGATGCTCGAGGCGTATTGTGCGTTTGGCGATTATGAGACGATGATGGAGACCGTCCAGTCGCTCATCTGCCACGTGGCGCAGACGGTGCTGGGCACGCTGGTGATCGAGCACAAACAGGATGCCGCAGTGGATGCCGCCATCCAACATGCGTTGCAGGAGTTGGACGGCGTTTCCACGACCATGACGGGCACGTTGCTCAAGTCCGCCAGCGCCGAGAATGCCGCCGCCTTTGTGAAGGAAATCGGGCAGGCGCGCGAATCCCTCGTGGCCGCATCGCAGCAGCTCGGCAAACTGCCGACGGCCGAAGTGGCCAAGCTCGCCAATGGCGCGATTCTGGTGGCCATCGGCACGGTGGGTTTGCATCGCGTGCAGCTTTCGACCGGCAACAAGTCCGTCGAGGATGTGCTGGCTTCGGCCGCCGCGCGGTTCGACAGCACGGTTACCGCCCTGCAAAAACTGTCCACGCCCAAGGTTATTGACCTCACGCCCAACTGGCGGCGCGCGAAGTACAAGGATCTGGTCCGCGAAGTGGCCGGGGCGGACTGGTTTGATGTTACGCCGGAGGAACGGCGTCGTCGCGCCATCGAAACGTTGAAGCTCGGCGGCGACATCGCCAAGGGTTACGAAGATTTTGAAGTGACCGGCGCCGTGTTTGAAAAGCTGGTCGAGCCCACGCTCATCCAGCCCACGTTTGTGACGCATCTGCCGAAAGAACTGGTGCCGCTGGCCAAGCTGACGCCAGACGACCCGACGACGGTGGAAGTCTTTGAATGCTGTATCAACGGCCAGGAAGTATCGCCCGGCTATACCGAGCAGAACGACCCCGTCCAGCAGCGCGCCACGCTGGAGCATCAGGCCGGCGGCGAACAGCAAAAGCTGGACGAGGATTTCCTCGTGGCCCTGGAACACGGCATGCCCCCGGCGGGCGGCATCGGCATCGGCATAGATCGTCTCTGCATGATGCTGCTCGGCCAGGAAAGCATTCGCGATGTGATCCTGTTCCCGCAGTTGAAGCCGAAATGATTTGCCGGTAGGAAAGACCGTTTTCCGTAGCGCCGTAGGCGCGACATATTTGTAGAATCTTTTTGTGCATTCGTCCACCAGTGTGACCAATCCAGCGGCTTGATTCGCAAAATAGGCGGCAACCGTTTCTCCTTCTCCTCGGGGGAGAAGGCCGGGATGAGGGCGAGTGTTTACACCATTATTTCCCCCTTTCCTCGATCGGCCTGGTATAGTCCGGCAGCGGCTTGGGTGCGCGACTTTGCAATTCATTAAAAATCGTATCGCGAACGCTCCGACTATTCCGGCGCAACGCCCCGTTCCAAAACCGCAGGGTTTTGATGCCACGCTCCGCCAAAAAGCTTTCCCGGACAGCATCGTCTTTTCGCTGTTCAACAAAGCCATGTCCGTAGCCATCCAATTCAATGTTCAGTTCCGCCTCCTCGCAAAAGAAATCCAAGGTGTAAGGCCCCACCGGATGCTGGCGGCGAAACTTGTAACTGGAAAACCGGCGGTCACGCAGCCAGCGCCACATGAGCTTTTCCGCCCAGGTCTCCCGCTGCCGCAATTGCCGGGCGCGTTGGGTGTTCGCCATGACGCGAATCTAAGCAATGTTCGGCTCGCTGAAAAGCGGGTTTTGCAACATCAGGGAAGCGGCGGGAAAGTTTGTTTTGTCGCTCTCCCTCACCCAACCCTCCCCCAAAGGAGAGGGCTTTGCGTGGACACACATTCTGATCATTCGTCCACCCGTTCTATCAATCCAGCGGCTTGATTCGCGAAAGAGGCGGCAACCGTTTCGGGATGAGGGCGAGCATTTTAATACAAAATGTTTCAGGACCTAAACAGGTTACTCCTGATGGCGAAATATGACGCGTGTTTGCAACGCCTTTCTTTCCCGCACCGCCGCCAGCACTCGCAATTTTTCCCCCGCATTTAACCGGCTCCATTCGGCGATTTCCGCCAGGGTGCGATGGCAGCCGGCGCATAAGCCCGTATCCGCCATCAACTGGCAGATCTGATTGCACGGCGATTCAACGGTCATTACGTAACCTTCGCGCGGAAGGTCGTGACACAGTCCCGGCAGATGCAGGCGCGGTTGCGGAAGGCTTCGGGCACGCACGCGAGCAATTCGGCGGGCAGCTCCACCTCGTAACACCAGCATGGGCCTTTGGTGGCCGCGGTGGAACACATTTGGCAGGCGTTGGGGCGGCCGCAGAGCGGGCACAACCCCGCGTCGAACGCGGCGGCAAAAGTGATCTCGCTCATGACGGGTTACTCCAGATCATAGCGCGAGTTGTCGGGCGAGAGAAAACCCGTGCCCGGGGCGACGGCGGAATTGTCACTGTTGTTGGTATAGCAGTTTAGCAGCGCCTCCGCATGGCCGTCGCAAAAAGCGGCGTTGCTGCGGCCGGCGTGACGGAATCCCTGGGTGCCGGAATTGCGCCCCCAAAAATCCGCGTCTCCGGGATTGGGCAAGGGCGCGCGCATAAATTTGTCCGCGCCGTTGGCGTACTGGCCATCGCCGAAGATGACCGTTTTGTCGGCATGTTTCACGTCGGCGCTGCGGGCCGGATCGGGAATGGTCTCGGACTGCCCATGGCCCAGATAGCTCGTGTTGTAATTATATCCGGTGAAAGGATCCGTATTCCAATTGGCATCACCGATAAATGCGGGGCATTGCTGCACCTGATTATTGCCCCGGCCCTCCCATAGCAGGCCGGCCACGGTTTGACCGGCGGCGGTGGTGGTCAGATCCCAGCAATTATAATCGCCCGTATCGCCATTAAACCAGTACGCCACGGGAAAGTGATCCGTGTAGTTATCCGTGTAGATGTGCGCGGCAATGACCATCTGCCGGAGATTGTTCAGGCATTGAACCCGCTTGGCGGTGGCCTTCGCCTTCGCCAAGGCGGGCAGCAGCATCGCCGCCAGAATGGCAATGATGGCGATAACAACCAGCAACTCAATCAACGTAAAACCCCGGCGCCGGGCCGCCCGGACAATGACGCCCCTCCGCCCGGACGAAGTCGTCCGGGGCGAAGGGGAGATCACTGTCTGTAGCATTTGGGGGGCGCGGTAAAGGGTTGTCAGTTATTGGGCTGGCTCAACTGCACGCGATAGAACGCCTTGCCGGCGGGGGCGTTGCCGTCGGACACCGTCACGGTTTGCGTATCGGCCGGCGTGTTGGTGGCCACGGGCGTCCAGTTTACCAGATCGGTGGAACGTTCCACCACATGCTGCCAGCCGGCAATGGGCTTGAAGCTCAACGTTACGCTGCCGGCTTGCAACTGAACCTTGAGATTAACCGGCGGCAACTGCCCGATGACGAACGCCGTAAAGTTTGTGACTTGGCTGACCTGAACCATGCGGGTGGTGGCGTTGTAAGTGAAGGCCGGTTGATCCCAGCCCGCACCGTTCCATTGGAATACGTGCAGGTCGGCTCCGTTGCCATGGTAGCCGGCCCCCGGGCTCAGGCTGACATCGGCCAGCGCGTTCACCGCACTGTCACCGGCCACCGATTTCAACGTAATCTGATAAGCGCCCGCTACGTTGCTGAAACTGTTGGTGCTGATGGGCGCATACGCGGACAGGTCGCCCAACCCCAGCGTGCCCACCCGGGTGACATCGCTGATGGAATCAAAATTCAGTGCGATCAGGCTTTGACTGGAATTCGCCGGCTGCTGAAAGACCAGGTTCGTGATGCCGTTCGCCAGATTGTCCGGCGTGATGGCCAGGGCATCGCCCACCACGGTCGGATTCACGGCCGCGATGGAGTCAATCACCGTATACGTTCCGGCTACCGGCTGGACGCGAACGTACTGAATCCATGGCAGGCCCGATTGCTTCAGGTCAAAACCCGTGCCGCCCGCCGCGCCGGTGAATTCATCCAGTGCGCTCGCGGCGGTGGTGCCGCCGAAGTTCATGCCATATATGGAGGGATTGAGCGGCTTGGTGGGATTGAGCTGTTCATCCGTCCACGCATGATTCGTTGCATCCCAGCGATAGGCGTTGTCTGGATACAGGGCGCCGTTGTTGGTGAAGGTAAACCAGTTGGTGCCGTCCTGACTGACGGAGACCAGCGTGGGATGACCGTAGAAACCGCTGCTCAAGGTGGCGATGTCCAAGTCGGTGCTGTCCTTGATGGCGCCGCCGCCGGACGCCGAGAAGAAAGAGTTGCCATAGATGATGAAATCCACGCCATACGGATTGTTCGGATCATCATAGACTTTGCGACCGAGCTTCACGGTAATCTGCCCGCCGTTGGAAATTTCCGTGATGACTTTGTTGCCATTCGCATCGGTCCAATAGGGTGGCTCCACAATTTTCACGCGGTTCGTGGTGCGGGTGCCGTAATAATCATAAAACGTCAACGTCGGCCGGCCGAGCACGGCGGCGGGATCATTGTAAGGACTGGTGGTGTACACGCCGCTGGAGCTCACCACTTGGGCGCCAAAGTCATTGGCATTGGCCACGTAGGCGGCCGTGGTGCCAGCGGGTGACGGAGGCGCGTGCTTGTGCAAGTTATAAGGCGCGTTCGTGGCGGATTCGTATTCGCCGGCGGCCACGGAAAAGCCAATCCATGAGCCATTGGTGAGCAGCAGACCATCAAGTCCGTTTTGGGAGATTTCCCACTGGCCATGCACGCCCGAGTAGGGAGCGCTAATATCATCTGCGGTCCAGTATTGATTGGTGCCACGGTTGGGCGAGGCAAGGAAACCGCCGGCATCGCCGGCCTCATTCCACGTTTCCCAGTTCGGGCCGTAGAGACCCGCCCAGTAGAGATCGCCGCCGTTGATGGGACGGGCGGCATCCACATCCACCGTGGCGGCGGTCAGCGCGCCGTGGGTGATGTAATTCGTGGTGGTGCCGTCGGTGATGCCGATAACGCCGTCGCCGCTCAGGTTATAACCAAACCCTTCCACAAATGTGCCGTAGGTGTTGTCTTCCACGGCATAGAAGCGCGGGTCGGCCGCGAGAATGGCATTGAGCATTGCCGTGGCGTTGGGCGCGCCGTTGAAACGGTAGCCCCAGACCATGGTCTTGTCGGCAATGGGCGCCGGGACGGAGGAGTAGGCGGCGGATTCCGGCGTGCTCCATTCCAGAACCAGGGCGGCGCGATTGGTGCCGGTGCCGGTCCAGAATGGGATGTCATCCAGGGTGATGGCGTTGACGGACGAAACGACGGACAGGCTGGCGACGGCCAGCGGAACGAATAACTGCTTTTTCACGGCTGATCTTTCATTTGGGTTCCGGGCACCGATGCTTAACGGCACGGAACAGCTTGCGATTGAGAGACCAGCGCGAAGCTGAAAGAATTTGCGAATGAAGTGCGGGCCGGAAAAACTGCGGGTATGACGCCCGCCATTTTTTCACCCGTCCTTGAAACAAAAAAACCTTCAAGCTCCGGCAAAACGGGGAATGAAGGCATCCGACGTATCCCGCCAGAAAACAGTCCGGCGGGCTGGCTCCATCCTTCTCTTTGCGGAGAAGTGTTCCGAAACGTTCGGAACAGACGAGTGCGACAGGACAGATATCCTGACTCCAGCTTCATGCCTTATCCCGCCTTCCCGATGTTTGACCATCAGTGGCAATGGGACTTGTAGCTGATACAGTGGCGCAACCGTCCCGGATTTACACCGGGTTCCCTGCACCCTGCCGCAATGAGGTGGAATTGCTTCCACGCTTTCAAAGAACACCCTAGTTCTACTCCGAATTTCCGGTTTGCCAAGCGAAAAATTTTTCGAAATTTTTTCCGGCGGGTTAAACTTGCACGATCCCGGCAGTATTATGCATAATGTTGCTACAGATTTACTATTATGAGCAAAACTCCTATTCGTGTGGCCATCACCGGCGCCGCCGGCCAGATTGGATACTCCCTTCTCTTTCGCATCGCCTCGGGCGCGGCCTTCGGGCCCGACCAGCCGGTGATCCTGCACCTCATCGAAATTCCCGACGAAAAAGCCATGGCCGCCCTCCACGGCGTGTGCATGGAATTGGACGATTGCGCGTTCCCGCTGCTCAAGGGCCTGGTCCCCACCTCCAACTTGGATGAAGGTTTCCGCGGCGTGAACTGGGCGCTCCTCGTGGGCGCCGTGCCGCGCAAAGCCGGCATGGAACGCAAGGATCTGCTCGGCATCAACGGCAAGATTTTCACCGGCCAGGGCAACGCCATCGCCAAAAACGCCGCCAGCGACATCCGCGTGCTGGTGGTCGGCAATCCCTGCAATACGAACGCCCTCATCGCCGCGAACAACGCGCCGGGTGTGGACAAGAACCGTTTCTTCGCGATGACCGCGCTGGACGAGAACCGCGCCAAATCGCAGCTCGCCCAGAAGGCCGGCGTGGATGTGACCGCCGTGACCAACCTCGCCATCTGGGGCAATCACAGCGCCACGATGTATCCCGATTTCTTCAACACCAAGATCCAGGGCCGCCCGGTGCCGGATGTGATCGGCCATCGCGAATGGCTCGAAAAAGATTTCATCACCACCGTGCAACAGCGCGGCGCGGCCATCATCAAGGCCCGCGGTTTGAGCAGCGCCGCCAGCGCCGCCAACGCCGCCGTGAACACCGTCTATAAGCTCACCCATCCCACGCCGGCGGGCGACTGGTTCAGCGTCGGCGTCCATTCCGATGGCAGCTATGGCATCGAGAAGGGGCTGATCTTCAGTTATCCCATCCGCAGCAACGGCAAGGATTTTGAAATCGTCCAGGGCGTGCCGCTGAATGATTTCAGCAAGGCCAAGATCGCCGCGACCGAGGCCGAGCTGAAGGAGGAAAAATCCCTCGTGGCCGACCTGCTGGGCAAATAAGCCCGCCGCCTGAATATCTCAGTTATTCCGTTCGCCAACCCCGGGTGGTGCCTCGCGCATCGCCCGGGGTTGTTTGATTATGGCGGCTGATTTTGCCGGCTGCCGGGTGGTGGTTATAAACAAATGTAAGCCATTGAATTGGTACTGTTAATGTACTGGGAATGGAAGTTCGGCTTGAAAGTGGTTTGACGGCGGTGGTACTATCAGGGCCTATGAGTATCGAAGTTCTCAAACGGGAACTATCCGCGCTGGATCCCGGAACCCAGCGGCAGGTAATGACTTTTTTGGTTTCCCTGGCGGATCAGCGCGAAGTGGCTTTCCGGCTGGATTATCGTCGCAAGCTGACCGAAGTCCCGGCGCAGCCGGAGGCCGCCGCCATCTCCCTTTCCGAATCTGACCGCCGTCTGAAATTTTGAAATCGCGCCCCAAAATCGGCGAGACCTTTGAATTGGCCATTCCCACGGAGTCCAAACACGCGGTGGAATTTGCCGGCAACGGCATGCCCGCCGTCGTCTCCACGCCCAACCTGATCGGCTTTCTGGAACGCACCGCCCGCCTGACGCTGGATCCGCATCTCGACGCCGATGAACGTTCCGTGGGCATGGAAATTGATATTCGTCATCTCGCGCCCACGCCCATTGGCGATACCATCCATTGCACCGCGCGGGTGATTGCCGTGGCAGACCGCCAGGTCACCTTTCAGATTGAGGCCCGCGACAAGCATGAAGTCGTCATCCGCGGCCTGCACAAGCGCGCGGTGATCCGCACGGAAAGTTTCAGCCGGCGGGTGCGGAGCAAGGCGGGGTAAACCGGCAGTTTGACAATTCCAAGCCAAAGATTACAGTTAAGTGTATGACACTGCTGCAAACCCGTGTTGACGACCAGACCGCCCGGCGTTTTGAAAAGGCCGCCCGAGATCGGGGAGAGACCCCTTATTCCTATTTACAAAAAATGGTCGTCGAAGCGGCGGCGGCACCGGTGCCGGAAACCTGGGATACTCACTGGAATCAGTTAAAGGCTTTGAAATTGAAGCCGGCGCGCAAAACGCTGGCCGAACTGCGGAATGAATCCTGGGAGCGATGATTTACGCGGACACCAGTTTCATCGCTTCGGCCTATGGTATGGATGCCGATACGGCGGAGGCCCGGCAATTTATCGAAGCCAACCAGCCGCGTTTGCCGCTGGGATTTTTACATTGGCCTGAACTGGCCAAATCCTTCTGGACCAGCCATCCCGAAAACGCCGAAAAACTTTGGGATTGGGTCAAGCTGGATCTGGCGGGCGGAAAAAAGCTTTACCCCTTGGAACTGGAGGCGGATCTGGCAGCCCGGCGCGCTGCCGGACTGCTGATCCATTATTGTCCGCGCTGGAAAAAGCTGCGCTCTTTGGATGCTCTGCATGTCGCCACTGCCGTCACCGGCGGTTTTAAAACCTTTGTCTCGTTCGACACGAACAGTTTTCAACGCACATTGGCGGCCACGCAAAAATTGAAAGTGTGGCCGCCACTGACAGCCGCTGAAAATTTGGCTTTGAAAAGTTCTTCCCTCGGTTGATTATCCTGAGCAAATGGGCCTAATCAGTTGCGGCCTTGGTGAAAACATTCACTTCCGCTGTTTGGCTGCCTCGCTGCCCAACCTGAACAAACGTCCACCTTACGGCCGCTTTCCCCTGTGGCATAATCGCCGCATGTTCCATCGCTTTAAGACCATTTTTGTCGGCCTGATGTTCACCGGCCTCGTGCCATTGGCTTGGGCGGCGGAAGCCGCCGGCACCAACGATCCCACCGCCGGCTGGACGCTCCAGCCGTTGCATTATTCCATTCAATTTCCCTATAACCTCCGGCAGGCGGATCGCTATGCCTTCGTTGCCACCAATGACACGCATCATTTCTGGGTGTTCAGCAATGATCTGCCCCATGCCCAAATCAGCCACACGCTGCCCCGCACCGAAATGCGCGTGGAGGGCGACTACACTTCCGGCCAGCACCAGTTCGAGGCGGACATGATGATTCCGCCCGGCACCAGCAACGTCAGCCTCGTGCAGGTCTTCGGCGGTTCCTTGCGCGGCCATTCCACCTCCCTGCAAATCCGCGTTTACGACGGCCAACTCAAGTATTACAACGATTCCGTCCTCCGGCCGGACATCTGCGGCAAATGGCTTCACCTCAATGTCACCCACGATGTCGCCACCCATGCCATCCGGATATTCATCGACTACAAACTGGTCATGACCGTTGCGGACAATGGCGGCAAGTCCTGGTATTTCAAATGCGGTGTCTATGGTCAGGAAGGGATGAGCCGCGAGATGGAAGCTTATTTCCGCAATGTGAAGCTCTACACCCGCTGAACCGCTGAACCGGCGGGCTGACGTTTTCGTATCCGGCCAATCCGGCGCGGGCGGTTTCATTTTTCGGCAAATTTTTTCATCTCCAATCACCCCGGTTCCCCTTATAATCCCGCCGAATGTACGAATTGCTCAAAACCGATACCACCACCCAGGCGCGCCTCGGGCGGTTGACCACCGCGCATGGCGTGGTGGATACGCCCGTGTACATGCCGGTCGGCACCCAGGCCAGCGTGAAGGCGATGGACCCGCGCGAACTGCTGGAATGCGGCACGCAGATCATTCTCGGCAACACCTACCATTTGAACATCCGGCCCGGCCTGGACATCATCCGCGCCGCCGGCGGCCTGCACCAGTTCATGAACTGGCAGTTGCCGATTCTCACGGACAGCGGCGGTTTCCAAGTCTTCAGCCTCGCAAAGATTCGCAAGATCAAGGCGCACGGGGTCGAGTTCCGTTCGCATCTGGATGGCTCCATGCTCTTCATCGGGCCCAAGGAATCCATGGAAATCCAGCGCGTGCTGGGATCCGATATTGCCATGGTGTTCGATGAATGTCCGCCGCACGACGCCCCCGCGCGCGAGCAGCGCCAGGCCGTGGAACGCACCATCCGCTGGGCGCATGAATGTCGCGTGCAGCCGCGCGCCGAGGGGCAGAAAGTGTTCGGCATTGTGCAGGGCGGCAACAACGCCGCGCTGCGCGAGGAATGCGCCAAGGCGCTCGTGCCGCTGGATTTCGACGGCTACGCCATCGGCGGCGTGAGCGTGGGCGAACCCGAGCCGGAAATGCTCCAGGCCATCGAATACAGCGTGCCGCATCTGCCCGCGAACAAGGCGCGCTACGCCATGGGCCTCGGCACCCCGGCGCAAATGCTGGAACTCGTGGCGCGCGGCGTGGACATGTTCGACTGCGTGCTCCCAACGCGCGTGGCCCGCAACGGCACCGCTTACACCAAGTTCGGGGCCATCGGCATCAAGGGCGGCCAGTTCAAGGCGGATTTCCGGCCCGTGGAAGAAGGCTGCACCTGCTATGCCTGCACCCATTTCACGCGGGCCTATCTGCGGCATCTGCTGAACGTGAATGAAATCCTCGGCCTGCGCATGTTAAGCGTGCACAACACCCACATGTTCGTAAAGGTGATGGCCGATGCGCGACGGCACCTGGCCGCCGGCACGTTTGGGGACTATTACCGCGAGTTCATCGCCAACTTTAAGCCGTCGCAAAAGGTGATGGCGCAACGGAACAAGGAAGTTAAAGCCTAAATCCTACGGGGGGATTTTCCCTTCACAGTCCAAACCAGAAACCAAGTGAGGCATCGAGCTTCGCGAGGTCATCTGCTTGCAACCGGCCAAGCTGCTTTTTCACCAGATCACGCGAAACCGATGTGACGGCACGTTTGGCAAAGGAAGGATGGATTAGCCCAGCCTCACGCCAAAAATCGAGGGCAAATTCGCCCGGCCGCAACGCCTCTCCCACGGAAGTCACAGCTACTACGAGCAAATCATCCGACGGATAATCCGGGCTGACGACAACCGCCGGCCGGACTTTGGTGGAAGATTGGTCTGAAAAAGGAAAAGGAAGGAGCACTACCGTTCCCCTTTTAAAGTTGGTCGTAGTCGGCATCGAGCGGATTGTCCCAGATTTTTTGGAAGGTGGGTTCGGACAGGCGCGCACAGCCATCCGCCAGATCACCATCCTCCGTGTCCGGCGCGATCACCTTGACCTTGGCGTTGGTTTTAATCCGCGCCGGTTCATCCAGCACGATAAAACGTCCGTCATAATGGGCGTTGAATGTCCGCATGTTTACAACTTAAATGCCCCCGGGTATTTATCAAGTGGCAAATCACCCCGGCTAAAAAATTTGCCCCCGGGGGCGGGTTATGGCAATATATGGTTATCGTAAAAACAAAATTTACTAACCTATGAGCAAACCGAAAATCGTTGCCTATCTGAAACCGACCTGCGGCTGGAGCCAGGGCGTGCGCGCCGTGCTGCGCAAATATGACCTGCCTTTTGAAGACCGCGACATCATTAACGATCCCCTGCAACGCCAGGAAATGATCGAGAAGACCGGCCAGATGCTCAGCCCCTGCGTGGAAATCAACGGCCATATGCTGCCCGACATCAGCGGCGAGGAAGTCGAAGCCTGGATGCTCGCCAACAACGTGGTGACGCCCAATGACCGCGTGCCCGAAGCGCCCATCAACCAGCCCTGCGCCCACGAAATGCCGCAGTTCTCCCCGCTGAATTTTACGCGCAAGTAATTCTTTGGCGGCTTTGGCCGCGATTCCAAGCCGCGTGACCCCGGTCACGCGGCTTTTTGCTTCTCCGGCGGACCAGACAATTAGTTTGATTGGCCGGTTTTCCGCGCTAACATTTCCCCTTATGCAAATTGTCTCTTCCGCCGCCGCCATGCAACGTCTGGCCAAAAAATGGCAGCGCGCCGGCACGCGCATCGGTTTTGTGCCCACCATGGGTTACCTGCACGCGGGTCATATCAGCCTGGTGCATGAAGCCCGCCGCCGGGTCGGCAAAAAGGGGCGCGTGGTCGTCAGTATTTTTGTCAATCCCACCCAGTTCGGCCCCAAGGAAGATCTCGCCAACTATCCGCGTGATTTGAAACGCGACCTGCAGCTCTGCCGCGCGGCGGGCGTGGACGCCGTGTTCACTCCCGGCGATGCGGAAATTTATCCCGGCCGCGCCGAAGGTCGTTACAGCACCTATGTGGTGGAGGAAACGCTCTCCCTCGGCATGGAAGGCGTGTCGCGCCCCACGCATTTCCGGGGCGTCACCACCGTGGTGGCAAAATTGTTCAACCTGGTGCTGCCGGACGTGGCGGTGTTCGGACAAAAAGATTTTCAGCAGGCGGCCGTAATTCAACGGATGGTGGCGGACCTCAACTTCCCGCTGAAAGTCGTGGTCGCCCCCACGCTGCGCGAAAGCGACGGCCTGGCCATGAGCTCGCGCAACAAGTACCTCGACCCCGAACAACGGGCGCAGGCCACCATTCTGTTTCACGCCCTGCAAGCCGTGTCGGCAGCCGTGAAGAAAAAGACCGTTTCCGCCGCGCAACTCCAGACGGATCTCAAGGAATTCATCACCGCCGCCCCGCTGGCGCGGCTGGATTACGTCGAGTTCTTTGATCCGGAAACGCTGGCGCCTGTCGCGAAAGTGAAGCCGGGCACACAGATGGCGCTGGCGGTGTTCTTTGGCAAAACGCGGCTGATTGACAACGCGCGGCTTTGATTTTTGGGCCGGCCTGTGCAACCCTGTTAGCAACGTAATGAAACCGTTCGATTTTCTCATCCTCGGCAGCGGCATTGCCGGGCTTTCGTTCGCCTTGAAAGTCGCGCCCCACGGGCGCGTGGCCATTGTCACCAAGAAGCACCGCGCCGAGTCGAACACCAACTACGCGCAGGGCGGCATCGCCTCCGTGACCAGCAAGGAGGACTCCTTCGAGTTGCACGTGCGCGATACCCTTGAAGCCGGCGCGGGCCTGTGCAAGGAAAGCGTCGTCCGCACCATCGTGGAGGAAGGCCCGGCGCGCATTCAGGAATTGATCGAGCTGGGCATGAAATTCACCGAGCGCGATCTGCCGCCCCCCGCCGGCGGGCGCGAGTTGGATCTGGGCCGGGAAGGCGGCCACTCCAAGCGCCGCATTCTCCATGCGAAAGACATCACCGGCCGGGAGATCGAACGCGCCCTGCTCGCCGCCGTGGCCGGGCAGCCGAACATCGAAATTTTTGAGAACCACCTGGCCATTGATCTCATCACCAGCCAGAAGCTAGGTTATGTGGGCGAGAACCGCTGTCTCGGCGCCTACGTATTTGAAAAGAAAACCGGCCACGTGCGAACCTTCCGGGCGCCCGTGACCCTGCTGGCCACCGGCGGCTGCGGCAAGGTGTATCTGTACACGACCAATCCCGACATTGCGACCGGCGACGGCGTGGCCATGGCCTATCGCGCCGGCGCAACCGTGGCGAACATGGAGTTCGTGCAGTTCCATCCCACCTGCCTGTATCATCCGCGCGCCAAATCCTATTTGATTTCCGAAGCCGTGCGCGGCGAGGGCGGTGTGTTAAAATCCCTCGACGGCCGCGAATTCATGGACGGCCAGCATATCCTGAAATCGCTCGCCCCGCGCGACATCGTGGCGCGCGCGATTGACAGCGAGATGAAAAAGACCGGCGCCGACCATGTGCTGCTGGACATCACCCACCGACCCGCGCAATTCATCATCGAACATTTTCCGAACATTTACAAAACCTGCCTCAGCTACGGCATTGATATCACGAAGGAGCCGATTCCCGTGGTGCCGGCGGCGCATTATCAATGCGGCGGCGTGCTGACGAATATCAACGGTCAGACGGACATTGCGGGCTTATATGGCGTGGGCGAAGTGGCCTGCACCGGCCTGCACGGCGCGAACCGGCTGGCCAGTAATTCCCTGCTGGAGGCGCTGGTCTGCGCGCATCGCGCGGCGTTGAAAATTCTGGCCGAACCGCCGGCTCACGTGGAGATCAAGATTCCCGCGTGGCAGTCGGGTCACGCCACGAATGCGGATGAACTCGTCGTGGTCTCGCACAACTGGGATGAAATCCGCCGGCTGATGTGGGATTACGTGGGCATTGTGCGCACCAACAAGCGGCTGCAACGCGCGGCCAAGCGCATCGCCAATCTCCAGGACGAGATTCACGAGTACTACTGGAATTTTAACATCACGTCCGATCTGCTGGAGTTGCGCAACATCGCCACCGTGGCGGAACTGATTGTGCGCTGCTCGCTGATGCGGCCCGAAAGTCGCGGGCTGAACTATAATCTCGATTACCCGCAGCCGAACCCCGAGTGGAGCCAGCGCGACAGCCTGGTGCGGAAGTGAACCACGAATGGACACTAATTAACACGAATCAGGCGAAGGGAGCGCAGAGTATCCGCTCTGCGTTTTTTGCCATGCTTTGTAATGTGTCCGTTCCAAGTTCCACTGACTCCTCGGTCGGCGACTCGCAGAGCTGATGCCCTGCGCTCGGGAGCCAATTCATGCTTTTTGATTAGTGTCTATTGGTGTCCATTCGCGGTTAACCCGCCGGCTCACTGCGCCCGCTTGAGCTCATCGAGATATTTTTTTGACTGGATCACCAGGTTCTCCAACTGCACCACCTGATCCGTGGTCAGGGGCATGCGAAAGCGGTCGTCCAATTCAAACTGATAAGTGATGCCGCTTTGCCGGCGGTTGCTGTGGGCCTCGATGCGGAGTCCCGCCTTGGTGGTGATGCCCGCTTCAAACGCCGGGAGCGGCGAGGCGCTGGAGGTGATTTTGGCCAGATAATCCAGGCCGTCCAGAAACGGGTCCAGTTCGTCCTCGTCCACCAGCGCATACTGGCGGGTCGCGTCGCCGCTAAAATCAATCACAATGCCGTACATCCGGGTGCCGTGGGTGACGTCAAGATCCTCCTTGCACCGGACCGTGACCGTACCGGACGTGACGGAGAACGATCCAATCTGGCCAAAACCCTTGATGATAATGGTATTGGTCTGCGCCTCGTAACTTTCGATCCGGGTTTTGTAGGCGTTGGTTTCCTGCGCGTAAGCGGCGGTGGCGAGCAGCGTGATGACCAGGGCAAGAGCAAGTTTATGCATGGGGTTCTCCGTGGGGTTAAGATAAGCTAACCATGCAGGATTTGACCGGCTGACGGTCAAAACGTTCATCGCCGCGATATATACTTGTGAGGCTATGACTTGCAATTTTCGGCATCGGGAAGGGCTGAAAGCCAGCAAGGTTATAGCCCAGGCAGGAGCGAGTCGGCGAGCGGAGGCCTGGGTAAATGCCATCAAATGGTTCTCCGGCCTGTAGGGCCGAAACGCCGATCCCCATTGACGCGGTGCCGGCCCTACAGGCCGCGACATACGTTATGCCGGTTCTCCCGGGGCTTGCGCTTTGCGCTGCACCCCGGGCTATAACATGGCGGGCTTTCAGCCCTTGGGAGGGGCGTGGTTGGGGTGAAGGCTGGCCGCCCCCCCCTTCGCCTCCATGCTTGAACTTTGCCTGGATATATCCTATTTCTCGGTCATGTTCATCGTTCACGTTTATGTGCAGGTGAAGCCGGAACACCTGGAAGCTTTCCAAGCCGCCACCGTGGTCAACGCCCGCGCCAGCGTGCAGGAACCCGGCATCCTGCGGTTCGACGTCGTGCAGCAGACGGATGATCCCGCCCGTTTTGTCCTCGTCGAAGTTTACCGTGATGCCGCCGCCAACGCCGCGCACCGGGAAACGCCCCACTATGCGGTCTGGCGCGATACCGTGGCGGACATGATGGCCGTGCCGCGCACACGAACGATTTATCACGAACTGTTCCCGGATGTAAACGGCTGGAAATCATGAGGTGCTTATGAACTTTGAATTCGCCACCGCCACCCGCATCACTTTTGGGGCCGGTTCGGCTGGTCAGATTGGAACCGGCGCCCGGCACATTGGCAGTCGGGTGCTGGTGGTGACGGGGAGCAATCCGGCCCGCGCGGAAAAAGTTTTGGCCAGCCTGACGGCGGCACAGGTCAGCTCCGTGGTTTTCCCCGTGGCGGGCGAACCGGACATCGCCACGATCGGGCGCGGCGTTGCCCTGGCGAAGGCCGAGCAATGCACGTTTGTGATTGGCGTGGGCGGCGGCAGTGTGATCGACGCGGGCAAGGCCATCGCCGCCATGCTCACCAACGAGGGCGAGCTGCTGGATTACGTGGAAATCATCGGCCGGGGCCGGGCCTTGGCGCATCGGTCCGCACCCTTCGCCGCGCTGCCCACCACCGCCGGCACCGGCGCGGAAGTCACGCGCAACGCCGTGCTGGCGTCGCCGGAACACCAGGTTAAAGTCAGCCTGCGCAGTCCGCTGATGCTCCCGACCGTCGCCGTGGTGGACCCGGAATTAACTTATGATTTGCCGCCGGGGCTTACCGCCACCACCGGCATGGATGCGCTCACGCAACTCATCGAACCATTCGTCTGCCTGCGTTCCAATCCCATTACGGACAGCCTGTGCGATTATGGCATTCACCATGCCGCCCGTTCCCTGCGGCAGGCCGTCATGAACGGGCACGATAAATCTGCGCGCAAAGATATGTCCCTGGCCAGCCTGTTTGGCGGACTCGCCCTGGCCAATGCCGGGCTGGGCGCGGTGCATGGCTTTGCCGGCCCCATCGGCGGCAGTTTTCCCGCGCCGCACGGGGCGGTGTGCGCGGCGTTGCTGCCGCACGTCATGGCCATGAATATCCGCGCCCTGCGCGAACGGGACAAGGGCAGCTACGCCCTTAAACGATATTACCGGGTGGCCGTGTTGCTGACAGGCAACCCATACGCGACCGCCAGTGTCGGGGTGGACTGGGTGCGGCAACTCGTGGCCGATCTGCCGATTCCCAAGTTGGGCGTTTATGGCCTCCGCACCGAGCACATCCCCGATCTCGTCGCCAAAGCCGCCCATGCCAGCAGCATGAAGGCGAACCCCATCCAGCTCACGCCGGCGGAACTGACGGAGATACTCACCCTGGCCATTTGAGCCGGACCGTTTTCAACATGAATTTACCCTGGCAAACCGAAGCCATCACGGCGCACAGCGAAGTGCTGGTGCGCAGTCTGAAACATTGGACCGGTCGCGATCTGCTGCCGGGCATCACCGCGCCGGCGGAACTGGCCGAGGGACTCTATCACGCGCCGTTTGTGCTGGTCTCGCACGGCACGGAGGCCGATCCGGTGTTGAATTACGGCAATGCGGCGGCGTTGGCGCTCTGGGAATTGTCGTGGACGGAGTTCACCCGCACACCGTCACGGTTCACCGCCGAGGCGCCCAACCGCGAGGAACGCGCGCGGCTGCTGGCCACGGTCACCGCGCAGGGATACATTGACGATTATTCCGGCGTACGCATTTCCCAAAACGGCCGGCGCTTTCGCATCGCCCAGGCCACGGTGTGGAACCTGCTGACGCGCGAGGGCAATCATTGCGGCCAGGCGGCGATGTTCTCCCGGTGGGAATTTCTGTGAGGCGTCCCCGGTGGCCCGACCGGTCCCAAAATTCTGGCGGGCCGAAAGCGATTTTGGACTGAACCGGGGGGGCTTTGCAGCCGGCCACCGGCGCTGCGGCGAACCGCTTTGGCAGGCGGTACTCACTTGGTTCGCACGTGGAGGCAGGACCTATTCTTATGTCCCCGTCAGAGCTTGAATGAAACCAGACGGCCGGGGGGGAACCAAAGGGCGTATCTGGATACTGTCCTTGTTTTCCCGCTCGCCTTCCCCCGAGGGCGGAATGGCTGAGGTGAAGCAGCCAATGGTTTTACCGGCTCAAATCCCCTCACCCCGCCCCTCTCCCCGCTTGGGCGGGGAGAGGGAGCAAGGACTGTGTCAAGATGCACCCGAACCAAAAGCTGCCTGCTTTGCGGATTGGCAAACGGCCAACTCCTGCTACCTTCCGCCCATGACAAAAACAGTCGCCTGCCATTCCGTTTGGCCGGGACGGGGTTGACCTCCCGTCCGGCGCGCTTTTGTCTGTTCCGTTTTTCCTCTCATGTCCACCATTATCAATGCCACCGAAATCACCGTGCGTTACAACGAACGCGCCGTGCTCGACGCCGCCACCCTGGGAATCGCGGAGGGCGACCGCATTGGGCTGGTCGGACGCAACGGCTGTGGCAAGACCACGTTCCTAAAGATTCTCGCGGGCCTGCAATTGGCGGACAGCGGCGACCTCACCCGCCGGCGCGACCTGGCCATCAGCTATTTGCCGCAGGATTTCATGCTGGATGGCACGAAGAACGTTTATGACAACATCCGGGACGGCGCGCAGTTCGTGCTGAACCTGATTGCCGAATTCGAATCGCTGCCCGCCGATTCCGAACGCCACGAGGAACTCGAGCAGCGCATCGCCACGCTGGAAGGCTGGACGCTCGACCGCCGCATTGAAACTGCGATGTCCCACCTGAACTGCCCGCCCGGCGACCGCAGCATTGACACCCTGTCCGGCGGCGAAAAGCGCCGCGTGGCCCTGTGCCGCGCGATTGTGTCGCGCCCCGATTTCCTGATTTTGGACGAACCGACGAACCATCTGGACCCGGAGTCCATCGAATGGGTGGCGGAATTTCTGGAAAATTTCGGCGGCACCTTTTTGGTCGTCACGCATGACCGCTATTTTCTCGACCGCGTCGTCACGCGCATTGTGGAATTATGCGACGGCCGGTTTTTCTGGCACGACGGCAATTACACCGATTACCTGCTCGACAAGGCCGAGCGCCAGGCCGGCGACGCCGTGGTGGAGCACAAGCGCCAGATGTTTTTGAAGCGCGAACTCGCCTGGGTTCGCACCGGCCCGCGCGCCCAGCGCAGCAAGGCGAAGAACCGTTTTGACCGCTACTACGAAGTCGCCGCGCAAGACGGCCCCACCATTGAGGAAGACATCGAACTCGTCATCCCGCCGCCGCCCCAGCTCGGCAACCGCACCGTGGAATTGAGCAACCTCGGCATGGGCATGGGCGAGCGCACCCTGTTCTCCGGTTTTTCCTTCACCTTTGAAAACGGCCAGCGCATCGGCGTGTGCGGTCGGAATGGCCTGGGCAAAACCACCCTGCTCAAGACCATCATCGGCCAGTTGCCGCCCACGGAAGGCACCATCAAAATCGGCCAGCTCACGAAGTTCAATTATGTGGATCAGGGCCGCCTGCAACTGAGCGCGGAACGCACCGTGCTGGACGAAGTGGCCGACGGCACGGAGTTCGTGCAATGGGGCGACGCCAAGCTGTCTCTGCGCGCATACCTCAAACGGTTTCTGTTTACGGACGACCGCATCTCCACGCAGGTGAAATATCTTTCCGGCGGCGAACGCAGCCGGCTGCTGCTGGCCCGCATCCTGAAAAGCGGCGGCAACTTCCTGATTCTGGACGAACCGACGAACGACCTCGACCTGCCCACCCTGCGCGTGTTGGAAGAGGCGTTGATCGCCTTCCCCGGCGTCGTCTGCGTGGTGAGCCATGACCGCTATTTTCTGAACCGCGTGTGTACGGACATCCTGGCCTTTGAAGGCGATGGCCGCATTCACCACAGCGTCGGCGACTACGATTACTATCTCGAAAAAAAGAAGCGCGCCGCCACCGCCGCCGCGCGTCCCCCCGTACCCAAGTCTGCCGTCAACCTACCCAAAGGCACCGCCCCGGCCGCCGCCAGCAAACCGGGCAAAGCGCGCAAACTCTCCTTCAAGGAAACCCGCGAACTCGAAGGCATGGAAGCCTTGATCCTCGCCACCGAACAGGAAATCGCGCGCATCGAAACCCTGTTCGCCTCCCCCGAATTCCACCGCACCCACGCCGCCCAAACCAACGACCTCATGGCCGAACTCGCGGCGACGAAAGAAAAACTCACCAAGCACTTCGCCCGCTGGGAGGAGTTGGAAGCCGTCCGTGCGGCGAGCCAGGGGGCTTGAAACGCCCGCGTTTCCCCTCCCTCTCCTCCCCAAAGGAGGAGAGGGTCGGGGTGAGGAGCCGAGACAATACGCAAACCTAACGGGTCGCGGATTTCGGATTGGGGCAGGGCGGGGGATCGGCTTTTTCTCCCGGGGGTGCTTGAATTGCAATTTTACAGGAGCCAACAAAGGCAACGAAGGTGTTTGGCCTTCCCCCTGGAGGCTCGTGAATTGCAATGTCTAAATTGGCTTACCCCTTTTCAGTTGTCAAAAGCATTGACCGCTTTTCGGAAGGCGCTGCCCTTGCCATTTAAAAGAGTGCTCGCCAAACAGCCTCAAAGCCATTCCATTGACTGCAATTCAGCACTCGTGAATTACCGCGGCCCAATCAAAATAATTTCATTTTTTCCTCGTTGTCCATATTCCAGATGGCGGAAGTGGCGGTGCCGAGAGAGTTGTTCCAGACGATTTTGGAACGGATTGGACGGCTGAGATCACCAGCTACAGCAACCGGATGAGGAAAAGTGGAAGGAATCACATGAAAATCACGGCACAAACGGAGGCGGTGTCTTCACCTCCGTAAGAAAAATGGCATTGGAGCCAACAATGGCGTCAAAACACCTTCCGCGCCGGACAAAAACTGAAAGCGGACTGGAAAAAGACTTGCATAATCTGGGAGCAGGCAGAAAATCACGAAAACCATCTACGCCGTTCGTGGGCATGAAACCATATGGGAAATGTCAGATTATGTTTGGTGAAGACAGTTGTAAGACAAATCGTTTCCGGCGAAGATAACCCCTGAAAACAATACGGGCCAATACCGCGACGCACCTCATTTCCATGCAAACACCTGACTCAAATCAAAAGCCCTCCCACCGCCAATTCGGAGCCTTGGCAGTGCTCATCGTGGCCACCATGATCCTGCCGGCCTCCGGCCAAACGCCGGGGCCGGGCGGACCGATGAATCCGGATCAGCAGGCGCTGTTCCGTTCGCTTTCCCTCGGCTATTCCCTGGATGGCCAGGCGGTTCCAAAGGTGTTCCCAACCCGGGATGAATGGCAGCAATTCACCCGCAGTTCCGACCCCTTGGTGCGGGCGGTGGGACAAAGCTGGGTGAATCACGACGACTTCAACAACATCGCCAATGCAAAAAAAGAACAGCTCGATTCGGGACAGGCCTTCGCTGAAGAATCCCGGCGCTTGAACGACTTCTTTCAGACGCATCCGCATCAAAGCGACTTGGCGGATTTGGTCAATATGAGCCACTATCTGGCCAACTCCCCGGCCATTGAGCAGGCGCAATGGATCAACGCCCTTGACGAGGAGGTATTCGCCGACCAGCGCGAAATGATGGCCAAGTTGCGGGCCGATCTGGTGCGCCACAGTCTGGATCACCAGCGTGGCGGTCGGCTGGAGCCGAATGCCATCGCGCTCGGTTATGCGGACAACGGCAACGCCGGAGTTGACTGCCGGTTGCGCAACGAAACCGGCCGCACGCTCCATAATTGCCTGATTGTGGCCATCCTGAAAACCGACGGGCAAAAAGTGGATGCCCAGGACAATGGCGATCCGCTTAGCAATGCCATTGGCCAGATTGGCACGGCGGCAGTGAATCCTTCCGCAGGCATGCAAAAGGCCGGGGCGGCATATCGCAAAGCCAGGGACCGGGTTTACCGGGCAGACAGTGGGATTATCCTTTTTGTTCCCGAATGGTTGTCCGGTCAGCTAATCGAGTCAGGACTCATCAATTACACCATGCTGCGCTTGTTGGGTTCTGCCGAACTGACGGTGGCGGCGGACGAGGGGGTGGTGTCACCCCTGCCGGTTCCGTTGCCGGCCCTGTATGCGGCGTTGAGCCGTCCCGCCGCGCCGGCTTTCCAAAGCCGGACCCCGGTTCCGACACCGGCTCCGACGTCAGCCGACGTGGAAGCCGCCTTGTGGAAACAAAAAGCCAGCGTCACGGAAACCGCGAGCAATGGCTTCATTTATTACCAATTCCTCGCTTATCCGGAGGTCTGGTCCGAAGCTTTTGTGCTGCCTCCGGGCGCCACCGGACACGCCGTGGCCTATGCTGACGGGAAGCGCATCGCGGCCATGGTAAACGGCCAGCGGGTTCCCAATCCGAACCAATTTTCCTGTCCGGAGGAAGCCCGGGTGCGGTTCATGTCCCTCTCGGGTGAACCCGTCCCCACCGCCTTTCGGGTTTCGCTGCGCCAACTGACCCCCGAAGAGAGCCAAATCAAGTTTGTCCTGCCGTCCCAACCGGCCACCCCGGCGGTATTAACGCCCGGCCGGCAGGCCATGGTCGACCGTCTGCTGACCTGCCTGCGCCATGGCACCAACTTCACCGGCACACTCGTACAAGGGCAGACCACTTGGGACGCTGAAGCCAGTTTGGTTTGGGACGATCAAACCCGCAGTGCCACCGGCTGGATTTATTTTCCCAAACTCAAGGCGAAGAAAAGGATTGAAGGCCGCATCGTCGACGACGGGACGAATCCCATTTGGTTGCAATTGATCGAGACCGGTTTTATCGGAGGCTCTCATGGCAACGCGCTGATGGGAATTTACTATTCCCTGCGTCCGGATGCGACCGTCGCCGGGGCGCTGTCCGGTCATTGGCAATTGGCCAGACAAAGCGGAGCCGTTTCTCTCCAACTGGCGGCGAACTAGGTTGTGAACCGGAATGATAAAGGGGCACCCTTTGTCTCGGCAGCCACTCCCGGATCACAGCCGGTCATTGACGGTAAATCCAACGGCTCGATGGTTTGAAAACGCGGCAACCGTTTCCCCCTCTCTTGGGAAGGGTCGAGACAGAAGGTCCTAGAGTGGGATCAAAGCAACAAAGAAATCACCGTTAATATAGGTTTTCTCGGTCAAAATGATTTTGGGTCATTCGAATCCAAGCCCGGCTATCATGCAAATGCCAGGCGTCCCCATGCGAACATAAGTGGATGGCTGTGGCCAGATCGGCATCTGCCCCAGCCATATCCCCCTTGTCAAATTTGTCGTATGCACGCCATTCAAAATGGTTTTCCAAATTAAAATCTTTCACTGAAATAGAGTGAAAACGGTCACTGCTTGTCGTGCTCTTGTCATCCTCAAGAGCAAAACAAAAAAATCCGTGAAGGGGACACCCAATGCTATTGACAACTGAAACAGGTCTCAAACTCTAGTTTAGGCATTGTAATTCACGCGCCTCCGGGAGCAAGGCGAGGCAAGGCTGCCACAGGAAAACCAACCTCACGTCCGTCACACGCGGTCGCTTTTTCCAGCCGTCTTGCCGGAACGGATGCGCAAAGCCAACTTCAAGCCGGCGCTCCGAATGTCGGCCAGTTCGGAAGCGGTGGCAGGATGCGATCCAATTTTAAATCACCCTCCCGACTTGCCCCAACCCGAAATCCGCGCCCCGTTCCCCTTCGCGAGTCCTCCCCCGATTCCCCTTCTGTCCATTTTGTCATTCTGTCAAAAAACCACTTCCTCGCCCCTTGCATTTTCAAAACCCGTGCATATATTAATCCCGTTGGAGGTTTACATGGTAAACTCACCGTCACGGCCAAACTTGCGCCCGCCCGCCCCTGTGGAGTGCGGCGGCATGACGCCGCTTTGGAACTGGGAGACATGTCTCCCAGTTGATCGCGCCCCCTTGCCCAAAGCCTGCCCCCGCGCGGGGCGGGGACGGCCCCGTCACCGCTTCCCCGCCCCGAGACCCGAAATCCGGGAGCCGAGACCCGATTTCCCCCTGCCATCAAGGCAGAATCAAGGCTCAATCAAGGCAAAAACCCCAACAATCAAGGCTCATCAAGCCATATCAAGGCAAACGCGAAAATTTCCATGGCACCCGGCATTCCGCCTTGGAATTCCCCATCTGTGTCCATCCGCGTTTATCTGCGGTCAAAATTCCCTTTCGCGTCCTTCGCGTCCTTCGCGTCCTTCGCGGTTCCCCGCCCCTGTGCCTGCCCGAAATCCGAGACCCGGTTTTCTCTGCCATCAAGGCTCAATCAAGGCAAAAACCCCAGCAATCAAGGCTTATCAAGCCATATCAAGGCAAACGCGAAAATTTCCCATGGCACCCGGCATTCCGCCCCGGAATTCCCCCATCTGTGTCCATCCGCATTTATCTGCGGTCAAAGTCCCCTGCCGAATTCCCCCTTTGCGTCTTTGCGTCTTTGCGTCTTTGCGTTAAAACCCAGCAATCAAGCCTTATCAAACCAAATCAAACCAAATCAAGGCAAACGCCATCCCTTTCGCCCTGCAAATTGTGTGCTTTCCTTAATTGCGGGGCATGCTACTCTATTATATGCCTTTCGGTAAATTAGGCCTGACACAACCGGTATTGGACGGAGTCAAGGCGGCTGGTTATACAGACCCAACTCCCATCCAAGCGCGCGCCATTCCCCTCGTCCTGTCGGGACGCGACGTCATTGGCAGTGCCCAGACGGGTACTGGTAAAACTGCGGCGTTCGCCCTGCCGATCCTCTCCAAACTGGGGTCCCACAAGGACGGAGGACCGCGCGCACTCATCTTGGAGCCCACGCGCGAACTCGCGGCCCAGGTGGAAACCAGTTTTCGCGATTATTCCCGTTTCACCGATTTGAAAACCACCGTCGTTTTTGGCGGCGTGGGTTACGGCCGGCAGAATGACGAATTGAAGGCGGGCACGGACATCGTGGTCGCTACGCCCGGTCGCTTGCTGGATCACATGGAGCAGGGGACGGTGCGGATGGACAAAGTTGAATTTTTGGTGCTGGACGAGGCGGACCGCATGTTGGACATGGGTTTTCTGCCGGACGTGCGCCGCATTCTGGACCAATGTCCGCGCAAGCGCCATTCCGCGCTGTTTTCCGCCACGGTGCCGCCGCAGATCGAAACGCTCATCCAATGGGCGATGCACGATCCGGAGACCATCGAGATCGGCGCCCGGCGCACGCCGGCCGAGACGGTGAAGCATGTGATCTATCCGGTGTCCGACACGCAGAAGACCGACCTGCTGTTGGAACTGCTCAACCGGGTGAAATACGATTCGGTCATTGTTTTCTGTCGCACCAAGCACGGGGCCGACCGCGCGGCCGTCACGCTGAAGCGTGCGAACCACGCCGTGGCGGTGCTGCATTCCAACCGCACCCAGAAGGAACGCGAGCAGGCGCTCGAGGGCTTTCGCGACGGTCGGTATGAAGTGCTCGTGGCCACGGATATCGCGGCGCGCGGCCTGGACATTGCGGATGTGAGCCACGTGATCAACTACGACGTGCCGCAGCATCCGGAAGATTACATTCACCGGATTGGCCGCACCGGCCGGGCGGAGGCCAAGGGCGACGCGTTCACCATCATGATCGCCGAGGATGCGCCGCACGTGTACTCCATTGAACGCTTTATCAACCAGAAGATTCCGCGCGTGAAGCTGGAAAATTTTGACTACCGCTACACCGCCCTGTTTGAAGAAGCCAAGCCGGGGGCGGCGGCCGGATTCCCGGGCAAGGTCCGGGCGGTGCGCGTGCGCGGCGGCTATCATTTTGCGCCCGGCGGTCGCCGGCGTTAAACCATCGCCGGCCTGTTTGGTCTCAGCACTGGCGGGCCGCCTACCGTTGCGTTTCCGATGATTGGTGCTCTGCTCAATGCCCTTGCCATCGTCTTGGGTGCCTTGCTCGGCCTGGTCTGGCGCGGGAACCTGACCGTCCGCACGGAAGTTTTTTTCAAATCGGCGCTGGCCGCCTTCACCGCGTTCTTTGGTTTCCGGCTGGTCTGGATCAGTCTGGAGGGAACCTTTATGACGGAAGTCCGGCAGGTGCTGGTCATCCTGGTGGCGGCGGTGCTGGGCGGCGGACTCGGCAAACTGCTGCGGATTCAATCCCTTTCCAACCAACTCGGTCGCCGGGCCGTGGCCTGGATCACGGCGGCCCAAAAAAATCCGCCGGGCCGGGCGCACGACGGTTTTCTGGCCGCGACCATTCTTTTTTGCGCGGCGCCGCTGGGGATGGTGGGCGCGGTGGCGGACGGCTTGAACGGCTATTTTCCGCTGCTGGCGGTCAAAGCGCTGATGGATGGTCTGGCCACGGCCGGTTTTGCCCGGCTTTTCCGCTGGCCCATATTGTTGGCGGCCGCACCGGTTTACATATTCTTGCAGATGCTGACGCTGGCCACCCATGATATCGCCCTGCCGTTTTTGGAGGCCCGGCACCTGACCGGTGCGGTCACCGGCGCCGCCGGTTTGCTGGCCTGCCTGGTTACCCTGGTCATCTTGGGCGCCCGCCGGGTGGAGTTGGCGGGTTATCTGCCGGCTTTGCTGATCGCTCCGGTACTGGCGAAATGGTTCATTTGATAATGTAAAAAAACGCTTGAATTAAGACCCGGTTTCATCAAAATCTATCTTTGAAATGAGTCCCGAGAAAAAACCACGCCATAAGCCGACCAAATCAGCCCATCAAAGACAGTTGCGGTTTTTCCTTATTTTTGGCGTCTGCTTGATGGTCAGTGTTATGGTGCTGTTGCTCTGGTTGTTGAACAGCAATTCATTGCACCGCTAAATCAGTCCCCGCTTCCGCAGCATCGCTTCCATTGCCTTGTCCATCAGAAATTCGGCCAGCGGACGGGTCGTTTCATCCAGTTCCGCCACCGCAGCTTGCAATTTTTTCAGATCACCGGAACCGCTTGCAGGTTCCGTGGCCAGGGCGTTTTCCACTGCCAGCACGGCGGCATTGATTTTGTCATTATAATTTTGCTCAAGCTCATCGGCGCAGCCGGCGAGCGCCTTGCGGGTGGCGGTGAGCGTGTCATTGGCCTTGAGCTTCGCCTCGATCCAGCGGCGGGCGGCGAGGTCTTCAAACGCGTGTTCGACCGATTCCTCCACCATCTGCTGGACGGCGGCATCCTCCACATCCACGGCGGATTTCATTTCCACCACCGTTTCGCGACCCGTGCGGGTGTCCCGCGCGAGCACGCGCAGAATGCCGTTGGCATCAATCTCGAACTGCACGCCCACGCGGGGCACGCCGCGCGGGGCGGGCTCAAACTCAATCGTGAATTTGCCCAGGCTCCAGTTGTCCTTGGCGCGTTCGCGTTCGCCCTGCAACACGTGAATCAACATGTTGTGCTGGAAATCCATGGCGGTGGTGAACAGTTCGCCGGCTTTCACCGGAATGGTGGAATTGCGGGGAATGATGACATTCATCAGGCCGCCGAACGTTTCCAATCCCAGCGACAAGGGGGTGACATCCAGCAGCAGGATGTTTTTGAAACCGCCGCTTAATATTTCCGCCTGAATGGCCGCGCCAAGGGCGACGGCTTCGTCGGGGTTTTGCGACGTGTTCAATTGGGGCCCCTCGGGCCGATGATATTCCGTGCCCAAACGGATGCCGCCGCGCGTTTCTTCAAAGTCGGCGCAACCGAAGAGTTCGCCCACAAATTTTCGCACGAGGGGCATGCGGGTCTGACCACCCACGAGAATTACCTGATCGAGCGCCTTCGCCTCCAGCTTCGCATCCGCGAGGGCGCGCAGGCAATGCGAACGGGTGCGGGCAATAATATCGCGCACGAGGTTTTCCAATTCCGCGCGGGTGAGGGTGCGCTGGAAGGAGAATTCGGGCGTAAGAAACGGCAGCGCAATTTCCACTTCGGTTTCCGTGGAGAGTTTTATTTTCGCCGCTTCGGCAGCTTCGCGCAGACGGGAGACCAGGGCAGGGGAGTTCAGCGTTTCCGGCGCGATGGCAATGCCGGCGGTCTGGCTGGCAGTTTTCACTTCGGCCAGCAAAAACTCCACGATGCGTTTGTCCAGATCATCGCCGCCCAAGCGGGTGTTGCCGTTTGTGGCGAGCACCTGAAAGACGCCGGCATTCAATTCGAGAATGGAAAGATCAAACGTGCCGCCGCCGAGGTCATAGACGGCGATGCGGGATTTTTCCCTAAGCTTGTCCAGACCGTAGGCGAGCGCGGCGGCGGTGGGTTCATTGACGATGCGCTCGACGGTGAAGCCCGCCAGTTCGCCGGCGCGTTTGGTGGCGTTGCGCTGGGCGTCGTTGAAATAGGCGGGCACGGTGATGACCGCGCGCGTGACGGGTTCGCCAAAATACAGTTCGGCGTCCGCTTTCATTTTCTTGAGAACCTCGGCGGACACCTCCTCGGGCAGCCAGTTCCGGCCATGTGCGGGAATGGTGAGTGTGCCGTCGCCGGCGGGACTGAGCGGATAGGTGACGTCGCGTTCTTCCGGCAAAATTTCGGCGCTGCGCCGTCCCATGAACCGTTTGACGGAATAGACCGTCTCCGCCGGTTTCAAGACGCGCAGGCGGCCGGCTTCCGCGCCAACGATGGTGTCACCCGTGGCGGACGGGAAATGCACCACGGAGGGCGTGATCCGCCGGCCCTGGGCATCGGCGATGACCAGGGGAATCCCTGAATCCACCGTGGCGACCAGTGAATTGGTGGTGCCGAGATCAATGCCGACGATTCTGCTCATATCCCCCTATTTTGGACTGGAATCACCCTGGATTGCACCCGAAAAATGGGCGTATCTTAACACTGCCCCGGAGCGCCGGCTTGCAGCCGGCTTTGGATGCACATTCCGGCAAAACGGCTGGAATGAAGCAACCGTTTGCGATGGGCGTGAGGTTTAAGCCGGTCACAGACCCGCGCTCGTGCGCCTGAGAAGGCGAGGGGATAGAACGGTGGGAGTCCGTTTCTG
>CAIQKM010000203.1 GCA_903872345.1 uncultured Verrucomicrobia subdivision 3 bacterium | reverse complement strand
CGCCCGGCGACGAAGGCGCAGGCTGCATGGGCGTGGATTCAGGGGAAAAGTCTGAATCGGGTTTTACCTCCCGCCGCAATATTTGCTGGAGTTTCGATCCCTTTTTGTCAAATTTTCCGGCTTATGGGATGGCTATGAAACGGATTAAACAAAATTTGTAGAGAAAATCCAATTTCCTATATTGCAGACGCAAGAAGGAGTCTAGAAATGTAGAGCCATCGTATTGGCGCTGGGAGGTGTTGTTGTTAAAACGCCTGCGCGAAGTTTTCGGCCTGCCAGTGAGGAAATGTTCTTTGCACAGCGGACAAGTAGCAGTATTTGAAAACAGGGGATAAGGATGACGTGCTTTGCCATATCTCCCTATTTTTACACTGAGCAGTAAAGCAATTGAACCATAGTTACCCAATTAGAATACGTCCGCACACGCAGACACAAAAAAGCCCATGGCGTCAGCCATGGGCTTTTGAAAAAAACCAAACCAACTCAGGCCACCAGCTTGTCGAGGCTGGCCTTGAGCGCGCCTTTGCCTTTGGCGCCGACGGCTTGTTCCACCACCTGGCCGTTCTTGATGAACAGCAGGGTCGGGATGGAGCGAACGCCAAATTGCGCGGCGAGATCCTGCTGCTCGTCCACATTCACTTTGCCGATCTTGACCTTGCCGGCGTATTCGCCGGCGAGTTCGTCGAGCACGGGGCCGATGGCCTTGCAGGGGCCGCACCATTCCGCCCAGAAATCCACGAGGATGGGCGTGGCGGACTTAAGCGCTTCGGCTTCAAAATTCTGGGCCGTCAGATTAACAATCAGAGAGGATGCCATATAAAATCCGTATCCCAATCAATTGGTGAAGCCGGCCAGGGTATCGGCCAGGGTCTTATACACCCAGCCCACGGCGCCAACCGCGATGAGGCTGATGACCACCGCACTGTAAACCAAAACCTTGTCCACCATCTTGATGGTGGGAATCACCGGCGCGGACGGACGCGCGGTGGCGGCCGGACGATTGGCCGTGGCACCGGCGGGTGCCGGAGCGGGCGCGGCCGACTTGGCCAGCGAAGTGCCATGGGCGGCGGGCGCGGCCGCCGGAGCGGCGGCGGCGGATTTCACCGGCGCCGGAGCGGCGGCGGCAATGGGAGCCGCGCTGGGCGCACCCGTCGGACCGCCGGGCGGAAGCGTCGGCAGTTTGATGGTGGGTGCGGCCGCCGGCTTGGGCGGCAAATTGATGCGGACGGTTTCCTTCTTGGGCTGGACCTTGCCAGTCTCTTTTTTGGGCGGCATGGCCCCGGTCGGAACCGGCGGCGTCGGATTGGGCGGAGGTACTTCAGCCATAATTTTGAGAGTAAGATATATGCTGGGTAAAAGTGGTGTCAAATTTTAATTGGCACCACTTCCACCCCGATTGGGAGTAATTCAGTTCCCCACGGTCACCTGCAAGGGTTGGTCGCGGCGTTCGGCAAAGCGTTTGACGTAGGCTTCCCACTGTTCATGGGTGGTGAAATCGCCGCTGCGATCCCAACTGGCGCCGAAATAATATTCCAGCGGCTGGCCCGGCTGGGCGTGGGTCACGGCCAGCAGATCGCGTATGGCGGGCGCGCCTTCATGCGTAGGCTGAGGCACTTCGGCATGAAGCTTGGCGTCCGGCAGGCTGGCGTCGTCCGTGGTAAACTCCGTCACGCTGCCCTTGGGCAACACAATCGCCACGGCCGTAATGCCTTTGGGGCGATCTTCGGGTTGGAAATAGCTCAGCCAGCCTTCCGTCTGGTCCTGGGCAATGAGTTCCGTGCCGTTCGTGCCGCAGGCACGTTCCGCCAAACCAACCCCGACGGTCAAAGGCGACGCATCATCGCTCGTCAGCACGGTGTGCATTTTGCTGAACCACGACCCGGCATCAATGCTGATGCGGCGGGTTTCGGAAACCATGCGGCCGTTGCCGGCATCCCAGGCGTCGTAGGTCAGTTCAAATTCGGACCGGACGGGTCCGCTGGTGATGAGCTTTTGATTCTTCCAGTTGCTGGAAACATGAAGTTTCGTGCCATCCCAGATGCCCAGACCGCCGCAACCGCGGCTCTTGCCGACGCGGTAATCATCCATCTCCTCGCCATTATCTTCATGGTAATGCTTGGTCTTGTACATCATGTCCACGATCAGGCCGCGATTCTTTTTGATCCACACGTCCGGCCCGCTGCTGATGGTGCCTTCGGCCTTGATGAGCGCCAGACCATAGGTGCGGTGGGCAATGCGGTCGCTTTCCCACGCAAAATCATCAAAGCGTTCCGGCACGTAGCGGGCGAACGTCTTGATGATGGGTGCCGGTACGACGGCGAGCGCCGAGGCGTCAATGACGTCGTAGGTGCGTGTTTCGCCGGAGGCGAGATCCACTTGGAACACCAGCGTGTCCGGCGTGGTGCCGGGTTCGGCGGCGTAGATCTGCGAATCAATCACGCGGGAGGAAAGGCCGTCCAGCACCGCCAGATTCCCGCCCAGTTTCACTTCCACCGTTTCGGTCTCGCGCCAGAACCCGGCGGGATTGGTGACAGTTACTTTCACCGGCTTGGCCTGCGCCAGTACATCCATCCGGTACATTTCGCTGCCGGCCAGCAGGAACGCGCCCACGCCAAATTGGTCGGTAGATTCGGGATTAAACTTTTTCGGATCACTGCCCACGGGTTGCACGTGGGTAAGCTTACCATCGGCTTCCACGCAACTGACCAGAGCGGCCCAGCCCTTGCGCACGGCCGGTTCAAACGTCGCCCGATCCAGCAGACCCTGATTCACGCCCCAGGCCAGACCATAGGTAAACAGGCCGGTGCCGCTGGTTTCGGCAGCCGGATAGCTCTGCGGATCCAGCAGGCTGGAGCGCCAGAAGCCATCGGCCTGTTGCACCGACCTAACCTTTTCGGCCATTTCTTTGAAAAGCTGTTCAATGCGGGGACGATCCGGATGATTGGTGGGGAGATATTGCAGCGTGCGGGCCAAACCGGCGAGCACCCAGCCATTGCCGCGGCTCCAGAACACTTTCTGGCCGTTGGCTTCGCGTTTCTTGAAAAACGTGCTGTCCCGGAAATAGAGATGCTCTTCTTTGTCGTAGAGGTAGTCGGTGGTCTGCCACAGGTTCTTCATGGCGAAATCCAGGTAACGCTGATCGCCGGTGGCGGTGTAAAGCCGCACCCAGGCCGGCGGGGCCATAAACAGGGAGTCGCACCAGGACCAAAGCTGCTGCGCGACCGCATGCGGCTGGGTGAACTCCAAACTCGTGGTGGCGGCGGGATGGGTCAAAATGTATTCAAACCGGTCGCGCATGGGCGCGATCATTTTGGGTTCGCGGTAGATGAAATAGAGTTCGGTGAAGGTCTGGCCGATGCACTGGTCATCGGCGTGATATTTCCGGGTGTTGGACACCGGGAGATCCCATTGATTCTTTTCCCCCACGGCCCGCATGGCCTCGCGATATTTGGGATCGGCCGAGATGCCGGCGAGCGCCATGAACCCGGCATCGCCCACCGCCGGCACCCAGCCGGTGGGGTGGTTGGTATTGGCATGGGCCAGTTGCCAGTCAGCGACTTGCTGCATGATGGCGAGGACGGATTGCGGCGTGTTCGCCGGCTCCGCCCGGAGTTGAAAACCCGTGATCAACAGGGTGACGACAAAAAATGCGCCCAAGCGCAGGGTATTTTTCATGGCAAATGACATTGGAATAACAGACGCCATGATAGATGTCGAAACGATAAAATGGTTACTGAACTTTTGTACTATTGCGCCGCCGGGTGGTTTCGACCGTAAAACCGGCCGATAACGACGGTCGGAGCGCGACTTTCAAGTCGTTTCAGTACACGAACGAAGACAGTTGATTCGCCGGGCCAACAGGCGTTGCCACGCTGAAGCGGCGTGAAGCACTCCGGCCGGTTGATAAGCGTGGGTCGTATCAGGATGCGCCCACCGCCAGTCATTGGCCGGTCATGGCCTGCACTTCAATGCCCGCCAGAATGAACGGGCCCACGCCCTTGAGATCGTTGTTCACCACCGGTTCGCCAACGTAATAGCTGAAGCTGCCGTCGCGATACTTGCCATTGGCCGGCGATCCGCCCAATCCCGCCACCTGGCAGCAATGGGTGAGCGACCAATGTCCGTCCCCTTCATCATGAATGAGATGTTTGACGATGGCGGCGTAGCCTTTGGTGGCCGCCGCCGCGTACGAGGGCGGCAGGCAGTTGTGGTTCACGCCTTTGGCCAGCGCGTACACGAACATGGTGGAGACGGTGGCTTCGTAATAATTCCCCGGCCGATCGCCCTGATCCAGCACCTGCCACCAGAGACCGGTCCGGGCATCCTGATATTTCACCACGCCGGCGGCAAGCTTTTGCAGTCTCTCGATGAGCTGCGCCCGGCCCGGGTGGTTGGCGGGCAGATAGTCCAGCACATCCACCAAGGCCATCGCGTACCAACCCACGGCGCGGCCCCAGAAATTGGAGGAACAGCCGGTCGCCGGATTCGCCCAAGGCTGCACCTTGGCCGCATCCCAGCCGTGATAATACAGGCCGGTGGCCCGATCGTAGGTATGTTTATCCATCAGGCAAATCTGTTTGGTCACATCATCGAAGGCCGGGTCATCGCCGCCGAACGTGGCCGCATAGCCGGCATAAAACGGCGCGCCCATGTAAAGGCCATCCAGCCACATTTGATTCGTGTACCGCTGCTTGTGCCAGAACCCGCCATCAAACGTGCGCGGCTGGGTATCCAATTGCTTCCGCAGAATGGCGGCCGCCTTTTGATAACGCTCCTCGTGCGTCAGCATCCACAGCGCGAGCACGGTTTTGCCGGGATTGAGGGCGTCCAATTGATATTCCTCCGGCCGGTAACCCTGAATGCTGCCATCCGCCGCGATGAACGAACCGATGGCTTTTTGGGTAAAGGTAACGTAACGCGCATCGGGCTTTTGTTCGTTCAACTTCAGCAGGGAGAGTGTGAACAAGCCGGCGGTGTAATCCCACTTGGCCTTGCCCGCGGGCGTGTAGGCCAGCGAATCCCCGCGCCGGGTCATCTCGGAATCCGCGAGCCGCTGCGACCATTCCAGCGGCGTGGCCCCGGCAAAGGTTTCCGTCGCGCAGGCGACGAGAGGCGCAGCCAACAATCCCAAGAGGGCGATACTGAGACAAAACCAACCGTGGCCAGACTTGAGTTTCATAAGATGATTTGCAAGGAATTATGCCGGGTCTTGGCAGCCGACCCAATCCTTTTAAAACAAAAATGGCGGGAGGTGGCGCATCCATGCACCGCCTCCGGAGCGCCAGTCTGAGACCGGCTTAAATCTCACGACCGTCGCGCAGGGTTGCTACTCTCGATCCGTTTCGCAGGATCGGACGCGCAAAGCCGACTGCAAGTCGGCGCTCCGAACAGTGACCGCTTTGAGAAATATTTAACAGAAGGGAACAAAGGAAACGAAGATTCTTCGTTCCCTTTGTTCCCTTCTGTTAAAAACGTTCCCTGTCGTTTTACAGAAACCCAATCGCTGGATGGGTCGGACGAGTGGATGAAAACTTAAACTATGGGCCAAAGAAAAAGCCCTCTTCCTAGAGAGAGAGGGCTGGGTGAGGGAGAGCGTTTTCCACTCAAATAAGTTTTTAAGTTACGGCTGCAAATGTTCAGCGCAAGTCCACCGGCTTGGCCGGGTCCATGTCGTCAAACACCTGGTTTTCGCCGGCCATGCCCCAGATGAACTTGTAATTGCTGGTGCCGCAGCCGAAGTGCATGGACCAGTTGGGCGAGAGCGCCACTTCATCGTTGTGCATGAACAAATGGCGCGACTCCTGGGGTTCGCCGAAAAAATGCGCGAGCACCTTGTCGCCCAGGTCGAAATAGAAATAGATTTCCGTACGCCGCCAGTGGGTGTGCGGCGGGAAGGAATTCCAGACGTTGCCGGGTTCCAGCGCGGTCAGGCCCATCACCAACTGGCAGCTTTGAATGCCGCCCTGATGGATAAATTTGTAGATCGTGCGCTTGTTCGAGGAATCTTGGGCACCGAGCGCCACGGGCGTGGCTTCGGCGGCCGTCATCATCCGGGCCGGATGCACCGCGTGCGCGGGGCAGGAGAGATAATAAAATTTCGCGGGTTCCGCCGGATTCACGCTCTCAAATTTTACGGACTTGGTCTCGATGGGCAGGTAAACGCAATCCAGTTTATCGAGGGCAAAGGTTTTGCCATCGGCCACCACGCGGCCGGCGCCGCCAACGTTGATGGCGCCCAGCTCGCGGCGTTCCAGAAAATAGGCGCGACCGGTTTCCTTGTGGTTCGGCAGGTCCACCGGCTTGTCCACCGGCATCACGCCGCCCACGACCAGGCGGTCGAGATCGGTGAAATGGCCGGTGATGTCACCGGGCACAAAGAGATTGGCGATGTGAAAGGTGTCCCGCAGTTCCTGCGTGGACATGCCCAAGACGTCCTGCGGACGGGGCATCCGGCGGATGGAATTTTCGATCATGCCGCATCATCACAAAAAAGTAGCCGGACGACAAGTGTGCGGGAGACGGGATGGGGAGAAAATTGGGTTTCCCTGTAAACGGGTTCAACCGGACGTAAGACATATTTCCTCAAAACAACAAAAAGCGATCATTCAACACAAGTGCCAGTGGAATGATTCCAAAGCCGTTCCGCTCGCATTGGGCTCCCTCAGCGCCAACGGCGCGGCTCCATACCAGCCTGGGGCAATCGCCCCAGGTAACAAGCAACCTACATCACCAGGGCTGAAAGCCCGTTTCATCACCACACTGTCACTCCCACGGCACACAATGGCCCGCGCCGTTGGCGCTTGGCCGAAACGGGGAGGACGCAATTCCTGGGGCGATTGCCCCAGGCTGGTATGGGACGGGCCTTTGGCCCTGCCGTTTGGCGAAAAAACGCTGCACCGCATGTTGAGCCGGCAGGGCAATCCCACCACGCGCAATCTCTTCACGGTCACCAAGGCGGTTTCCGCGCACTGGGGTATCCGTCCGCGTTTTAAATTTGCGGCGTAAGGTTCACCCTTGCAGAACCGGCTCCAACGCCATCGGCTGGTTGTGATCCAGCGCCGATTCGCAGATCTGGAAGAAACCGGCCGTGGTCTCCGCGCGGCGGATATCGTGCAAGAACATGCCGGGCACGCCTTCGCCGATGAAATTCATGAACTTTTTCATGCGCTGCACCTGGGATGACTCGTTGATGCCGGGCGTAATCTCGTTGTCCCACAGCTCGCGAATATAGGCCAGCACCTCGCGGCCCGTGGGCAGTTTTACCGGTTCGCCCCGCAGTTGGGCGCGAATCTGTTCGAACATCCACGGATTGCGGATCGCCCCGCGTCCGATCATCAGGCCGCGCACGCCGGTGTCCGCCAGCAATTGCTGCGCCTGCACCGCGCCGAACACGTTGCCATTGGCCAGCACGGGACAGCGCAGCTCCCGCGCCGCCTGCGCGATTAAATCATACCGCACGCCGGGCCGATACATCTGCACCACCGTGCGCGCATGAACCGTGAGCAGGTCAATCGCGTGTTTCGCAAAAATGGGCAGCAAGGTGTCGAACTCGGCGGGCGAATCAAAACCCACCCGCGTCTTCACCGTAAAGGGGATCGTCACCGCTTCCCGCAATGCGCCGAGAATGGCGTCAATGCGCTGGGGTTCGCGCAGGAGCCCGCCGCCGGCGCATTTGCGGTACACCACTGGGGCAGGACAGCCGAGATTCAGGTCAATTGCGGCCACGGGATATTGCTGCAATTCCTTCGCGGTGCGGACCAGCGACGGAATGTCGTTCCCGATCATCTGCGCCACAATGGGTCGGCCGGTGGGATTCTGCGTGATGGATTCGAGAATCCATTTCTCAATGTGCGAGACGGCGTGAACGCGGAAGTATTCCGTCCAATAGACTTCCGGTCCGCCGTAGCGGGAGATCACGCGCATGAACTGGAGCGTGGTCACGTCCTGCATGGGTGCCAGCGCCAGCACGGGTGCCGGGCCGCGCAGGAGGTGGGAGAAAGTTTCGGAGGGAGTCACGCCAAAGCAATATGACTGCACTTAGCCGCAATGGGAATCGAACTGTCGAGAATTACTCCCATGCGGGCGGGCGGGCGGGGGTTAATTTCGCCTCATTCAATTCCCAAGCCATGGCATCGGCTTCGGCCGGGTACAGTTGAAATCGCGCCGGCAGACTAGCGGCGAGTTCCGCACCGGTTTTGGGGCGGGCGGGAACCGGCGGCTGCTGGCGCTGGCTGAACCATTCGCGCAACTGCCGCTGTTCTTCGACAGGCAATTGTTCAATTGCCGCCTCAATTTCTGCCACCGTGCTCACCGGGGCAAATTAGCAGATTGCCAGTGCTCCGGCAAGGATGCCGACCACCCTGCCCCTTCCTTTTCCACCGTTTCCCGCTCGCCACCGGCTAAAATTTAACTTAGCCTGTACCGATATGTTGACGCTCCCCAAGCCCGAAGTGATTTTCACGCACGAAAGTGACTTGGACGGCTTTGTCGCAGGCCTCCTGCTGCAACGCCTCGCGCAACATTTGTTCGGCGAGACCGTGCCCCTCCAGGCCTACCATTACAATCTCTGGAAACAGCGCGACCTCCGCGAAAAAGCCGCCTGGGTCACCGATTTCACCTTCGAAGCCCGGGTGGACAAAACGGACTGGCTGGTGGTGGATCATCATGTGACCGACCACAAAGCCCGCGCCGCGCATCTGCACCATGATGTGAACAAGTCCGCCGGCCTGCTCGCCTATGAACTCTGCCAGAGCCAGGGCCTCGGCTCCCCCGAACTGGAACGCCTCGTCCACCTGAACAACGTGGCCGACCTGTTCCTGGAAAACGATCCCGACTTTGCCGTGGCCGGCGACTACGCCGGGCTGGTGAAAATCTACCAGTTCTGGAACCTCCACACGCTCGTGGAAGGCAAACTCGAACGGCTGCTCAACCATCCCCTGCTCGAAGTGATGGCCGTGAAACGTCGCATCGAGGATCCGATTGGCTTCGAGTGGAGCAAAAAAAACATTTCGGAAATCTCGCCGACCGTCGGCTATGTGGACACCATCGTGGGCAACACCAACTCCATCGTCCATCAGCTTCTGGAATCCGGGGCCACCAAATATCCCGTGCTGGTCACGCTCTTCCGCCGCTCGAACGCCATTTTTGCCAGTTTCCGCAGCCGGAACGGTGACGCCCTGAAAATTGCCACGCGCTTCCAGGGCGGCGGCCACGGCAACGCCTCCGGGGCCATCCTGCCCAAGTCCGTCCGCACCATTGAGGACGGCGTGGAATTTCTCCGCCAGTCCCTCGGTGCCCGCCGCGAATCCGCCGTGGGCCGCGAAACGGCGCTCAACAATCTGGAAAATCTTTTTGCCAGCATTGAGTTGGAAAAGCGCTGAGGCTGTAGCGGCAGGCATCCTTGCCTGCCGTAGAGGGCGGGCATCTTGCCGCCCGGGACTTGCGTCCGTACTGACAACCGGTTTCGCCTGATGAGAGCGTCTGGTTGCCTGTTGATTTTTCCCCGCCGGGCTGGAAGCACCGGCTCTACGGCAGGCAGGATGCCCGCCGCTACAGCCTCCCGCTCCCGCGATTCGTGGTTTGCGGTTTGCCCGGCTGCCGGGCTACAATCGGATAGCATTATGTCTGATATATCCATTCGCGCCGATGGGCGCACCGCCGGCCAACTCCGGCCGCTCCGCTTTCAAAACCACATCGCCCCGCACGCCGCCGGGTCCACCCTCATCGAATGGGGCAACACCCGCGTGATCTGCGGCGTGACCATCGAGGAATCCGTCCCCCGCTGGATGAAGGAACAGGGCGTGACCGGCGGCTGGATCACGGCGGAGTATTCCATGCTCCCCTACTCCACCCTCACCCGCAAACCCCGCGACATCAGCAAGGGCAAGCTCGACGGCCGCTCCTCGGAAATCCAGCGCCTCATCGGCCGCGCCATCCGCGCCGCCGTGGATCTGGAGAAGGTCGGCGCCCGCACCATCTGCGTGGATTGCGACGTGCTCCAGGCCGATGGCGGCACCCGCACCGCCGCCATCACCGGCACCTTCGTGGCCCTCTCGCTGGCCATGAAAAAATTGCAGTCCGAAAAAAAGATCATTGAAAACCCCATCAGCAGCGGGATTGCCGCCGTGAGCGTGGGCATTGTGAAAGGCCAGGCGCTGCTCGACCTCTGTTATACGGAAGACGTCGCCGCCGCCGTGGACATGAACCTCGTCATGAACGCCGCCGGCGAATTCATTGAATTGCAGGGCACGGGCGAAGAATCCACCTTTACCGAAACCCAACTGGCCGAACTGCTCGCGCTCGGCAAGGCGGGCATCCGCGAGTTGCTCATTGCCCAGCAAACCGCCATCGCCCAAGGCTGAACTCCCATGGCCACCCCAAAATCCCGGAAACCGGCGCGAAAGACGGCGCGAAAGACAGCGCATAAATCAACCCGCAAAAAGATCACGCCACCGCCGCCGGCCACGCGTCTGCTGCTGATCCGCCACGGCGAAGTCGAGGCCGCCTACCACGGCGTTTTTGGCGGCCGCATTGACATGAACCTCTCGCCGCGCGGCAAGCGGCAGGCCAAGGTGCTGGCCGAGTATCTGCGCGCCAAGACGATCGACGCCATCTACGCCAGCCCCATGAAGCGCGTGCAGCAAACGCTGGCGCCCACGTTGAAAGCCGGCCAACAGCCGCAGACCATTTTCCAGGATCTGCGCGAAATCGATTTTGGCGACTGGACCGGCCTGAACTGGTTCGCCGTGCGCGACCGGTTTAACTTTCCGGTTCACGAATGGCTGGACCGGATTGAAAATCCCGGCGCGCCGAATGGCGAGAGCGGCCGATCCTTCCGCGCCCGCGTGGAACCCTGCCTGCGCGAAATCATCCGGCGCCATCCCGGCGAGAACGTGGCGGTGTTCTGCCATGGCGGCGTCATCCGCATGCTGCTTTCCATCCTCATTGACGTGCCGCTGCCCAAGACCAACGCTTTCGAGGTGGAGTACGCCAGCATCACGCAAGTGGCGCTGCATCCGCACATGGCGGAAATCGAACTGCTTAACTTTACCCCGTGGCGCGACCTCGTTGCCTGACCTGATTTTCATGAAAAAAACCAAACCCCTGTGGCGCGTCTCGGTCGTCACCACGCTGGAAGCCGAAGATGCCGTGGCCGAAATGCTGGGCAGCACCTTCGGCGTGGCCGCCGCCGCCTACTTTGATCTCGAGAAAAAAGTCAGTCTTGTCAGCGCCTTCATTGAAAATGGCAAACGCTCCGTATTTACCACCAAGTCCGCCCGCACTGCGATTGCCGCCGGCTTGAAACGCGTGGCCGACGCCGGCCTGCCGCTGGGACCGGGCGAGATTCAAATTGCCCGCGTCAAGCCGGAGGACTGGGCGGAATCTTGGAAACGCCATTTTCATCCGCTGAAGATCGGGCGCGAACTGCTGGTGAAACCGAGCTGGAGCAAGCTCCGTCCCCTGAAAAATCAGGCGGTCGTCATCCTCGATCCCGGCCTGAGCTTCGGCACCGGCCAGCATCCCACCACCTCTTTCTGCTTGGGCGAAATCGTGCGTTGCCGGTCTCTGGACGCGCCCAAATCGTTTCTGGATATCGGCACCGGGTCGGGGATTCTCGCCATCGCGGCGGCAAAATTAGGGTACCGGCCCATATTTGCATTTGATTTCGATCCGCAGTCGGTTTACGTTGCCCGTGAAAACACCCGCACAAATCTTGTGGCAAACCAGGTAAAATTGACACGCGGTGATGTCCTGAAGCTTTCCTTAAAGCCGGCCCGGCAGTTCGACCTCGTCTGCGCCAACCTCATTTCCAACGTCCTTGTGACAGCCCGTGAACAGATCGTCTGCCGCGTCAAACCTGGCGGCACGTTGGTGCTCGCGGGCATCCTGGCGACGGAATTCGGGTTGATAAAAAAGGAATTTGCGCGTTCGGGCATGAAACTCGTGGCCAGTCGCGTGGAAAATGAGTGGTGTTCTGGCTCTTTTTGTTTTGTGTGAAAAAAATGAAACACTTTTTGAACACAAGCGCAGACCGAAACGTCTGATAAAGTGTAGATTCCCTCGGTTTTGGGGATCACAGCCGGTTGGCATCATTTATGCGGTCAATCGGATGACGGTAAACGAAAGGTAAAATGCTATGACAAAAACAATCGAAACATTGGATGAAGTCGTTCGCAACCCCAAACACCCGTTTCGCAAAAGCCAGCATCACTCCAAAAAATCCCTCAAAAACCGCCATGAACGGCGCAAGATAAGGGAATATTTGCATCTCGGCGACTGGTTGGCCGAGGAGATGGCTTGAGCAACGGGCGGCGATGAACATCGCCGCCTTTTTCATTTCTGGCAGGCGGGGCAGATGCCAAAAAATTCCAGCCGGTGCGTCACCGCCTTGAAATTGTTTTTCGCCGCGATGCGTTGTTCGATCTCCGCCGGAAAACATTCTTCAATTTCCACCACGGTGTCGCACCGGGTGCAGATCAAATGATGATGGTGGCCGTCGTCCCCCTCGCCCATCAGTTCGTACCGGGCGGCGCCATCGCCAAAGTCGAATCGCTTGACCATCCCCAGCTTTTCCAGCATTTGCATGGCCCGATAAATGGTGGCCAAATCGCACTCGCCCTTGGGCAGCTCGTCGAAGATTTCGCGATTCGTCAGCGGATGGGGATGGTGCCGCA
This sequence comes from uncultured Verrucomicrobia subdivision 3 bacterium, assembly GCA_903872345.1. GTDB lineage: Bacteria > Verrucomicrobiota > Verrucomicrobiia > Limisphaerales > UBA11358 > UBA11358. Next base: position 9,726 of record CAIQKM010000203.1, on the reverse strand, counting down.
AAATTTCCAAGATGGCGGCGCGGGGACCGGTGATCTTGCGCGACTCGCGGCGCAGCCGGCTCGTCAGGGTCGAGAGCTCCTGCGGCGCCGAATCATGATGATGCTGGCAGGATTTTTTCACGTCACGATTCAAAGACCACACTGGCAATGCCCAGGGCCAGACCAATCAGCACGGCGGCCAGCTTGCCGAGCGGAAACCGGTGGTCGTCCTCGCTCTCAAACAAAATGGTCGTGGAGATGTGCATGAAGATGCCGATCACAATCGCCATGAGATACCGCGAATAAACCGCCAGGCCGGTAAACCCGCTGGTGAACATGCCAATGGGGGCCATGGCGGCAAACAGCGCCAGACACCAGAGGGCGGAGGATTTCTTCATCCCGCTTTGCAGCAGCATTCCCAGCAGGGCGATGGAAATGGGATAATTGTGCACCACCACGCTGACGAGCAGAAAATGGTGCTGCGCCCGGTCCATCACCGTTTGATGTTCCGGCGACTGCCCCAGCGCCAGCGCCTCCACAAAAGCGTGGATGCAGAGCCCGCCCAAAATGCCGTACGCCATGCGACCGTGAATTTCATGGGCGTGGCCATGCTCGATGCCCTTGGAAAAGGTATCCATGGCAATCTGGAGGGAAAAACCGAACAGGATGAAGCCGCCAATGACCAGCGGCTTGAGGACAAGGCCGGGCTCCGGTTCATACAGATCCGGCAGCAGGTGCAGCATCACCAGGGTAAGCAGATAGGCGCCGGTGAAGGCGTTCATCAGCTTGATCTGCCGGGGGTCGTTCAACCGCAACCCGAACACCGTGCCGGCCCCCAGCGCAATGCTCGAAAGAAGGACGAGATAATCCATAACAACACCCACCCCAAACCTCACCGGGGTCGGGCGAATCACCACGCCAGCGGCCGCCAATATTCCGGCGGTGCTCCGCGTTTTTCAAAAACTGCCTCAATTGCAAATCATTTGCAACTAATTTCGACAAAAAACCGCCCAGCCGTTATCGGCCGGGCGGCGGAAAAACTACTTCATCAACAGCATCTGGCGCGCGCGCTTGATCGCCGTGGTGAGACGGCGCTGATATTGCGCGGGCAGGCCGGTGTACTTGCGCGGCAGGATGCGGCCCTGATCCGTCACGAACGTGCGCAGCAGCGTCGTGTTCTTGTAATCAAGCGCGTCGAGCGTGAAGTCAATCTTCGGCTTCGGCCGGGGCGTGCGGTTTTCGCGGGTGCGTGTGCCCCGCTTGTCGGATTTGTCGGTGTTGGTCTTGCGCGGCATAATTACTTGATCTCCTTATGCAAGGTGTGGCGGCGGAGGGCGGGATTGTACTTCTTGAGCTCCGTTTTTTCCGTCTGCAGCTTTTTGTTGCGGCTGGTGGTGTAACGCGAGGGCGACTTGCCTAACTTGCGCGCCTCGGTGCATTCGATGGTGATGACTTCTCTGGCCATAAATATTTATTCTTTCTCTTTCGACTTGGGTTCCTCGATCTCTTCGCCTTCCTCGGTTTCGCCTTCATTGGCGGAGCCGGCGGCATCAATGGAGCCCAGCGCGCCCAGACGGCGGGACTTCAAGGCGCCTTCGCGCTCGAGCTGGGCCTGGGCTTCAACCGTGAAGCGGGTCCACGGAATGGCTTCCAGCCGGGCGCGCGGAATGACCTTGCCGGTCAGTTCGCATACGCCGTACGTCTTGCGCTCGATGCGTTTCAGGGCTTCTTCGATCTCATAGACCGCGTCCTGATCCGATGATAACAGACTCAGGGCAAAATCACGGTCAAAATTATCCGTGCCGGAATCCGCCATGTGCAGGCTGTAGCCGGCGAGCTCCTGGGCCGATTCTTCGGCCAGACCGCTCATTTGTTTCACCAACTGCTCGTGCAGCTCCAGCAAATGAATGTAAAATTTCTGCCACTCCGGCTTGACCTTCTTCATTTCCACACCGGCGGTCGGCTTGGCTACCGGACGACCCAGAATGGAAGCCGCCGTGGCGACGGACTTCACCTTCCCCCGCGGCGCCGCCACCGGCGCGACCGCAGCAGGCACGGGCTTAATCTCTTTTTTCTTAGGTATCACAGTTTAAATTTTTTGCGGCCATAACAAAATGGCCAATGCATCAAAGGGGCGGGAATGTAGCAAAGTGTGGCAAATAATCCACTAAAATTTTTAGTTTTTTACAGCCAGCCGAGCTGGTCAGCCTCCCAAACCATGGTTTCAACCCGGATTTAACGCTAAAAATGGCAAGTTTTAACCCCTTTGACACGTTTTGCCGGCTAAAATTATTTTTTTTCCGGACCGGCCGGAGGGCGGGTAACTTTCTCAATACAGGCGTAGGCATTATGATTATGAATGCTCTCGTAATTCTCCGCCTCCACCTTGTACCACGTCACCAACGGATGCGCATTCAGCCGCAGCGCCACGTTGCGGACCAAGTCCTCCACAAACACCGGATTCTCATACGCGCGCTCGGTCACCGCTTTTTCGTCCTGCCGCTTGAGCAGCGCAAACAGTTCGGAACTGGCCGAAGCCTCGATCATGCCGATGACTTCCTCAATCCACACCGTGCGCTTAAACCGCAACGCCACCGTCACTTCCCCGCGCTGGTTATGCGCGCCATATTTCGAAATGGCCTTGGAACAGGGACACAGCGTGGTCACGTTCACCTTTACGGTCAGCACAAAATCCGTTTCATCACCGCAGGCAGCGGCATCGAAGCGCGCGATGTAATCCATCAGGCTTTCCTTGCGGGAAACCGGGGATTTCTTGGACATAAAATAGGGAAATTCGATCTCCAGATGCGAGGTCGCAGAATTCAGCTTCGTCTGCAATTCCGCCAGTATTTCCGGGATGTTCTCCACGTGAATCACATTGCCGTGGGCGCTCAACACCTCCACAAAACGGCTCATGTGGGTGCCCTTGAATTCCTTGGGCAGGTCCACAAACATGCCGATGGTGGCGACGGTGTTCTGATAACGGCGCGCGCGGTCGCGCACCTGGATCGGAAATCTCAGCCCGCGTACGCCGACCTTGTCGATGCGCAGTTCCCGCGTATCGCGTTCACTCTGTTTGTCGTCCAGCTTCACGGGCAAAACTTTTTTGCGGCTTTGTGACATGGAAACAAGGTAGCAGGTTCCCGTCGTTTGTAAAATTAAGAGGCGGTTTGGGCAAAAAATGTCAGCTTCGCATTTTTCTGGTTTTGCTTCCGGCCACACCCGGATTATCCTCACAGTGCCTATGCTCAAGCCATTCGGCCTCATCATACTACTAACCTTCGCCACCGGCTGGCCGGCCCACACCGCCACCTTTCGCGTGGCCGCGTACAACGTGGAAACCTACTTGGACACCCCGACCGAATCACGGCCTTATGCAAAATCTCCGGAGGCCCGCGCCAAAATCCGCGAGAGCATCCACGCCCTCAACCCCGACGTGCTCGCCCTGGAAGAAATGGGCACCACCAACGCCCTGCTCGAACTGCGCGCCTCCCTCAAAGCCGAGGGACTCGACTTCCCTTACTGGGAACATGTGTATTGTATTAATATTGCACCTAAAATAAAAATTTGTTAAAAAAAAGTCATGCGGGACCATAAACTTGCAATCAGCTACATTAGATTCAGCTCACCACAGCAGGCCAGAGGAGATTCACGCCGGCGCCAAACCGAGGCTGCAGAGGCGTATTGCACGCGAAACGGCCTAATTCTTACAGACGAATTTCGATTGCAAGATGAAGGCAAGAGTGCCTACAAAGGCCTGCATCGTAAAGCTACAAGCGCTCTTGGCAAACTGGAGCAACAATTGGATTCAGGCAATATCCCAAGAGGCACGGTACTGATAATTGAGAACTTGGACCGGTTAACCCGTCAAGATGTGGTCATCGCCCAGAATTTACTTACGGGGCTGCTAATCAAAGGCCTGGAAATTGTCGTATTATCAGACAACGAACGTCGCTATACGCATGAATCAGCTGCTGCCAATCCAATAGAGTTAATGCTCTCTGTAATGATTGCCGGCCGCGCATACGAAGAAAGCCGTATTAAAAGCTACCGGAGCAAGGCAATATGGGTAAACCGCAGAAAGCAGGCAAGCGCAGGTAAAGCTGTTAACATGCGTCTCAAGCCCTGGCTCGAGTATAAAAGTGGCAAATATGTTGTAATCGAGAAATCAGCAGATGTCGTTAAGCGTATCTACAAGTTGTACTTGGAAGGCTATGGCACTGTCTCTATCGCTCGTATTTTGAATAAAGACAATGTGCCGAATATCGCTAGACAGGAGAGATTGCGTGCGGACAAATGGGATTGCGCCAATGTTCACCGCATCCTAAATTTCAAAGAAGTCATTGGCTACTACACCGGTGCCAGTCTTGAAGTACCGAACTTTTTTCCGCCAATCATTTCTGATTCCGATTATTACGTTGCTCAAACAAAACAAAAAGAACGGCGCAAATATAAAGGCCAACGCTCTGAAAAGATTTATATTTTTTCACACCTTTGGAAATGCACGCATTGTGGCCATGGTTTAACTGTAAACACTAAGGATGGTTACAGCTACGTCATGTGCATGGGCAAAATAAATGATCGTTGTAAGGTGAAATACATTAGCAACCCGCCGTTTGAGAAAGCTTTGTTGTCATGCATATATTCTGCCAGCCCTGATTTGGTTGCAATCGACAATAAGACTGCCGCTAAGGCCCATGAAGAACTATTGGCAGAAAAAGGAAGAATCGTAGAATTAACCGAAAAGATTGAAACGGCTGCTGCCATGGTGCGAACGACTCCATCTGAAGCCGGCTTTAAAATTGTGCAGGAGATGGAAGAACAACGCAAAGCCATAGAGAAACGCATAGAATTGATTCACAGCGCAGTTTATGTCGCAGACCACCGTAAAGACTGGAGAGAGGTCAAAACACGCCTAGAAGCGGAATTGCGTGCCAAGGGTAGCATCCTGACCGTAATCCCAGTAACAATCAAAAAGATTGGCGACAAGCTCGAATACATCAGGCATACCGAGGAAGATCAACCACCGAGTACAATTACTATTCGTGAACTGTTGCGTGCATACATTGAACGGATTGCTGTCGACATCCCCAAGAAAGAGGCAACCATCATGTTCAAGTCAGGGAAATCGATCAAAATGTACTTCCGGAGTTCCAATACGTATCCTCGGCAGTACAGCTATAGAACGGACAGTTCGGATTGGATTGCTATTGATTTTAAAGGTCCGGGCAGAAAACAGGTGTGACGTACTCTCAGAAAGTAAAGGCCATCCTCGGACTGCCAACTTCATTCCCTTCACAGCGCCGCAGGCCAGCACCCTATTTCCCTGCGCCAGCTATAAATGTCTTTCCTGAGCCATCCTGGTGCGTTCCCGAGCATTTCCTGCGCTGGGTCTTGACCGATGATTTACCACCTGCCTGCCCTTGCTATCCTGCGTACCAGATCTTCCGGTACCACCACGCACAGCAACCGTAAACCTACCCTAAACATTAATACACCAGCACAAGCACTGCTGCATCTTGGGCAGATTTAACCACATCCTCAAATCCCTCGTCCTTCGTGTTGGGGGCCTTAAGCTTGGCGTCCACGTCCGGCACTGACTCAAGGAAGCTCAACAGCAAACTGCTCTTCACCGCGTAATTTACGTTCTCTGGCAACGCACCTGTGGCATCCAACGCGATCTTGGCACTCAATTTGGCAGCGACGATGCCCACAACGTTTCCATGCGAATCAACCAGAGCACCGCCCGAATTACCTGGCTGTACTGCCACACTGATCTGGAAATAGCGCGGGTCATCCTGAATACCAGCCAGCGATCCGATTTCACCCTTGGCTAGCTTGGGGGAAAATCCTTGAAGACCAATGTCAGGAAAACCAACCGTGGCGACCGTTGCTCCCAACTTGACCGAACGACTGGCTATGATGGGCAACGGGACAAATGTACCTTCTACTTTAAGTAAAGCCAGATCATTAGCCATATCCACCTTAACAACAGTTGCTTCCAAATCGCCCGAAGGGAATGTCATTATCACTGTATCGGGGTCAATCCCTTGCGTTTTATACCATTGGGCTTCGACCGGAATGGGATGTCTTTTGAATTGTGCTGTGAGCAAACGCACTTTGGCAGCCCCCTTGACGACGTGATAATTGGAAATCAAATAACCATCGTCCGTTATGAGAAAACCGGTGGCGGTTGTCGTTGGTGCGACAGGTGAAGTGGAATTTCCAGAATCAGAACTCTGTTGCCCAGCAATTTCATGGTGCGGAACAAAGTCATGCGCACGACGCTGACCTTCGGCGATCTGATCCGTTGGAATCTTTTCTTTGAGAACATAGCTCCACATATTTACGGCATCTTCATTTCCTTGAGCCGCCGCGAGGGCATTCCATTTGACGGCTTCAGCATAATCAAGCAGAACTCCATCTCCGAAGTAGTAAAGACGCCCAAGTTGGTATTGCGCCCAAGCATTGCCTTGTTCTGCGGCCTTCCGATACCACTTTGCGGCTTCTGGCATGTCCCTCTCCACGTCGACGCCGTTTTGATAACATACGCCTAAATTGCATTGAGCTTGGACAAGGTTTTGGTCTGCCGCTCTGCGATACCACTTTACGGCTTCTACTGTGTCTTTTTCAACGCCCTGGCCATCATGGTAGCAATGGGCCAGATTAAATTGAGCTACGGGGTTATTCTGCACGGCAGCTTTGCGATACCATTTCACGGCCTCGACTATATCCTTTTCCACGCCAAGCCCATTGTCATAACACCAACCCAGTTTGCATTGTGCATTGGGGCTGTTTTGTTCAGCGGATTTGCGATACCATTTTACCGCCTCCACTGTATCTTTCTCGACGCGATCACCAACAAGATAGTAACCCCCAAGGTTGTATTGTGCATCTGCATTTTCTTGTTCAGCAGCTTTGCGCGTCCATTTTATCGCTTCGTCTGGATCTTTCTCCACGCCTGTGCCAAAGGAGTAGAAGGAGCCTAACATGGCTTGGGCAAAAGCATTTCCCTGTTCAGCAGCTTTGCGATACCATTTCGCGGCTTCGCTTAGATTCTTCTCCACGCCTGTGCCATTTCTATAGCAGTCACCAAGTGATGACTGCGCATCAGCCAGACCTGCCTTTGCAGCTTTATGAAACCACTGAAATGCCTGCCGGATGTCTTGTGGCAACCCAACGTCACCAAACTCGTAACAAACACCAATTGTCCATTCGGCTTGAGCATTGCCTTGATCCGCTGCTTTACGATACCATTTTACCGATTCAGCCAAATCTTTCGTCGCTCCGCAACCATAGCAATAGCAAAACCCAAGTATGGCTTGAGCGCTGCTATTCCCTTGGTCTGCGGCCTTGCGCCACAACCTCACCGCTTCGGCCTCATCTTTCGGCATCTTGTATCCGAAGAAATTAACCGTGGCGAGTGTGTATTGGGCAATGGGATCACCCTTTTCTGCTTCAGTTTTTAATTTAGCCCCGAATGCGTCCGCCAACTTGAATTCTGCCGCCGGATCACCGACGCCTGGATTGATACTTGTGACAGCATTCGTATCATTCTGTTGGGCATACATCTGGACACCCGCACAAAAACAAAGCATCAGAAGACATTGCAGCAAGATAAAAGAACTTCTCGAGGGTGTTAAACTATTGGATTTCATTGTGCCTGCCTCTTGATTTTCTCAGCTTGACGTCTTGCTTGTTCCATTTTGACTTTGAGTTCGGGCGACTGATTGCATTTTTGCACATGTAATTGATCCTTGGGTTGCGACCTAACCACTTCAGTATACTCTGTTACAGCATGATTAATATCTGCTTCATTAAGAATTTCGAATTTCTTGAATTGGTTGTAATCAAAAGCGTATACAAGCAAATAAAATGCGATCGATGAAATCTGAATTTGACCGCAATGACATACTTCAACCCAAGGGATGGGACCACTGCAATTAAGTGAGTTGGTAATGTCACGGTTTTTTGGATACGGAACAACCTTTCCAAGCATATTGTCTCGCTTCAAGCCAAGGATAATAGTGTGAGGTTTAGCGCAACCAAGAAACTGTTGCCATTTGTCAGCGGTACCCAAGACCAGAGTCTCAGGTTCAGTTGTGAAATCGAAAAGCGAAACACCATCAAGTGCCTGACAGGCCGAGCGAAGTCTTCCATATTTTCCACCAAGACTATTGTTCGGCTTAATGAAACCGCAGGCGCGGATTTGAAGATACTCCTCTGGGCTTGTGCAATGCCAGAGTAACCCATTCCTAAGCTCTCGAAATAGCGGATGGCCGGAATAAATTTTTCTCGCATCGTTCATGCGCTGCGCTTAACAAATCTGGTAGCACTCATATTGAACTGATTCAAACACCCTTTGCCCCAGTCGTCCACCCCAAACTGCCTTTGGCCGGGTCTTTGCAGGTGGCACCCTGATGCATAGCAGGCCCTACCCCACCTCCATTTTCCCCAATAAAAGTGGGATAATACCATGATGACGGCCTAGCACTTGCGACAGCCAATAGATCATCACCCCCCAGCCCCTTCCTCAAGAAGGGGCTTTTTCGTGTCCATAAACCTTCAAATCAAAGGAATCACAATGTCCCCTCAAGCCGGCTACATCCTCCAAGATCAGATCGCACCACGTCTTGGAGCAGCCATCCCCCGTACAGTCTTGCCTGTTGGTGCTGAAGATCCTGAAGAACTGGTTTACGACGGCATCTGCATGGCCGCACAGATGCTTGAACGACTGGAGCAAAGCGGCAAGCTCAACAATGGCGCTGGGGCTTCAAACGTCGCCTACTACACCATTCAACACATGAAGTCAGGGCGTAGGTCTCGGGGTTCAAATACCGTGGACGTCTACGGCACCCAGACGCAATTGAACGGCCACGCTGAACTCCATAGCCTCCAGGAAGTCATAGCGGAGACTGAATGCGGCGATGTCTTGGAACTGCACGACACCATGACCACCACATCCGACGATCCCAGTACCATCGCAGCCCGGCATATGGACTGGCAGCAGGTACTAAAAGGTCTGTCAAAGCTCGAATTGCGCATCGTTCAAGCCCTGGCCGATGGTTTGACATTGAGGCAGGTAGGTCGGGCATGCAAAGTCAGCCTGGTCCGCGTACAGGAAATACAACTACGCCTGGCCAAGAAGGTGGTCGAAGTGATGGGCCTGGACGTGCTGGCTGACGTCGCTATCCGGCCGCAGTGGAAGATCAACTTGCTGGTGATGAATGAACAGCTGGCGTGCAAAGGAGATCGGAAGGCTGTTTAAAGAAGGCCTTGTTCATTGAGCAATGGAAGGACCGGCTGAAGTGGTGCCGGCATATAGTTCTACACTTCATTATACCAACACCTGTACCACCATCCTGGTATTCATCCGCGGCTTGATCCTTCGGGATTCAGATTGCGGATGGATGCTGGGATGGTGGTGCTGGTGTGGAGAACAGGTGCACCCTTTGTTTAGCTGGCAGGTTGGCTTATTTTCTAAACGACAACAATCCAACAATAAAAAGTTCCAACTCCAGAATGCAGTGTATATCCGTCAAATCAATGAACAGTACCAGCGCCTGTGGTTCGCGTCACTGAAGGGAAGGAAGGGCAACGTATTTGGTGTAAACGGCGGCTGAAAAGTGCGGCGGGGTCATGAGTGTGACGCGGCGGTTCAAAAGTGCGGCATCTTCAATAACCATGAAGCATGTATCGCAATATGAATGACTGGGCCGAGATTCGCAGAAGAGTGTTGGTGGATGG
>CAIQKM010000202.1 GCA_903872345.1 uncultured Verrucomicrobia subdivision 3 bacterium | reverse complement strand
CGCCAGCGGCGACTGGTGCGGGATTACGAAACCACCGAGTCCAGTGCCGAGGCTTGGATCTATATCGCCATGATCCGAATCCAACTCCGCCGTCTGGCTTGATCCCTCAGCATTCATGATTTTTCAGACGCACTCTTAGTGTTCTCGCCTTATCAAAGCTGAAATCTATAAGAACAATAGATGCCAACCCTTCAGAAAAATAAACACAGGATCGCTCCTTCGAAGTAAGTTGCCCTCGTATTAGCCCTAGCGCCTTATAAGGGCTTCTTGCAAATAATAATGAAACGGAACGAATGCTTTTGGGGAGATAGGGCGGAGAATTCTTCAGATTCAAGAAGGCTGGCAAAATCGGACTGTACCTAATATCTTTAGAAAAATCTGCATTCGGTCGAGCAATGGGTGAGCCTTGAATTTCAATGAAAAACTTGCGAAAGCCTATGGCGGTCGCAGACAAGTAAGCCGTATAGGAGCTCTTATCCCTAATTAACGACTTGTTGCGCTCAGTCCTTCCATTCAAGTTTTCCATTATTACTTCTAATTAATCGGAGGCCGTATTCAACAGAATTGGAATCTACTTTGACACGCTTAAGCCTACTATCATGATTGTATCTGGCGGTGCGTTTGGCTGAATGGAACGACGTTTTCCCGCCATATTGTTGGCCTGGAATTTCTTGAAGCCCGCCAAATTCCACCGCCTCCGTGCAGATAATTCCAAGCATTTCCTTTTGACTGATCATGATAAAATCTAAAATCAATTGTGACGGAGCATGAAATTAGTTCAGTTTAACGTTTTCAAGCATGTGTAAAACATTGTCGCAAGTCCCTGATCGTATTACAAGCTATTTTTATACGCAGATGTAATGACCGTTCACATAATAAAAATCACGTTAACCTCCTCCAGGCCAGATTTATGCAATAAAAACTGCTGAGAACTAAAATTTGTTGATTGCAAATCCGCTGTTGGCCAACTGTGCAAAACTGGACCTGCCCTCCCTGCGGCATTCTCACCCAAATGTGGTATGCATTCGCCGGCACTCTGCTGGTATGATACAGAAAATTAGTACCCATCATTGTGCAACCCCATCTTAATTTTCGCCAACGGAAGGCCGGCCGTTGTTTTCTCCGGTCATTTTTTCTCCTGCTGGTGCTCGCTTTCGGAGCTTTGATTTGCCGTCCGGTCCGGGCTGCCGGCATCTGGTCGCCGCTGACTCATCAGGCGCCCGGCGGCGTTTCCCTGATGCTGCTGCTGACCGATGGCACGGTCATGTGCCAGAACAGCGGCAACAGCACCTGGTACCAGCTCACGCCGGACATTCACGGCAGTTATCTGAATGGCACCTGGAGCACGCTTGCGCCCATGCATGATTCGCGCCGTTATTATTCCTCGCAAGTCTTGCGCGACGGCCGGGTATTTGTCGCCGGTGGCGAATATGGCAGCGGCGGTTCCCATGCCGAAGTTTACAATCCCCTCAGCAATTCCTGGCTCCAGGCCCCCGATCCCGGCCGCAATCTGATTGATGCCATTTCCGAAACCCTTCCCAACGGCAACGTATTCGAACCTTCCATTGCCACCGGCGATCCCTGCCTCATTTACAATATCGTTTCCAATTCCTGGTCCGCCGCCGCGGTCGGTTACGATGGCCAGGACGAAGCCGCCTGGGTGAAACTGCCGGATAACAGCATCCTCACCATTGACCCCTTCGGCCAGAACACCGAACGTTACATTCCCTCCCTGAACAAATGGGTGGTGGATGGCACGGTGCCGGTGCCCATGTATGGTTATGGCGGAGAACTTGGGCCCGGCTTTCTGCTGCCCAACGGCAAGGCATTTTATATTGGCGCCACCAACAATACGGCCATTTACACGCCTTCAGGCACGACCAACGCCGGCGTCTGGGTCGCCGGTCCCAACATACCGAACAATCTCGGGGCCGTGGATGCCCCCGCCGCCATGATGGCCAACGGCAATATCCTCTGCGCCCTCGGCACCAACACCAGCTATGGCTCAACCACCTATTTCTACGAATACAATTACATCACCAATTCCTTTACACAGGTCGCCAGCCCCACGGGTGGCAGCACCGCCTCCACCTCACCTTACGGCACGACCATGCTAGATCTGCCCGATGGCACCGTCCTCTTTTCCGGCTTTGGCAGCCAGCTTTACGATTATCAGCCCGGCGGCACGCCGGTGACCAATGGCATTCCCAACATTGCGAGTGTCACGACGAATCTGGACGGATCGTTCCATGTGACCGGCACGCTTTTTAATGGCATCTCCGAAGGGGCGGCCTACGGCGATGATTCGCAAATGGTCAGCGCCTATCCCATTGCCCGCATTACCAATTCCACCGGCAACGTCCTATACTGTCGCACCTACAACTGGAGCGTTTGCAGCGTCATGACCGGCACCAACGTGGTGACCACGGAAATGACCCTGCCGCCGGGCTTGCTGGCCGGCACCTATCCATTGTTCGTTACCGCCAATGGCATCAGCTCCGCCCCGTATTCATTGACTATCGTTGGCACGCCGTTGCCGGCGGTCCGGTCGCTCACGTTCTCCACCATTGCGGCCAACCAGATGGCTTTTCATTGGAACGCCATTGGCCTCACCGAAACCGGCTATGTCGTGCAGCGTTCGACCAACGGCACCAACTTTGCCACGCTCGCCATTTTGGCCAGCAGCACGACCAATTACACGGACACGGGCGTCACTCCGCTTGGTCAGTATTACTACCGGGTGATGGGCACCAACGCGACGGGCTTGGGCAACGCCGCCCAGCCGATCTTTGCCGCCTCCCTTCCCACCGTGGCCGCCGCCGCCCCGTGGCAGTCCGCTGACGTGGGCGCGGTGCAGGGCAGTGGGGCCACGGGCACCAACGCCGGCACCTTCACCCTCATTGGTTCCGGCAATGGCATCGGCGGCGACAATGACCAGTTTCAATTTGCGTACCAACCTGTGGCTGGTGATGTCACGATTACCGCGCGCGTGCTCACCAATCAAAACACTGGTTCCAATGCGCTCGCCGGCGTCATGATCCGCAACAGCCTCGGCAGCGATGTTGCCGGCGCTCTCATGGCTTTCGATGGCGGCGCGCAAACCTCGATCTTTGAACACCGCGCCGACTCCGCCGGACTGGCCACCTACGGCCTGAAATTGTACGGCGAACCCAACGAAGACGACGGCGACGAGGAACCCTCCGGCAGCGGCGGCAGCGGCGGCACCTCGATTCTGTCGCAGCCGGCCAGCGCCCCGCTCTGGGTGCGTCTCGTGCGCAGTGGCAACACGGTTACCGGCTACACCTCTACCAACGGCACCAGTTGGACCCTCCAGGATTCCAACACCCTGAGCCTGGCTCCCGTCGTTTACGTCGGCCTCGCCGTTACCAGCGGCAACTACAATCAGCTCAACACCTCCACCTTCGACAATGTCACTGTCACCGGCAACCTCGCGCTCACGCCGCCGCCCGTCGCGGAGTGGAAGCTGGATGAAACCGCCGGCACCAACGCCGAAGATTCCGTGGACAGCTTCGACGGCCTCTACAACAACGTCATCCTCGGCCAGCCCGGGGCCACGCCTGACACCGGCTACGCCGCCAGCTTTAACGGCACCAGCGCCAACATCACGCTGCCGCCCATCAATCTGAATTCCAATGTCATGACCATCACCGCCTGGGTGAATCGCAATGGTACGCAGAATGCCTGGTGCGGCATTCTTTTTGGTCGCGGTACCACCGCCGACGGTTTCCACTTCGGCACCGCCAACGAACTCCGCTACACGTGGAACAACAACGCCAGCACCTATAACTTTAACTCCGGCCTCGTCGTGCCCGACAACCAGTGGACTTTCGTGGCGCTCGTCATCGAGCCCACCCGTGCGCGGCTCTTCATGGTTACCAACGGCGTGCTTGCCAGCGCCACCAACAACGTCGCCAATCCCGCCGTGCTCGCCTTCGATGGCACCACCTGCATCGGCCAGGATTCCAGCAGCAGCAGCCGCTATTTCACCGGCCTGCTGGATGAAGTTCAACTTTTCAACCAGGCTCTGACTCCCGCGCAGCTCACGGCCTTCGCCACCGCGCCAACGATTACGTTCACCACGCCGACCAATAATCAGGAATTCCTGACCCCGGCCAATGTGAACATCGCCGCCAGTCTGTCCGGCACCAACGGCCACACGATCAACTTGGTGCAGTTCTTCAACAACGGCACACTCATCGGCCAGACCGCCACGCCGCCTTATACCAACGCCGTCACCAACCTTGTCAGCGGCACGTATCCCTTGTCCGCACGGCTCTATTATGACTCCGGCTTCGCCGTCAGCCTGGCTCCCGTCAACGTGATCGTGGAAACCGCCCCGGCCGTCCCGGCGAATCTGGTGGCCACGCCGGTGGCCAGCAATCTCGTCTTTGTCTCCTGGTCGCCCGTTACCGGTGCCGACGGTTACGTGCTCAGCCGGGGCGGCACGCCCATCGCCAGCTTGTCCACCACCAACTTCTATTTGGATGCCTCCGTGTCCGGCGGCGTGAGCTACTGCTACACCGTCACCGCCACCAATCACGTGGGCAGTTCTGCCGCCAGCGCCTCCGCCTGTGCCTTGACGCCCGCCTCCGTCGCCACGCTCACCTGGGATGCCGGCGGCTCCGGCACCGGCCCGCAGGATGGCAGCGACAATTGGGGTGCGGGCGCCACCACGTGGTGGAACGGCAGCGGCGCCACCGCCTGGACCGATGGCGCCCTGGCTGTCTTTGGCAACGGCACCGCCACCAACTGCCTCGTCACCCTCCTCAACGACATCACCCCCGGCAGCATCCTTTTCAATATCACCGGCGGCGGGAGCTATAACATCACCAACAGCGGCAATTCCATCAACCTCTCCGGCAGCCCGCAACTGGTCGTCAACGGCAACGCCACCATCAGCGCCACGCTCAAAGGGAGCGGTCAGTTGAACAAGACCGGTTCGGGCACCCTCACCCTGACTGCCGCCAATACCAATTCCGGCGCCGTCTCCATCAGTGGCGGCCGGGTTATTGCCACGGTCGCTCCCTGGTATTCGCCCCGCAGCATCGGCTCCGGTGCGTTGACCGTCAGCAACAATGCCGTCGCCGAGTTCACCGGCTCCCACGGTTTTGGCGCCGACGCCAGCGGCCGTTCCGCCACCCTGGCGAACGGCGGCACGTTGCAATTCGACAAGGAAAATTACGTCAGCGGCCTCACCATGACGGCCGGCAATATCATCGGCGCCGGCGAATTCCGTTCGGAAGGTGTCACTTACACCATTAACAGTGCGACCAACAGCTCCACCATCGCCTGCACCGTCAATCTCGTCAGCTCCTGTACCTTCAACGTCGCCAATGGTCCGGCGCCCGTGGATCTGCTGATCAGCGGCGGTATTTATGGTTCCGGCGGGTTCACCAAGAGCGGCACCGGTCTGCTGCAATTCACCGGTGCCGGCACTTATGCCGGCACCACCACCATCAGTGCCGGCACCTTGCAGGTGGATGGCTCGCTGAGCACCAATAACATCACCGTGCAAAGCGGCGCCACGTTGGCGGGCAATGGCACTGTGGGCGGTCCCACCACCATCAGCAGCGGCGGCACCCTGGCCCCGGGCGATGGCACCCTTGGCAGTCTGTTCTTCCTGAGCGGCATCACCCTGAACTCCGGCTCCAAGAGTGTTTTGAAACTGGCCAAGGTCGGGACCATTCCGGAGAACGATCTTATCTCCACCCTGGGCACGCTTACCTTGGGCGGCACCCTCACCGTGACCAATATTGGCACCAATACGCTGGCCGCCGGGGATAGCTTTAACCTCTTTAGCACCGCCACCTTCAGCGGCACGTTTAGCAGTAAAACCCTCCCGCTTCTCGCCACCAACCTGGTGTGGGACACTTCCCAGTTGACCAGCGCCGGCATTCTCACCGTTGCGGCTTTGCCGGCGGTCAACGTCTCGCCTGCCACCACCAACCTGGTGGCCGGCGCCAGCGCGCTGCTCACCGCCACCGCCAGCGGAACCTTCCCTTTGAGTTATCAATGGTATGATAAGAACACCAACGCCATTGCCGGGGCCACTAACTCCACCCTGTTGCTGGCCACCATGACCACCGCCGCCACCGGCAATTATAACGTCATTGTGACCAACCAGTTTGGCCGCGCCACGAATGTCAGCGCCGTTACCGTTACCGCGCCCGTCCCGCCCGTGCTTAGCGGTGCCGGGATCCTGACGGGCGGCGGCTTTGCCCTCACCGGCACCGGCACCGCCGGTCAGGCGTATGTGCTGCTCGGCGCCTCCAATTTGGTCCCGCCCATCGTCTGGTTGCCCCTGGCTACCAATTCCGCCGATACCAATGGGAACTTCAATTTTAATGATCCCCAGGCCACCAACTGGCCCCAACGCTTTTACCGCCTGACCACCCCATGATATTCCTCGCCCTCCCGGCCGGGCACATGACCAAAGTTTAACCCCAACTACCCTGATTTTGACCCGCTTTATGCCAACCTCCCCCGAATGTGGTATGGTTGCTTTTTTAGCGCCTGATATGGTGGATGAGCAAAGTGAGAAATGTGCAACAATCCAAATGTTACCCAACGTATTTTTCCTTGGAGATCGTGTCGCAATTAACCTTGAACCCGGATCCGCTTTGTCCGCTGCGCCGGCGGTCAGAGTAATCCTTCAGCCATCAGAATAGCCCAACAAACCCGTATCAAATCCTTATGAAATCCAACCGCATCAACCGTTCCCTGATAAATGCGTCAGGTGTACTTGCCCTTGCCCTCTTGGGGGGACAAGCCGCCCTGGCCGACAGCCTGATTTGGGGCGGCCAGTCCCTGACCAGCGCCAACTGGAGTGACTCCGCCAACTGGACCAACTCCGCCCTCGCCAACGCCGTGCCCGCCGTTGGGGATGACCTGATTTTCAACAGCGTCCAGCAGGCATTCAGCTCCAACGATATCGCCGGGCTATCTGTTGCTTCCATTACATTTACCAATGGCGGTTTTGACTTCACCGGCCTGCCGTTGGGTATTTCCAACGGCATTACCAACACCACATTCTCTGGCACCGAACTTTTCGACCTGGCTTTGACCTTGGGGGCGGCGCAAACTTTTGAGGCTGATGCGTCCACCTTGACCTTTGATTATCCCATTACCAACAACGGCAACGCGCTGACCATTACCGGGTCGGGCGATGTCAGTCTGCTTGGCCAGCTTTCCGGTGCCGGCAGCCTGACGATGGCCGGCTCCGGCACCTTGCTGGTGACCAACCGCCAACCCCTCACGGGCGGGATTTTCGTCAATTCCGGGACGCTGAACGTTGCCCCCCTCGGCAATCTTGACTTTGGCGGGGCGCTCACGCCTTCGTTGATCACTGTCAATGCCGGCGGCAAAGTATACAATTCCACTTATCACGCCATCGGCGGCGGTACCGCCATTTTTATCAATGGTGGTACTTGGGATCTGGACGATGAAGACTACAAGCAAAACTTGAAGATGGTGGATGGCTTGATTGAACCCGGCCCCAACCCTAATTCTGGCGGCGGTCAACTGCGGGTAGGTTTGGCCGGTGGCAACGGAAGCTATACTTGGTATATCACCAACTCGGTGGCCGGATCAACCATCAGCAGCCCGCTTAGTACCATCGGCTCAGGCGTTACGCTCACTTTGGACGTTGCCCGTGGCGCGGCGGCCAGCGACTTGACCATTAGCGGTGTGATTCTGGGTTCCGGTAATATTATCTTTGCCCGAAATGGTGTTACGACCCTCTCGGGTTACAATACGCACTCCGGCAATCTCACCATTAACAATGGCAGTACGGTCAAGCTCACCGGCGCCCTTCCGTCGAGCACCATTACGGTTGCCAGCAACGCCGTGTTTGATATCTCCGGCACCAGCTTCACCCTCAATACCAATCAAACTCTGCAAGGTGTGGGCACGGTGATCGGCACCCTGAATGACTACAATGCCGTCACCGGCGCTGTCCTCAGCCCGGGTGGCAATAATGCCGCTGGCACGCTGACCATGGATGGTCTCAGCTTGGGCGGCAACCTAACCCTCAATTTTGACCTCGCCAATTCTGTCGCCATCGGCGGCGGCACCAATGACCTGCTCATCGTTACCAACTTCAGCGCCAACGCCGGCGTCACCAACACCGTCAACATCTCGTTCCTGAACGGTACCCCGGTGGTCGGCACCGCCTATACGCTCATCAAATATGGCAACGGCTTCACGGGTGATCCTTCCCAGTTTCTCACCGCCGCCGCTTCCCGCTATGTTTACACCTTTGTGAACAACACCACCATCGGTGCCATCCAGGTGGTTGTCACCGGTACGCCCGGCAATCTCGTATGGAAGGGTGACGGCGTTACCAATGCCTGGGACGTGGCCGGCACCACCAACTGGCTGAACGGCGCCAACAAGGACGTCTTCCTCCAGGGTGATAACGCCACGTTTAGTGACGTCGGCTCCAACACGCCCAACGTCAACATTACCGCCACCGTCCAGCCCACCACCGTCACGGTCAATGCGACCAAGAACTATACCATCGGCGGCAGCGGCAAGATTTCCGCCGGCGCCAAACTGTTCAAGAGCAACTCGGGTAATCTCGTCCTCTTGACTGGCAATGACTTTGCCGGCGGCGGCAGCCTCAACGGCTCCGGCGCCGTAATCGTCGGCAACGGCGGCTCCACCGGCGCGCTGGGCAGCGGCAATCTGACCAACAATACCGCCGTCACGTTCTTCCAAAACGCCAGCTCAACCTATGCGGGCAATATGAGCGGCACCGGCAGCGTCACCGCCTTCGTGCCCGGCGCCACGCTTACTCTCACCGGTACCAATACCTTTACCGGCGGCCTGACGGTTGCCAACGGCACCGTGCAGATCGGCAATAACACGGCCGGCGTCAGCCCCAGCGTGGCCGGCAACATCACGAACTATTCCACCCTGAACATTTACCGCGCGGATGCCTTTACCAACCAGAATACCATCACCGCCGCCGGCAATTCGCTTGAATATGGCAACGGTGATATTAACGTGCGCGGCACGGGCGGCATGACCGTGGATGGCACCGCTCCCATCAGCACTCTCCCGGCCGGCAGTTTGTCCATTGGCCAAAGCGCCAGCGGCTTGATGACCGTCAATGCCGGCGCCGCAATCAATCTCGGGGCCAACCTGTTGCTGGGTAATCCCAATGGCGCTGGCAACGGTGGCATCGTCATTCAAAATGGCGGTACCATTAACGTTGGCAACCAGGTCCGGATCGGCCACTGGGCCACGGAACTGTCGTCCTACACCATGTTTGGCGGGACCCTGAACGTCCCGAACAACCAGATCGGCGTCGGCTGGGACGGTGTTGGCACCCTGACCGTGAGCAACGGCACAATCAACTGCCGCACCTTGAATGTGGATGACAATGGCATCACCTCCGCCATTGGTGGTTCCAACAGCACCCTTTATGTCTTCGGCGGCAGAATTAACATCGGCTCCGGCGGCATCGGCGGCGCCACCCAGACCAACGCCGTGCTCCCAACTATTCTCCTGAGTGGCGGCACCATCGGTACCCTTCAGCCCGCCGCCTATGCCCCCGCTGGCTGGTCCTCGGTCATGAACCTGCGTCTCACCAACGGTTCCCCCACCTTCGACAGCTCTAACAGCATCATCGCCCTGAACGGCATCCTGTCCGGTAACGGCGGGCTGATCAAGCAGGGCTCCGGTTACCTGAACCTGAATGCCACCAACACCTTTACCAATACCACGACTGTCGCCGCCGGCACCTTGCAGGGCAGCGGTATCACCGTCAGCCCGATCGTGGTTCAGTCCGGTGCCAATCTCTCCGCCGGCGCCACCCTGGCCACCGGTACCCTGACCGCCAGCAACGTGACCATGAACACGGGGGCCACGCTCGTCATTGACGCTTCTTCCACCGCCGCCACAAGCGACTTGATCTATGCCCAAGGTGCGTTGACCTTGGATACCGCCACGCCGGTCGTCTTCAACTTCCTTGGCGGCACGCCTTATACCGGCGGACCCTACACGGTGGTCAGCAACCTGCTCGCCCGCACCGGCCATCTCGTGGTCTCTCCGTCCAGCCTCACCCGCTATACCGCCACCGTCATTGAAACCAATGCCAATCGCGTCCAAATCGGCTTCACTGGCACCAATGCCAACTTGGTTTGGAATGGCGGCACCAGCACCAACTGGAATATCAACACCGACGCCAACTGGTTGAACGCCGGCGTGGCCGACAAATTCTATCAATCCGATGCCGTCCTTTTCGATGATACCGGCATCACCAAGTCCAATATCAACGTTGCCGCCACGGTCACTCCGGCCAAGGTGACGGTGGACACCGCCGGCAGCTACACGCTTACCGGCAGCCCGATCTCGGGCCTTGGCGCGCTCATCAAGAGCGGCGCCGGCAAGCTGATCCTGGCCAACAGCAACAACTTCACCGGCAGTACCACCATTGGCGGCGGTACGCTCCAAATTGGCAACGGCGGCACGTCCGGTTATATCCTCGGTACGGTTAATGACTATGGCAACCTCACTTTCAATGAGTCTGGCACCGTCATTTTCAACGGCGCCATCAACGGTCCCGGCACGCTTACCCAGGCCGGTTCCGGCACCCTGCTCATCACCGCCACCCAAAACCATTACGGCGGTTCGACGATCAATCCGGGTTCCACTGTCCAGTTGGGCAATGGCGCCTTCGCCGACGCCGGCAGCCTCGGCAACGGCATTGCGACCAACAACGGCACCGTGATCTTCAATCGCTTGAGCAGTATTTCCGTCGCCACTCCCTACACCGGCGCCGGTTCGTTCATTTTCCAAGGCACCGCTAATGCCGCCCAGAGTGCCTATTCGCTGAACGCCACCAACACGTTCACCGGCCCCGTCACCTTGAATTACGCCCGCATCCAGAGCGGCGCCGGCGCCCAGAGCTTTGGCAGTCCCTCCAGTATTACCGTGACCCCCGGCAGCCAGGTTTACGCGGTCGCCACGCCGGCCAGCTCGCTCTATACCATGCCGCTGAACCTCGCCGGCACTGGCTGGCAGGACGGTCTGGGCGCCCTGCGCATTGAAAACATCGGCAATTGGGCCGGCAACATCACCCTCTCGGCCAACGCCCGCATCGGCGTGAACAATGCCACCACCAATACCATCTCGGGTAACATCTCCGGCAACTACGAACTGGAAACCTACGGTGGCAATGCCGCCGCCGGCCTGATCCTCGCTCCGTCCGCCACCAATACTTACGCCGCCTTGCGCGTCAGCATTGGCACCGCCGGCGCCAAGACCATCGTGGGCAACAATGCGGCCGTCCCGAACAACGTTCAACTTACCATGAACGGCGGCACCCTCTGGATGAACGGCTTTGCCAAATCGTTCAATCCTTACCTGAATGTGAGCACCAGCTCGGCCATTCAAAACGGTAACGCTGCCACGGCTGGCAACGTCACCTTGAATCCGCCGATCAATGTCGCTTCCACGGTTGGCACGTTTGCCGACAGCGGTGCGCCGCTGAATGTGACGGTTAACCAGAGCGGTTCCATCCCCACATTTGCGGTCAGCAGCGCCAGCGCTGCCTGGACCGGTAACTTCACCAACAACGGCGGCACGGTCAATATCACCGCCGCCAACCAGCTCGGTTCGCCGAGCGTGGCCACCCGCACCCTGGCGTTCAACAACAGCACCCTGAACATTTCCCCGAACAACGGCTGGAGCGGTGGCGGAGCGGCTGCCACCATGGTGTTCAACAATTCCACCGTCAATTGTACCCGCTTCAACTCGTTCGGACCGCTCGTCTTGAACGGGAGCACGCTGACGGGCACCAATACCTCGGATAATGCCTATTACTGCACTTACAATCTGACCGGTGGCAAAGTCACCGTGCTGGGCAGCACGCCGTCCCTCATGACCGGTTTTCCGGTTGGCAACAACGATGCCGGCTTCAATCTCCAGACGCCCACGGTGTTTAACGTGGCCGATGTCACCGCCAGCCCCGCCGTGGATCTTACCGTCAGCGCCCCGCTTCGCACGGGTGGCGCCATCGGCGGGGTGGGTTCCTTGATCAAGACCGGTGCCGGCACCATGCTGGTTGATGCCACCGCGACCTACACGGGTTCCACCGTCATCAGCAATGGCGTGCTCGCGCTGAGTGTCAACGGCTCCATCGCCACCAGTCCGTCGATTGTTGTCAATGCTGGTGCCACCTTGGATGTCTCCGCCCTCGGCGGCGGCTTTGCCCTGGCCGCCAACCAGACGCTGGCCGGCAGCGGCACGGTTTCTGGCGGCATGTCTGATGGCTCGGCCACGGTCATTAGCCCCGGCGGCTCCGGCACGGCCGGAACCCTGACTGTCACCACGAACCTCACCTTCACCGGTAACGGCAGCCTAGCCATTGATCTGGCCGCCGCCACCACCACCGGTGCCGGTGTCAATGACCTCATTCAGGTGAATGGCAACCTTAACCTGTCCACGGGCACCCCGACGCCGGTGACCTTTAACTTCCTGGGCGGCGCTCCGGCCACGGGCACCTCCTACACGCTCATTCAATGCACCGGCACCGTCACCGGCACTGCGGCCACGGCCTTCACCAATGCGCTGAACAGCCGCTACACCGCCGCCTTCAGCCAGGTGGGCAACAACGTGGTGGTTACCTTCAGCGGGTCCGCCTCCAACCTGGTCTGGACCGGCACCGATCCGCTCACGCCCGCCACCTGGGATGTGGCCACCTCCACCAACTGGAACAACGGCGCCGGCCCCGACATCTTCTTCGCCAATGATACGGTCCGGTTTGACAACACCAGTGTGAACACCAATGTGACGCTCAATGTCACCGTCAACCCCGGCGCCGTCACCGTGGATAGCACCAACAACTACGCCATCACCGGCACGGGCACCATTGCGGGCAGCACCGGTGTCACGAAGAACAATACCAACACGCTGACGCTGGGCGTGGCCAGTGCCTTCACCGGCCCGGTTGCCGTGAATGCCGGCACGCTCGCGCTGGGCAACAACAGCGCCCTGCCGCAAAACGCCATTGTCACCGTGGCCAACGGCGCCCAGGTTGACTTCGCCGGCCAGGGCAACAGCACCACCCGCAACTATGCGTTCACCATTGCCGGCAGCGGTCCCGATGGCAACGGCGCCCTCAAGAACTCCAGCACCACGGCCATCTATGGCAATGCCAGCGTGGCCAGTGTGACGCTTACCGGCAATACGACCATCGGTGACAACGGCCGCTGGGATCTGGGCAGCGGTCAGACCGGTACCATCCTGAACGGCAACGGTTACAACCTGACGGTTAAGAATGGCAGCGGCGGGATGTCCATGCGCCCGCAAGTCATCACCAATCTGGCCAGCCTCACCCTCACCAACGGTCTCATGTGGTATGAAGGTTTCAGCCAGACCAATGCCTGGACGGCTACGACCACCAACTACATCCTGCCCGGGGCCAGCTTGGGCATCTATGGGGGGCTGGCGGTCAGCATGCCCATCGTGCTCACCAACGCCACGATCTTGAATCAGGGCAGCGGCACCCCGACTTGGTTGAGTCCCATCACCTTGCAGGGTACCAACGTGTTCAATGCCGGTGCCGCCCAGAACTTCCTGGGTGTCATCTCCGGTCCCGGGGCCATCGCCGTCGGCGGTTTCAACACCACCACCGGCGCCATTCCCGCCACCCTGATCTTTAGCAATGCCAACACCTTTGCCGGTGGCGTCACGCTCAGCAACGCCCCCGTCACCATCGGCCACACGACGGCGGTGGGCGGCTATGCGGCGATCGTGCTGACCAGCTCCAACGGCCTCGGTTCCGGTCCGATCAACCTGGCTCTGACCATGGTGAATACCAACACCGCCACCAACACCGTCCGCGCCTTGGAATGCAACATCCAGAACGGCGGCGTGGTTCCGAATGCCATCGTTCTCCCGGCGGCCACCACCACCGTCACCAACATGAGCATCCAGGGTCATGACAGCACGAGCGTCTTCACCCTGGCCGGCCAGATCACCGGCGGCTATGCCGGCCTCACCAACTGGGTGGACTTCGGCGACTCCGGCAGCAGCGGCGTCCTCCGCCTCGCCTGCAATACGAATACGTTTACTTCGGCCATCTATGTCGATCGCGGCGTTCTCGCCCTCACCGGCGACGGCTGTCTCGGCAACAGCGCCAACACGCTGTTCCTGGACAACGCCAGCGCCAACGGCGGCCTCCGCTTCGACGCCACCGGCATTACGATTGCCCACAACATCATTTGGAACACCTCCTCCACCATCAGCGTCTATGGCGACAACGATGGCGACGGCGTTCCCGAAGTGGCCAATAACGTCACCATCAGCGGCAACATTGCCGGCATCACCGCCGGCCAAGGGCTCGTTGTTGGCGGCGGTACGAACATTGCCGGCACCTCTTACGGCACGCTGACCCTTACTGGCAGCAATACTTACAACAGCCAGATCACCATTAACCCCAATACCAAGCTGGTGGCCGGTTCCACCAACGCCTTGGGCGCCACCGGTTACTATGGCATTGTCGCCTCGGGCGGCACGCTCTCGCTGGGCAATGTCGGGGCTTTCGTCAACCGCCAGATTCAGTTCTCCGGACCCGGCGTCCAGGTTGGCGGCGTCGGCGTGGGCGCCTTGGAAAACCTGGCCGGCACGAACGTTTACAGCGCATCGCTGTCCATGAATGCCGCCTCCAGCTTCGGTGTCACCGCCGGCAGCCTCACGTTGAGCGCCGGTATTTCCGGCGCCTATCCGCTCACCAAGGTCGGCCCCGGCCCCCTCATCCTGAGCGCCACGGAAACCTACACCGCTGGCACTTACGTGAACGCCGGCACGCTCATCCTGAACGGCTCGCTGCCCGTCGGTAACTTCGTGAATGTCGCGTACGGCACCACCCTCGGCGGCAGCGGCACCTTCAACTGCCCCGTCTCGGTGCAGTACGGCGGCACTTTCCAGCCCGGCGCGGGCGGCTCCACAGTCGGCAAGTGCCTCGTGAACGGCCCGCTGAACCTCGGCGGCAACACGGTGATGTTCCTGAACAAGGCCACGCCGACGAACTCGCAAGTCGCCGGCATCAGCACCGTGATCTACGGCGGCACCCTCAGCGTGACCAACCTCGGCGGCACCTTCCTCGCCGGCGACAAGTTCACCCTGTTCAGCGCCACCAGCCGTCAGGGCGTGTTCACCACCCTGAACCTGCCCACACTGCCCGCCGGCCTCGGCTGGTCCAACTCGCTTGCCATTGATGGCAGTATCCAGGTGGTCAACGCCGTCAACACCGCTCCGCCGGTCATGACCAATTCGTACAATGCCGGTACGCTCACCCTCTCGTGGCCTTCCGATCACCTCGGCTGGCGCCTGCAGGTCCAGACCAATGCCCTCACCACCGGCCTCACCACCAACTGGCTCACGTGGCCCAATTCCACCAACCTGACCTCCGTCTCCGTCCAGGTGGATCCCACGCAGCCCACCGTGTTCTTCCGGTTGGTTTATCCGTAATTTTTGGGTTGAGTCATAGTTAAGTTGAGCCACGGCCGGGAAGAGCAATCTTCCCGGCCTTTTCATTTTTGCCTGGGTGTTTGAAGTGCTTGCCTTACCGAAATCCAAGAATCGCGAAACGAGAACGGCTCCGCCGTGACGGTACGGGCGCAGCTTGCTGACACTGCCCAGGGTTAAATAGCTGAGCGCCACCTCACCCCGGCTCTCTCCCTCATTTACCAATGGCGGAGTGGGAGATAACCAGATCGGCGAGCAGTATTGACGATGTCACGGCTCTGGATTGGTGGCAGTGCCTCAGGATGCGCCCTGACGACACCATCCCCCGAAATAGGTATGGCAAAGAGTGGAGAGATGGGTTAGGGTTTTATCAATCAGTCCCCTTAACTCAAGTTATGAAAACACTAGTTGCCCGCCGGAACATTGTGAGTTCACCCCGCAAGGCCGGCTTTACCCTCATTGAGCTCCTCGTGGTCATTGCGATCATCGCCATCCTGGCGGCCATGCTGCTGCCGGCGCTGTCCGCCGCCAAGCAGCGCGCCTATGGCATCAAATGCGTCAGCAACCTTCGCCAGATGGATCTCGCGTATTTTATGTACGTCCAGGATACCGGTGGCACCGTGCAATATGTTTCCACCGCCGCCCTCTGGATGCAGACGCTGATTGCCTATCAGTCACAAGTCTCCACCATCCGCCTCTGCCCCAGCACGGCCACCACAAACACTGTTTCCGGGGCGGGCTCCGCCAGGTTGCCTTGGTTCTGGGGATCAGCCCCGAACGCCCAGTTAAACTCCGGCAGCTATGCCATCAACGGCTGGCTTTACAAATGGGATCCCAACGGGGATATCGCCCAATGGGTTTCGGCTTCGGATGCCCCTAAATTTTTCCAGAAGGAATCCGCCATCACCCGCCCGGTGGATACGCCCGCCTTCATGGACGCCATCTGGCCCGATCTGTGGCCTACTATTACCGGACAGTTCACCTCCGGCCTTGACCTGACCAAGGGAGATAGTTCCAGTTCCATGAACCGCATGGGCATCGCCCGGCATCCTTTGAAAGCCGGCACCGCGAATCAGAATCAGGCCATCCCCGGTTCCATTACCATGGGTTTTGCCGATGGCCATGCCGCCAACTGGAAGCTGCAAAACATCAAGAACGTGGTGTGGCATGTTGGCTTTACCCCCAACAGCAATCCCTGGGCCACCGGGCCGTAAACGATACCGGCATTCATCCGGCCCGCAGTCAAAATTGCTCGCTCCCGCCGGCAACTTCGCATGAAGTTGCCGGTTTTTCTTTTCCCCCATTCCGAGGATCGGGCCGTGCGCGAATCCGGCGGCACGTTTTTCCAAAGCGGCGTCGCGCTGCGCTTGCCGCCGCAGTCCAAATTCGCCGGTTGCGGGGCGGGGCCGGGGCAACGTTCGGCCGCCCCGCGCCTCGGACAGTTTTTTGCAAGGCAGGTTGCAGGTAAATGTTTCCCCTTGCCAAGCCGACTTCAGCCTTAAGCATTTAGCCTTCAGCCTTTCCCCCTGACTACCACAAAAAGGGGATACCGTAATGACACAATTAGATTTAAGGTTGATGACAGTTGAAGGTAGTAATACGCAAAGTTTCCTGCGGCATTACCAATAAAAAAATCTATGAAGCAAGTCACATTCGGCCGACCCATCCTTTCGCGGACCCGCCCTCCCGCCCCGGCTTTCACCCTCATTGAACTGCTGGTGGTCATCGCCATCATCGCCATCCTGGCCGCCATGCTGTTGCCTGCTCTGGCCAAAGCCAAGGCCAAGGCCAAGGACGCCCAGTGCCTGAACAATCTCAAACAGTTCACCCTGGCCATGAACATGTATAATCTCGATTGTCAGGGGATTCTGCTAAGCTATAAAGACCCCTCGAGTTCCGGCTCCTATCCCCTGTGGATGGCCCGCCTGACCACCAACTACAACGTCCAGGAAAGTTCGCGCTGCTGCGCTTTCACGCCGCCGGTAGTACCGTTCTCCAAATGGGTGTCAAAAAATCCGCAATATGGTTTTTTGGGCACGGCGGATTATACTTGGAGCGGCACTTCCATCGGCAGTTCCTTCCAAGGCAGCTACGGCATCAATGGCTGGTGTTACACTGATCCGGGCTATACCGACCCCAAGTATTTCCAAAAGGAATCGGCCATCCGGAAACCCACCCTCACCCCCTATTTTTCCGACTCCATTTGGGTGGATGGCGGTGTTCAGGTCACCGACAAGCTGCCCACCGACTTGTATGATGGCGACGATGTCAGCTCTTCCGGCGGCGGTCTGGGGCGCATTGGTATCGCCCGGCACGGTGTTACCGCGGCTCCCCGCAATGTGCCGGCCAACAGCCAGGTGCCCGGCCGGATTTATGTCGCGCTCGCCGACGGCCATGCCGAATCATCGAAACTGAATAATCTGTTGAATTACTATTGGAACGCTACCTGGCCCAATTAAACGCGGGTATCCGGACTTCGGTTCGAAGCCGGCGGCATGGTGCCGCCGGAATATCAGAGGGAATTATGATTAAAAAATTATTTGTCGTCGCCTGTCTTTTTACACTGGCCGGTTTATTCGTCACGGGCTGTTCCCGGAAAACCGCCGCCGGTCCTTCCGCTTTCGACCAGGCCGCCCCCGATATCAAGCAGGCTTGGGATCAGGGTGTCGCCGCCGACAAGGCCAACGACTATTATACGGCCGTCACCAGCTTCCACATCATCATGGCGCAAAGGGATAAAATCACGGATGCACAGATTGAAGCCGTCAATGCCGCGTGCCTGGCTGTCAATCAGCGGATGATGGCCGCCGCCAACAACGGTGATGCCGCCGCCAAGGCAGCTTCGGACAAGCTCATACAGATGCACCATTGACCGGCCCGCCTGGTCCGGCCGGCACCGGTGTGTGCCTTTCAGTTCGGCGGCGGACATTCCGCGGCGGTCTCCGCATCTCCCCCGAATGTGTGATACCCCGCCCCGATATTCCGTGATTAGATGAATTGAAGCTAAACCAAATTCCGGCCGGCTTAAGGGGTTGTTTCCCAAAACCATGTGAACAAGCCGGTTCCGACCTGTTCGCGGGGGTGCCGGTTCAAGCGGCGGGCGGCGGGCGAACAACGGTTTCAGTTTCGAATTAATTATGAAAGCATTGGTAAAGAAAGAACGTCAACGCGGTCTCTGGTTGCAGGACGTGCCGGAACCCGAAGTGGGCATTAACGACGTGCTGATCCGCGTGGATCGCACCGGCATCTGCGGCACCGACCTCCACATCTACAAATGGGATGCCTGGGCCCAGGCCACCATCCCCGTCCCCATGGTCGTCGGTCACGAATTCGTCGGCGAAGTCGTGCGCGTCGGCACCAACGTGAAAGACTTTTTCCCCGGCGAAATTGTCAGCGCCGAAGGCCACGTCGTCTGCGGCCGCTGCCGCAACTGCCTCGCCGGCCGCCGTCACCTCTGCAAAGACACCAAGGGCATCGGGGTGAACCGTCCCGGCGCGTTTGCCGAGTTCATCGCCGTTCCCATGACCAATGTCTGGCATCATCGCGCCGATATTGACCGCGATGTCGCCTCCATCTTCGATCCCTTCGGCAACGCCGTCCACACCGCGCTCTCCTTCGACCTGCTCGGCGAGGATGTGCTCATCACCGGCGCCGGCCCGATCGGCATCATGGCCGTGGGCATCGCCAAACACGCCGGCGCCCGCCATATCGTCATCACGGATGTGAATGATTACCGCCTTGACCTCGCAAAGAAAATGGGCGCCACCGTCGCCCACAATGTCACGCGCGGTTCCATTCGTGACGTGCAGGCGCAGCTCGGCATGAAGGAAGGTTTCGATGTCGGCCTCGAAATGTCCGGCAACGCCGCCGCCTTCCGCGACATGATCGAAAACATGGCCCACGGCGGCAAAATCGCCCTGCTGGGCATCCCCTCCGAGCCCATCGCCATTGACTGGAACAAGGTGGTTTTCAACATGCTTACCATCAAAGGCATCTATGGCCGGGAAATGTACGAAACCTGGTACAAGATGAGCGTCATGCTCCAGAGCGGACTCGACATCCGCCCCGTCATCACCCATCGCTACCATTACACCGAATTCGAAAAAGGTTTTGAAGCCATGCTCCAGGGCAACTGCGGCAAAGTGATCTTGCATTGGCGCGACCAGCCTTAAACCGCCTCTGATAACCGCTATGAAACCATTTCCCGCCAAGTTGCATCCGTCCGATGCCGTGTTGTCGCTCATCGGCAACACGCCGCTGGTGCCCCTGCGCTTCGAGCCGGAAGGCGTGACCATTTTCGCGAAGTGCGAATTCCTGAATCCCAGCGGCAGCATCAAGGATCGCCTCGCCAAGACCGTTCTCGTGGATGCCCGCCAGCGCGGCCTGCTCAAGCCGGATTCCATCATCCTGGAATGTACCAGCGGCAACACCGGCATCGCCCTCTCCATGGTTGGCGCCGCCATGGGTTATCGCGTCACCATCCTCATGTCCGCCGGGGCCAGCGAGGAACGCCGCATGCTCATCCGCCAGCTCGGCGGCGAACTGGTGCTGTTCGACAGTGGCGGCCGCTACCAGACCGGCATTGAAATGTCCCGCCAGATGGCCGCCGAGGATTCCCGTTATTTCCTCACCCGTCAGTTTGAAAATCCCCTCAACATCGAGGACCACGAATTTGGCACCGGCCTGGAAATCATTCAACAGATGGAAGGCCCGATTGATGTCTTCGTCACCGGCTTCGGCACGGGCGGCACGCTGGCCGGTTGCGGCAAGGCGATCAAGCATCGCTGGCCCGCCGCCCGCATCATCGCCATGGAACCCGCCGAACACGCCTTGCTGGCCGGGGAAGCCCCGTGCTGCCATTTCATTGAAGGCGTGGCGGATGGCTTCATTCCGCCGTTGCTAAAAGACGCACCCATTGATGACCACGTCAAAGTGCGCAGCATTGACGCCCAGACGATGGCGGTGCGTTTGCAGCGCCAGTTCGGTCTGCTCGTGGGCACCAGCTCCGGCGCGAATGTCGCCGCCGCGTTGAGTCTGGCCAAAGACCTTGGTCCGGCGGCCCGCGTCGTCACGTTGCTCTGTGATCGCGCCGAACGCTATTTCAGCACCCGGCTGTTCAGTCAGTCGGCCACCATTCCCCAACCGCAGCTTGAATGCCTAGTAAAATGAAAACCAAATTCATCCTCGCCCTCTTGCTGGGCATGGTGGTCCACGCCCGCGCGGCGTTGCCGGTGCCCGCCTTCACCGCCTATCTCGAGCCCGCCGATGGCGGCGCCTGGATCGCCCGGGACAGCGGCATTACCGGCTGGGATGACCCCGCGCAAAAGATCCGGTGGTTTGGCGAACTCAAAAATGCCGGGGACCTCGCCTGCACCGTCCAGCTCCACCTGCCCGCCGGTCAGATCAGCAAGCTCCGTCTGACCGTGGCCGGTGCCGCCCATGAAATCACCGCCACCGGCGCCGCTACGCCCACGACCGTGGACTTCGGCACGTTTGCCATTGCCGCCCCGGGTTACCAGTCGTTTACCTTGGAATCCCTGAATGCCAAAGGCGCCGGCGCGGGCGATGTTGTGTCCCTGAAACTCGACGGCCCCGCCGCCGTGGACGCCCATTTCAACCTCAAGGAACGCCGCAACACGGCTTCCGTCCATCTCGCCTATCCCACGGCTGGGATTACGAACATTGACGCCTTCTACTGCGAAGTCACCGGGGTGGAAACTCCCTTGTGGACCTACTTTGAAGCCTGCGGCTGGCATCGCGGTTACTTCGGCATGCAGGTCAACAGCCCCACCGAACGCCGCATCATCTTCAGCGTTTGGGACAGCGGCAAGGAAGCCGTGGATCGCAACAAGGTCAACGCGCCCGACCGCACCACGCTCGTCGCCAAGGGCGAAGGTGTGAATGCGGGTGATTTTGGCAATGAAGGCACGGGCGGCCACAGTCATTTGGTCTATGACTGGAAGACCGGGGAGAAGCAGCGCTTCCTGGTCACGGCCAAACCGGTGGACGCCACCCACACCACCTACAGCGGCTACTGGTTTCATCCGCAGCAGAAAAAGTGGATGCTGATTTCCAGTTGGAATGCGCCCAAGGACGGCCAGTATCTGCACGGCCTCTACAGCTTCTGCGAAGATTTCGGCGGCGACAACGGCCAGCTCCATCGCAAGGCGCTCTATGGCAACCAATGGTATCGCACCAGCGACGGCCAGTGGCATGAGCAGACCGTGGCCACCTTCAGCCACGACCCCACCGGTCGCGCCGACCGGCTTGATCGTTTCATGGGCGTGGAAGACGGCCAGTTCTTCCTCTCCACCGGCGGCTTCCTCCCCGGCTCCACGAAATTTGGCACGCCGTTCACGCGGCCGACCACCAGCCGCCCGCCGCTGGATTTCAATCCGCCGTCGGTCTCGGCCAAGGATGTTAACCAGCTCTGAGGTTCCGTCCTTTGAAACATCATTCACCCGGCCACTTGGTTCCGTTGATCGGAATGATGGCCGGGCTTTTTTTAGCGGCAGGCGCGGCGGCTTCCGACTGGCTGATTGACCCTTCGCCGTTTCCGGCCGTGGTGCAAACCAACCCGGCGGCCAATTCGGTCACCTTGCAGAACGGTCTCGTCCGCCGCGTCTTCTCGCTCTCGCCGGATGCCGCCACCGTGGCCTTTGACAATCTGATGACCGGGGACTCCATTCTCCGTTCGATTCGCCCCGAGGCGCAGGTCGAATTGGATGGAATCAAATATGATGTTGGCGGTCTCGCCGGCCAGCCGGTCCATAATTACCTGAACCCGGCCTGGCTGGGGCGGATGGCCGCCAATCCGGATGCCTTCCATTTCACCGGCCTGAAAACCGGCCGTACGGAGCCCCGCTTCCCTTGGCTAAAACACCCGGAATGGCTGTCCCGTGAGGCCGCGTGGCCGCCGCCCGGCGTGTCGCTGACCCTCACGTTTGCCGGCCCCGCCAACGTCAGCGCCGTGACCGTGGAAGTGCATTACGAACTTTACGACGGGTTGCCGCTGGTCGCCAAATGGCTGACCGTGAGCAATGCCTCCGCCCAGGCGGTTCGGCTCAATACGCTCAAAGTGGAACAACTCGCCTTCGTGGAGCCCGAATCCGTCGTGGATGGTTCCGGGGCCAGTTTTCGGGCCAGCTATCGCGCCTTTGATGCTTACAGTGATTATTCATTTGGCGGCAATATGAGCGCCACCGCCGATGCCCCCGCCATCCACTGGCTGCCGGATCACCAATATAAAACCCAGGTTCACTACGACCTCGCCACACCCTGCCTGCTTGAAGCCGCGCCGCCCATTGGGCCGGATCAGGCCATTGCTCCCGGCGGCAGCTTTACGTCCTTCCGTGTGTTTGAACTGGTTCACGACGGCACCGACCGCGAACGTCGCGGCCTGGCCACCCGGCACGCGTATCGCGCGCTGGCTCCGTGGGTTCAGGAAAACCCCATTCTCATGCACGTGCGCAGCGCCGCCCCGGAAGCGGTAAAAGCCGCCGTGGATCAGTGCGCCGCCACGGGCTTTGAAATGGTCATCCTCACCTTCGGCAGCGGCTTCAACATTGAAAACGAAAAGCCGGAATATCTGGCGCAGCTCAAGTCGCTCGCGGATTACGCGCACAGCAAAGGCGTGGCGCTGGGCGGTTACTCCCTGCTCGCCAGCCGTTCCATTGATGCGGCGAACGATGCCATCAATCCCAAGACCGGTCAGCCTGGCGGCATGCGCTTTGGCGATTCACCCTGTCTGGGGAGCGTCTGGGGTGAAAACTATTTCCGCAAGCTGCGTCAGTTTTATACGCAGACCGGTTGCGGCGTCCTCGAAAACGACGGCTCGTACCCCGGCGATGTTTGCGCCGCCACCAACCACCCGGGTCACACCGGCCTGAACGATTCCCAGTGGCGCCAATGGCGGACCATTGCTGATTTCTACCAATGGTGCCGGGCGCGGGGCATTTATCTGAATGTGCCGGACTGGTATTTCCTCGCCGGTTCCAGCAAGACCGGCATGGGCTATCGCGAGACCGACTGGTCTCTGCCGCGCGAGCAGCAGGAAATCATTGAGCGCCAGAACGTCTATGACGGCACCTGGGAAAAGGCTCCCAGCATGGGCTGGATGTTTGTGCCGCTCACGCAGTACCACGGCGGCGGAGCCGCCGCCACGATCGAACCCCTGAAAGACCATCTGGAACATTACGAAACCCGCCTCGCCAATCTCTTCGGCGCCGGCGTGCAGGCCTGCTATCGCGGTCCCCGCCTCTATGACACCGACGACACCAAGGCGGTGGTTAAACGGTGGGTGGATTTCTACAAGCAGCACCGCGCCATTCTCGACAGCGACATGATCCACCTGCGCCGGCCGGATGGCCGCGACTGGGACGGCTGGCTGCACGTCAATCCACAGCTCTCCGAACGC
Organism: uncultured Verrucomicrobia subdivision 3 bacterium; assembly: GCA_903872345.1. Classification (GTDB taxonomy): domain Bacteria; phylum Verrucomicrobiota; class Verrucomicrobiia; order Limisphaerales; family UBA11358; genus UBA11358. Next base: position 18,555 of record CAIQKM010000202.1, on the reverse strand, counting down.
GGCCTGGGCGTGATCTATAACCCGCTCACCGAGCCGATTGAACGACAGATCCGCCTGCCGCTCTATTATACCGGCCTCACCAACCGCGCGGTAATTCACCACGAGGACGGGCGCACGGAAGAAGTCACTTTGCAGCGGGATTACTCGGCAACCCTTACTCTGAAAATTCCTGCGCACAGCCGCACCTGGCTGACGGTCGGCGCCGTCGGTCGGGACAACGCCGTGAGCCACTGGTAAAAAGGGTTTACAGAAGGAAACAAAGGAAACAAAGAAGCGCGCACCCCGGGCAGCTCGCCGACTTGCAACCCAGGGCTTTGGGCCGGAATCCCCTTGGGATTCTCTTCTGCCCCGGTTCACCCGTTTGTGGTATTTGAGGGTTTTGCCGTATGGTTTAGCCTTGGATCACCCGGTATGACCGGTTGGCAATGCAGTGAAGGCAATGGACCTCCGGGCAACCTTCCCGCAATCCGGAAACAATAAAATTTATGTTCGCTCAATTCAAAGCCCACTTGGAAACGCAGCTCGCCGGCATTCGGGCCGCCGGCACGTATAAGAACGAGCGCGTGATCATCACGCCGCAGGGAACCACCATTCGCGTGTCGGACGGCAAACCCGTCCTGAACTTTTGCGCCAATAACTACCTCGGCCTGGCGCAGCACCCGGCGGTGGCGGCCGCGGCAAAGGCGGCGGTGGATGAATGGGGCTATGGCATGGCCAGCGTCCGCTTCATTTGCGGCACCCAGTCGGTTCACAAGCAGCTTGAAACCAAGCTGAGCGAATTTCTGGGCACGGAAGACACCATCCTGTACTCCTCCTGTTTCGATGCCAATGGCGGTCTGTTTGAGACGCTCCTCGGCGAGCAGGATGCGATCATTTCCGACGAACTGAATCACGCCAGCATCATCGACGGCATCCGCCTGTGCAAAGCGCAGCGCCAGCGCTACAAGAACAACGACATGGCCGACCTCGAGGAAAAGTTGAAGGCGGTCGCCAACTGCCGCTACAAAATGATCGCCACCGATGGCGTGTTCTCCATGGACGGTTACATCGCCAATCTGTCGGCCATTTGCGATCTGGCGGAAAAATACGGTGCGCTCGTAATGGTGGACGACTCGCATGCCGTCGGCTTCATGGGCAAGACCGGACGCGGTACGCATGAATACAATAACGTCATGGGCCGCGTGGACATTATTACCGGTACGCTTGGCAAGGCTTTGGGCGGTGCGAGCGGGGGTTACACCAGCGGCCGCAAGGAGATCATCGAATTCCTGCGCCAGCGTTCCCGGCCGTATTTGTTTTCCAACACGCTCGCCCCGACCATTGCCGGCGCGACGCTGAAAGTGCTCGAACTGCTCGCCGGTTCCACGGAGTTGCGCGATAAGCTGGAGGCGAATACGAAATACTTTCGCGAAGGCATGGCGAAGCTCGGCTTTAACATTTTGCCGGGCACCCATCCGATCTGTCCCGTGATGCTTGGTGATGCCGCGCTGGCCACGAAATTTGCCGATGCGATGCTCACGAAGGGCGTTTATGTCATCGGCTTCTCCTATCCGGTCGTGCCGCAGGGCAAGGCCCGTATCCGCACGCAAATTTCCGCCGCCCATTCGCGTGCGGATTTGGATCTGGCCATCAGCGCCTTTGCGGCGGTAAAAAAAGAACTGGGTGTCTGAGCCCGGCATCGCCGTTCGCACATCATCCGGCTGAACCGGCCGGCGCTTCGCTCTGAAATCGGCCGAATACCTCCATTGTGACGGGGTATTCGGCCTTTCTCTTGGTTCGGTAAATGGTCTGCTTCAAGGCTGGCATAGGGTGTTTCCCCGCTCATTTGCCTTTGGCAAACCGTCATTTACCTGCCAATTTCCTGCCACCTGTTCGTCGCCGCAATGTAACAATTGCCACCAGAATGTATTAACCCGACTTCCGCCACTGGACCGTAATTTTGCCTATTTTTGAGGTTGGCACCTACCACCAGGCCGAACGAATCGCGGCACACTTGTTCGTGGCGTTCCTGGCCTATTGCCTGAGCATCACGCTGCGCCAGCGGCTCAAGGCGCTGGCGGGCGGATTGATGCCGCGCGTGGTCTTCGAGAAACCGGCCACGCTGCAACTGCTGGACGTGCGCGTGCCCACGACCGACGGTCGGGAACTCCTGCTGGTGCGCCGCACGGAACCGGACCGGGACGTGGCGCTGTTGCTGGCCCGCTTGAGAATCTGACCTTGCCGTCCCAGCCACCCCCGCGCATCAGCGCGCCCAAATCCAACTGAAATCCCAGCCAATGTAGTGGCGACCTTTGGCCCAAGTCAGGCCAATACCCCAGCAAATCCGCACCTCAGCTCCTTTTTATGCCCCAGTAGCGGGAGTCGGGTTAACGCGGATTCCCACTCACAGGGCAATGCTCCGCAACCAGAATCGGCAACGCTCCGCCAACCGATTCTGCTGGCGTCCGCTTTTTGAATCCTGAATGCTGGCCGCGTGCCGAAGTGGATCAAATTCATCCTAGCCCTGCTGTTACTGCCGGTTTGCGCCGGCGCGGCGCGGACGCTCTGGCTCGTGGTGGATGCCAGCAGCGGCGCGGATCTGGCCTGGGTGCCCATCCTGGCCGGGGCGGTGTGCTGGATCATCATTTTCGTAATGTTGCCCAAGCCGATGTGGATTTATGTCTTCGGCCATGAGCTGACCCATGCCATCTGGACCTGGCTGTTCGGCGGCGATGTCAAAAAATTCAAGGTGACTTCCGCCGGCGGGCACGTGGTCATTTCCAAGACCAATTTTCTCATCACGCTCGCGCCGTATTTTTTCCCGCTGTACGCCATCCTCGTTATTCTGGTGTATGTCACCGGCAATTTCATTTGGGACTGGCATCGCGCGCTGGTGTGGTTTCATCTGCTGCTGGGCGCGGCGTATGCCTTTCACCTCACGCTCACGTTTCACATTTTGCAGACCCAGCAGTCGGACATCACCTCGCAAGGCTACCTGTTTTCCGCCGTCGTCATTTTTCTCGGTAATGCCATCGTCCTGCTCTTCGGCATTCCGCTGCTGACGGCGCGGGTGAGCCTGTTGCACATGTTGCACTGGTGGCTGGACAGCACCGACCGGGTGCTCGTCTGGTTAATGCATGTGGTGTGAGTGTCGGGTGAGATTTGCAGCATTGCCACTGGACAGACGGGAGCGACGGGTTTAGAAGCAGGCAGATGTATTGCCAAACTGATAATCTGCCATGCCTATGAAACCCCACATTGAAAAACATTTTACCGCCGGCGATACCGTCCGCGACATCGTCATTGGCATGTCCGATGGCCTTACGGTGCCGTTCGCACTGGCGGCCGGACTGACCGGGGCCATCTCACAGACACATCTTATTGTCACCGCCGGCTTTGCCGAGATTGCGGCCGGGTCCATTGCCATGGGGTTGGGCGGCTATCTGGCGGCGCGGGGGGATGCCGAGCATTACGCCAGCGAGCAGGCGCGCGAGGAGGAAGAGATCGTGACCATTCCCGATGCCGAGGCGCAGGAAGTGAGCGACATTTTCCAAACCTATGGCCTGACCCCGGCAGAATGCGCCACCGTGGTGGCCTCTCTCCGGCAACGGCCCAAGGACTGGGTGTCGTTCATGATGCGTTTTGAACTGGGCTTGGAGCGACCGGATCCCGGCCGCGCTTGGAAAAGCGCCCTGACCATTGCGCTGGCCTATGTCGTGGGCGGCATTATCCCGCTCAGCGCGTATTTGCTGGTGTCCGACATCCATAACGCTCTCAAGGTGTCCGTGGTGGTGACACTGGCGGCGCTGGCCGTGTTTGGCGGCATCAAAGGCCGGTTCACCGGCGTACCGGTGATCCGCAGCGCTCTCCAGACCAGTGTTATTGGCGGTTTGGCGGCGGCGGCGGCCTTTGCCATTGCCCGTTGGATCAGTTGAGGCGGCGGTTATCCCGATTCCTTGGCGGATCCTTGCTGTTTGACTTCCCCTGGCGCCTGCGAAAAACTGGGCGTAGCCAATGACAGAAATTTAACCTCATGAACGGTTCGGAGATCCTTTATGAAGCCCAGTTTGGTCACAGTGCCCGGCGCTATTTTTGGACATTAGTGGTGTTGCTGGCGGCGTGGGTCGGAGCCGGCGTGCTGCTGTGGTGGTGTGCCAAGCGACTCTGGGCCAATTTGGGCTGGCTGCCAGTGTTTCTGTTGGGATCCTTCGCTGGCGTGGTGGGGGTGGTCAAGATGTTCCGGCGGCGGAATCATCCCGGGGTTTACCGGATTTCCGTGGACGACTACGGCTTTTATGTGCAATGCGATGACCCAGCCCGCTCGCCATCCTTCGCCGTGTTGGCCACCGACTTGGCGAGTCTGGTCCATAAAACCATCAAGGTCTCCGGGGACTCCTCCGATGAACATGAATATTACGTGCAGACCAAATCCGGCCCTCGCCACCGCATTGACCTCTTTTATGCCAACTATTCAATGGATGTGATGGTCGTGTTTGAAAAAGTGGCCGATCGGTTTCATTGGGTGGAAATAGTGGAGGAAACCGGCCAAAAAAGGACGTAATCCGGCCCTCCCCGCTCCGCTCGCATCCCATACAGGTCAGATAGGTGCTAAATTTCGCTCATATTTAGAAGACCCACGCTCAAACAGGTTTATAAAATGTGCATAATTCTGTCTTGAATTGTCCGGGGGTTTCGCACCATGCTCATGTAATCTATGGATTTGGCCGATATCTTGGGACGCGAACAAATCGTACCCGAACTGCGAGCAACGAACCGATGGGAAGCCATTGACGAACTCATCGGCAATCTGGTGGACACCGGCAAAATCCAGCCCGGCGACCGGGATGCCGTCACCGCCGCCGTCAAGAAGCGCGAAACCTCCATGTCCACCGGCATCGGCTTCGGCATCGGCATTCCCCACGCCTCCACGGATTTGATCTATGAAGTCGTCGGCGCGCTGGGCCGCTCGCCCAAAGGCGTCAATTTTGACGCCCTCGACAACCAGCCGGTCAAGCTCGTCATGCTCTTCCTCGTGCCGCAGGGTCAGTTTCAGAAACATCTCCACACGCTCGCCAACATCGCCAAGCTGCTGCACAAAGCCGAATTCCGCGAAGCCCTCGAACAATCCCCCGATGCCGACGCCATGCTGGCCGTCATCCGGGAGCATGGGAAGAAGTAAGGGCCAAGTCTGGCTGGTGGACATGGGCATGGTGGCCGGCTGCAAAGACCTGGTCAAAGACAGTTGGGAGCGGACAACACTTTGCCCCGCCGAACGATGGGCATTAAGTTATCCCCCTGAAATGGCGTTTGTTGGTCGAATTGGATTCGGAAACCAATGCCGTGCTGCATCACCCGCCTTATCGGACCAAATAAGAGCATAATCTTAAGCGGGAATTCCCGTTGCCGCCCTTTTATCCAGACTTCCGCCAATGGTCCAAGTGGGGCCAATCGTTGATGGAATCCGTCACCCGGTCCGGCCCCTGACCCGCTTTTTTAACTTCAGGCTTTTGCCGGGCATCGGTTCATGCGATGTTCCGGCAAAGTTTTTCGATTAACCAGTAAACCCAGGTTGGCCGTACAGTTGTGCTCATGAACGACAATAATAAGGCAAATCAGCCGGCCGCCCCGGAAATTCCCCGGGGGTTCTGGGCGCTGATCGTGACCCAGTCGCAAGGGGCGTTTAGCGATAATACGTTAAAATGGCTGGTCATCACGCTGGTGACCCAGATGAGCCTGCCCACCACGGAGCGCGACCAGTTGGTGAGTGTCATTGGCGCGCTGTTTGCGCTGCCGTTCATCCTGTTTTCGATGGCGGGCGGCTATCTGGCCGACCGGTTTAGCAAACGCACGGTGATCTCGGGGGTGAAGGTGTTTGAGATTTTTGTGATGCTGCTCGCCCTGTATGGGCTGTCGAGCGGGCATCTGTATGTGACGTTGACGTGCGTGTTCCTGATGGGCGTACACAGCGCGATTTTCGGGCCGTCCAAATACGGTCTGCTCCCGGAAATTCTGCCGGACAGCAAGCTCTCCTGGGGCAACGGGGTGCTGGAACTCACCACGTTCATCGCCATCATCGGGGGCACCGTGGGGGGCGGCTGGCTGTGCAAACTGTTCGGCCATCAACTGGGCTGGGCCGGCATCATTCTGATCGTATTGGCGGTGGCGGGCCTCGGGATCAGCCGGGGCATTACGAAGGTTCCCGCCGCCAATCCCGCGAACAAATTTGAACCCCAGTTTTATCTGGACCTGTGGAAGCAAATCCAGGTGATCCGCCGCGACAAGACTTTGCTGATGGCGGTGGTGGGCAACACCTATTTCTTCGCCATTGCGGCGCTGATGCAATTCATCATTGTGGTTTACGCGTCGGACACCCTGCATATTACGAGTCCGGAAATGACGGGTTATTTGCAGGCGGCTACGGCGATTGGCATCGGGCTGGGGAGCTTTGCGGCGGGCGGGCTCTCGGCCGGGCGCATTGAACGCGGGTTGATTCCGCTGGGCGCACTGGGGCTGACCATCTTTGCCGTGCTGCTGGGCAAGAGCCATCTGTCCTTTGGCATGGTGGCGGCGGAACTGGCCGGGCTGGGTTTCTTTGGCGGTTTCTTTATCGTGCCGATCTCGGCGCTGTTGCAGCATCAGCCGAAGCCGGAAGAAAAAGGCGCCATCCTGGCGGCGGCGAATTTGCTGTCCTTCGTCGGCATTTTTCTGGCCTCGGGGGTTTATTCCCTGCTGGCGGTGGTTTGCAAAATCACGCCCCCGCACATGTTTCTCGTAGTGGCCGCCGCCGCCCTGGTGGCGACGGTTTATGTCTGGCTGCTGCTGCCGGGGTCGTTGCTGCGCTTTGTGATCCGGCGGCTCTCGTGGCTGTTCTTCCGGTTCACTTTCATCGGGCGGGATAACGTTCCCGCCAAGGGGGGCGCGCTGCTGGTGTGCAACCATGTTTCCTTTGCCGACGCCGTGCTGGTGGGGTTTGGCGCGAACCGGCCGGTGCGGTTCCTGATGTACAAGGGCATTTATGAAAAATGGTGGGTGCGGCCGTTTGCGAAGGCTCTGGGGGCGATCCCGGTGTCGGCGGAGCAGCGTCCGCGCGAATTGCTCAAGGCGTTGCAAACCGCCAGCGACGCCATCAAGAACGGCGAATTGGTCTGCATCTTTGCCGAGGGCCAGATCACGCGCACGGGCTTGCTTCTGCCGTTCCGGCGCGGCTTGGAGCGCATCATGGAAGGTCTGGACGCGCCGGTCATTCCCGTGGCGCTGGACAATGTCATCGGCGGTCCGCTGAGCTACAAGCACGCAAAATGGGTTGGCCTGTTCGGCGCGCGCCTGCCGCATCCGGTCACGGTGAGCTTTGGCCGGCCGTTGCCCGCGAAGGTCGCCCCCTTTGCCGTGCGCGAAGCCGTGGAGGAATTGCTGGCGGATGCCTGGCCGCAGCGCCGGGCGCACATGGACACCCTGCCGCGCGCGTTTGTCCGCACGTGCCGCCGTCATCCCCGCACCTTCGCGATGGCCGATCCGTTCAGCGGCAAGATCAATTTCGGCAAGGCGCTGACCAAAGCGGTTTTTCTGGCCGGCCGGCTGCAAACGGTCTGGCGCGGGCAATCCATGGTGGGCATTTTCCTGCCGCCGGGCATTCCGGGCGCGCTGGTGAATCACGCCGCCTTCCTTTGCGGCAAGGTGCCGGTGAACCTGAACTATACGCTCTCCGAAAAAACCATTGCCGAAAGCGCGCGGCAGTGCGGTCTAAAAACGGTGATTACCTCGCGCAAGTTTTTGGAAAAGATCAAACTGACGCCGCCGGGCGAAATCATTTATCTGGAAGATCTCGCGGCCAAGCCGACGACGGGCGAGAAGCTCAAGGCGCTGCTGCTCGCGAAATTCGCGCCGTTCTCCGTGCTGACCCGGCAGGTGGGCTGCGAACGTCCGGTAACGTTGGATGATCCGGCCACGGTTATTTTTTCCAGCGGCAGCACGGGCGAACCCAAGGGCGCGCTGATTTCCGAGTTCAACCTGATGGCGAACATCGCCCAGTGCGATGTGGTGTTCAGCCTCGCCTCGGGCGAACGCATCCTGGGGATTCTGCCGTTCTTCCATTCGTTTGGTTTCACGGTCACGCTGGCATTGCCGGCGGTGCTGGGGTCAGGGCTGGTTTACAATCCCACGCCGCTGGATGGCAAGGCTGTGGGTACGCTGGTGCGGGAACATAATGTGACCGTGCTGCTGGCCACGCCCACGTTCCTTCAGATTTATCAGCGCAGTCTGCCGCCGGAAGATTTTGGCAGCCTGAAACTGGTGGTGACCGGCGCGGAAAAATTGCCGGAACGCACGGCGGCGGCGTTCGAGGATTACTTTGGCATCCGGCCGTTTGAAGGCTACGGCTGCACGGAATGTTCCCCGGCGGTGGCGTGCAATACCTTTGATTTCCGCGCCGCCGGGTTTCGTCAGGCGGGCAACAAGCGCGGCAAGGTGGGGCATCCCTTTCCCGGCATGTCCGTGCGCATTGCCGATGCGGGCGATCCGTGGGGCGCGAGTCCGCTGCCGCCCGGCCAGGCCGGGCTGTTGCTCGTGCGCGGACCAAACATCATGCAGGGTTACATCGGCCAGCCGAAGCTCACGGCGGAGGTGTTGCACCAAGGCTGGTATTGCACCGGCGACATGGCGATGCGCGACGAGGACGGCTTCCTCCAAATCACCGGCCGCCTGAGCCGCTTCAGCAAGATCGGCGGCGAAATGGTGCCGCACATCAAGATCGAGGAAACGTTGAACGAACTGGTCGCCGGCGCGGAGCAGATGTTTGTGGTCACCGCCGTGCCGGATGAGAAAAAAGGCGAACGCCTCGTGGTGCTGCATCGTCTGCCGGACGCGGAGCTGGCGGGCTGTCTGGATAAATTTGCCGCCTGCGATTTGCCGAATCTATGGAAGCCGCGCGCCGATGCGTTCTGCCGCGTGGACGGTTTCCCGCTGCTCGGAACGGGCAAGCTGGACTTGCGCCGCGTGCGGCAGATGGCCGCGGATTTCTGCGCGCTGACGCCGGAGTGAAGGGGAACCGATATGGCTTCACGCGGCGTTGGTTGCGGGGCACCTAATCCCGTCGGCGAAACGCCGCCCGCTGCGTGGCGATGCCCTGCGCGTTAAAAAACTGTTCGAAGTCGGTGACCACTTCGGCCAGGGTGGCCGGCGTTTCCACCCGCACAAATTCCTTCGCGGCGGCGAACACCTCGTTCATCTGCTGGAAATAATCGAGGTCATCCGTGCGCAGATACACCGTGCCGCCGGACGCCAGCGTGTTGCGGGCGAGCGCGGGAAAGGCTTCGTTGATGAGCCGGTTTTTGCGGTGCTTTTTTTTGGGCCAGGGATCGGGAAAATAAATGTGCAGCGCCGCGGCCACGTGCGCCGGCAGCAGGTATTGCAGGAAATAGGCGGACTCGATCCGCACGCCGCGCAGATTTTGCAGCCCCAAGCGACGGCCTTTGCGGTCCAGCTTTTGCAGTCGGCCGAGCAGCCGTTCCACGCCGATGAAATTGGTTTGCGGATTCCGCCGCGCATATTCGAGAAGGAAAGAGGCATCGCCGCAGCCGAGTTCGACTTCGAGCGGCTGGGTTTGGGGGAACAGGCCGCCGACTTCCAGCGGGTCAACGATGGAGGTTAGTTCCACCAGCAGCGGGCGGGCGGGGGCGGGGGCGTTTGGGGACGGTGCGATCACCGCTTTTAAATACGGTTTTTGGCGCAGGCATTCAAATCAAAAGCAGGAACGGATCACCGTTCGGGCGCAACTGAACACCGTGACGAAACCCCTGACACGTCTCCCGAACGATAGCCGGGGCCGCCCTGCACAGCGGAGTGCGGCTGTCTCAGCCGCAGCGCGTGGCCAGGCCAGATGGCGGCGGAACTTGCACACACTGGGTTGGTGGAACGGCGGGACGTGAGCCGTTCAACCCGGCCAGGTCTGGCGGTACGCTGCGGCTGGGACAGCCGCGCTCCGGGGCAGTGGCGGGATGCGCCCGCGCCCTCACCGTTCGGCCAAATTAAATTGACTTGGCGGCCGGTTCCAAGCCTAATGCGGGCGATTCACGGATGGCGGGTTACAACCACAACAGGATATGAGCCAATTTTACGAGATTGTTTACTCACGGGTCAGCCACCGGGAACTGTGGTGGTGGCATTCGTCCCCCTTGGTTATCATCCCGTGGATCAACAAATGGTCGGGCGCCAAAGTCGCCTGCGCTTCGGACGATCCCAATACCGAGACCACGCTGCCCTTTGTGGTGCCGGAATTGCACCCGGATGTGGTGGCCAGCTTTGCTCCGCTGGCGCAGGATCTTGCCGGCCTCGGCTTCATTGACCCGGTGTATCATTGCATTTACGACACCGGCACCCAGACGGTCATCTATTGGGCCACGTACCGGCATGAGTCCGGGAATTACTTTGCGCGCCTGCACCGGCGCGTCTGGCACAAGGCGACCAAGCCGAATCGCGCCCTGTTCGCGCTGTTCTTCACCGGCTTTGCCGATGGCACGTTTCTGGTTTCTTCGACCGGCAAACCCGATCTGGCCACGCCCGCGACGGTGCAGATGAACCGTATGCCCGGCGCCGCCACGGCGCGGCTGTGGGCAAAGCATCAACAGCTCTCCAGCCGGTTGGAACAGCAGAAGAATGTGACCCCGGTGAATTCGGCCGAGGATCTGGTGGCGGTCACGGAACGGCATCATGTGCTGCTGCGCGATTTCAACCTGGCGCGCGGCGTGTTCCGTCCGCGCACGGAGGCGGAGCAGGCGCAGGTGGCGGTTTTTGAATCGCGGGTCACGGAGGCCCGGGCCCAGGGACTGGCACACGCCGAGGTTTTGGCGGAGCTGCAGCAGTTGCAGGAGAAGAAGCAGATCAATTGGCGAACCATGCTATGGGTGCTGGCGGGGTCGCTCGTGCTTTTTGTGGCCTTGGGGGCGGCGCGTTGGAACTGGAGTTTCACCCTGTGGCTCATCCCGGTGCTGCTGCTGCACGAGAGCGGTCATTGGGTGGCCATGAAGATGTTTCATTACCGCAACATGCGGATGTTTTTCATTCCGCTGTTCGGCGCGGCGGTCACGGGGAGCAACTGGAATGTGGCCGGTTGGAAAAAAGTGCTGGTCTCGCTGGCGGGGCCGCTGCCGGGGATTGCACTGGGGGTACCGCTGGGACTGGCCGGGATGTTCGCGCACGTCCCCTGGCTGACGCATCTGTCCCTCATGCTTGTGCTGATCAACGGTCTGAACCTGATTCCCGTGCTGCCGCTGGATGGCGGGCACGTGCTGCAAGACACGCTGTTTTGCCATAACCGCTGGATGAATGTCGCTTTCCGCGTGATCACCGTTTTCGCCCTGATCATTTTGAGCAACTACGGTTTTGGCCGGCCGTTCTTCTACATTGCCATCCTTATGGCCATCGGGATACCGGTGTTATTCCGGCTGGGCAAGGTGACAGACGAGTTGCGGCGGGCGGGCCTGCCGCCGCCCGCACCGGGCGAGGATCAAATTCCGGTGGCGACGGCGCAGGCGATTATCACGTCCCTGAAAGCCCATCTGCCGCAGGCCACTTCCAACCGGATGCTGGCGCAAAACACCATCACCGTATTTGAAACGTTGAATGCGCGCCCGCCCGGCGTGCTGGCCACCATCGCCCTGCTTGCCTTGCATGGCGGCGCCTTGCTCGTATCGATCCTGCTGGGGGTGGGCCTTGTTTTTGGTCAGCACAATGCCTTGGGCGAATTCATGCGCGCCGCCGCCAACCAACCCCGCCATACCTACCAATGCGGCGATACCCAGACGTGGCCGGGCGCCGGGGCCGCGCCGGTGGATCACACCCTGCTGGCGGCCACCTTCCGCAATCATCTGAAAGCGGAAACCGCCTTCGCGGATTTGACCAACCGGATACCCGAAGGCGCCCAGTTGACGCTGTTCGGCGATTCCCTCCTGCTCGCGCTCCCGGCGAACAATCCGGCCACCGCCCAGCATTGGCAAGGTCAGTTGCAGGCGCTGACCACCAACGTCTTTGCCGCCACCAACAACCGGCTGGTGGCGGTTAACCTGACCTTCATGGCGACCAATGCCATCGCCGCCACCAACCTGATGCGCGAACTGGATGATTACTTTGAAGTGGTCAACGGCATGCACCTCATTGCGCCGTGGTCGCCCGAGGCCACCGGGCCGGACTATGCGGCCGACCGCCATGCGCGGCAGGATTGGCGGCGCCTCACGGCCGCTGTCAGCGAAGTCTGGAATGATCCCGCTTTGCAGGCCGGCGCGGAAAAACTCCTCGCCGCCGGCAAACGAAATGATCCGGCCGAAATCAAACGGCTGGAAGCCGAGCAACAGCAAACCGTCCGGCAGTTGGAAGCCCGGATTCGCGCCAAACTGCAAAATGATTCCAGCCATCCGATTGACCCGGCGTTGGTGGAGTTGCACGCAAAACTGGATGATCTGGACCCGACCAATCAGACGGCGCGCGTGGAAATTTTACGCCAGCTCGCCCCCAAGCTGGGACAGGTGAAAGCGGTGGGAAATCTGCCGGCCGGGAGCTTGGACAACTATGGGGCCGCGTCCGGCATGGTGATGCGGCACGGACTGCTGATCGAAATTTCCTTCGCCACACTCAACGACGCCAGCACGGGTCTGCCGGCCCTGGCCGACTGGCTGTGCAACCATGGTTGCAAACGGATTCATTATGATCTGGCCCCGGGGTACGTGGAAAGTGATCCGGAGGAATAGCAACCTGTTGGAATATCGCATACGCGGCAGCAGCCGACGTGAGGAGGCTCCAAATAAATGAGCGTTCTCAAAAATATTTGAGCCTCCTCACGTCGGCTGCTACTTCTTCAACGGGCCGCAGGCTGGAACTGTTTGCCGCGCGAATCAGGCGCACATCTTCAAAAACTCCGCCTCATCCAAAATCTTGATGCCGAGTTGCTGCGCCTTTTCCAGCTTGGATCCGGCTTCGGCACCGGCGAGGACGTAGTCGGTTTTCTTGCTGACGCTGCCGGTCACTTTGCCGCCCTGGGCTTCGATGCGGGCGGTGGCTTCCTCGCGGGTGAGGGTGGGCAGCGTGCCGGTCAGAACAAAAGCTTTGCCGGCGAAGACGCCGGTTTCGGCGGCCGTGACCTTGGACATTTCCGGGGCGGGCTGAATTCCCAGTTCGTGAATGCGTTGCAAGGTTGTCTGGCCGGCGGGTGAAGCAAAATAATCCAGCACACTGGCGGCGGCCACGGGGCCGACCTCGGGCATGCGCGCTTTCAAACCGCCGGCGGCGAGGCGGGCTTCGATCTCGGCGATTTCGGTTTTGAGGATGGTTTCGCGCTGTTCGCGCGCGGTTTTTTCGGCGTCGTCTTTCGGCGGATTTTTACGGGAACGCGGACTGATTTCGGAGCGTTCGGCTTCCTTGGCGCCGAGGTCGCGGATGTCGCGCAGCAGGGGGGAATCGGCGAGGGCGGCCAGGGTTTCGTGCGTGGCGGCAAGTTGCTTGGCGGTGGCGTCGCCGACATCGCTGATGGCGAGGGCGAAGATCCAGCGGGAGAGCGGCGCGGTCTTGGCGCGTTGCAGGGCTTCGAGAATTTTGGTGGCATTCTTTTCGCCAAAGGTGCGCGGCTCTTCCTCGGTGCCGAGATTCAGTTTGCCGAGCGGCTCCAGCGTGAGGTGGAAGAGATCCAGCGGTTCTTTGACCAGACCGCGCTCCACGAGTTTGTCCGCCACGATGCCGCCGAGGGATTCGATATCCAGCGCCTTGCGCTGGGCGAAATATTCCACGCGGCGCATGAGTTGCGCGGGGCAGCCGGCAATATTCTGGCAGCGCCAGGCGACTTCCTCGGCGTCGCCGGCGGACACTTTTTCCTTCGCAATGGGACCGCCGCACGCGGGGCATTTGCCGCCGACGTGGGCGAGCAGATCGAATTCCTTTGCGCCGGGCGGGCGTTTGGTAAGCACCACTTCGGAGACTTCGGGGATGACCATGCCGGCTTTGCGGATGACCACGGTGTCGCCGATGCGAATGTCTTTGCGGCGGATTTCGTCCTCGTTGTGCAGGGTGGCGCGGGCGATGGTCGAGCCTTGCACGAAGACGGGTTCGAGTTCCGCCACGGGGGTGAGCACACCGGTGCGGCCCACCTGCACGGTGATGGCTTTAAGCACGGTTTCCGCCGGGGTGATCCACGGCACGGGCTTGTGGACAATGGCGTAGCCGGGGGCGCGACTGCGACCGGGGATGTCCGCCCAGTCGGCGAGGGTGTTCACCTTGAGCACGATGCCGTCGATGTCGTAGGGCAACTGGCGGCGGAGATCGCGGTCTTCGTCGTAGTGGGCGACGACCTTGTCCTCGTAAGTCTTGATTACCTCATCAATGCCATCGCATACCCACCAGCATTTTTGGGTGGGGAAACCAAACTGCGCGAGGGCTTCGAGCATTTCGGAATGGGTCTTAAATTCAATGCCGTCCAGCGCGCCGGTGGCGTAAAACACGGCGCGGATGGGGCGTTGGGCGACGAGGCGCGGGTCGAGTTGCTTGAGCGCGCCGGAGGTGGCGTTGCGGGCGTTGGGGAAGGTCTTCTCGCCGGCGGCGGCCATTTTGGCATTCAGCTCGGCGAATTCCTGATTGGGCATGTAGGCCTCGCCGCGCACTTCGAGCAGCGCGGGCGGGTTTTTCAAATGCAACTCCAGCGGGATGGCGCGGATGGTTTTGAGGTTGGCGGTGATGTCATCGCCCTGCGTACCGTCGCCGCGCGTGACGCCGAGGGTAAATTTGCCGTACCGGTAATGGAGGCTGATGGACACGCCATCCACCTTCGGTTCCATCACATACTGCACATTATCCCGGCCCAGATGTTTGCGGATGGTGGCATCGAAGGCGCGGAGTTCGGCGAGCGTCTTTTCGTCTTGGGCGCGGTTGCGTTTTTCGCGGTCGGGTTCCTCGGCACTGGTGGGATGATCGCTGGCGGCGATTTTATCCAGCGAGAGCATGGGGACGAGATGTTTGACGCGCGTGAATTTTTCGCTGGGAGCACCGCCGACGCGTTGGGTGGGGGAATCAGGCGTGACGAGGTCGGGAAACGACTGCTCGAGGTCCTGCAATTCTTTGTAGAGGCGGTCGTATTCGTGGTCGAGAATGAGTTGGCGGCCATCGACGTAATAGGCGTGGTCGTGCCGGCGGATTTCCTCCGCGAGCCGGGCGTGGCGTTCTTGGGCGTGGGCGTGCGTCACGGGGAAATGATGGTCGGCGCGAACGGGAAGGAAAGCCAAATGTGGCCGGAGCGCGCCCGTCCCCGGGCGCAGCGATTCCGCATACCAAGCAGTTGGCGAAGAGTCCGCGATTTGAAAATTCGGACATTGCTGCGCCCGAGGACGGGCGCGCTCCGGTGTCTTCAATCCTGCGCTTCGACGGCTTCGCGGACGATCTTGCGGAAGTTTTCCATGCCCTGATCAAACGCTGCGGAGATGGGCACCAGCGTGATCTTTTTGAATTTCTTCTTAAAGGTCTTCAGGTTTTCCTCGGCCACGGCTTCGTCCATTTTGTTGGCCACGACGAGACGCGGCTTTTTCAGGAAGGCGGGGTCGTACAGTTCGAGTTCCTTGAGCAACTGCTTGTAATCGTCCCACGGATGGCGGCCGTCGGTGCCGGCCATGTCGAGCAGGAGCACGAGCACTTTGCAGCGCCGGATGTGACGGAGAAAGGCGTGGCCGAGGCCGACATTCATGTGGGCGCCTTCGATCAGACCGGGCACGTCGCACACGGTGAGGCGTTTGAAATCCTTTTCGTATTCCATGATGCCAATCTGCGGGTGCAGCGTGGTGAAGGGATACGGGGCGACCTTCGGACGGGCCTTGGAAATCGCGGTCAGCAGCGTGGACTTGCCGGCGTTCGGATAGCCGACCAGGCCGATCTCGGCCATGATGCGGAGTTCCAGATGAAATTCACCTTCGGTGCCGGGTTCGCCGGGCTGGGCGAAACGCGGGGTCTGCCGGCGGGGGGTGGCAAAATTACGGTTGCCCAAACCACCGCGACCGCCTTTGCACAGCACATACTGCTGGCCATGTTCGGTCAGGTCGGCCACGAGCACGCCCTGCGGTTCCGGCGGGGCGACGGGTTCCTCGCTCTCGACGACGGGGGTTTTGGCCTTGGTTAAATCAATTTCGAGGGCGGTGGTGCCGCGCGCACTGCGGATGAGCGGCCGGCCGCCGGTGCTCGAGGTGATCACGGGCTTGTGTTTGGCGCCGCGTTCGCCTTCCGGTTGCTCTTCCTCTTCGTCCTCGTCATCCGGGCTGACCATTTTTTTCTTAATCTCCGGGGTGGTATCTTTCAGCAACCACACCATGGTGCCGCAGGGCACTTTGATGATGAGATCCTTGCCGGCGTGACCATCCATGCCCTTGCCCATGCCGCCTTCGCCGACTTCGGCGATGAGGCGCGGCACGTAGTACTGCTGGATGAGATTGTTCAGGTCGTGGTCGGCCTGGAGGATGACGCTGCCGCCGCGGCCACCGTTGCCGCCGCTGGGGCCGCCCTTGGTGATATACGCTTCGCGATGGAACGCAACACAGCCTTTGCCGCCGTGGCCGGCGCGGGCATAAATTTTGATTTCGTCTACAAACATGGCTTTAAACAGGATTCACGGATTTTCCCGGAACGCAATCCTCTTTATTCCATCCGGTCTGGGCAATAAAAAAGGCGAGGCGCTTGGCCTCGCCTGGAAATGAGACTATTCGCTTAGTTGGCGGCGGCGGCAGCGGCGGCAACTTCGGCGATAATATTGATGCGGCGGCCCTTCTTGTCGAACTGGACCTTGCCGTCGGTGAGCGCAAACAGCGTCCAATCGCGGCCGGTGCCGACATTCTTGCCGGCTTCAAATTTGGAACCGCGCTGGCGGATCAGGATGCTGCCGGCGGTCACAACCTGACCACCAAACTCTTTGACACCCAGGCGTTTGCTGACGCTGTCGCGTCCGTTGCGTACGCTGCCTTGACCTTTTTTATGTGCCATAAAATGTTGAGAATTAAGCGTTAATTGCGGTGATCTTGACGACCGTCAGCTCCTGGCGGTGGCCGATGGACTTGTGATAGCCCTTGCGGCGCTTCATCTTGAAGGTCAGTTTCTTTTCGCCGCGCTTGAGGGCGACGACGTCAGCGGCAACGGTGGCGCCGGCAACCGTGGGGGTGCCGACGGAGACCTTGCCTTCTTTGCTGACGAGCAGGATCCGGTCGAAGGTGACGGGCTTGCCCGCCTCGACAGGTTTGCCATCGTCTGCAGACAGGCGTTCGATTTCGAGCGTGTCACCCGCGGCAACACGATATTGCTTGCTACCAGTTTCTAAAACGGCGTACATAAAATCTTTCCCACAAAGGGCCGGTCATTAAACCAGATTTTGAAAAAGAGTCAATCACTCTTTTTTCGATTTTTTGGGCGACCGGATTAACGGCCAATCGAGGTCCCACTGACCGTAATGGTTGCAAAGAGACTTTGCCACCAAAACAGTCAATGGGGCCGGAGTAAATTCAAGCTCAGGCGACCGGGCAGGCGCGGACCGGAACGCGGGTGCCAGCCGCGCGGCGACGCCACGCGACCAATCCGCGGTGGCCGCCAAAAACCAGGCCGCACAGGGCCAGCAGCCAGCCGGCGGAAGGTTCCGGCACCGCTGCGGCGATGTTGGCATCCGAGGTGACCGTGTTATCATCCAAGGTGACCGCTCCATTGAGCGCCACCAGACTGCCGGACACATTCGCGCCGGTATCCAACGTAATGCTCGCGTCCGCGACAATATCGCCGGCAAACGCGGTGGTGGTGCCGAGCGTGGCGGAACTGCCCACGGCCCAATGCACATTATCCGCCTGGGCGCCATTGATCAGGACCACGTCCGAGGCGCTGGCCGTGGTGAGGGTGCTGCCGATTTGGAAATCAAAGATGGCATTGGGGTTGCCCTGGCCATCCAGAATGACGGTGCCGGTCAACTGGGCGGAAGTGCTAAAACTCCGGACGCCGGCGTCCAGAGTCAATCCACCCAAGTCAATGCCGGTCAAATCCTGAATGGACAGTTCGGTTTTTAAAAAATTGTAGCCGGCCAGGGCATCGCTCTGCGCCTGTAGCGCGACGGACCCGGCGCCATAGGTGGTACCGTTGACAACGCCTGGAGGAAAGCCGGTGATGGCGGTGCCGGGGGCAACCCCCAGGTCACCATTCAGGATCGTATCGCCGGTGCTCGTGACCGCGGACCCGCCCAAAACGGCGAATTGACTGGCTGAACCCAGCACCTGCGCCTGACTGGTTGTGGCCAGGATGGCCGGTGCCAGAATGGCTGGCAGAATCAAAAGATATTTTTTCATGACCGCCAGCATTGGCTAACCCCGCCAAGATGCCCATGGGGTGTTCACCCCTTGGATGCGGCAGGGTGACAACCCAAACCGTCTGGCGGTTGGAGCGCCGGCTTGAAGCCGGCTTTGGATGCACATTCCGGCAAAACGGCTGGAATGAAGCAACCGTTTGCGATGGGCGTGAGGTTTAAGCCGGTCACAGACCCGCGCTCGTGCGCCTGAGAAGGCGAGGGGATAGAACGGTGGGAGTCCGTTTCTG
>CAIQKM010000201.1 GCA_903872345.1 uncultured Verrucomicrobia subdivision 3 bacterium | reverse complement strand
TTCGCTCTCGATCTCGCGCAAGGGGCGGGGACCCGTTGGTTTTGTATTCATCCTCTTCCTTTGGTTGGTTGGTTTTTGCCAGTTGGTTGAGGAACCCCCCTCTTCTAACCGTATTCCGGGGGCAGTGTCAAGATGCGCCCACCCCCATGCCTTTTGAAACATCCGCCCGCACCGCCGGCTCGCATTCCGGCGGCGGCCTGCTGCTCTTGAGCGCGATCGTGGCGGCGCTCGGCTCGCTGCTGTTCGGTTTCGACACCGCCGTGATTTCCGGCACGACGGATGCATTGCGCCACGCGTTTGCGCTCAACGACAACCTGCTTGGCTTTACCGTTTCCAGCGCGCTCATCGGCACGATGTTTGGCGCGCTGGGGGCCGGCCGTCCCGCCGACTGGTGGGGACGGCGGCCGGTGTTGACGGTGCTCGCGGTGATGTTTCTGGCCGCCGCCGCCGGCTGCGCGGGCGCGTGGGATTGGCACGCGCTGCTGTTTTTCCGCTTTCTGGGCGGCGTGGCCGTCGGGGCGGCCTCCGTTGTCTGCCCGATGTATATCACGGAAATCGCCCCGCCCAAACGGCGCGGACTGCTCGTGTGTGTGAGCCAGTTGAACATCGTGCTCGGCATCCTGGCGGCCTATCTCTCCAATTATCTGGTCGCACGTTTCGCGGGTGCGGAAAATCCGGCCGCCTGGCGCTGGATGTTTGGCGTGATGACTTTGCCTTCGCTGGCGTTTCTGGTTACGGCGCTGATGATTCCAGAAAGTCCGCGCTGGCTGGTGAAAAAAAACCGGCTGGCCGAGGCCGAAGCTGTACTGACCCGCTTTGGCCATGAAGACCCGGCGCGCGAAAACCAGGAAATTCAGGAATCGCTTGCCGCCGAAACCACCGGGGTGAGCGACCGGCTTTTCCAGCGCAAATACCTGAAACCGCTGTTGCTCGTCTGCATGATCGCCGTGTTCAATCAGCTGGATGGCATCAACGCCGTCTTATACTACACGGCGGATATTTTTCGCATGGCGGGGGCGGACAATGCCAGCGCTCTGATGCAATCCGTGATCGTCGGGCTGACGAATTTGGTGATGACGCTGGTTGGCATGGCGCTCATTGACCGAGTCGGACGCAAGGCGCTGCTGCTGGTCGGTTCGGTTACGTTTATCCTTTCACACGCGCTGGCGGCGTGGGTTTTCGCCACGCATGCCCAGGGTTGGATCGTGATTGCCGCCATGATGGGCGTGGTTGGATCGCACGCCTACTCGCAAGGAGCCGTCGTCTGGGTGATCATCAATGAGCTGCTGCCAAATGCCGTGCGCGCCTCCGGTTCGGCGGTGGCCTGCACCCTGATGTGGGTGCTGTGCGCCGCGATCGGCTGGGCGTTTCCAGTCATCGCCAAGGCTTCCGGCTCGGTTGCTTTCGGGTTTTTTGCGGCGATGATGGTGCTCCAATTTGTGCTTGTCGCCAAATTCCTGCCTGAAACCAAGGGTGTCAGTCTGGAAGAATTGCAAAAACGGCTCGGTGGCCGGTAAGAGAAATGCCGGCCAAACATAAAGCTGGAAAAATCCAAGAGTTGGCGTTACCGCCGATGCGGGGTTGTGGAATCATCCCCACAACTGCCGGTCGAGGGAGCGATACTGGATCGCCTCGCCAATGTCGTCGCCGCCGATCTATTCCGCGCCGCGCAAGTCGGCGATGGTGCGGGCGTCTTTCAAGATGCGGTCGCAGGCGCGGGCGCTGAGATTGTATTCGGTCATCGCGTGCTTGAGCAAATCACGCGCGGGTTCAGCCAGTTCGCAGAACCCTTTCAACACACGCGTGCCCATGCGGGCATTGCAAGTGACCCTGGGTTTGCCGGCGAAACGTACGTGCTGCCGTTTGCGTGCGACGATGCCCCGTTCGCGGATCTGCGCGGATCTGCGCAGAGCTTTCGCCGGTCTAGGCGGCGGACATTTCGCGGAATTTCACGGAGGGCACTTTGATATGCAAATCCACGCGATCCAGCAGGGAGCCGGAGATGCGACCGAGGTAACTTTGAATCTCGTGCAGGGAGCTGCGGCTTTCGGATGGCATTTTGCCGTCGTGGGTCCCCGGCGGAAAGTGGCATCCGGAAGCCTGGCAAGCCCGCATTCACGAACAGACCCTGGCCAGCATCAACCGGCATCCAGAGCTGTGGGGGATGTTTGCCTGGAACATGTTTGATTTGACCAGCCCAGGCGCAAGGAAGGCGAACGCGCTGGCACCAAGGTGATTGCCGCCACCGGCAAAACCAAAGGCGGCGGAAAAATACAATGCCGGATCGAGTGGACACTCAGAAGCAGATTGGCGGATGCGACCGAATTAACGGGGCGGAAATGCGTTGAATCCAGGGGCGCATCAGGATGTGCCCTGAACCGAGTGGTGCACAAACATGCACTGGCGGATTTGCCGGGTCGGAGCGATAGTGATTTCAGTTTCAAACACAACCATTTCCATGAACTTGATCGTCAATTCGAATAAGAAAATCAATGTCCGGGCGGCCTTCACGCTGATTGAGTTGCTGGTGGTCATCGCCATCATCGCCATCCTGGCCGCGATGCTGCTGCCGGCCCTGGCGGCCGCCAAACAGAAAGCCAAGGCCGTGCAGTGCATGAACAATGAGAAGCAAATCATGCTGGGCACCATCATGTATGGCAACGACAACAACGATTATATCATCCCACTAACCGTTTCCGGTCCCACGATACCCGGCGCGGTCTTCGAGCCCGGTGGATCGTCCTCCGCCGCCCTGCCCAACACGGAGTATCGTGATTTGCTCTACACCAGCTACATCCACACCACCAATGTTTTTAACTGCACCGGCCTGCCGCCGAATGAAAAGTGGAATATCGGGATCAACTTCGGCCTGGCCACCGGTTTGAAGTTCTCCGCCATTCAACGGCCGTTGTCGCAAACCTTTTATTTTGCCTGCGTCGGCGGCGCCAAAATGCCGCCCGATAAGAACCCCGACAACTGGGTGGATGATGGCACGGGTAAGAGCTGGACCCACTTTGATACGCCCGCCAATCCGGATCTGTTCTTGAATCCGGGTACGCCGTGGGTTCCGCTGAACCGGCACGGCAAGCGTTGTTCGCTGGGCTGGCTCGATGGTCATAGCGAGGCCAAGCCGGTCGGCCAGCTTGGGTTTGTTAATCCGCAAACCGGCCTGGCGCTGGCGGCTACGGATCCGAATGCCCAATGGTCCAAGGGATATTGAAAATCTAAACACACTGCCACCCGAATAATCCAGTTCAACCACCCTGCGTACAAACATGAATACAAATCCTACAAACAAACTGCTGTTGTTGGCGTCGCGAGCGGCGTTCAAAACGGTGAGGCGAGTCATACTTTTGGCCGGTCTCGGGCTGTGCTTGCCGGCCACCCCTGGCACTGCGCAAACCCTGTATTGGGATGGCGGCACGGTTAACATTTCCACCAACGGCGACGGGCTTAGTCAAGGTGCCGTTGGCGTGTGGGACACAGCCACGGTAAATTGGGATCGCGGCGCGGGGCAGACGCACATTGCCTGGAATAACTCGCAAAACTATGACGCATGGTTCGGCGCCACGGGCATTCCCGCCACCGCTGGCGCCGGGTTGGTCACGCTGGGCGCCAACGTCACGGCGGACACCCTGATGGTGGTCACCACCAATTACGTTTTTGGCGACAACGGCAGCGGCAATACGCTGACGGTGAACACGGTCACCAACCCGGCCAACACAACCATTTCCAACAACATTGTCAACGCCGGCACGTTTGTGAAGGACGGCGGTGGCACATTGACGCTGCTGGGCAATAGCGGCGGCCTGACCGGCACCGTGGTGGTAACCAACGGCACGCTGGCATTTGGCTCAACCACCGCGGGTGCCCCGACCGGACCGCAAAGCGTCACGAGTGTGTCCGTGGCCACCAACGCCACCTTCAAAAAACTGGTGAATGCGACCGGCACTACTCCCTCCGAGGTGATTTCCGGCGGGGGATCATTTTACCTGAATGCCAACAGCTACACTTCTTCGGTCATATTGCAAAACGCCAATACTTATACGGGCAGCACCACCATCAATGCAGTTACGGCGGTGATCACTTCCATCAATGATTCGTCGGCGAATCCGCTGGGCACGGGCACCAACGTATTTCTCTGCACCGGCGCCAGCACCTCGGACCTGCAATACGACGGGAGTGGCGACACCACCAGCCGCACCCTCACCTTGGGCGGAACCTCCGGAACCTGCGCCCTGATATCATCCATTTATGGTCCGCTGCTTTGGAATGGTCCGGCGGTTCCGGCCGCGAACGCCGGTGCCATGCGCACTTTGACGCTGTCTGGAACGTCAACGTTACTCAACGTGTTCGGCGGCGCGATCACCGACGGACCCACCACCAACATGGCGGTGGCCAAGGGAAACACGGGCAGTTGGTGGCTGACCGGATCCAACAGCTATTCCGGCGGAACAGTCCTGAACGCGGGCACCCTATACATCACCAATGATGATGCGCTGGGAGTGTCAACCGGTGCCGTAACCTTCATTAACGCCTCCGGCAGCGCGCTTATGGGCGCTCTACGGTCGGCCAGTAACAATGTCACACTGGGATCCGCCCGGACCATCAATATGGGCTATACCAGCCCGGGTGGCTTTGGTGTCAGTGATAATTTTAATCTGGTGGTGGCCTCTTATCTGACGGGTACCGGCTCGGTTCAAGTGGCCAACTCGGCAGCTTACGCGGGTGTCACCCGTTTCAGTAATAACACCAACAGTTACACCGGAGACTTTAGCGTGCAGGCTGGCACCGCCGAATTCACCTCGGTGGCGAATCAGGGAAACCCCAGTTCCTTGGGCAAGGGCGCGACCGCCACGGGCGGCGCGATCAAATTGAGCACCGTCAATTCCTACTCCCTGCTGCGCTATGTGGGCAACAACAATAGTGCAACGACGCGCCCCCTGAACTGGCAAAACGCCCAGAACCTGACGCTTGATGTGACCAACACCGGCACGATCGCTTATCTCTCCACCACCGCGATCAAGTCCGGCAGCTCCTCTGCGAACTTGAACTTGCAAGGCTCGAACACCGGTACGAACACGCTGGCCCAACCAATCAATGATTCTGGCGGGGTGACCTCTTTGACCAAGAACGGCAATGGACAATGGGTTTTGGCCGGTGCCAATGCCTATAGCGGTGGCACGACCATATACAATGGCCAACTGACGGTAAGTTCGGACGGCAACTTGGGATCCGTGCCTGGCTCCGCTACGCCTAACAGTCTTACGATCAATGGCGGCGCGCTGTCTGCCTCGGCCAGCTTTACTTTGAACGCCTTGCGGGGCATTGCGCTGGGCCCGACCGGCACCAATTCGTTGGGTGCCAACGCCACGGGCAATGGGACCATTGACGTGGCCAGCGGTGCGACGCTGACGTATGGCGGCATCATGGCCGATAACACCAGCACCAACAGTGGTGGGCTGATCAAAACCAGCGCCGGCACCTTGACGCTTTCCGGGGCGAACACATATTCGGGAAACACCACCATCAGTGCCGGCACATTGGCATTGACTGGCAGCGGCGCGGTCGGTGCCAGCAACCTGTTGATTTCCGCCGGCGCGACGTTTGATGTATCCGGTTTGTCTGGTGCCTATGCTTTGGCCGCCGGCCAGACCTTGGTGGCCACCAATGGCGCTACCGCTACCGTCAAAGGCAGCCTGAATGTTGCTGCCGCCGGCGTTTTGCTGACGAACCTGGTCAATCTACCCACCCTCGCGGTGGTTGGAGGCACGCTGACTCTGGGCGGCGGCACGACGTTCGCGGTTAACCTCAATAATGGCGGCACCGCCCTCGGGGCGGGGAGCTATAAGCTCATTTCGAAGGGGGCCGGCGGTGCTGTCGGCGGCACGGCGCCCGCCGCTGTCGCGGTGGGTGGCGACGGCTTGGTCGGCGGCGCCACGGCGGCACTAAACATCACGGGCGGGGAACTGTTCCTGGTGGTCAGTGGCGGCACACTCTATCCGCCGGTTATCGGCGGCCTCAGCCAGATTGGCGGGAAAATGGTATTGAGTTTCAGCGGCACCAATGGGCAGACGTGGAAAGTATTGACCAGCACGAATCTGACCACGCCCCTGACCAACTGGACTTCTGTTGCCAACGGCACGTTTGCCGGCGCGGCGGTCAATTACACCAATGCCACGACGACCGAACCGAAGCGGTTTTATGTCATCACTTCCCCCTAATGACGGGAAGGTTTGACGGATAGCCCCTTAGATGCAATGTCGTATGCCGGGCGTGCATTCAATGAATTGTTGAGTGCACGCCCTTTTTATGTGGCCTAATCGTCGCTGGCATTTTTAAAATATGAACTTTAGAAGTCTGGCGGCCATCCTATTTGTGACGGCGGTCTGCGCTGGCCGCACCGCGGCGCAAACCCTCTACTTTCCGACCAATGTGCCGTCGAATTGGAGCGCGGCTTCCGGTACGCTCGCCATTTCGACGAACCATTGCAAATGCCCGACCAATAACCCGCCGCAGTGCTTGGAGTGGAATTATGGGACCAATGACACCCTGACCGTTACCAACCCTGGTATTTCATCATCGGCGCTTCCCTATACCGAAGGCGATCTTTGGGTGTATAATCCGTCACCCTTGCCGGGACAGCAACTGACGGTCAGCTTTGTTGATTCCAGCGGGACCGCCCAGTATTACTACAATTTCCATCTAAATTACTCCAGTTGGCGGCGGGCCGTGAAGCATTATTGGTATGACATGAATGGTCCCGGCTCCAACAATAATTTCACCAAAGTAAAGATCACCGGTCCCACGAATATGGCCGGTCAGTTGTTTTTGGACGCCGTCACGTGGGTCAATTCCAGTGCCGGCCGCAACGCGGATTTGCAAAATCCGCCGGGCGAATACAACCTGTATGGAGATGCCACCACGGCGGCGCAGACGAATTACTACCACTGTTACTATGAGTTGCAGCCGGATATTCCCACCAACGCGCCGACGGCGGCGGAGTTAAATGATCTGGCGGCGGCCCGCGCCGCCTGGCTGGCGGACAACGCCGGCACCGCCCCCTCCGGCAGCAGCGTGGCCAGCGCCTACGCTTCATGGACCAACCTGAACATCGTCGCGAACGGCAGCAATATCAAGGGACAGGTCATTTCCGACAACACCACCGCCGACACCTATTACCCATGGCTTCAAACTATTGCCCAGGATGTTTATTGGAACAACACCGCGGAAAGCTCGAATAAGATGAACCTGTTTCTCCGCAACTGGTGGGATCAGGGCATGGATTACAACAGCGGCAGTGCCAGTGCCGGCGGTTCTCCGGGATACGGTTTCCGCACGGTGCCTTCGGCATTTGTGCTGGCTTATCCCGGCTATGATGCCACGAATCGGCAACATGCATGGCAGATGTTTCAATGGCTGTATCGGATGGGGCATTATTGGAGCACCAACTGGGTGCCGGGTTTGACGGCGGGCGGGCTGGACGACTCCCAATTGACCGGCACCGGCACCGATGACGTTTATCTGAATACGCGGCGCGAACTGGGAGCGATCTTATTCCTGACGCCGGATGACGCGACGGCCATTCAGTATCTCAAAGGCTACAAACGATATAACGAGCGATTTTTGACGGCGGTGAACGGCACGGATAACGGGCCGAAAGTGGATGGCTGCGGCTTTCACCATGCGACCCACTACAACCATTACATGTATGCTTTCAACGAACTGACCGGTGTGCTGAACGACTTGGCGGGAACGCAATTTGAGATCAGTTCAAACGCCTATTGCAGTTTGCGCGGCGCGGTGCTGGCGGAAATACGCATGGGCAACACCCCGGACATAATGAATCCGACCGGCGTGGGCTTTACCGCCAGCTCGTTGGGTGGTCGTTATCCACTGCAAAACACCCTGACTCCCGGCAGTGGAACGCTGCAAACGCTGGGCATGATGGGCGGCACGATTTTTAGCCAACCGGTGGATCCGCTGGTGGCGCAACTCTACAATCGTATCCTGGGCGGCAGTTCGCCGTATGCGCCGTTCGGACCTTACGGTTCCGAAGCGAACCCGGAGGGTTTTTACCAGTTCAATTACAGTCCCATCGGCATTTGGCGGCAGACCAACTGGGTCGCCTGCATGCACGGCATGAACAACGATTTTTGGGGCACGGAAATCGCCGTCAACCAAAATGTTTATGGCCGCTATCAAAGCTACGGCGCGCTGGAGATTCTCAATCCCGGCGGCTATGCCGCCTGCGGCTGGAGCACGAACAATGCCAGTGGCTGGGATTGGAACAAACCGCCGGGAGCCACGACGATTGTGCTGCCGTGGAGTAAACTGATCTTTGACAATGCCACTTCGGCCTACATGGAGCACGATTTGTCGGCGACGAATTTTGCCGGTGCGCTGGCGTTTCACAGCGGCGGCAACAACATTCAAACCGGCATCGCCGGCGGCTTTGGCGGCCTTTACGCCTGCAATTTTCAGGAGACCGGCGGCGCCAATCACAATCCGTCGTTCGCCTGGCGCAAATCGTTTTTTTGTTTCACCAACAACATTATCTGCCTCGGTTCCAGCATCACCAACAATGACATGGCCGATCCGACCATCACCACGCTCTTTCAGGCGCAGTTGACCAACACCGCTGTGACGACGGTGATGAACGGCACCAATGTCGGCGGATTTCCCAACCACCTGACCAACAGCAGCGTGACGGCCAGTTGGCTGCTGGATGGCTACGGCACGGGATATTTTGTCCGCCCCGGCGCCACCATCCGGCTGGATCGCACCGCGCAAATTTCACCGGACCAGTCCGGCAATGGCGCACTCAGCACCAACAATTACGCGACCGCCTGGATTAATCACGGCCTCGCGCCGGCCAATGCGGGCTACGAATATGTGGTGGTTCCCAATGCCACCTCCAATGCGATGGTGCAATTCGCGACAAATTACACCTATTCCGCCACCGTGCCTTATACGGTTTTGGAATGTGACGCCAGCGCGCACGTGGTCCGCTGGCAACCCGACGGACGCATCGGCTACGCCCTGTTCGCCACGAACCCGCCCGCCGCCGCCGTCACCAACGCCGGTCCACTGCGTTCGGTCAGTCTGCCGTGTCTGGCCATGACCCAGCCAGTCAACGGCGTTCTGTGGCTCACCGTGGTGAATCCCGACTTGAACCTAGTCAACAATGTAAGTGTGCCAACCAATCTCACCGTGCAACTCGCCGGAAATTGGGCGATCGCTTCCGGCTACGCCAACGCCAGCGTTGTTTCCAATTCGACCAACTCGACCACGCTGCAAATGCAAACCGTCAACGGATTCCCCGTGGAAACCTTGCTGCTGGCGGTTTCCAATTCGCTGACCGCGCCGGCGGGCGTTATCGCGACCGCGGCGGCCACCAACCAAATCAATTTAACCTGGCTCCCGGTGAGCAATGCCACCGGCTACATTGTCCAGCGCGGCGGCGTGAACATCGCCGGCATTTCAGGAACAAATTATTCCGATACCGGTTTGACGGCGGGCACGGCTTGCACTTACACGGTATTGTCCACCAACGCCGGCGGAGTTTCGCCGCAGAGCATGCCCGCCACGACTGCCACGCCGTCGCTCGGCACGACGCCCGCCGCCGGTTCGGTCATTTCTTGGGACGCTGATTTCTCCACCGCCGGCGACCAGGACGGAAACGGCACTTGGAACTCCACGACGCTCAACTGGCTGAACGGCGGCGGCAATGTAACTTGGGTGGATAATTGCACGGCGGTGTTCGGGGCCAGTTCCACGACCAACTGCACGGTGACCTTGGGAGCCAGCGTGGCACCGGCAAATATCACCGTCTCGGGCGGGAGCAGTTACACTCTTGCACGCACCGGCGCGTATGTCATCTCCACGGCCAACGGCCTGACTCTGGCCGCCAACGGTTTTGCCACCATCAGCGCCGTTATCAGCAACAGCAATGGACTCACCAACAGGGGAGCCGGCACCTTGACGCTGTCCGGCACGAACACTTACACCGGCGGTACGACGCTCACCGCCGGCACCGTCAACGTCGACGGCGACCAGTCGGCGGCCACCGGCGGTTGGACGCTCACCGCCGGCGTCAGCGCGGCGAATTTTAATGCCGGCTCCCGGGTAAGTGTCGCCGGCGGCAAAAGCATTACGTTGGGTGGCAACTCCTCCACCGGGAATACGGTGGCTGTGGCCGGAACGGTGGCCAACAGCGGCACGCTGAACGTCAGCCGCCGGGGAACTTTGAATTTAAACAGCGGCGCCAGTTGGAACCAAAGCGGCGCCGTGGCCGTGGTGCCATCGTCCAACACGAGTTATCCCGCCAACATGAGCATCAATGCTGGCGCGACGTTCACTTACACCGGTTTGTCCGCGATCGGAGTCGGCCCCAGTTCCGGCAATTCCGGCGGGGGCGTGTTGACCATTGCCGGCGGCACGTTGGTAACGGGGCAGGGGTTTGCAAACACCACCGGCAGCAGCACCGGCACGGGAACCGTCGCTTTTGGCACCAACGGCACCCTCCGACTGACGGCCAGCATCACCAATCTTTATTCCAGCGCGGGTAGTGCCACCAGCGTCACGCTCAACAACGGTGGCGGCACGATTGATACCGCCGATTTCTCCGCCACGCTCGGCACTGTCATCACCGGCAGTGGTGGTCTGACCAAGGTGGGCTCGGGCAGCCTGACCCTGTCCGCTTCCAATAGTTTCACCGGCGGCGCCATCATCAGCAATGGTTTGCTGGCAGTGAATGGCTACCTTGGAACCGGCGTCGTGTCGGTCGCTTCCGGCGGCACTTTGGGCGGCACCGGCGCGGTCGGCGGTGCGGTGGCGCTCAATGGCACGGTTATCCCCGGCGATGGTACGATCGGTACTCTAACCACGGCTGGTGAAACGTGGAATGCCGGCGGTGCCTATCAATTCAGCCTGAACAACGCCACCAACAGCTCCGGCTGGGATTTGCTGAACATCAACGGCGCGCTGAACCTCCAGTCGGCCACGACCAACCCGTTTACGATCCGACTGGTCTCCCTCACCGTCAGCAACACGCCTGGCCCGCTGGCCGGCTTCTCCAATGCCGGCACCAACGTCTGGCCGCTGGCCAACGTCAGCGGCGGCATCCAGAACTTTAATCCGGCAAAAATCGCGGTGAACACCGCCGGTTTCAGCAATGCGTTCACCGGAACTTTTTCGGTCAGCACCAATGCCGGCTCGCTGTTGCTTACTTACGCCGCCGGTGCTTTGGTTGCCCCGTTGGCGGGCAATGCGGCGGTTGCCGGTGGCAATACCTTCGGTTTCAGCTTTTCCGGCCCGTCCGGGCAGAGCTACCATGTTTATGCGAGCACCAATTTGACCCGGCCCCTGTCCAACTGGTTGCCGGTGGCCGCTGGGATTTTTGGCACGGGCGCGGTCATTTATACGGAGGGTGTCACCAATCATCTGCAGAATTTTTTCCGCCTTGGTTTGCCTTGAGCTTTGGCCGGCGCCAGAATCTCCTTGCCGACCGCATTGGGATAATGAGACTCAAAACCATATGGCAACCATGACGTTCAAGGAGTCTCCGTGGTGCCCTGCCGGCCAGATAAGGAGTCAGAGTGCCAACCTCAGAATTTTGGTGCCAGCACGACTGTGCGGAGGTTCATGGGATGCCAGTGTTCGTCGTCCGGTTGGATGGTTACAATATGGTTGCCTGCAGTGAGGTTCAGCGAGCCGAGCGGTTTTTCGGCGTAGTCATGAAACGACCCGGTTCCCGAATAGCTGGCCGCCAATTTCTGGCCATCGATTTCCACGGTGAAGGCATTCGTCGCCGGGCCGGACAGGGTTGTGGCGATTTGGTATTCGCCGGAGCGATTGAGGTGAATCGGCCATTGGGCATATTCATTGGGCTCACTCCAGTAGCCCAGGTTCGCTTGGCCATCCATGGTCTCTACGCACAAGCGACTTCCTGATAAATTGGCGTTCAAGGCGTCCAGTTTCAGTCGGCCATCCCCGGCGGGGGTGATGCGGAATTCATCCACCGCCGGTTTGCCCCTGAAACGCAATATAATCGTGCTGGAAACCGGGTCGGGTGCCGTGGCGGGCAATTGGAGTTCCACGCCTTTGCCGGTCGGCTGGGCGTCAACTGTTTCATGGCTTACGAGCAGCGCGGCGGATTCCGGTTGGTTGCGAAGGCCGGGCACCAGCAGCTTGCCATCGGCGGGCCAGTTAAATACGTGGAGATAAAGAACGGTTGCGTTGCCGGCACTTTTCTGTGTGCATCGGCCCCAGGGCAGGTTCCAGAACGGGCTCGCCTGGGTGTCGTAAATGGACTCGCCATTGGCATCCATCCATTGGCCGATGGCCCGCAGGCGTTCGATGCTCGGGTCGGGAATCAGCCCTTCCGCCGTCGGGCCGACATTCAGCAGGTAGTTGCCGCCTTTGCTGGCGCAGTCAATGAGGTTGCGGATCAGGGTGCTGGTGGATTTCCAGTCCTGATCGTGTTTGTTGTAGCCCCAGTGGTCGTTCATCGTCATGCACGATTCCCAATACACGCCCGGGCCAAATCCGGTGGCCGGAATCTGTTGTTCCGGGGTGCCGTAGTCGCCGACGCCCGCGCCCTTGTCCATGCCGGTCATGCCCGCGCGCGCGCGGCCCACGCGGTTGTTCACGATGATCTGCGGCTGTAGGCCGCGCACAAAATTGTAAATATCAATGCCGCGGTCGGTATTCCAGG
This sequence comes from uncultured Verrucomicrobia subdivision 3 bacterium, assembly GCA_903872345.1. Lineage (GTDB taxonomy): Bacteria > Verrucomicrobiota > Verrucomicrobiia > Limisphaerales > UBA11358 > UBA11358. The sequence continues at coordinate 74,387 of CAIQKM010000201.1, read as the reverse complement.
TGCCTTCCCATTCACCATCAAACCAGAGGATGCCGAGCGGTCCGTAGCCGGTGAGCAATTCCTTCAGCTCACCCTTGAGGTAGGCGGTGTAACGATCCATGTCCGGCGTGCCTTTGGCGGTGTCGTTCCACGCGCGGCGCGGCTCATAGTCCGGGCTGTGCCAGTCCATGATCGAGTGATAGAGGCAGAAGGTGATGCCTTCCGCTTGGCACGCGGCGGCGAGTTCCTTGAGCGGATCGCGCTGGAACGGCGTGGATTTGATGCCCCAGTCGGTCATGGCGGAGCGGTACATCGCGAAGCCGTCGTGATGTTTGCTCGTGATGACGAGGTATTTCATCCCGGCCGCCCGGGCCAGATGCGCCCATGCGCGCGCGTCGAATTTCACCGGATTAAAGCGGGCGGCATATTTCTCATACTGCGAAGCCGGCACCTTGGCGCTTTCCATGAGCCACTCGCCGTAGCCGGTCTTGCCACCGTATTCGCCGGCGGGCACGGCGTAAAGCCCCCAGTGGATGAACATGCCGAAGCGCGCCCCGGCAAACCATTTCATGCGCGCGGCCTTTTGGGCGGGGGTTTCGGCGAGTCGCTGCGGTACGGCATTGGTGTCGGCGGCACGTGCTCGCCCCGGCAGGGCCAGCAGGCAGGCTGCGCCCAGGGCAAGCAAACGGAGGTGCAGGATGTTTTTCATATTGGCTTCAAATCGGCCAGCCTGCAATGACGGTGGCCTGGGTTCAGTCGGTTAGGGCGGGGGGGTATGTGACACCCAATTTTGGCCGGCGTCATCACCGCATTAAGGCCGCCGGCTGCGGATTCCGCGCCGGCGCCGGCGCAGAAGATTTCCGTTTCGGCGGTCAGGTGAAATGACCCAGGGAACACTTTGATTTCCTGAGCCTGCGGAATCAGGGCCGGCGGGTTGGCGTTCGTGGCCAAGGCGGTGGCCGCGCCCAGCGGCAATAAAAATCCGGAGAGAGACAGTTTCATGAATTAATCCGGAATCGCCGGCCGGCCGGGGATGGTTTGGCGGATGGCTGAGGGGCAGGGCGGCGGCACCACTGCCGGGGCGGATGCGCGCGGTCAGGCGGTGGGCTGGGGAATCAGCCGCTGGTTGCGTGTTCATGTCGTTAAAATTTATCCGGGCCGCGCCCGGTGGAACCGCTGAAACTTTACCCCGGGTGCCGGGAGTGATCCATACCGTCAACTGGGTATGGCGGCAAGCAGGATTATTGTATCGCCGCTGGGGCCGGGTTGCTAAATTGTGCGCCATGACTCCGGCGGCCAGACAATCACGCTTTCTGTGCAAGGGATGGCTTTGGGTTTTCTGCATGGCGGGCTTGCTGCTGGGCATGCCCGGCGGTGCCCGGGGGGCCGAAAAAATCGCGCTGCCGGAATTTCTGATGCGCAGCTGGGATAGTGCGGACGGGCTGCCGGCGGCCAGGGTTCAGGCGGTGGTGCAGACTGACGACGGCTATTTGTGGGTGGGCACCAGCCACGGTCTGGCGCGGTTTGACGGTTCCCGCTTTGTCATTCTCAATACGAACAACACGCCGGCGCTGGGGGACAACCGGATCACGGCCCTGTTGGTGTCGCGTTCGGGTGATTTATGGGTGGGGACGGAGGGGGGGACGCTGGCACGCCGGCGCGGCGGAGTTTTTGAGCCGGTTCCGGCCGGGGACCGGCTGCGGGGAACGCGCATTAATTCCATGGCGGAGGATCATGACGTCAATTTGTGGTTGGGAACACACGGGGCGGGCGTAGCGCGATGGTGTCAGGGAGTTTGCGACTGGTTTGCCCTGGATGCGCATACCAATGCCGCCGTCAACGATGTGACGCAGGTGGTTGCCGACCGGCAGGGCCGGCTCTGGGCTGTGGCGGGCGGGCAACTGGCGGCGTTTCAGACGGGTGCCTGGCAGTTGGTGACGAACGCGGTCGTTTCCGAATTGTACCAAGGGGTGGTGGCCCTGGCCCCGGCGCAAGATGGCGGACTATGGCTGGCCGCCTGCGCACCGCAATATTTGCAAGGCCGCGGGACGGAGCTGTTCAAATTGAATGGTTCCGGCTGGGCCAGTCGCCTTTCGCCCTATCCCTGGCGGCAGGATTCGGTTTTTACCCGGACCGCGCGGCTAATGGAAGACCGGACGGGCCGGCTGTGGGTGGCCACCGTGGGCGCGGGTGTCTTTGTCTGGACGGAGGGGCCGGGCTGGCGGCCTTTGAGCAACTCGGGTCAATCGGCGATTGCGGAATGCAGCAGCCTGGCCGAGGGCAAGGATGGCGTGATCTGGGTGGGAACCACGGATTTTTTGCTGTTTCAGATTCGCAACCGGCCGGTGACCACGCTCCATCTGCCGGAACCGGCGAAACAAAATCTGGTGCTTGCCGCCTGTGCCCGGCGGGACGGCAGCGTCTGGGTGGGGACGGATGGCCGGGGCGCCTTTCGCTATCGTCAGGGCACCTGCGACGAGGGCGAATTTGAAGTCGGCCCGGGCAATCTGCAGACGCACGTGGGGGTGCTGTATGAAGACCGGCAGACCAATTTTTGGGCGGGCACCTGGGCCGGCCTTTACCGGCTGGAGGGCCGGCAACTGCGGCGGGTGCTGGGGATTCCGGGGCTGACCAATGTGGTGCTCGGGCTAATGGAAGACCGGCGGGGCAATTTGTGGGCGGGGACGAGCGTGGGAGTTGTGCGGTTTGGTCCGGATGGCACCAATCTGTTCGCTCGGGCGGCCGGCATTGATCATTTTTACATCCGGGCCATTGAGGAAGATCGCGCCGGGCAAATTTGGGTGGCCATTACCGACCGCGGGCTCTACCGCAAGCAGGGGGAACGATTCGTGCATTACGGCGCCGGCCAGTGGGCCGGGGAAGAACGGATCCGGGAAATTCACGCCGATGCCGGTGGCGATTTGTGGATTACCACCGACAGTGCGGGACTGGCCTGCCTGAAGGATGGCCAGTTTCGGGAGTGGACATCGGTTGACGGGCTGCCCAGTGACAATTTGGTGGCCGTGACCGAGGATGCGGCCGGCAATCTCTGGTTCAGTTCGGCGAACGGCATATTTGGTTGTCCAAAATCGCGGCTGCTGGAGTATCAGCGCGGCGTTGCCCCGCCAATTCTGTTCTGGCAGCTGTCGCCGGATGAGGGGCTGGACACGCGGCGCTGTTCCGGGGCCGGCCAGCCGGCGGTGGCGCATTCGGCGGACGGTCGCCTGTGGTTTCCCAACTGGCATGCGCTGGCCGTTTTCAACCCGGCGCAATTGCAACACTACGTGGCCACCCGTCCGTTGGCTCCGCTGATTGAGGAGACCCTCGTGGAAGGCGTGCCGCAGACGCGGGATGCCGACGGGGTTTTACGGGCCCGGTCCGCCGCCCGGAGTTTTGAATTTCATTATACCTCGGCCACGCTCCAGTCGCCGGAGCGGATGCAGTTTCGCTACCGGCTGGCGGGGCTGGATCGGGACTGGGTGGATGCGGGGTCGCGGCGGGCGGCCTATTACACGCATCTTCCGGTGGGCCGGTATGAATTTCAGGTCCGGGCGGGCGGGCCGGACGGGGTCTGGCAGGAGGCGTGGCAAAGCCTGCCGTTGGAGATTGTGCCGCGCTTCTGGGAGCGCCGGCCGGTGCAGGCGCTGGGCGTGACCGGTCTGCTCGGGACGGCCATGGCCGGGGCTTGGAGCGTGTCCCGTATCCGGCTGAGGCGCCGGCTGGCGATGCTGGAACGCCAGCGGGCGCTCGATGGGGAGCGCTCGCGGATCGCCCGCGACATGCATGATGAGATCGGCGCGCGGCTCACGCAGATTTCGTTGTTGAGCGCGCTGGTGGACGGGAGCGCCGGCAACGAAGCCGAGGTGCGGACGCAGACAAAAAAGATTTCCGGAGCGGCCCGGAGTCTCACGCGGTCACTGGATGAAATTGTCTGGGCGGTGCGCCCGCAGAACGACAATCTGGAAAGTCTGGTGGACTACCTGGGCGAGTCGCTGCGGGATTTGTGCGAAGGCTCGCCTTTGCGCTATTGGTTTTCCGGACCGCCGGTGGTGCCGGCGGTCGAGGTGGCGGCAAATGTGCGGCACAATGTTCTGCTGGCCTGCTCCGAAGTCGTGAACAACGCCCTGAAATACTCCGGCGGAACCGAGGTGCGCGTGCGGGTGCAGATCGAGGCGCAGGTGCTGGCCATTGAGATTGCGGACGACGGCCGGGGTTTCGAGCTGGCCGCCGGCGAGGCCAAACGAAGCGGGCTGGTTCACATCCGGCAGCGGATGGAGGAAATCGGCGGGACCTCGGCCTGCCAGACCGCACCTGACGAAGGGGTGCGATTCACGTTCCGGGTGCCACTCGGCGGGCAAGTGTTTCAAGGTGTGAACGCTTTGAAAATAAACGCATGAAAAGCCGGCGCCGGAATACTGCGGCCCGCCAGTCTTGCCGTCATACCCATTTCACGGCATGTTCAACCGCCCGGGAAATTGCATAATATGAAGCCGAAAAAAGAAACCATGCCCACCGCGCCACAAATCGAACGCCCGCCCGCCGGGGCGGCATCACTTATCTCCGTTGCCATCGTCGAAGACGATGATGGCATCCGGGAAAGCCTGGCCGATTTTCTCGGCCGGGCCAAAGGCGTGCGCTGCATTGCCGTCTATGCGAATGCCGAGAGCGCGCTCCGTGAGCTGAAAATCCAGCCGCCGGACGTGGTGTTGATGGACATCAACCTGCCGGGCATGTCCGGCATTGAGGCCACCCGCGAGCTCAAGCGCCTGAAGCCGGAAGCGCGCATCCTGATGCTGACGGTCTACGAGGACAACAAGGCGCTGTTTGATTCATTGAAAGCGGGGGCATGCGGCTATCTGCTCAAGCGGACGGCCTCGGAAAAAATCGTGGAAGCCATCCGCGAGGCCCGCGAGGGCGGCATGCCGCTGACGCCGCGCATGGCGACGAAGGTGGCCGCCTATTTTCAGAGCCAGGATAAAACGCAGAATGAGGTGGCGCTGCTGTCGCCGCGCGAGCGGCAGGCGCTGGAACTCCTCGCTGAAGGGTTTCTGTACAAAGAAATTGCGGAGAAGATGGGGGTGAGCTATCTGACCGTCCACCAGTTCACGAAACACATTTACGAAAAGCTTCATGTCCACTCGCGCACCGAGGCCGTGGTAAAATTTCTAAAGCGGTAAGCGGTTGGTGCGCTGTCAGGTTGGGCATGCCCAATACTGGGTATTGGGGCTGGCCGGCCCTATGGTAATTTTGCGGGAGCAATGCCCATGAAAAGCAAATACCGCCGGACCGCCTTTGGGGTGGAAAATTTGCCGATGCTGGTGATGCTGGCTTTGAGCGTGGCGGTTCCGGTTAGTCTTATCGCGGCAACACGGCCGAACATCCTGTTCATCATGGCGGACGACCATGCCTGGCAGGCGGTTAGCGCGTATGGCGATGCCCGGCATTTGATTCAAACGCCGAACATTGACCGGTTGGCGCGCGAGGGGGTGCGGTTTGATCATTGCCTGGTGAACAATTCGCTCTGCGGCCCGGCCCGCGCCAGCATCATTACCGGCACCTACAGCCACATTAACGGCTTTTACAACAACTCGGGCGACCGGTTCGACGGTTCGCAAAGCACTTTTCCCAAGCTGCTCCGGCAGGCGGGCTATCAAACGGCCGTGATCGGCAAGTGGCATTTGGAAAGCGACCCGACGGGTTTCGACCATTGGGAAATCGTTCCCGAGCAGGGGGTTTATTACAACCCCCCAATGATTTGCGACGGCCAGCAGGTGCCGCATTCGGGCTATGTCACCGAGATTATCACCGACCTGTCAATCGACTGGCTCAAAAAGCGCGATCCCGCGAAGCCGTTCATGCTGCTATGCTGGCACAAGGCGCCGCATCGCATCTGGGAACCGGCCCTGGGGGACCTTGATTTTGATCATGACCGGCCGTACCCGCCGCCGGCCACGTTGTTTGACGATTACGCCGGCCGGGGCAGGGCGGAACATGAGCAGGACATGATGATTGCAACGACCATGCGGTTGAATGAAGACTGCAAGCTGACCGCGCCGCCGGATCTGTCGCCCGGGCAGCGGAAAATCTGGGACGCCTACTACGCACCGCGCAACGCGGCGTTCCTGGAAAAAAAGCCGACCGGCAAGGCGCTCACCGAATGGAAATACAACCGCTTCATGCACGACTATCTCGGATGCATCAAGGGACTGGATGACAACATCGGCCGTCTGTTAAAATATCTGGACGAAACCGGGCTGGCCACCAACACCATGGTGGTTTATTCATCGGATCAGGGCTTTTTTCTCGGCGAACACGGGTGGTTTGACAAGCGCTGGATTTTTCAGGAATCGGCGCGCACCCCGCTGCTGGTCCGCTGGCCGGGCGTCGCCAAAGCCGGCGGGGTTTCCGGGAAAATTGTCTCCAGCCTTGACCTGGCGGAGACGTTTTTGCAAGCCGCCGGAACGGCGGTGCCGGACCGGATGCAGGGGCGCAGTCTGATGCCGCTGCTGAAAGGCGAAACCCCGCCGGATTGGCGCACGGCATTTTACTATCATTACTACGAATATCCCGCGTGGCACCGCGTCCGTCCGCATTACGGCGTAATCACCGACCGTTACACGCTGGCGCATTTTTACGCACCGGACGTGGATTACTGGGAACTGTTTGACCGCAAAAATGATCCGGAGGAGATGACCAGTATCTTTGACAATCCCGCATACGCCCAAGTGCGGGCCAATTTGATGCAGGAAGTCACCCGCCTGCGGACAGAATTAAAAGAGCCGGCAAAGGATGATCCCAAGGCCTGCGGCTATCCGGCCCAAATCCCGCCAAACTTATAAGCTTTAAACATGAAATTCGCCATTGTTATCCTTTCCACCCTGCTGCTGGCTCTGCCGGTGTTTGCCGCCGGCAATCTGGCGCCCGCGCTGGTTCCCGCCCCGCAAAAGTTGGAGTTGCAGGCAGGTGCTTTCCAACTCCAACCACAAACGCGCATCGTCATGGATGCGGCGGCCGGCCCGACGGGCGAATATCTTCGCGAAAAGTTGCACGCCGCCACCGGTTACCCGCTGAAGGCCGCTGATATTCAGCCGAGTGCGCCCGTCCAAGGCGTCATCCTCCTGACGACCAGCGGCGCAAAAGCAACTCTGGGCGCGGAAGGCTACGAGCTGACGGTCACCCCGGCGGCGGTGATTATCCGGGCACCGCAGCCGGCGGGGCTGTTTTACGGCGTGCAAACGTTTCTGCAATTGCTGCCGCCGGAAATTTATGCCACGAACGTTGTGGCGAAGGCGGCTTGGCAGGCACCGTGCGTGAGGATTGAAGACTGGCCGCGCTTTGCCTGGCGCGGCATGATGCTGGACGTTTCGCGGCATTTTCAGGGCAAGGAATTTGTCGAGCGCTATCTTGATGGCATGGCCATGCAAAAGCTTAATGTTTTCCACTGGCACCTGGTGGACGACCAGGGCTGGCGGCTGGAGATCAAAAAATATCCCCGGCTCACCAGCGTCGGCGCGTGGCGCAAGCAGCCGGGCTACACGGAGAATAACGGCATTTATGGCGGATTTTACACGCAGGACGACATCCGGGAAGTGGTCGCGTACGCGGCGGTGCGGCATATCACGATTGTGCCGGAGATTGAAATCCCCGGCCACTCGCAGGCGGCGCTGGCGGCGTATCCGGAATTGAGCTGCCGTGGCGAGCCGGGATATGTCGGCTACTTCTTTGAGTTTCCGTCGCCGCCGCTGGCGAAGTTTCCGCCGAACAGTTGCAATGTTTTTTGCGCCGGCAATCCGATGACGCTGCAATTTCTGGAGGACGTGCTGACGGAGACGATGGGGCTGTTCCCTGGCAAATACATACATATTGGCGGTGATGAGGTGGGGACGAATTATTGGGACCAATGCCCGAAGTGCCAGGCGCTGATGGCGGGTGAGGGGCTTAAAAATTACCACGAGCTGCAGGGCTGGCTGACGAAAAAGGCGGAAATTTTTTTAAATGAACATGGCCGGCAGTTGATTGGCTGGGACGAAATTCTGGCGGGCGGGCTGGCGCCGAATGCCACGGTCATGAGCTGGCGGGGCGTGGCCGGCGGCATTGCGGCGGTAAAGGCCGGCCATCCGGCCATCATGGCGCCGAACAATTTTCTGTATTTTAACCGGGCTCAGGCCGCCGGCCCGGGCCAGCCGCCGGCCCCGCGCCGCGTCAGCATCACGCTGAAGTCGGTTTACAACTACGATCCGGTGCCGGCGGGGTTGACGCCGGCGCAGGAGAATTTGATTCTTGGGGCCGAGGCGTGCATGTGGACCGAGCGTCTGAACCGGGCCGACTGGCTGGAAACCATGACCTATCCGCGGCTGTGCGCACTGGCGGAAGTCGCCTGGTCGCCCAAGGCGGCCCGTGACTGGGAACAATTCTCGCAACGCATGGAAACCCATCTCCAGCGGCTGGCCGCCATGGGCGTGACGTATTCCCGCGCCAATCAGGCGGAGCCAAAGCTGGCGGATTCCCGGCCGGCCGGACAATCCGAGGCACCCTCCGGCCAATGAACGCCTGCCGGATCCTTTACATCTGGAGGGGCCGGCGATGCCCAACCCGCACCAAGCAGCGGAGAGTCCATGTTTCTGATATGACCGCGAGTGGCGCGTTGGTTGCATACCCATTACAGGGTATGTTAAACGGCCGCCTTGTGCGTTATGCTCGGTAAAAATCACCCGATCAATCAATCAAAAAATTTGTCAAAGTCACATAATATGAATTCCAAGCAAAAGCAACGCGGTGCCTTTACCCTAATCGAACTTCTGGTCGTCATTGCCATCATCGCGATTTTGGCGGCCATGTTGCTCCCGGCGCTGGCCAGCGCCAAACGGAAGGCCTATGTCATCAACTGCACCAGCAACATGAGGCAGATTGGCATGGGGGTGGTCCTGTTTTGCGGGGACAACAACGATGTTTTGCCGCCGGGGGAATCCGGGAATTTGCCCGCAGGAAGTCCCACCGGTCTGGGTTTTGGGCAACAGGAATTTTATTCGACCGCGACGTCTCAGGCCGGGCCGCAGCAGCTGGTTTACAGCGTGGCTTCGTTTCTCGGCGCCCCGGCGCCATCGGCCGTCAATCAAACCTGCAAAGCCTTTCAGTGTCCGGCCGTGATTCCGGCGAATCCCAAAATGGCCAATATCACCAACGATGTGTTTTATGGCGTCATCACGGCGCTGCAAAGTATCAATAACCATGAGGCGGCGTTGCCGTGGAATCCGTTTGGCTATGCCGACTCCGCCTCGGCGAACGCTGTCTATGGACTAAATCCGCACAAGTTGACGGAGATGTCGGCCGCAGTTTGGAGTGGTCGGATGCCTTGGATGATGACGGACGTTGACTTGTGGGGGTTGAACGCGCCAGCCTCGCCGTGGGCCAACCTGATGATTGCGGCCACGCCAGCCCATGGCAAGACGCGCAATTTTGTCTTTTTTGACGGCCACGTGGAAAGCAAGCACGCCATTGCCTTGCCGGCCGGCTATCCCGCCGACCTGTGGACCTTTTCCGACCAATTTTGATGGCGGCCTGCGAGAGTAATCCGCTGGGTGGGCAGGGAAATGATCATTTCGCCCATGACGGCGCCGGCCTCAGGTCGGCCCCCGCTGTTTGCAAACGCACGCATCTTCACATTCAAACCAACCATGAACCGCCGACTTGCCAAACGTCCCTCCATTTCACTTCTGACCGTGCTTTTTTTCAGCGCGTGTTTCGCCTGCCACGCAGTTGAAATTAAATCACCCGATGGCCGGATCGCGGTCAGCTTCGGCTTGAAGGCCGATGGCGAGGCCACCGGCTGCCCGGTCTATGCCATCCATTATCAAGGGCGGCAATTGCTGGCGGATTCGCGGCTGGGGCTGGAACTGGCCGACGGGCCGTTGAATGGCGGTTTCAGCATCATCGGTCAGACGACCAATGGGGCTGACGGCGTCTGGCAGCCGGTCTGCGGCGAACGCGCAACCATCCGCGACCATTACAACGGATTGACGGTGGAGCTGCAGGAAACGGGTCCGCTGCAACGGCGGCTGGAAATCACCTTTCGCGCTTATGACGAGGGGGTGGCGTTTTGCTATACCTTGCCGGCGCAGTCCGCGTTGACCAATTTTGTCATCCGCCGGGAGGATACCCAGTTTACTTTCACGGACGATTTCACCGCCTGGGCGGTTTACCATGCGCAGGGTGATTATGATCCGGACGACGCGCGAAAACAAACACCGCTCCCCAAGCGCGGCCCGGTGGCGTTGAGCGAGCTGAAACCCGGCGTGGAACGGCCGCTGACCGTGCGCATGGCCGCCAATTTATATTGCGCCATCACCGAAGCGCGCACGGTGGATTATGCGCGGATGAAATTGCGTCCGGCCACCAACACCCTGCACACGCTGGGGGCGTTTCTTGACGCCGAACGCGGGGTGAACGGGCAGGTGACGGGAGCGGCGCCGTTCACTACGCCGTGGCGCGTGGTGATGGTGGCTGATTCACCGGGCAAGTTGCTGGAGCAAAATTATCTGGTGCAGAATCTGAACGATGCGTGTGCTTTGACCGACACATCCTGGATCAAGCCGGGCAAGGTGATCCGTGATTTGTCCCTGACAACGGCCGGCGGCAAGGCGTGTGTGGATTTTGCCCGGCGGCACGGGTTGCAATATGTCGAATATGATGCGGGCTGGTATGGTTACGAAGACGATCCCAAGTCCGATGCCCGCGAGGTGCATCTGGATCCGCGCCGCAATCCCGATCCGAATTCACTGAACCTGCATGCCGTGATTGATTACGCCAACTCCCGGGGCATTGGCATCATTCTTTATGTGAATCATCTGGCGATGGAGAAGCAGTTGGACGAAATCCTGCCGCTCTATGAAAGCTGGGGGGTGAAGGGGGTGAAATACGGTTTCGTGAATGTGGGCAGCCAGCATTGGACGGCGTGGCTGCACGCAGCCATCCGCAAGGCGGCGGAACATCATTTGATGGTGGACATTCACGATGAATTTCGCAACGGCGGCTACCAGCGCACCTATCCCAACCTGATGACCTGTGAAGGCGTGGGCGGCAACGAAGAGTTTCCCACGCCCGTTCACAATGCCACGCTGCCGTTCACCCGCTTTTTGACCGGTCCGGCGGATTATACGTTTTGCTGGAACGATCCGCGCCTGAAGGTCACCAAGGCGCATCAGCTGGCGCTTTCGACGATTTTTTTCAGCCCCTGGCAGTTCCTCTACTGGTATGCCAAGCCGGCCGAGGTGGCGGATGAGCCGGCCATGGAATATTGGAAACGTCTGCCAACGACCTGGGATGAAACGCGCGTGCTGCAGTGCGATATTGGTCGTCGCGCCGTGGTGGCCCGGCGGAAAGGTGGCGAATGGTTTGTGGGGGCGATCGCGCCGGGGGACGGCCGGTTTCAAATTCCGCTGACATTTCTTGCGCCAGGGAAACCGTTCACCGCCAGCATCTATTCGGATGTTTCACCGGCCGCCACCGCCGGTGCCGTCAAAATCGAAGAACGGCGCGTGGACGCGGCATTTGTGCTCGACGTGGACATTCCCGCCAATGGCGGCGAAGCCATCAGGTTGAGCCCGGTGTCACCATAGCCGGCGTGAGCCGATGCCGGGGCGGGCTGTTCCGGCGGCGTACCCAGAACACGGTATGTGTGAGCGGCATTGGTTGTGATAGTCTTATTTTGTAAAAGGCTGATCACAATGGAAGTGAATTCAACAGCGAACCATGAAAATAAAATCCGATAATCATCGTGGCATCTTTCGCGCGGCCTTTACGCTCATTGAGCTTTTGGTGGTCATCGCCATCATCGCCATTTTGGCGGCCATGCTTCTGCCGGCGTTGGCTTCAGCCAAAGCAAAGGCCAAAAAAATCGCCTGCGTGAACAACCTGCGCCAAATTGGGATTGGTCTGACCATTTATGCCGGAGACAATGATGATTATGTCCTTTCGGCTCTCGACTCTCAACTTAACACGTCACATTATCCTCCCCTCACAGTCTCTTATTCTCTGGCCGTGATTGGTGTTTCAGGAGCCAATGCGACTGCGGCAGTTGGTTTAAATGTGACGCAGACCAATGGAACTTCCATCTGGGCTTGCCCTTCGCTCAATGGTGCAGGCATGCCGGTTTATGACGGGGCCACCACTCCGCCCCAATGGAATATCAGCTATCTTTACTTGGGCGGTGTGGCGGTGTGGCACAATCCGCTTGCGCCTGGCGGAATCAATTCCTGCAGTCCGGTGAAATTGAGCACGGCCAAGTCGGGGTGGGTGCTGTGCGCTGACCTGGTTCATTATAACGTGGCAACCAGCTCGTATGGCGGGCCAATTCCGCATCCCCGTGGCAGCCGGCATTCGGATGCTTCGAATGAAGTCATGACGGACGGGTCAGTGGCCTCGTATAAATTTGAAAAGCTGCTGCAGCTTAATCAAAAGGATCTCGGTGCCGGCGTCAACGAGGCGTTCTGGTATCAGGATGATTTGCCGGCCGGTATGACGGGCAGTTTGGCGGCATTAGCCCCGCCGCCTTGATTGGAAATCAGGTAAAGGCGAACCTCTCCCCGTGTTATTTCGGTTGGCGAGGTGCTTCATGGGCGAATGCACCGATGCCGGCAAGATAGCCAGGCGGGCGCAATTGTATCAATTGTTTATACAGTTTCAAATGAAGTGCAAAAAACGAGCAAGCGATGCTTTCACGCTGATCGAATTGCTGGTGGTGATCGCCACCATAGTCATTCTGGCGGCCATGCTCTTGCCGGCCTTGGCCAAATCGAAGGAATCCGACCGGCGGTTGGTTTGCAAATCCAACATTCGTCAGGTTGGCCTGGGGGCCGTCATATATGCGATGGAACGAAACGAGACTTTTCCCGACGACCGGTTTCCCAACCATGGCGCCTATCACGGGAGCTGGCTGGCGATGCCGACTTATGAATATTTCGTGAATACCCTGAAGATCACCACCAATTGCTTTACGTGTCCGAACCGAAACCGGAACAATGATTGGATCAAGTTCAATGCCGGCACCCCCTATGGCATGATGCGCATGGGCTTTTATTCGCTGTGGTCGCTGCCGACCGGTTCCGACCCGCGCCCGCGCGGCCAGAGCTATGGGGCGCAACCCACTCCATGGGATTCCCCCAAACGCACGACGGACGTTGCGCCTTACTCCTATCTGATTGCCGATATCATTGAGAAGAACACCGATGTGGTCGCAGGCGTTCCTTTTGCAACTTCCAGTCCGCATGCGCGCGGCGGACTTGTCATCGGCCCGGCCAACCGCCCGGTGGAGCCGGCGGCAATCGGTTCCGAAGGCGGCAATGTCGGCACCGTGGATGGCTCCGTGGCCTGGGTCCAGCAATCGCATATGAAAGCGCGTTATGTGCGCTTTGAGCCGGCGGGCGACGCCTTTGCCGGGGATGATACGCTGACCGGCTATTTCTGAACTTCGGCCCCAAAACACCCAATGAAAAGTGACCGACTAATCAGCCGCATGCCCATAACTGGGTATGGCGTAATCCGCGCACAAAGATAAGATGCCTCAAAAGATGGGATCTTTAAAACCAACATCCGGCCTGCTTTTGAAAGGCGCAATGCCCGTAGCGCAAAAAACCAGAGGAAAGATCAAACAACCAACATTTTCACGCCAAGTCCCGCTTCTCACTCAGCCGTAATCCGTTAGTTTGCCCGATACCAATCCGCCAACCAAATAGCAAACCCCATGAAACCAAATAAAAAATACACCCCCATCCTCCGTCTCTTAATAAAACCTGCCCTGGCCGCGGCCATGCTCTTCCTGGCAGAGTGGGCGGGGCAGGCAGCCGACATCACCTTCAATCCGTCCGTGACCATCTCCGGGGTCGCGGATGTGCCCACCAACGGCTTGGTGTTGGCCGCCTACACTTGGGGTACGGCGGAGTCCGTCAACGGCATCGCGTTCGCCGCCAGCACCGCTACCAGCGGGGCGGTGGGATCCTATATCAGTCTTTCCGGCTTCACCACCGCCAACGGCACGGCGTTTTATGCGGCTGGAACGGACGCCACGCTTCCCGCCGTTTACACCAATATCCTTCGGGGCGCGGTTTACGGAGCAGCGGGCACCACTGCCACCGTGACGTTGATGAATCTGATTCCGGGTCATCAATATGCGGTGCAGGTTTGGGTGCAAGACCCGCGCAGTGCCGATGCTTCGCGGCAGGAAACCATCATCAATACGGATGGCACGGGTGGCCAGTTGATGTATTTCAATGCTGCCAAAACCGGCGGTGGGGTGGGCCAATACTGTCTGGGTACGTTTACGGCCACCGCCGCCACCCAACCCTTTCAAATTGCCCCCGCCAGTACCAGCCCGCCACAATTCAGCTCCATTGAACTGCTTGACGTAACGGTCGGCAATTGGAGCGGCTTGGCGGGTGCCACCTTGGACAACACGTCCCTTAACTTTTGCGCGAACCTGCTCAATGCGCCGCTGGTTCCAGCCAGTTTGACTACCGTACAGGGGCTGACCCCCGCGGTGGTCTTTGGCGATTCGTTCTACAGCAACTCCATCGCCTTTCCGGTGGGCACCGCCAATTTGACGGTGGCGGCCGGGGGCGTGAGTCCCACCGGCATATATTTTGCGAACAACAGCTCCAATTATATTTTCAACAGCGCCGACGCCAACGGCATTACCGGTGGCGGCTTGGTGGAGCTGGTGGGCGGCGGTAACGTATATTTTAACGGACCCAATACCTATACCGGTAACACCATCCTGAACGCGGGCCGGCTGGTGCTCGGCAATTCCGGCGCGGTGGGCGGCAGTGCCAACATTATTCTTAACGGTGGCGCACTGGATGCCTCGGCCCTGACCTCGCTCCCCTTGAATTCCGGTCAGACCTTGAGCGGGGCCGGCACGGTCTATGGCAGTGTCACGGCGGCTACCGGCGCGACGATTACGCTTGGCGTCACCGGCAACCTCGCCGTGACCAACAACCTGACCCTTAACGGGCAGGCGTTCACTTTCAATCTCGGGGACGCCCCCGGCCGCGGCAACAAGATCACCGTGGGCGGCGCGCTGACGCTGAATGGAAATTCTGTCATCACCCTGAACGAGCTGGCGGGATTTATGCTCAACGGCACTTACACTCTGTTTACTTTTGCCTCGAAGTCCGGCGGTGCTTTTTCGCTGGATCATACCTACCCCGGCATTGTGCTGAACAACAACTCCACGAATGTGACTCTGACGGTGACGGGTGGAATTGCCCCCGGCGGCACCAGCAGTGTTTGGGTTACGCCCACGGGCGGCAACTGGACTACGCCCACCAACTGGCAGGGTTCGATCATCGCCACCAACACGGATGGTCTGGCGGATTTCAGCTCACTGATGCTGCCCGGGAACGAAACGGTCAATGTTAATAGCACCAATATCACCATCGGTTACATGGCCTTTGCCGATGTCGGGCATACCTACCAGTGGACGCTGACGGGGGGCACGAATACGCTCGCTCGCTCCAGTGGTTCGCCCACCTTTCTGGTTGCCACCAATATGCAGGCCAATATCAATTCGGTTTTGGCCGGCTCACAGGGATTTACCGTGGAGGGACCGGGCATTCTCGTCCTAGGCGGTGCCAATACCGTCACCAACGGCATTAATGTTGTCAACGGAGGATCATTGGCGATCACCAGCGCCAAAGGTTTGAGCTCCATGACGGTTCCGGCCAACAATCCGGTCATTCTCAGCAATGGCTTCTTTGAATTTGCCACCAGTGGTGCGCAGTATTTTACGAACAACCTTAATCTTTTAGGCAACGCCAACATCACCAACACCATCTATCAGGGATCTTCGGCTCAGGACAGTTTTGTTGGCGCGATCAGCGGTTCCGGAGTCCTGAACATCCAAAGCCCTGGCGGGGTGGTGTTTGGGCAACGGGGTGACATGAGTGGTTTTACCGGCACCGTGCTCGTCACGGGTAACGCCTCCGGCAACAACGCCGGCGGATTTATCCTCGCAAACGGCGACAACACCAGCGGCATATCCGGCAGTGCGAACGCAACTTGGGATTTTGAAGGTTGCACGCTCAACTACCTGTATAGCGGCAGCCCCACGGCCACCAATTACATGGGGGCGTTGATGGGCAATAACGCGAACGCCATTATTCAATGCAAAAACGGCGCCGGCACCACCACCGGCGGAGTTACCACCGAGATCGGGGCATTGAATCTGAACACAACGTTCGCCGGGACTTTTCGGGATTATGCCAACGTCAATACGGGAACCGCGCCTCCGCAACTCAGCATTCGGAAGGTTGGTATTGGCACTTTGACGCTCGCCGGCAATAACATCAACACCGGCCCGACCGAGGTGCGCGGCGGCCGGCTTGTTTTGAGCGGTGCGTTCACCGCGCCCATCACGGTCGATTCGGGCGCAATCTGTGAAATCGACGGCTCCGTGAATTCGAGCACGGTCACCGCCAATAGCGGCGGAACGTTGCTGGTGGGAAATGGCGCCAGCTTGGGGACAGCCGTCGTAACGGCGAACGGTTTGATGGATGTGTCGCCCTGGTCTGGCTCATTCAACCTGAATTCAGCTTCCCTGACCGGTTCCGGCCTGATCAATGGGACGGTCACCCTGTCCGGTTCCGGTTACTTGAATCCCGGTACAATTGGCGATGCCGGCATTCTGACCATCACCAACGGCGACCTCGTCACTCAAGGCGGCGTGATGGAATTCGACCTCTCCACCACCAACTCGCCGGCCAGTGGCAACGATTTGCTCATGGTATATGGCAACATGGACTTCTCCGCTGGCGGCACCATCAGCATCAGTCGGATTCAAGGTTATATCAGCGGCGGCACCAATATTTTGGCGCAATGCACCGGCAGCGTGGTGGGCAGCGTGGCCAACCTCACGTTGGTGGGGGCCAATGCCCAGGATTATCTTCAAATTGACGGCACCAATCTCGAACTGGTGGTTTATCCCACGACGCTGTTGAGCTGGACGGGCAATGGCGCCGGCAACCTCTGGGACATTAACGGTTCCGTCAACTGGCTGGCGGGAGTCGGTTCGTCCGTTTATACCAACGGTTGTGGTGTTTCTTTTGACAGCGCCGGACTTACCAATCCCATCGTTACCATTCCTGCCACCGTGACCCCGTCGGTTGTGCTGGTATCCGGCAACACAAATTACACCCTGGTTGGCAGTGGCGACATTTCCGGTTCCACCGCTTTGATCAAGACCGGCACCAACACCCTCACCATCCTGAATACCAACACGTTCACCGGCGCGGTGTATCTCAAGGCTGGCACCCTCGCGGTGGGCAATGCCTCAACCAACGGACAATTGGCGTCAAACTTGCGCACCAGCAGCGGGGCTTCCCTCATCTGGACGACGCCGATTAGCCAGTTGATGACCAACGTCATCAGCGGTGCGGCCACGCTGCTCAAACAAGGCGCGGGCACGCTGACCCTGGTGAATACCAACACATTGTCCGGTGCCACTACGATCAGTGCCGGTGCCCTCGAACTGGGTGATGGGTATTCAGCCGACGGATTGCTGGGCACGGGCGGCCTGACCAATAACGGTCAGGTGCTGCTCATGGAACCGTATCCCGCCACCCTCAGCAACAGCATCGCCGGGAACGGTGGCATTGACAACAGTTCGTCCGCGTCTGTCATCCTTGCGGGCGCCATTTCCGGCACCGGCAAACTGACCAATGATTACGGTGCCGGTAAATTGTATCTGACCGCCAGCAACAGTTACTCGGGCGGCACGGTCGTTAACAACGGTACCGTGGTGGTCAGTGACCCGACCCTGCACGGCTTGGGTTCGGGAAATGTTGTCATCAATGACGGTACGGGCGCGATCTGGTTTTCCGCCGGCGGCACCAACATTGTTGCCAACAGCATTCAATTGCCGCCTGATACAACGGCCGACCAATTTCTGCTTTCCGGGGCAACAACCGTCAGGCTTACTGGGTGGCTGACGGGCGGAGCGGCCGGCCAGATTACTCGCTTGGTGAATGTCTCAGCCGGTGGTGACAACCGTGGCGTGATCCTGCTCGACAATCCGACCAACACCTTTACGACCGTGCCGGAAGTCTATTTTGGCACACTGGCATTCACCAGCGACGGTGCTTTGGGCAATTCCACTAACTGCATCTCGGTCAACGTTGGGAACAAGCCGAACACGCAGTTCTACAGTCTGGCCAGCGACGGCTTAACCTTCGCCGCCAATAACATCGCCCTCAACGCCAGCCGTGCGATAAATCTGGTTGGCACCGAGAACATCAATGTTCAGAGTTACAATGGAACCATCAACGGACCGGTTACCGGCAACGGTTTGATCAAACTCGGTACGGGTACCCTTACCCTGAACGGCGCCGGCTCCCTGACCAATTCGACCACGGTATCGGCTGGCACCTTGGTGGTGAACAATACTTGGACGGGCACGAATGTCACGGTCAGCAGCAGCGCCACCTTGAGCGGCGGCGGCACTATCAACGCCGCCATCCAGATCGGCAGCGGCGGCACGCTGGCCCCGGGGATCGCTGCCCCGACCATTCTGAATGTGACCAGCAACTTGCTGTTCGCCGCCGGCGGCACTGCGCACATGAATATCAATGCCGGCACGGTCACCTGTGACCGGGTGGCCGGGATGCCCGCGCTGACCTATGGTGGTACGCTCACCGTCACCAATCTCGGCGGAACCTTTGCCTTGGGCCAATCCTATCAGCTGTTCAGTGCGGTCAATTACTCCGGCAGCTTTGCCGCGACGAATCTGCCTGTACTGTCCGGCCTCGCTTGGAACTGGAATCCGGCCAGCGGGACCCTGTCCGTGATTTCTGGTGTCGCCACGAATCCGACGAACCTTACGGCCACCGTCAGCAGCGGCAGCTTGAAACTGTCCTGGCCGGCGGATCATACCGGCTGGCGTTTGCTGGTTCAGACCAATCATTTGCTCACGGGCATCAGCTCGAACACAAACGATTGGGGTACGGTGGCCGGGTCCGCCGCCACCAACCAGATAACCATTCCGATTGACGTCACCAAGCCCACGGAGTTCTACCGCCTGGCTTATCCTTGATTAATCCCGTTGCCTGCCGCTGCGGGTTGACGCAGCGGCAGGCTTCTGAAATGATTACCCTCAAATTATGAAAGCGACTCCTGCCAGTACGATACCTTCCGCTCGCTGCCGCTCAGCGGGATTCACCCTTATCGAACTGCTCGTGGTGATCGCCATCATTGCCATCCTGGCGGCGATGTTGCTGCCGGCGTTGGCCAAGGCCAAGCAAAAGGCCACGAGCGCCACCTGTCTCAGCAATCAAAAGCAGCTGGCCCTGGGATGGGTGATGTATCTGCCGGACAATAATGACACCCCCGTCGGTTTTAACTGTGCATACAAATGGGAATGGCGCATCGGATCATTGGCTTCGGGCACGCCGCCGGTGCTGACCAAGCCCAATCCTCCGGGGCTAACCGGGCTGGCCTTGGCGATCTGGCAATTTCAAGAGGGCTATGTTGAGGGATCGCTATATAATTATGCTCCCAATTCGTCGCTTATTCATTGCCCAGGTGATATGCGAAATGTTAATGTCAACAATACCGCTTACGACAGTTATTCCGGGGTGAGCGGTTTGAACGGCGGCGCTTATGTGGCAGGAATGGGGGATTCCGGAATCTATGACGGTGCCACCCCGATCATGAAGTCCAGCGGACTGATGCACCCCAGCGACCGTTTTTTATGGGTGGAGGAAAACGACAATCGCGGTGATAATATCAATTCCTGGGCGTTTGATCGTTTGACGCCAGCCTGGGTTGATTGTCCCGCAGTTTATCATGGCGTCAGCAGCACCTTCAGTTTCGCCGATGGTCACGCGGAAAGTCATAAATGGATGGACGGAGATACCAGAAAGTTTGCCGCCACCGGCACGCAGCATATGACTCCCGTGGCACCCTATCTGCAAGACATCACCTATATCAAGAACGGCTTTCCCTGCCAGGAAAACCCCTGAGCCGGTGGCATTCCGGCTCGCCCTGAAGGCGAGCTGTCTGCCGGTAAACTCAACGAAATTGGAGCGCAGCCATTCTGAGCCAGTGCGAATTTCGCCCTGTATCGACAGTTGAGCCTGACTTTTCTGAAATTGCACGGAAAGCAACGTGCCATAATTTATCAACAGCGGATCGGGAGCGACGTTCACAGTAGCTGGGTTCGTCATGTTGGACAGATAGTCAACACTGTCCCCAAAGATTTTCCGGGCACCTATCGGATTAGTGGGACAGGGCTATCCTATTGACGGCAGTGACCACAACCTGAAGTGGCAATTTGAATATAACGACACCATTCATTGCGGTCACTGTCGTGAATAGGATAGGCCCGTAGTGGGAATACTGGCAGTGACCGTGAAGACCGCGTTCGTACCCTCCAAGACCGAGGCGGGCCAACGCAGCGCGGTGATCTATTCGGTGCTGGGCAGTTCCCGCCGCCTGGGTATCAACCCGGCGGATATCCGTTTTCCCCGGCATTCCAATTGATGTCATTTCTCATCGGATCGCACGCGTTATGCTCTCATGCGTATTTCGTTGTATGGACAAGTTCTTGCTTTGCGCTTCAAAACAATCAACATTCCCGCATTCACAGAATTTAACCGCTCAACCATGAGATTATATCAGACCAACGGAATGGACCGGCGCGATTGCATCAAACTCGCCGAGTTGACCGGACCGTTCTGCTTGAATAAGGAGACGCGCTTGTGAACAACATTTTTATGGGGGGAAAACGGAATCTGCTGTTTCAGGCTGCCTGGTTGTGCCTGGTGTTCGGTCTCTGCAGGCCGGGCACCGTACAAGGCGGCGGTTTCACCGCCGGGGATTTATTGGATCAAGGGTTTGCCGCCCCGCCGGCCTCGGCGCGGCCGTGGGTGTATTGGTATTTCATGGACGGCAATTTGACACGCGAGGGCATGACGGCGGACTTGGCGGCGATGCAAGCGGCGGGCATTGGCGGCGGGATTTTTTTGGAAGTGGATTTGGGCATACCGCGCGGGCCGGTAAAATTCATGAGTCCGGAGTGGCAGGATTTGATGGTGGCCGCCCTCCACGAGGCGGAAAAGCGAAATCTGCAAATTGCGCTTGGGTCCGGTCCCGGCTGGTGCGGCACGGGCGGACCTTGGATTACGCCAGACTTGGCAATGCAGGTTTTGGTTGCCAGCGCAACAAATGTCACGGGGCCGGCAAACTATTCCGGTTTGCTGGCGCAGCCGCGTCCGCGTGAGCCTTATTTTGGCGAGGGCACCCTGACGCCGGAGCTCAAAAAGCAATGGCAGGAGTTTTATCGCGACGAGGCCGTCCTGGCCTTTCCCACGCCGACCGGGACGAACCGCATTCCCGATCTCGATGAAAAGGCGCTCTATTATCGCGCCCCGTTTTCCTCGCGTCCGGGCGTTAAGCCGTTTCTGACGGCGTCGCATGATGACACGCCCTCATCCCCGCTGGAATGCATTCAAACCGGCGATGTTCGGGATTTAACTAGCCGCCTCTCTCCCGATGGCCGGCTCGACTGGCGGGTGCCGGCGGGTAACTGGACGATTCTGCGATTGGGCCGCACGCTTACCGGCCAGACGACACGGCCTTCGCCGTTGCCCGGTCTGGGGTTTGAGACTGACAAGTTTGATCGTGCCGCACTGGATGCGCATTTCGCCGACTACGTGCAGAAATTGCTGGATAAAATCGGTCCACGCACCAATCCCACCGCCGGCCTGACGATGTTGCATTTCGACAGTTGGGAGATGAGCTCGCAAAACTGGTCGCCCCAATTTCGCGCCGAATTCCGTCAGCGCCGTGGCTATGATCCGTTGCCTTATTTGCCCGTGCTGGCGGGCAAGTTGGTTGGCAGCCGTGACGTGACGGAACGCTTTCTGTGGGATCTGCGGCACACCGCCCAGGAACTCACCGTGGACAACCACGTGGGGCATCTGGCCGAACTGGCCCACCGGAACGGACTGGCCTTTTCACTGGAACCTTATGACATGAATCCGGCTGGCGATCTGACGATGGGCCGGGTGGCCGATGTGCCGCAGTGCGAGTTCTGGCATCTGGGTTTCGACTCGGCGTTCAGCGTTTTTGAAGCTTCGTCCATTGCGCATACCTGCGGCCGGCCGATGGTGGCGGGCGAAGCCTTCACAAGCGCGCCCGGAGAGGATTGGAAGGCGGATCCCGCCGCCCTCAAACGGCAGGGTGACTGGGCGTTTTGCCTCGGCGTAAACCGGCTCGATTTTCACCGCTTTCAGGCGCAGCCCGAAAATAATCATCGGCCGGGGATGACGATGGGCTCATACGGCGTCCATTGGGACCGCACCCAGACTTGGTGGGACATGGTGCCGGCCTACCACGAATACCTGGCTCGCTGCCAGTTCCTGCTGCAACGCGGGGTGACCGTGGCCGATGTCTGCTTCCTGGCCGCCGAGGATGCGCCCTTCGTTTTTCGTCCGCCGCCCTCCGCCGTGACCGGCAAGCCGGCGGACCATTTGGGTTACAATTTCGATGGTTGCGCGCCAGAGACATTGCGCGAACGCGCCACGGTGAAAAATGGCAACCTGGTTTTCCCGGGCGGCACCACCTACCGGGTGCTGGTCTTGCCGGACCGGGCGGCCATGACCCCGGGTTTGTTGCGCAAAATAAAAGAGCTCGTGCGCGCCGGGGCCACAGTTTTTGGGCCACCGCCGGTGCATTCTCCGGGGCTAGAAAATTATCCGGAATGCGATACGGAAGTGCGGCAGCTCGCGCGCGACATCTGGGGGGATTGCGACGGCCGGTCGGTGCTGGAGCACCGCTTGGGCAAAGGCCACGTGCTTTGGCGCATTTCGGAGCGGCAGCCGATGGATCAATACGGCGATTTCGCCCTCGTAACCAATCTTTTGGCGCGCATGGACACGCCGCCGGATTTTGCGGCCGACGGGCCAATCCGGTTTACTCACCGGCATGACGGTGACGCCGAGATTTACTTTCTGGCCAACCGGGAAGACAAAACCGTGTCGGCCGACTGCACCTTCCGCGTGAGCGGGCGTCAGCCGGAATTATTTGATCCATTGACCGGCGAGACGCGCGATTTGCCGCAGTTTACCAGCCAGGCCGGGCGCACCACCGTGCCGCTGCGATTCGCGCCGGAGCAATCCTGGTTCGTCATTTTCCGGAAGCATACCGCGAGCAACCCGGTGGCCAAGGGAGTCAACTTCCCCGAACTGAAAGCGCTGGAACCGGCGGAGGCACCGGCAGGTGGATTGCAAATTCAAAGAGCCGTTTATGCCGCCGTGGATGGGTTTGCCGAAATGGATGTGACCGCCTTGGTCGCGGCGCAAGTGCACGACGGGCGGCTTGGTTTAATCGCCAACAGCGACCAGTTTGGCCGGGATCCCGCCTTTGGCCATGTCAAGGAGCTGCGGGTGGAATATTCGGAAGCTGGCAACAGCTTTACCAACCGGACGCCGGAGAATGATTGGCTGGTTTTGGGTGGTGGCCAGCCGGTGACCGGTCCGTGGGAGGTGAGTTTTGATCCCCGCTGGGGCGGGCCGGAAGCCGTGACGTTTGATTCGCTGGTGGATTGGACCGGTCGCGCGGAGCCGGGGATAAAATATTACTCCGGCAAGGCGGTCTATCGGAAAACCATCTCCGTGTCGCCGGCAGCCATCACCCCCGGAGGCAAATATTATCTGGACTTGGGAGTGGTGAAGAATTTGGCGCGTGTGCGGTTGAATGGACGCGACCTTGGTGTGGTCTGGTGTTATCCCTGGCGCGTCAATATCAGCGATGCCATTCAGGCCGGGGACAATCACTTGGAAATCGAGGTGGCCAACCTGTGGCCGAACCGGCTCATCGGTGATCAAACGTTGCCGCCCGAAAAGCGGTTTACCTGGGTCAGTCGGAACCCCTTTAACAGCCATTCGCCATTGCTTCTGTCGGGCTTGCTGGGGCCGGTGACCATTCTGAACGCCGCTCACGAATGAGCTTGCCGGCTTTACCACTGGTAAAGCCAGACGTAGGTGGTGTACCGCGCCGGCGGTGCATCATGGAAAATATGGCCGCCAATTTTTTCCCCGCACCGGCCGGTTAGGCGCAGGCCCTTCTGAAAAAACACGGGGTCGTCCTCGTGAAAACGGTACGCGGAAAATTCATTGGCCGCGACGTCAAAATGCGTCAGCCCGGCCACGGGGTTCGCATAACGGCCCTTGTTGAAGTAGTAGGTGCCGAGAAAATAATCCTCCAAACCGGAGGACAGAAACAGCGGCTCCTTCGCGCCGCCAAGGTAGGCCCGCAGGCAGCCCTCCATGAAACTCAGGTCGCGCCACCGCTGGCCGGCGTCCGGCAGCGTGCGCAATCCTTTCGCGGCCATGGTCACCTGATACAGTGCGCCGTCACCTTTCACATCGCATAACGGGAATTCCTCCAAGGGTTGGGCCGTGTAATTTTCCAGCCTGTAGAGATGCAGGCGGGCCTTGTCCGGCAGGCGCACGCCGCCCAGCTCCACGGGCAAATTCTCGGTGCCGCGAATGATCCACCAGAACAGCGGATGTCCCGCAGCCGCCGGTCCGAGCTGCCCGGTCACGCGGATGCTTTTGCCGAACGGAATCCGGTAGGTGTTATAAACATTGGCGCCGGTGCCAATCTTGCCGATGCGGGCGACGCCCCACGGGGCAAATTCGTCCCCAAATCCAATGCCGTGGCCGAGATACAAGGCCATGTCAATGGAAGCGTTGGTTTCGCCATCCACGTAGATGCGAATGCGCGTGTCTTCGCACCCCTTCCAGCCGCCGCCGAACCACATGTGCGTCAGGCAGCCCTTGCCTTCATGATGGAACAATTCCGCCTCCTTGTCGGCGCTGAGCGGCGTCTGTTCCTTGCCGGCCGTGCCGAAGGTTTTCAAGGAGCGATCGGCTTCGATGGCCGACTTTTGCGCGGTCGCCGACAGCGCCGCCGGCAGGCAAAGCGCCAGGAGCAGACAGTAAATGCGTTTCATAAGTTAGGAGGTGCAAGGATGGCTTGGTTTTGGGTTTTTAAAGAGGCGGTCGAATTGGTGGTCGGCGGCCCGGGCAGAACCCTGCGGGGCGGCGCGTCGATTCAGTCCTCATGATAAACCTTCTCGGACGTGGTGTTTGAATCTTCGGCAGGGGTGATTGGACGTTCCTGCGGCAACGCGTTGAACGGCAGCACGTGGCAGCGTTTGGCCCAGGCATCGTAGAGCGCCGATAGTTCGCTAATTTTTTCCGGATGAGTGGCCGCCAGATTGTTTTGTTCGGTGCGATCGGCCGCGGTGTCGTACAGTTCCCAGGGCTGACCGGCGCGGGCCACCAGTTTCCATTGCGCCAGTCGCACGGCGCGGTTGCCTTCATGCTCCCAGAAGATCGGGGACGGATGCGCTCGTTCCCGACCCGCGAAAATGGGGAGCAAGCTGGTGCCTTCCAGCGGTTGGATGGTGTGGCCTTCGTACGTAACCGGATGTTTGGCTCCGGCGATGTCCACGACGGTGGCCATGATGTCCGTAACATGGCCCACCTGACCGGAAATGCCGCCGGCGGATTTGATCACCGCCGGCCAGCGCGCAATGAAGGGCGAGGCGATGCCCCCTTCGTGCGTGAAATGTTTGTAGAGCAGAAACGGCGTGTCGCTGACGTTGGCCCACGGCACGCCGTAGCTTTGCCAGACGGTGTCCGGACCGGCGAAGGCGGCATGATTGCCATTGCCCACGGCGATCGCGCGACCGGCGCGCGTCTGGCTGGGAATGTCGTACCAGCCGGGCTCAACCACTTCGGCGCAGGCACCGTTATCGGAGAAGAAGATCACCAGCGTGTTTTGATCGACCCCGGCGGCTTTAAGCCCGGCGAGAATATGTCCCACGCCGTCATCCAGGTGGCCGACCATGGCGGCATAGGTGGCCATCCGGTTGGCTTCCCAGGCTTTGTCCGCCACCCGGCTCCAGTCGGACACGCGGGCATCACGCGGCGACAGCGGCCAGTTTTTATCAATCAACCCGAGCTGAATTTGCCGCTGATAACGGTTGCTGCGAATCGTGTCCCAGCCGGCCAGATACTGCCGGCGGTAGCGGGCAATGTCGGCTTCGGGCGCCTGCAACGGCCAGTGTGGCGCGGTATAGGCCACATAGAGGAAAAAAGGTTTTCCGGTGCCGGCCAGCCGGTGGATATCGGCCACGGCGTGTTCCGTAATCGCGTCCGTGTAATAAAAATTGGTGCCGGGCGCGCGGATGGGGGTGTTGCCGCGCACGAGTGAAAACGGGTCGAAATAGCTGGTCACCCCGTGGATGGTGCCAAAGTAATCCTCGAATCCGCGCTGAAGCGGCCAACTCTCTTTGGTGTCCCAGAACGGCTCGGTGGACTGAAAGTTCAACTGCATTTTCCCGTCGAAGTGAATGTGGCTCAGATGCCATTTGCCAACCATGGCGGTGTGGTAATCCACCCGGCGCAATTCCTCGGCAATGGTGAGGCAGTTCCGGTTCAGTTCGCCGCGATAGCCGGGAACGCCGCGGTCTTCCATCATGTTGCCAATGCCGGCCTGCTGCGGATACAGGCCGGTGAGCAGGGCGGCGCGGGAGGGACAGCAGCGCGGGGTGGTGTAAAACTGGGTCAGCCGCAAGCCTTCGCCCGCCATGCGGTCCAGATTGGGAGTGGCAATTTCCGAACCAAAGCAGCCGAGGTCGGAGAAACCGAGATCGTCGGCGAGAATCACCACAATGTTGGGCGGCGGTTCATTCGTTTTGGCGGCGTGGCTGTTGGCGGCGGGGAGGCTGGCCAAAAACAGAATCGAAAGCCACCGCCAGATTGGCAAGAATCCATTAATGGGTTTCGGAAACATAGATGATTGCCAAGGGTAAACCGGATCTGCCGGACACTCAATCTTCCAAACCGCAAAAACCGAATGAATCATTTCGTAAAATTAGCATTCCGGGAGCTTTATCTGCTCGAATATCATCGGTCTGGCCGGTATAAATCAAGGCAACCAACGCACTGCCGATTGCCATTACCAAACTGACTGCCATATGAAGCATAAAATCTTCGCAAAATCACAATTTTTCGGCCTGTGCGCCGTCCTGCTTTTCACCGCCGGGATCATTTCGCTTCAAGCCGAGACTTTCCGTCCGCCGGCGGTTCCGCTGGTGGCCTGCGATCCTTACTTTAGCATCTGGTCGCCGGCCGACAAATTGACCGATACCGGCACAACGCATTGGACCGGCAAGGCCTGTCCGCTGGCCGGGTTGGTGAAGATAGACGGCAAAAATTTCCGTCTCATGGGCGCGGAGCCGGCTGATGTGCCGGCGCTGCCGCAAACCGCTTTGGAAGTGCTGCCCACGCGCACCATTTACAGCTTTGAGGGCCAGGGTGTTCATCTAACGCTTACTTTTCTGACGGCGGATCTGCCGGAGGATCTGGACGTGCTGGCACGGCCGGTCACCTATCTGACGTGGGACGCGAGCTCGACGGATGCGGCCGAGCACAAAGTGGCGGCGTATCTGGATGTGCATGGTTCCATCGCCTGCAACACGCCGGACCAGCCGGTGACGTTTGAGCCAGCCAAGGCCGGCAAGATCAAAGCCTGGCGCGTGGGCACAGTGGAACAGCCGGTGCTGCAAAAGCGCGGGGACGATCTGCGGATTGACTGGGGTTACTTCTACCTCGCATTGCCCGGCGGGAGCAAGGGGAGCGTCACCGCCAACACGGCGGCCGCCACGCGGGCTGGATTTTTGAGTGATGGCAAACTGCCGGCGCCCGGCGTGGCGGCGGCGTTATCAAATAATGACCGCAACGATGCGGTAATCGCCTTCGCCACGGGGTTGGATTGCACGGCTTCCAAGGCCGACTCCGCCTGGGTGATGCTGGCTTATGACGATCTGTATTCCATTCAGTACATGCGGAAAAATCTGCGTCCCTACTGGCGGCGCAACGGCTGGGAAGCGGCCGATCTGCTAAAGGCGGCGGCGCATGATTACCCCGCGCTGCTCAAGCGCTGCGTGGCGTTTGATGCGGAACTGATCGCCGACCTGCAAAGCGTGGGCGGCGAAAACTACGCCCGGCTCGGTTCGCTGGCGTATCGCCAATGCTTTGCCGCCGGAAAGTTTGTGGCGGATGACAATGGCCAGCCGCTCCAGTTCTGCAAAGAGAACCATTCCAACGGCTGTATCAGCACGTCGGACGTGTTTTACCCGATGTCGCCGCAATTCATGCTGTTTAACCCCACGCTGGCAAAATCCTTTATCGTGCCGTTTATGAATTACGCGGCGAGCGACCGGTGGAAATTTCCCTTCGCGCCGCATGATTTGGGCACTTATCCGAAGGCGAATGGCCAGGTTTATGGCGACGGTGAGCACGGCGTGAACAACCAGATGCCGGTCGAGGAAAGCGGTAACCTGCTGTGCCTGTTCGCCGCCGTGGCGGAGAGCGAGGGCAACGCGAATTTTGCCGGACTCTACTGGAAACAACTGGAACAGTGGGCAAATTATCTCAAGGACAAGGGCTTTGATCCGGAGAAGCAACTGTGTACCGATGATTTCGCCGGTCACCTGGCGCATAACGTGAACCTGAGCGCGAAGGCGATTTGTGGACTCGGCGCCTTCGCCGAACTCTGTGAAATGCACGGCGACCAGGCCAAGGCCGGCGAGTATTACGCGCTGGCCCGCGACTGCGCCCGCCGCTGGGTCGCGGCGGCGGATGATGGCGATCACTATCGTCTCGCCTTCAACAAGCCCGGCTCCTGGAGCCAGAAGTACAACCTCGTCTGGGATCGTGTGCTCGGTTTGAATCTGTTTCCGGCGGAAGTAGCGCGCAAGGAAATGGACTTTTATAAGAAGAGGCAGAACGAATTCGGCCTGCCGCTGGATGACCGGAAGGAATACACGAAGCTCGACTGGATCACCTGGACCGCAACCCTCACCGAGAATCGCGATGATTTCGAGGCGCTGGTTGCACCAGTCGTGCATTTCCTGAACCACACGCCGGATCGCACGCCGATGACCGACTGGTATGAGACCAAATCCGGCCGGCGGGTGGGCTTCGATGCCCGGCCGGTAGTGGGGGGTGCTTTCATGCGGATGTTGTACGACAAACCGCTCTGGCAAAAATATGCCGGTCGCGATCAGACCAAAGCCGCCGGCTGGGCGCCCATGCCCAAGCTGCCCGGTTTCTCGGCTCTGGTGCCGGCGGCGGACACGCAACCGGCGATGTGGCGCTACACCACGCAGCCGCCGGCGGCGAATTGGTTCGCCGTGGATTTCGACGCCTCCGGCTGGGCTGAAGGTAAGAGCGGTTTTGGCCGGACGCAAAATCCCGCCGCCGTCGTCCATACCGATTGGACCTCCGACGACATCTGGCTGCGCCGCGAAGTAACCCTAACCGGCAGTCCGTCGGATGACGTGCTGGGCTGGCTCCATCATGACGATGATGCCGAGGTTTACATGAACGGGGTGCTCGCGCTGCGAACCACCGGTGCCACCGGCTCGTACGAGGATTTCTCCTTCAACCGCCGGGGGCGCGCGGCCATTCATCCGGGGAAAAATGTAATTGCCGTTCATTGCCGCAATACCGGTGGCGAGCAGTACATTGATTTCGGACTCGTGCAGGCCAAAATTACGAAGTAATGAAACCGACCATTGTCTCCGCCCCATCCGGACCAGTCAGATGGCTGGCTTTGGTTCTGGGGCTCTGTTTGCCGCTGCTGGCGACCGCCGCCCCGGAGCGGCCGAATATCATTGTGATCCTGGCGGACGATATGGGCTACTCGGACATCAGTTGTTTCGGCAGCGAAATCCCAACGCCCCATCTGGATTCGCTCGCCCATGACGGGTTGCGCTTCACGCAGTTTTACAACACCGGCCGCTGCTGCCCCACCCGCGCCGCCCTCCTGACCGGACTCTACTCGCATGAGGCGGGCATCGGGCGGATGATCGCGGACGACGGGTTGCCGGGGTATCAGGGACACCTGAATGATTCGTGCGTGACGATGGCCCAGGTTTTGCGCGAAGCCGGATATTTCACCGCCATGACGGGCAAATGGCATGTCGGGCAGAATCATGGCGTATCGCCGCACAACCGCGGGTTTGATCGCAACCTGACGGCACCCGAAGGCGGGTTTTATTATCCCGAAGGCGCAAGGGCGGAGT
The DNA here is from genome assembly GCA_903872345.1 of uncultured Verrucomicrobia subdivision 3 bacterium. Lineage (GTDB taxonomy): Bacteria > Verrucomicrobiota > Verrucomicrobiia > Limisphaerales > UBA11358 > UBA11358. The sequence goes on along the minus strand of CAIQKM010000201.1, from coordinate 44,257 downwards.
TGTATTTGAACGGCGGAAAAATTGCGAATGATGATCCGCGCCTGCCCAAGCACTGGTATTCCACGGATCTCTGGACCCAATTTGGCATCAAGTTCATTGATGAGGCCACGGCGGCGAAAAAGCCGTTCTTCCTCTATCTGGCCTTCAACGCCCCGCATTTCCCGTTGCAGGCGCCGCCGGAGGACATCGCCCGGTTTCGCCACGGCATTTACACCAACGGTTGGGACAAGCTCCGCGAGGCGCGTTACGCGCGGCAGCAGGCCATGGGCCTGATTGATCCGCAATGGGCGCTTTCGCCGCGTCCGCCCGAAGTGAAAGCTTGGGATTCGCTGACGCCGGAGCAACAGGATCGCTTCGACCAGATCATGTCCATCTATGCCGCGTGCGTCTGGCACCTGGATCAGGAAGTCGGCGTGCTGACACAGGCGTTGAAAGAGCGCGGCTTGCTGGATAACACGCTCATCCTGTTCATGAGCGACAACGGCGGTAACGCCGAATCCGGTCCGAACGGGCGGCTGGAAGGAGCGCATCCGGGCGCGGCGGACAGCACGGTGTTTTGCGGGCAGTCGTGGGCCACGCTGGAAAACACGCCATTCCGGCTATACAAGCATTTCAATCATGAGGGCGGCATTGCGTCGCCGTTCATCGCCCACTGGCCGGCCGGCATCAGCGCAAAAAATGAATTCCGCACCGACTCGGCGCACGTGGTGGATGTGATGGCCACCGTCGTGGATTTGGGCGGAGCCACCTATCCGAAAGAATTCAATGGCAAAACCATTCTTCCGATGGAAGGCCGCAGTCTCCGGCCCGCCTTTGGCACGCAGACCATTGCCCGGGATGCCCTCTTCTGGGAACACGAAGGGAATGCCGCCGTTCGCGTCGGGGATTGGAAACTGGTCCGCCGGGGTGCCAAGGGTGGCTGGGAATTGTATGATATGAAGGCCGATCGCACCGAGTTGCACAACCTCGCCGCCAGCCAGTCGGCCAAGGCCGGTGAATTGCTCGCCCTATGGGAAGCTTGGGCCAATCGCACGCATGTGCTGCCCATGCCCGAATCCAAACGGGCCAGGCAAAATCAAAATGCGAATGCTCGCCCGGCCGGGGCCGAATAGGCCCGCCTGACTCTTTCCCTAAAATTATGTGTCTGCTTTTCAAACTCCCCCTGCGCCGGGGCCTGAGCGTATGCGCAAGTCTTGCTTTGGCAAACCTGGCGCTGGCGGCGGAATTTGACCCCGTGCATCTGGCCAATCCGCTGCAAGGCACGGATTCCACCGGCTCGTTTTCGCACGGCAATACCTATCCCGCCATTGCGCTGCCGTTTCCCATGAACACGTGGGCGCCCTACACGCAGCCGCAGAATGATTCGTTTTATTACCAGTATAACCACCATGAAATTCGCGGCATTCGCGAGACGCATCAGCCCAGCGTCTGGATTCCCGAATACGGCGCCTTTGCCCTGATGCCCGTTTCCGGCAAGCTGGTGGTGGATGAAGCGGACCGTGCCTCCGCCTTCGATCACGCCAATGAGGTGGCGCAGCCCAGCTATTACAAAGTCCGGTTGGATACGTGGCAGGCCACCGTTGAACTCACCCCCACCGAACGGGCGGCGCGATTCCGTTTCACCTTTGCCGCGAAGGGGGATTCGTTCGTAATTCTCGACCTGTTCCCGAGCGAGAAATTTTCCTCGGTGGAAATTGTGCCGGGGGAAAACAAGATCATCGGCGTGGCGCGCAACAACCGGGGTGCGGTGCCGGACAGTTTTGGTAACTACTTTGTGCTGAGCTTCGACCGTCCATTCGTTGCCAGCGGGGTGTGGTCCAACCGCACCGTGCTCGCTGGTGTCACTCATTTGGATGGTCCGCACGTCGGGGCGTATCTGCGCTTTGATACCAGCACGAATCCGGTGGTGGAATGCCGGGTGGCGTCTTCGTTCATCAGCCCGGAACAGGCGGTCCGGAATCTGGAGCAGGAGATTGGGCACGCCGATTTCGACACCGTCCGCCGGAAGGCCGAAGCCCGGTGGAACGAAATGCTCGGCCGGGCCCGCGTGGAAGGCGGCACAGAGGAACAGCAGCGCACCTTCTACAGCGCCCTGTATCGCAGCATATTATTTCCGCACCGGTTTTATGAACACGACGCGGATGGCCACCCAATTTATTACAGCCCCTACGATGGCAAACTTCACACCGGCTACGCCTACACGGATACCGGTTACTGGGACTCGTTCCGGGCGGCGCATCCGCTCTACAATCTGCTCTATCCTGAAATCAGTGCTGAAATTGTTCAGGGCATCCTGAACGCCCGGCACGAATGCGGCTGGCTGCCGCAATGGTCCAGTCCCGGCTGGCGCAATGCCATGATTGGCAACCACGCCTTTTCCATTCTCGCGGATGCCTGGGTCAAAAACATCCGCCCGTTTGATCTCCCGGACGCAGTAGACGCCGTGAAGCATGATGCCCACGGTGAAGCGATCTTTGGTCACGGTCGCCAGGGGTATGACTATTTTGACAAGCTGGGTTATGTCCCTTATCCCGACATTCCCGATGCCACCTCCAAAACGCTGGAGTACGCCTATGACGATTTCTGCGCCGCCGTGCTCGCCTCGGCGGCCAACCGGCCGGCGGATGCCACCGCTTTCGCCCGCTCGGCGATGAATTACACGAATGTCTTCGATGTCGGCACCGGCTTCATGCGCGGCCGGCACAAGGACGGTTCGTGGCGGGAAAATTTTGATCCCATTGAATGGGGCGGTCCATTTGTGGAAGGCAATGCCTGGCAATGGACCTGGAGTGTCATGCAGGATGTGCCCGGGCTTATCCAGTTGCTCGGTGGCGAAGACCGCTTCACGCGCAAGCTGGATGCTCTGTTCGCCGCCGGGTCGGAGGTGAAGATCGGCACCTACTACGGCATGATTCACGAAATGAACGAGATGGTCGCCCAAGGATTCGGCCAATACGCGCATTGCAATGAACCGGTGCATCACGTCGTGTACCTTTATGCCCTGGCCGGCCAGCCGTGGAAAACCCAGTTTCGGATCCGGGAGGTGATGAACCAGCTCTATCAATCCACTCCCGATGGATTGTCCGGCGATGAAGATACCGGCCAGATGTCAGCGTGGTATGTTTTTAGTGCGCTGGGTATTTACCCGGTTTGTCCCGGCACCGACGCCTATGTGCTTGGCAGTCCCATCTTTGACCGGGCCACCCTAAAGGTCGGCGTTAACCGCCAATTCATCATCGACGCCCCGGCCAACGGTCCGCAGCGGCCGTATATCGATTCAGCGACGTTGAACGGCGAGACGTTCGAAAAGGTTTTCCTTACCCATGGTCAGATCGCTGCCGGTGGACAATTGCAGTTAAACCTGGAATCCAGTCCGAACTTTCACTGGGCTACGAACCAAACCAGCCGACCGGCCGCGCCAATCAGCAGTCTTCCCGGTCGATAGGCCGAATTACTTCACCTGCCACTCCAGAATGCCGCCGGAAAATCCGTTCTGGAGAACCGCTTCGATCCGCAGCGCCGAAGTTTTCAAGGGCGCAAAGGTCAGCGTATTGAACCGGTCTTTGGCGGTGGCGGCGCGGACGGCATCGGGAACCGGTTTCCAATCGCCGCCATCTTGGTAGAGCACGCGCCAGGTTTTCGGGACGCGACACTCGCCTTTGCCGGTGTCGTCAAACCAATAGACGTTCACGCCGGAGACCACCTTCGGCTGGGGAAAGTCATATTGCACCCATTCGGTGGTGCCACGGTGATCCCACCAGGTGAAGCGCGGGATGCTTTCATCGTTGGAGGCGGCGGGAATCAGACCGTCGCCCAGCGCGTCCAAAGTATCGCTCGGACAGGTGAAGGAGGCGCTGGCTGCGTACTCGGATTTATGCGGTGCATCCGGTGCCACCCATTGATGCGCGTCCGGTCCCGAGCCAATCGTGGGGAAGGCGGAAATGCGCAGGCGGGCCGCGCCCATGGGCAGAAGGGTCAGGGTTTCCAGCGGCTGTTCGCTGCGGGCGGGGCTGGGTTGCAGCACGGCGCAGAGGCCGTATTTGTCCTGCGTCCATTCGGGAATCAGTCTGCCGCTGGCGATGATTTGAACGGGTGCGCTTGCCGGGCTGAACGGATAATCATCCGCCGGCCACGCCGAGGTTTTGACCGTGAAGGCCGCCGCCGGTTTGGCCTCATCCAACACCAGTCCGTAATTCCACGGCGTGGTGGGGTAAAGACCGAAGGACGGCCATTGCACCGGGTCGGCGGTGGGTTGCCAGCTCGAATCGCCGATGGCGGTCTTGGCGCTGTCCACGCGTTCCAAGCGCTCGCCAATTTTCAGCGAGAAGGTGAGGGGACCATAGTTGACGCTGACGCTGTCATGATTGGCGGCCCAGCGCTGCACGGAAACTTCCATGGGCAGTTGCAGCGTCACCGTGTCGCCGGTTGACCACTGACGTTCGAGGCGCACAAATTTGCCGGCTTCCGGTTGGACACTCTGCGGTTGGCCATTCACGGAAACCGCCGCCGTTTTGCTCCAGCCCGGGATGCGCAGGTAGAGCGGAAAGGTCACGGACTGATCCGCCTGGATGGTGAAGGCGATGGTTTGCTCGAAGGGATAATGGGTGGCTTCGGCAATGCGCACGTGCGTGCCGTTGCCGACCTGGGCGGTCACTTCGCTGGCGCTGTAAACATCCGCGCAGAGGCCATTGTCCGGCGTGGCCAGCCAGAGATGTTTGGTGAAATACGGCCAGCCCATTGAATGGTTGTGCTGGCAGCAGCGGGAGCTGAAGGGATTCATCAGCAGGAACGGCCCGCCGTTGTTAATGCCGGGCGCGTGGTTCTTGGCGTCGCTCACGACCAGATTGGGCGCGGTGAGATAGCGCAGTGCCCGCATGTCTTCCGTGAGGGCCGCCGGATAGGAGTTGAAGGCCACGTTCTCGCAATTATCCGCCCAGCTGGGATCGCCGCTCATCTGCACCAATAATTCATCGGAGAACATTTGTTCCACCATGCCGCAGGTTTCGACGGCCTGACGCGGATCGGCATAACCGGGCCGGCAAACCTCGTCGCCGCCAAACATACCGCCGGGCACCTGGCCGTAACGCTTGCGCAGTTCGGTAAAGTCCGCATACGACGCCGTCAAATCGGACTGATTATGCGTCTGCAAAAAGTACGTGGCGGGTTCGCGGAAACATTCGGCGTTGTTCACGTTGTGCCAGTCGGGCAGGGTGCCGGGCATTTCCCAGTTGGCGGTCACGCGATGAATTTTGTCGGCCAGCGTCAGCAAATTGCCGTCGCCAGTGCGGTTGTAGAGCCAGTAGATGCTGTAAAGCTCATCGCCGCCGCGCATCTTCTGCCAGTAATGCGTGAGCAGCAGGTTGTCGGGAATCGTCAGGTGATAGCGGAAATATTTCGTCATCACCTCCAGCACCCGGGCGTCATGGGAATGTTCATAATACGATTCCAGACAAAACATCATGAGCATGTTCGCCCAGAAATCGCGCGAACCATCATCTTCAAATTTTTGATCCGGACCAAAATCGCCGTTGGCGCGCTGGCTGTTCATGGCACCCTGGATCCAGATCTCGCCCTCGGCGATCATTTTGGGATCGTTCAAAATGTAAGCGAGCGGCAGATAACCGCGCAGCCAGTAGGGGACTTCCTCCCAGCCGTATTTTCCTTTGCCGTCGCGGCTCAGCCAGGCGTTGCCATCCTTTTCCAGCCAGGCGCTGATTTCGCCCAAGTGACCGCACAGGCCGGCCCGCTGCCGTTGCAACATCACGTTAAGCCAGCCTTTGGGCTGCACCGCGCCGATGGGCAGGGGAATGAACCAGCTCGGTTCCAAAGGTGACCGGTTGCCCACATAAAAGCTGTTGGTGGGCGTCAGGTCGGGACCCGCCACAATATCCACCCCGGCTTGCACCCCGGTGGCGCCGATGACCAGCGTTGCCGTCCAGCACGCCAGGAGATTTTTGCTCACATTGCGATTCATGAATTTAAATACGTTAAGGACTTACGCAGGTTGCCGGAAGCGGGAAATGTTACGGACTGCTCAGCCGGTAAAACCGGTTGCCCGTGCCGATGGGCAGGGTTACGCCAAAAGAATTATTATTGCTGCCGGTGGCGTTGGTGACGACCGCCCAAGCGACCGGTGGATTCAGATTCGTGGCGGCATACAACGCCCAGTCATTCGCCCAGCCCGGCCAGGTTAGAGAGAGGGCGTTCGAGCTGACGTTCATCCCCAGTGCGGGCAAGGGCAGCCAGACGGCCACGGCGACCGAGTTGGCGCTGGCCCCGCAAGCATCGGTACCCGTGAGATGGTAGAAGTTGGTTCGTCCGTTGGCCGCCGCAGTATCCACGTAGCTGCCGGTAGTGAGATTGCTGGCGGTGAGTTGATAGGTCAAACCGGCATTGGTGGAACGCCACAGATTGTAGGTGGCAGCCCCGCTGGTCAGCGGCCAGTTCAAGGAAATCTGCCGGTTGCCGGCACTGCCCGCCAGACCGGTTGGCGTGGCCGGTACGGTGCCGCCCGTCAGGGAATATTTACACTTGAGCGCACGCTCAAAACCGGTCCGGTCGGTATCGGCCAGCGCGGTGTTATAAATCTGCACCTCGGCAATGTCTCCGCTGAAAAAATTATTCACGGTTTGCAGCGCCCCGAGCATGAGCTGGTTGGGGGCCGTTAGCGAGGCGGTGGTGCCCGTGCTGATGGCGACGAGGGTGCCATCCATATACAGGTAGATCTGACCGGTGCTGGCGGTGCGTTTGAACGTCATGATATGCGGCAGCCCGTTGTTATAGCCGGCGGAGGAAACCGCCGCCACATCGGGATTGCCCGTGCCAGCGCAGACCTGACCGTTGGCAAACAGGCAGGAGCCGAAATCATTTACTGTGCCGGAAACTTCCCCATTTATCAGTCCGGCACCCTGATAAAATAACGAGCCGGAGCCGAGCCCCTGCGTGCTTTGAAAAACACAGATGATCGTGAAATTATCCTGCACCGGCCGGAGGAACCACAGGAAATCATTGTTGGTCGCGTTAAACCGGACCACCGGCATGCCGTTCATGGCATTGGTCACATAAACCGGCTGGTTGGTGCCCAAAGTTTGGATGGCATTGTAACCGTTGCCGCTCGCATCGGACCAGACGGATACGGGGGAACCGCCGGTCAGGCCGGTCAAGGCATCTGCTTTCAGCCAAACGGTGAGGGCCGAGACATTAACGCTGACCGGGGCCGAGTTGGTGCTTTCGCCGATGCTGTTGGTGGCGGACACCACATAGTAATACGTCCGGTTGTTGGTCGCGCCGGTGTCGGTGCACGCGGTGCCGGTGAGGTTGGTGATTGTGGTATACGGACCTGCACTTAGCAGGGCGCGCTTCACATTGTAGCCGGTGCCGAGCGGGGCTTTGGGCCAGCTCAGTTGCACCTGATTGTTGCCGGCGGTGGCGGAAACATTGGCCGGCGCGCCCACCGGGGCGGAAATGAGATTGCTGTACAGGGCGGAAACCTCGTTGCTGCCGAGGGTGCGGCTGAACATCCGAACTTCATCTAGGCTGCCATTAAAATAACCGCCGCCCGAGGCAATCGCGCCGAACAGCAGTCGCGCGGAGGCATTCAGCGTATTCCGGCCGGCGTAGCCGGTGGTTTGCAGATGACCGTCCACGTAAATATTCACCATGCCGCTGGATTGCTGCCGGGTGGCCGCGCAATGATGCCAGACCCCGTCATTGATCGCCGAGGTTGAGGAAAAGGTCATGTCCGGATTGCCAATGCCAATGGCGAATTTACCGGCAACCAGGGCGGTGCCGAAATCATTTCCCGGCCCGGGCGAATCGCCATCCACCAAGCCGGCACCATTGAACCATTGCGGGCTGCCACCGGTCTGGGTGGTTTTGACCCAGAAAGCGATGGTGAAGTCATTGGCGACGGTATTGGTGATCTGAACGAAGCTGTTCGTGCCGTTGAAATTCAGGCAGCCCTTCACCCGGCCGCTGGTATTCCAAGTGGCGTTGCTGACGGTGCCGTTGTTGCCATTGCCGGAGAGGTCGGCGGCGCTGGTGCCGCTGGTGGCATCCAGCGGCCAGTAATCAATGTTGTCCGTGGGAACCGCGAGCGCCGGGTCGGTTTGCGTCGGATCCGCCGCCTGTAACGCTTCAAACGAGGAGATGCAATCCCAGGAATAAAAGTTGGTACCCGCCGGGGTGGTTTGCGGCCACTGGCACCAGGAGAGATTGTCGGTGCGGCGGCCGTTCCAGGCGGCAATCGCATTGGTTTGCAACCACGATCCATAGATGCCCTTCAAATTGCGATCGCGGATGAACCGGTTCATCCAGCGCAGAAAAATGGCGTTGAAACCGGAGTTGTTTCCCGCAATGCCATACTGGGGCAGCACGCCGGCACCGGTCATGTTCAGCAGGGTGTAGCGCGCGGCCAGTGTGGCATCATTGGTCTGGCCGACGAAATTGGCCGCGCCCAGAAACGTGCCCTGATTATAAGTGCTCGCCCAGGTGCTGATCACGCCATTCGTCCCGATGTTGTCGTCAATGGACCCGGTGCTGGCATTGAATAAAACCGAACGTTCCCAATAGTAAACGTTCGTGGCCTTGTTCCAATAGTTGGTGTCGTTGTAAATCTTGTAGAGCAGATACGCGGCAATCGCGCCGGGGCCGTTCACACAGGCGTTTTTGGACTGGTCGGCGCTGGTCCAATACAGGCCGCCGCCAAGAGCGGTGTCCCAAGCCCGGGCGTAACACGCGTCAAAATTCGCTTTGGCAATGTTGCAGTAATTGGTCATGCCCGTATCCTGCCCGCCCCGGGCAAAGGCCATGACCGCCCACATGATGTCGTCGTTGTAAATATCCCAGGTCCAGCTCGAACCATTGTTTTGCAGGAAACCGTTCAGCAGATTGGTGATCATGCTTTTGGCGGTCGCATTCGTGGTCCATTCGTAGGTGTCGATCACACATTCAATGGTTTCGGCCTGTCCCCAAAAATAAGCCTCACTGCCGTCGGTCTGCCCGTTCTTGAAAAAACCGTTTGTGCCGTTCTGGCTGTAAAAGGCGGAATTGTAGGCGCTGAAAACAGTGTTGGCATCCGTGCTGGAAAAAGCCAAGACGGAATGTCTCCCCAGCAACACCACACAGGCAACCAAAATACGAACCAGCTGCCCGGCAAGGTTCATGCGGGAAACCGGTTCGCGGCGACGGAACGGATATTCAGTTTTTTCAAACCAGTCATTCATGCGGTTACAGCGGGTGGCGATTGTAAATAGTCGCATATCGGCCCGGCCAAGTCCTGTGGCATGAAATGGCCACGCTGACCATTCCATGAGATTGGCGGCCAAAAGGATAGGCTGGTCGCTGGAAAAAGTAACGCCGGGATCAAGCCCCTCGGCTTATCCCGGCCGGTTGATGCTTACGGGGTCGGCGGCCGATCCGCCGGAGCGGAGCCGAAATCATGATTCGGCTGCGGTCCCATGGTCAGCACCAGCGTGCCGCCGTCCGTGATTTCCGTGTGTGAAATCCAGCTCCGCGTGAGCGCCTTGCCATTCAGGGTGGCGGACTGGATGTACGGGTTTTGCGATGAATTGTTTTTGGCAATGACGGTGAAGGAACGGCCCTTGGCAAACTTCGAATCAAGCTTCAGCGTGGCCTTGTCCACCAGCGGACTGCCCAGGGCATAATTGCCGCTGGCGGGATCCACCGGGTAGAAGCCCAGCGCCGTGAAGACATACCAGGCGGACATCTGGCCGCAATCGTCATTGCCGCAAATGCCGGCGGGCGTGTTGGTGTAGAGCGTGTTGGCCACCTGACGCACCCGCGTCTGGGTTTTCCACGGCTGCCCGGCGTAGTTGTACAGATACGCGACATGATGCACCGGTTCGTTGCCATGGGCATACATGCCGATCACGCCCGTCACGTCGGGAATCATGGCGAGGTTCGGAATGGTTTCGGTGGTGTCGAACATTTCATCCAGCCGCGCGGTGAATTTGTCGTCACCCCCCAGTTTGCCGATCAAGGCGGGCATGTTGTGCAGCACAAAGAAATTGTACTGCCACGCGTTGGCCTCGGTGTATTCGTTGAAGTTGATGCTGTTGATTTCCTTGGGGCCGAACGGCGTCACCCAACTGCCGTCCGTGTTTTTGCCGCGCATGAAGCCGGTGGACGGGTCGAACACGTTTTCCCAATTCTGCGAACGTTTGGCATATTTTTCCGCCACCTCGTTCTGGCCAAGCGCTTTCGCGAGCCGGCCGATGCAGGCGTCGTCGTACGCATATTCCAGCACCTTGGAAACGCTCTGCACATGGTCGCCGGTGGGAATGAAGCCGCGGTCGCGATAGTCGTTGAGCTGCTCACGATCCAGGCTGGTGGTGGCGATCATGTCGGCGAGCGCTTCGTTCACGTCAAAGTCATGAAAGCCCTTGAGGTAAGCTTCGGCAATCACCGGGATGGCGTGGTTGCCGATCATGCACCAGGTTTCCTTGCCGCCTTCGGGCCAGACGGGCAGTGTCTGGTGGCCAAATATCTTAAAGTGATCGAGCATGGTGTTGATGAAGTCATGCACCCGAGCCGGCTGGACAAGCGTCAGCAACGGGTTTTCCGCGCGAAACGTGTCCCACAGCGACATGGCCGTGTAATAGTCATAACCTTTCGTCTGATGAACTTTTTCATCCGGCCCGCGAAACTGCCCGTCCACGTCGCTCAGCAGGGTGGGGGCCATTTCGGCATGGTACAACGAAGTGTAGAACGTCTGCTTGAAGTTGTTGTCCGGTGATTCGATGGCGAACACGCCCAGCGCCTTTTCCCATTGCTGGCTGGCGGCTTTGGCTACGGCATCAAAATTCCAGCCCGGAATTTCCGTGTGCAGATTGTTACGGGCACCCTCGACGCTTACCGTGGAAATACCCACACGAACAAGGATCTGTTCGCCGGCGCTCGTCTTGAAATCAAAATGTCCCTTCGTTTCCTTGCCCGTCGTCTCACGACCGGCCACATCGCGGTCGCCCTGGGCGACGCCCGCTGAATCAAAGGGCCGGGAGAATTCCATCACGAAATAATAAACTTTTGCGCCGCCCCAGCCTTCGCTCCGGCGGTAGCCGCTTGCGGTGTGGTCGTCTTCCAGCTTGAGTTGCGCTTCCAGCACGTTGTTGCCGATGCCGTGCTGCAAATCCAACACCACGTGGCTGGCGCTGGAGCCGGGGAAAGTATAGCGATGCAACCCGGCGCGGGCGGTGGCGGTGAGTTCCACCTTTACTTGATAATCCGGCAGATAAACCTCGTAGTAACCGGGACGGCTGGTTTCCTGGTCGTGCGAAAACCGGGCGCGATAGCCGTCGCCGGGCTTGCCACCGGGCGTGAGCTTCAGTTCGCCCGTGGTGGGCATGAGCATAATATTGCCCAGATCCGGACAGCCGGTGCCCGTGAGATGATTGTGCGAAAAGCCAAGGATGCTGGTGTCGGAATAATGGTAACCGGACGAGCCATCCCACGTGTTATCCCGTGTATCCGGCGAGAGCTGCACCATGCCGAAGGGGACCGTAGCACCGGGATAAACATGGCCATGCGCGTCTGTGCCGATCATGGGGTTTACGTAATCCACGGCGGGTTTGGCGACGGCGTTGGCGCCGGCCAGTCCCAGCGCCAGGCTGGAAATGAGGGACAGGGAATAAAAGATCGGAGGCACGGAAAAAATCGTTTTCATATTTGGAGTGTGGTCATTGTGTCGGAAACGCGCGCGCCTAGCATGTGGCCATTTCATGCCACGTTGCCCGTCGGGGTTTTTCTGCGAAAATTCCACCATGAACCCCGTATATCGCCAAGTCACCGTAATTTAGCCGCGCGGTTTCCTTTTCGAAAACATATCCATCTTCTGCGCCCAATTCCAGTTCAACTCTTTTTCACTCGAACAAAATATCATGCTCTCAATCTTTCTCCCACGACGGTGGCTGGCGCTGCCTTCCTTCCGCCGGGCCGGCCTGTGCATTCTCCTTGGCCTGGCAGCGGTTCAGGTGCAAGCCTGGCAGATAAAGCAGGCGCCACTGATGACCCAATGGGCCGCGCAAGTGAACACCAATGCGCCGCTGCCCGAATATCCGCGCCCGCAACTGGTTCGTACCAATTGGCTTAATTTGAACGGCATCTGGCAATTCCAGCCGGGCGCCACCAATGATGCCGTCCCCGCCGGCCAGAATCTGACCAATCAAATTCTGGTTCCCTATCCAATGGAATCCGCCATTTCCGGAGTAATGAAATATTCGGAATTTTCCTGGTACCGGCGGACCTTCACGGTGCCAACCAACTGGAACGGGCAGCGGATCATCCTGCATCTCGATGCCGTGGACTGGCAGTCCACTGTCTATGTAAATGGCCAGAGCCTGGGCGTGCACAAGGGCGGCTACGATCCGTTCAGCTACGATATTACGCCGTATCTGAATGGCGGAATGAATGAACTCATCGTCCAGGTGTACAGTCCGGAAGATGCCAGCGGCGAGCCGCGCGGCAAGCAGACCCTTTATCCGGGCGGCATCATGTACACCTCGTCCTCCGGCATCTGGCAGCCCGTTTGGCTGGAGCCGGTGGATCCCTCGGGCGTCAGCGGTTTGCAGATCATTCCCGATGTGGACAATGCCCGGCTGCGCCTCACGGTAAACACCTTGGCAACGAACGGTGTGACCGTTTCCGCCACGGTGCTGTCCAACGGTGTGGTCGTGACCAGCATGACCGGCAATCCGCAGACCGAATTGGATCTGCCAGTGGCCCACGCGAATCTATGGTCCCCGGACAATCCGTTTCTCTACGATCTGCAAGTGTCAGTGATTCACAATGGCGTCACCAACGATAGCGTGGCGAGTTACTTTGGCATGAGAAAAATCTCCATCAATGTCGTCAACGGCACACCCGAAATGTTCCTGAACAATCAGGCCTATTTTGAAATGGGGCCACTCGACCAGGGGTTCTGGCCGGATGGCCTTTACACCGCGCCGACCGATGCCGCGCAGGCCTATGATTTGCAGATGGAAAAGGCGCTCGGTTTCAACATGGTGCGCAAGCACATCAAGGTGGAGCGGCAACGCTGGTATTATTGGGCGGACCATCTGGGCCTGCTGGTATGGCAGGATATGCCGAGTGGCAATTCCTACACCGGCAGTCCGCAACCCATCAACGCCTTGCAGTTCATCACCGAATTGTCGGCCCTGGTCACCAATCACTGGAACAGTCCGTGCATCATCATGTGGGACACGTTCAACGAAGGGCAGGGGCAGACCGACACCGGCCAGACGAACACGCCGTACCTCGTGTCGCTGGTCAAATCGCTTGATCCATACCGGCTGGTGAACGAGGCCAGCGGCGGCGCTTATTTTGGGGCGGGTGACGTGTTGGACAATCACAGCTATCCGGCACCGGGCGATCCCACCAGCACCACGCAGGCCCCCGCCGATGGCGAATACGGCGGCATTGGTTTTCAAATGGCGGGTCATCTGTGGAATCCGGCGCTCGCCGGCGGCAATTACGTGGGGGCAAATACCACGAATGATATCGCCACCATCTATGACACCTTTTCCGACGATCTGGTTTACTACAAGTCCACCACGGCTCTGAACGCGGCGGTTTACACGCAGATCACCGACGTGGAAAACGAATGCAACGGGTTGATGACCTATGACCGCGTGCTGAAGCCATCCCTCAGCAAGATCTACGCCTCCAACCGCAAAGTGATTGCCTCGCAGATTTATCTCAACACGGTGCTGCCCACCTCGCAGACGCAGGCCCGGAACTGGAGTTATACCACCAACACGCCCGCAACCAATTGGTACGCCTTCAATTTCGACGCCTCGGCCTGGAGCACCGGACCGGCGGGTTTCGGAACCACCAGCACGCCCGGCGCAGTGGTGGGCACCACTTGGAGTTCGTCCAACATTTGGATCCGCCAGACGTTTACCATTGGTTCCCTGACCCCGCAGGACCGGGCCGAGCTGGTCTTCAATCTGTTTCACGACGAGGACTGCCAGATTTATATCAACGGGGTGCTGGCGGGATCCGCCACCGGTTACATCACCTCGTATGGCATCCTGTCCATGAATGCGGCGGGGCAGAACGCGCTCATTGCCAACGGCACGAATGTCATTGCCGTGCATTGCCTGAACACGACCGGCGGACAGGACATTGATGTGGGGATTTCCAAAGAAGTATTGGTGCTGAATTCGCTCGTCGTCCCCACGGATTACCTTGGTTATTGGATGCTCGATGAAACCAATGGAACCGTGGCCAGTGACGCCACCGGCAATGGCAACAACGGCATCGTGGCCGGCGCAACGTGGTCCGCCAATGGCAAGATCCATGGCTGCCTGAATTTCAATGGCACGAACAATTTCGTGCAAATCGCCAATCCCATCGGCAATGATTTCTCGATTTCTTTCTGGGTGCGGACCACGCAGTCTGGCGGCAGCGGTCAATGGTGGCAGGGCCGGGGATTGGTGGATGGCTTTGTGGCCGCCGGTGGCAATGACTTCGGCACCGCGCTGTCGGGGGGACAATTTGCCTTTGGCACCGGCAATCCGGATACCACGGTTACTTCGGCCACGGCGATCAATGATGGCGTCTGGCATCAATGCGTGGCCACCCGCCAGCAAAGCACCGGGGCGCTGGCGGTCTATGTGGATGGCCTGTTGTCGGCCACCGGCACGGGTGGCACCAATGCCCTGACAGCGGCGTCCGCCTTGCGCTTTGCCGCTCTCCGCACGGGCACGAATTTCTTTAATGGCAGCCTGGATGATGTCCGCATTTATAATCGCGCCCTGGGCAGCAACGAAGTGCAGGCGCTGTTTTGGAACGGCGCGGCTGTTGCGTCGGCCCCGACGAATGTGACCGCCAGCGCGGGCAACAATCAGGTGATTTTAAATTGGGCCGGCGGTTCCGGCCTGACCGGCTATGATGTAAAACGGGCGGCGCAAAGCGGCGGCCCGTACGTGACCGTGGGCAGCGTCTATAATCCGGGGTACACCGATGCCACCGCCACCAACGGCAACACGTGGTATTATGTGGTGACCGCCGTGAACGCCTTGGGGGAGGGGACCAACTCGGCGGAAGTCAGCGCCGCCCCGTCGCTGGCGGCGTCCGTGATCACCTGGTTTGCCGCCGACCGCATTGCCGGCCTGGCCAACGGAGCGGCGGTTTCGAGCTGGACCGATCTTAGCGGCAATGGTTTTAACGCCACGCAAGTCAACGCTGCGCAGCAGCCCGCGTATGTGACCAATGCTTTGAATCATTTGCCCGTGGTGCGATTCAATGCCGCCAGTTCCAACTACCTGGCCTTTCCCCGGCCGGTGCAGGATGACTTTACGATTTTCTGCGTGTTTCGCAGCACCCAGGGTTTCGGTTCCGGCACGCTGTATTATCAGGGTGCCGGACTGGTGAACGGCGAGGTTTCCGGCGTGACCACCGATTTTGGCTCCTGCCTGTTTACCAACGGGCAGGTCTGCGCCGGCACGGGCAATCCCGATGTGGCGGCGCTGTCCGGGGCCGGATATGCCGATGGCAAGGCTCATCTCATGACGTTCAAACGCACCGAGGCCACCGGGGAGGTTGACCTGTACATGGACGGCAGTCTGGCAGGTACCACCACGGGCAGCACCAGTTCGCTGACGGCTCCCAATCAGCTCGTCCTGGGGGCGCTGCAGACCATCATCAATTTTCTTAACGGCGACATCGGCGAAGTTAAAATATTCAATTCCGCCCTTTCGGACAATGACCGGGTGAGCCTCGAAAGTGGGCTGGTGCAGAAATGGGGCATTCCCGTGCCGCCGCCGCCGACCGGCGTGACCGCGACGGCGGGGAACGCTGCCGTGCAGCTCAAATGGTCTAATTATCCGGCGGCAACGAATTTCAAGGTCAAGCGCGCCTCCGTGAGCGGCGGCCCCTATGTCACGCTGGCGAGCACTGCCGCCACCAATTTCACCGACGCTACCGTGGTGAATGGCACCAACTATTTTTACGTGGTCACCGTGGTGACGCCGCTGGGGGAGAGCACCAATTCGGCGGAAGTGAGCGCGGTTCCCGCCGCCCCGGTGCCGGCGGCGTGGTTTAAGGCGAATACCATCACCGGGCTGGCCAATGGCGCGACCGTGTCGGCATGGGGCGATGCCGCCGGCAATGGATATTCGGCCACGCAGGGCGCCGGCGGCAAGCAGCCCGCCTTCATCACCAACGGCATCAACGGCCTGCCGGTGGTGCGTTTCAATTCCACGAACGGCACTTACCTGTCTTTCAACCGGCCCGTGTCGAATGATTTCACCCTGATGATTGTCTTCCGTTGCAGCCAGACCAATCAGGGCACGGCCACCACCTTTTTTGGGGGGGCGGCCCTGGTGAACGGGGACCAGCCAAACGCCCAAAATGATTTTGGCACCGGCATCAACGGCAACGGCCAGGTGATCGCCGGCACCGGTAATCCAGACACCTCCATCATTTCTGGTGGCGGCTTCAACGATGGCAACGCACATGTTGTCACCTTCGTGCGAACGAAAAGTATCGGTGCCCTGGCCTTGTACGTGGATGGTGTCCTGGTCGCGACTGGTAACGGCAATACCAACTCTTTGACGGCCCCGGCCACTCTGGCCATGGGCATTGTGCCTAGCGGTGGCGGCGCCCTGAATGGCGATCTGGCGGAAGTGAAAATCTTCGGCTCGGCCTTGCCGGATGTAAGCCGTACGGGTGAGGAAAATAGTCTGGCTTGCAAATACAATCTGGCCTTGGTCAGCGCCGCGCTGGCCGCGCCCGCCGGTTTAACCGGCGTGCCGGGCAGCCGGCAGATCCTGTTGAGCTGGTCGGGCGCTTCGGGCGCGGCCGGTTATATCGTGAGCGCCGCCACCAATGCCGCCGGTCCATATCTGCCGCTGGTCAGCGGGGTGCTCACGAACAGTTACACCGATGCCACCGCTGTAAATGGGCAGACCCGTTATTATGAGGTCACGGCTGTGAACGGTTGCAATGTCAGCGCCAGTTCGGTGGCGGTGGCCGTGTATCTGCCGAAACCGGTATTGGCACTCGCTTCGGCGGGCGGCGGTGCCCTGACCCTGAGCTGGCCGCTGTGGGCGAATGGCTGGTCTCTGTATGTCGCTACCAATTTAAATCCGCCGGTCAGTTGGCTGCCGGCCACAAATGTGGCGGCCACCAACACCGGGCAATATGCGGTCTTGTTGCCGGTAACCGCCGCGTCCCGTTTTTACCGGCTCTCCTCGCCTTAAATCTTTCGGAAAAATGCCGGCCGGTTACGACGAAACGCAATCATCACTTTACGCCCCGGTTTTGTGGGTTAAGCTGAAGCAAGCCTTGACGCGAAAGCTTTTCATTTTATTCGTGGTCGCCTGGACCGGTTTATTATCCGGCCTCCCGGGCGCCGCCGGCTCGGATTTTGATCTCGCGGAAAGCGCGGGGGCCATTCGCGTCTGGCATGGGGTTGACAGCCTGCCTTCCGATTCCGTCACGGCCATTATTCAGACGCGGGATGGTTTTCTATGGGCCGGCACGGCGGCGGGGCTGGTTCGGTTTGATGGCGTCAAATTCACCGAGGTTTCGCTGAAGTCCGCCGCCACCAACGCTCCGGTGCGCATCACCGCCTTGTGCGAGGATAGCGCAGGGCATCTCTGGATTGGTTCGCAACAGGATGGTTTGTTTCAGTTGGCCGGCGGCCGGGTGACGCATTTTACCACGGCGGCCGGACTGTTAGCCGACAATGTCACCAGCTTGGTGGCGGATAACCAAGGCCAGGTCTGGATTGGCGGCAAAGCCGGGCTGAATCTCTGGACCGGCCGGCAGTTTAAATCGTACACCATGCGGGACGGTCTCACGGATGAATCCATCACGGGATTGAACATTGCCCGTTCCGGCACCATTTGGATTACGACGCGCACCGGTATGAGCCGCTATATCGACGGCAAGATCACCCCTTACGTTTTTCAGACGGACAGCCAGGGTCGCAGCCCTGAATATCTCGGCACCTACGAGGACCGGCGCGGGAATCTCTGGGCTTTCGGCGACACGTACCTCATCAATCTGGCCGAGGGCAAACGCTTCAATTACTTTCGCAGTTCCGAGTCGGAGTCCTTGCGCATCTGGAGCCTTTGCGAAGGCCGGGATGGCCGCATCTGGATCGGCACCAGCGGCCGCGGTTTGTTTTGTTTTGAAGACAACCGGTTTCAGCCGGTGGTGTTGGATGAAAACCGCTGGCCTTATGACGTCCGCGCCCTGTGCGAGGATCGCGAAGGCAACCTGTGGCTGGGAACGTCCGGCGGCGGCCTGGTGCAATTGCGGCCGCACTCCATGCATATCCTGCGCGCCGGTCAGGGCCTGCCCAACAGTTCTTCCACCGCCCTTGCCCTGGACGCCACCGGCCGCATTTACGTCGGCCTCCAGCATGGCGGGCTGTACGAGGGCGAAAGCGGCCGGTTTGAACGCGTGGGCGGCAACGACGGGGTGAAAATGCAGAATTTCGTTTCGTCCATCTGCGTGGCCGGGAACGGCGCGGTCTGGTCCGGCACCCTGGGGGACGGGTTGTACGGTCTGAAGGCCGGCCGGGAAATTCATTTTACCACGGCCAACGGGTTGGCCGATGACAATGTGCTTTCGGTTTGCACGGATGCCGCCGGGGATGTCTGGGCCAGCACGGGCGCCGGCACCTTGCATCGTTTTGGCGGTTCGCATCCGGTCCGGTTGGATGCGTCGGAGGGACTGCCGGAAGCCCCGGTCACGGCCATGCTCGCGGCCCCGTCCGGCGGGCTTTGGCTGGGCACCCGGGCCGGTGATATTTTGCGTGAGAAAAACGAACGCATCCTGGCCGTTCCCGGGGCCACGAACCTGACCGGTTGTCCGGTTTTGGCCTTGCAGGAGGGCGAGCGCGGTTTGTGGATCGGCACGGCGGGCGGCGGCCTGGCGTGCTGGTTTAACGGGGCGATGTCCGTGTGGACCACCAACAATGGACTCCCGGCCAATCACGTCGCTGCCGTGGTGCTGGATCAGGCGAAAAATCTCTGGCTGGCCACCGGCGCGGGCATCTACCGGATGAATCGCGCCGATGTCCGTCAGTCGCTGGACCACCCGGATTTGCCGCTCAAATGCGAGCTCATGTCTCCGGCGAAAACCCTGCCGGAATCCGCCACCATTTCCGGCGGCACCCGGGCCTTGCTCGCCCCCGGCGGCGAACTTTGGTTCGCCACTTCCGAAGGGGTCATGAATGTAAATACGCACCAGTTTGATGTCGAACCCGGCCGGGTGCCGGTTTATCTGGAGAGCGCGGCGTTCAACGGCCAGTCGGCCTTTTCCCTGCTGCGGGGCGGACTCTGGTCATCCGCCATCACCAATGACCAGCCGCTTCTGGCCCCGGTGGATCTGCGTTCGCTGGAAATTGATTTCACCGCCCCGAATTTCGCGTCCCCCGGCGAACTCCGCTTTCGGCACAAGCTGGAGGGGTTTGATGCCGACTGGGTGGACGATGCCGGGGCGCATTTCGTGCGCTACGGCCGGCTGTATTACGGGCGCTACCGGTTTCACGTGGCCGCCCGCAACGCCAGCGGCGTTTGGCAGGAGGCGGCCGATACCTTTTCCTTTGTGGTGCCGACGCCATTCTATCTGCAGCGGTGGGCGATCTTTCTGTTCGTGGTGGCGGCGATCCTGCTGGTGACCGGCATTGTCCGCCTGGTCTCCCACCGGCGGCTCCGGCTGACCCTGGCCCGGCTGGAACAGCAGCAGTCGCTTGAACGCGAACGCATGCGCATTGCCCGCGACATGCATGATGAAATGGGCTCCAAGCTCACGAAAATCTCCTTCCTCAGCGAACACGCCCAGGTGGATGCCGCCGCCACCGGCCCGCTCGCGGACAAGATCCAGTCCATCGCCCAAACGTCCCGCGAATTGCTGCAAACCATGGATGAGATCGTATGGGTGGTGAACCCGCGCAATGACACGCTCGAAAACGTGGTCGCCTACCTGAGCCACTACGCCTCGGAATATTTTCAGAACACCAGTGTCGAATGCGAACTGAAACTCTCGCAGGAAATCCCCGCCTATCCGCTGTCCTCCGAACTGCGGCACAACCTGTTTCTCACCTTTGAAGAGGTGTTGAACAACGTGCTGAAACATTCCGGAGCGACGAAGGTGAAAATTGAGATGAATTTATCTGCGCTCGAATTTGAAATCAAAATTGCGGACAATGGCCGGGGATTCGCGCTGACGGCCAACCCGGAAAACATCCCCGTGCGGCGGGGCGGAGGCGGCAACGGCCTGAACAACATGCGGCAGCGTCTGCTGGACATCGGCGGGGAATTCCGGATAGCCAGTGATGCGGGGCAGGGGACCGAAGTGACCATGCAGATCCGCCTGAATCCGAAAGCGGCCAAAAAATCATGAAAAAGACCATCACCGTTTCCATTGTGGATGACGAGGCGGATTTGCGCGAACATATCGGCGGCTATCTCGCGGCGGCGGGCAACATCCGCTGCCTGAGCGCCTACGCCAGTGCCGAAGAAGCCCTGAAACATCTGCCGGCAGACCAGCCCGACGTGATTCTGATGGACATCAATCTGGGCGAAATGGATGGCATCGAATGCGTCCGCCGGCTGACCGTGCTCATGCCCAAGGCCCAGGTGCTGATGCTCACCGTGTTTGAGGATACCGAACAGATTTTTCGGGCCCTCAGCGCCGGGGCCAGCGGTTACCTGCTGAAACGCCTTTCCCCCAAAAAATTGTTGGAAGCCATCGAAGAGGTTCAGGCGGGGGGTTCGCCCATGTCCGCCTCCATCGCCCGCAAAGTTGTCCAGTCCTTCAAAGCCGCGCCCGCCACCGTGGACGAATCGGCGCATCTTTCCGAACGCGAGCGCGGGGTGCTCGATGGTCTCGCCGCCGGGCTGGCCTACAAGCAGATCGCCGACCAGCTTGGCATCAGCATTCACACCGTGCGGAATTACATCCGCCGCATTTACGAAAAACTGCACGTCTGTTCGCGCACCGAGGCCGTGGCAAAATTTTTGAGAAAATGAATGTTTCGATGGCATTGGCATGGCGCGCCGTTTGTCGGTGCGGGCTCGGCGGGCTCGTTTTGCTGCTGTTTTTTGGCGGCTCCGCCCAAGCCGGGCAACCTGCCTGGCAACTCGGCAAGGCGCCGCTGGTGACGCGCTGGGCGGCTGACGTTGGCCCCGCGAACCCGCTGCCGGAATATCCCCGCCCGCAACTGGTCCGGGCCGACTGGCTGAGTCTGAATGGTCTCTGGGATTACGCCATCACACCGGATACCAACAACCTTGCCCCCGCCTTTACCGGTAAAATTCTGGTTCCCTTTCCCGTGGAATCGGCCTTGTCCGGGGTCATGACCAATTTTGACGAACATAGCAAACTCTGGTATCACCGGAATTTCTCCATACCGGAGGACTGGCGCGGCAAACGGGTGCGCGTCCACTTTGGCGCGGTGGACTGGCGTTGCGAGGTTGCCGTCAATGGCCATGCCATGGGCCGGCATCAGGGCGGTTATGATGCGTTTGCCTTTGATATCACCGATGCCCTCCATTGGACCAATTCCGAAGAGCTATCCCTGTGCGTGACCGACCCGACCGAAGGCGACCAGCCCCGGGGCAAACAGTCGCGCAAGCCGGAAGGGATTTTTTATTCGGCCAGTTCCGGCATCTGGCAGACCGTCTGGCTGGAGCCGGTGCCGGAGGTTTGCATCGACCGTTTAAAAATTACACCCGATGTGGATGCCCGCGTGCTCCGCCTTTCCGTTGCCGCCGATAATTTTGCCGACACCCTCCGGGTCAAGGCCGTGGCGCTCGCGGATGGCAAAGAGGTTGGCAGTGTCACCGGCCCGGCCAATGCCAGTCTGGTCATGAACCTCGCCAACCCGCGCCTGTGGTCGCCCGATGATCCGTTCCTCTACGATTTGAAAGTCACCCTGCTGGATGGCGATAAAACAAATGATGTCGTCACCAGTTATTTTGGCATGCGCAAGATCACCCTGCAGAAGGATGACCAGGGTGTCACCCGCATGGCCTTGAACGGCCGGCCTGACTTTGAGATCGGCATTTTGGATCAGGGGTACTGGCCCGACGGACTCTACACCGCCCCCACCGACCAGGCGCTCCGGTCGGATATCGAGTTTCTAAAGCAAAACGGGTTTAACCTCATCCGCAAGCATGTGAAAGTGGAACCGGAACGCTGGTATTATTGGTGCGATAAATTGGGCATGTTGGTCTGGCAGGATATGCCCAGCGGCAACAACTCCACCGTGGATGGCCAGCGCAATTTTGAGAACGAACTTCTCCGCATGGTGGACGGGTTGGAGAATCACCCCGCCATCATCGTCTGGGTTTTGTTCAATGAAAGCTGGGGACAGTACGATACCGAACAGCTCACCCACTGGCTGAAGGAGCAGGACCCCTCCCGTCTCGTGGACGATGCCAGCGGCTGGACCGACATGCGCGTGGGCGATCTCACCGACCGGCACAACTACCCCGGCCCGGACGCACCGGCACCCGACCCGCACCGGGCCTCGGTCTTGGGCGAATTTGGCGGCTTCGGCCTGACCGTCCCGGAACATTGCTGGTCCACCAACAGTTGGGGCTACGTGATGTTGACCAACCAGAGCGATCTGGCCGACCAATATGTCCGGGCCCTCAAGCATGTCTGGCGCTTGCATTCCTTCAGCGGGCTGAGCGCCGCCATTTACACCCAAACCGCCGATGTGGAAACCGAATGCAACGGCCTGCAAACCTATGATCGCGCCGCCATCAAAATCGCCCCGATTGTTTTGTTTTCGGCCAACCGTGGCAGTTCCTTTTTGCCGCCCCGTAAAATTATTCTGGCGGACGCCCTGTTCGGCCGCACGAGCTGGCGGTTTACCACCAACCAACCGGCCGCGAACTGGTATCAGGCCGACTTCAGTCCCGCCGATTGGAAGACCGGGCTGGGCGGCTTTGGCAACACCGGCACGCCCGGTATCTACCTGAATACCACTTGGGACAACGACGACATCTGGCTGCGCCGGGAATTCACCGTGGCCCCCGACGATCTGGCCGGCCTCAAGCTTCAGGTGTTTCATGATGAAGATGTGGAAATTTATTTCAACGGCGTGCTGGCGCTGAGAAAGCCCGGATACATTACCGATTATGATGATTTTCCCGTTGCCCCGGAGGCGCTCGCCGCCCTGCGGCCGGGGGCCAACACCATCGCCGTCCATTGTCATCAGACCACGGGCGGGCAGGGGATTGATGTGGGCATCATCATCCCCCAATCCGAACCGGTGCAAAAAAACCTGCCGTAGCCGAACCAGGTCGCCGGATTCGAAAATGCGGCCACCGCTGTTTTTCCCGACGGCGTCGGCCATCGTCGGCTGCCTCGCTTTTTCCCTCCGTTAAGACCTCCGGTCAAATGTCAACGGGTTGAAAACCCCTTGTAACAAAGGCTCAAAATCGCCTGTGGCCATTTCATGCCACATGACATGGCCGCCGGTTAATTTATAGTTCTAACATGTTCCACTCGTCGAATTGCGCCATAGCTGGCCGCTTCTGTCTCTAGCCATTTTGACCGGGAACTAATCCAACGCATTAAGAACCAAATGAAAACACCCAAAAACTCAACCTTATCAAAACGCGGTCGCCTGCCGGCGCTGTCAGGTTTGTCCCTGGCCGCCGCCTTGCTGGTACCCGCCGCAACCTCCTTCGGCCAAACCTTCTGGAGTGGTGGTACCAGTGACTTCAACGTGGGCGCCTCCTGGGGCGGTACGGTTCCCAGCGGCAACGTCAATGCCGCCAACGACAGCGGTTCCAACAACGTGGTGCTGATCCAAGCCGGTGATCCCGTTTGGGGCCATGGTGATACTTTGGCCGGTCAGGGCGGCAACGCCTCCGGCTCTTATTTGCAGACCGGTTCCACCAACAACACCGGTTATCCCAGCTACGGCAACTGGCTGCGCCTGGGGATCGGTACCGGCGGGGCGGGTTATTACACCTTGAGCAACGGCACGGTAAATGTCGCCGGCCAGACGCATTTGGGCGAGCATGGCTACGGTTATTTGGAAATTGATGGCGGCACGTACAACTCGGGTTTCAACGGCAACCCCGGCATTTGCGCCGGCGACGGCGATTTCGGCGTCAGCTCCGGCACGCTGGTCATCAACAGCGGATCCGTCAGCAACGTCAATAACGAAACCTGGTTTGGCGAGGCCAACAGCGGCTGTACCGGCTACCTGATCATGAACGGTGGTACGTTCAAGGTGAATAACTGGTTTGTCTTCGGTCGTAACGGCGGCAAGGGGTTCGGCACGATGACCGGCGGTACCATCACCCTGCACGGCGGCGGCCAGTTCCTGGTCGGCGGCGGCGGTGTCGGTTCGCTTATCCAGAGCGGCGGCACCATCAATGTTTACAACCAGTATCTCGTTCCCCAGAGCGGCAATTCCACGACCATAACCGGCACCAACATTCTCAGTGGCACGGCGGTGCTGAATGCGCATGACTGGCTCGCGGTCGGTCGCAATAGCGGTCGCGGTGAATTGGACATTTCCGGCGGCGCTGTCCTCACCCGGGACAACGTCAATAACAGTGGCGCCCACTTCGACATCGGTGCCAGCGGCATCGGCACCGTTAACCAGAACGGCGGGTTCATCACCAACACGGCCAGCACCCTGTACCTCGGTGAAAGCGGTGCCGGCACCTGGAATGTCAATTCCGGCACGGATATCCTCGCCAGCGTGACCATGTGCGTGAACACCTCCGCGAGCGGCGTGCTCAACCTGAATGGCGGCCTCTTCCAGACCACCGGCATTGCCAGTACTACCTCCGGCAGTGCGGCCAGCCTCCTGACCTTGAATGGCGGGACGCTCCAGGCCAATGCCAATAACGCCAACTTCATTGCCGGCCTGACGAGCGCCTCGCTCGCTGCCGGCGGCGTCACCATCGATTCCCAGAACTATAACATCACGATTCCCCAAGCCCTGTCCGACGGCGGCGGCGGCGGCCTGACCAAGGTCGGCAACGGCACGCTGACCCTCACCGGCGGCAATAGTTACACCGGCAACACGGTGATCAATGGCGGTTCGCTCAGCATCGGTTCGTTCTCCACCGGCGCGGGCAACTTTACGGCTGCGGATGGCACCGGCTTCGGCATTGTCGTGCAATCCTCCGGTGGCGTCTTCAACGCCAACAACCTCTCCCTCGGCGTCACCTCCGGTGCCACGCTCAATTTTGACCTCGGCTCCTTTGGCAATCCCACCAGCGCCCCCCTGAATGTGGCCAATACGCTGACCGCCAATGGCACCATTTCGGTGAATATTAAAGCGGCGGTCATTTCGGCCGGCACCATTCCGCTTATGCAATATGCCACCCTGACCGGCTCCCCCACCTACGTGCTCGCCAGTCTGCCTCCCGGTGTCGTGGCCACTCTGGCCACGTCCGGCAATGTCTTGAATTTGGTCGTGACCAGCGCCGGCGCTCCCCGCTGGGATGGCAATGTCACCGGCGTCTGGAGCTTTGGCACCAATCAGGACTGGTATGATCTCGCCACCTTGGGGCTGACGGTCTATACCGATGGCAAGCCCGTCATTTTTGATGACAATGCCGCCGGTACCACCACGGTCAATCTGACCGCGTCAGTCGCTCCGGCCTCCATCAACTTCAATAACAGCACGCTGCCCTATACGATCGCCGGCACCGGCAAAATCGGCGGCAGCCTTGGCTTGAACCTCAACGGCACCACCAACGTCGCCATCCTGAACACCGGTGGCAATACCTTCACCGGCCCGGTGGTCATCAATGCCGGTACGTTGACGGTGACCAATCTGGCCAACGGCGGCTCCCCGAGTCCTCTCGGCGCGTCCTCATCCAACCCGACCAACCTGGTCCTCAATGGCGGTACCTTCCAATATAGCGGTGCCACCGTCACCGCCAATCGCGGTTTCACCATTGACGCGACGAACTCCACGATTGATACCGAAGGTAACCTTACTCTCGGCGGCAACGTCGCGGCGGCGCCGAATATCGCCGGTGGCGGCAGCGCCTTCTTCAAGACCGGCCCGGCCTCGTTGAGCCTGACCGGCAGTGGCGACAATGAGTTTGCCAACGGCCACAATCCCGGCGTGCAGGTGTACAACGGCACGCTGGTCCTGAATGGTTCCGCCGGCAACCAGACCAATCATACGGTCAATGACTTCTATGTCGGTTCCACGACCACTACTGGCGCCGCCATGATTCTGACCAACACCTTGTTGAATGTGGACGGTTGGTTTGCAATCGGCCGCATCAACGGTGGTATTAATAACACTTCGACCGTGAGTCTCTATAACTCAGCCCTCAATGTGGGTAACCTTTCCATCGGTTGGGACGGCAACCTGGGTGGCAACCTCTCCTCGCAATTTCTCACCTTGAACGGTACCTCCACGCTGACCAACTACGGCGCGGTGAATCTGCCCGAAGGCAATGGTTCATCCATGACCTTTACCATCAAAGACAGTTCCGTGTTCTGGGTGCGCAATCCCACCTACATTGCGCTCGCCACCAGTTCCACCGGCGCGGTGGTGGTGGCCAACTCCGGTTCGCTCGTCTCCTCCAGCGGTTGGTTCGACATCGCCCAGGGCAATAACAGCGTTGGTTCGGTGCTCGTCAAAGACAGCGCCAGCATCACCACCACCGGTGACTTCAATGTCACGGATACCGGTACGGGCTCCACCGCCTCCGCCGTCATCCAGGACAACGCCCACCTCTACGCCAACAACCTCTGGGTGGGTAAAGCCACCGGCGTCACGGCTTCCATGACCATCGCCAACAACGCCACCGTGGTTTCCGGCAACGGACTGACTATGGCGACTCATTTTGATGGCACGCCCGAAGTTTGCACCGCCAACCTGAACCTGAACGGCGGTTCGCTCACCGTGAACCTGGTGCAGGGTAACAGTGTTTCCGGCACCTACTACGGCAACTTCAACTTCAATGGCGGCAAGTTGATTGCGCATCCCACGGTCGGCTATTCCGGCCAGAACTTCATGTATAACCTGGCGGCGATCAACGTGCTGTCCGGCGGCGCGAACATCGAGGTGGACAGCAACAACATCAGCGCCATCAATCAGCCCCTGCTGGGTGGCGCCGCTGACGGCGGTTTGACCAAGCTCGGGACCGGCACGCTCTATCTGAATGGCGTGAGCACCTACACCAACACCACCACGATCAGCGCCGGTACGCTCAGCGGTACGGGCACACTCGTCGGTCCGGTCAATGTCGCGTCCGGCGGCACTTTGGCCGCCGGTGCCGGAGCCATCGGCCTGTTCAACATCGACAACGCCCTCACCTTCGCCTCCGGCGCCACCGCCGTGATCAAGATCACGCCGGCCAGCAACGACTCGATCCAGGGCCTGACCAGCGTGGCTTACAATGGCGCGCTGGTGGTCACCAATACCAGCAGCTCTCCGCTGGTGGTCGGTCACTCCTACACGTTGTTCAACTCGGCCAATCCCGGCACGGGCAACTTCAGCTCGGTAACCATTCTGCCGGCGGGCAGCGGGACGTTCAATCCCGCCACCGGCGTGCTGACCATCACCTCGAACGGCAGCGGCCTCACGGTCAACCCCGTCTCGTACGCGGGTGGCAACCTGATCCTCACGGGCTCCGGCGGCGCGGCGGGCGGCACCTACTCCGTGCTCACCTCGACCAACCTCACGACGCCGCTCTCGGCTTGGACCACCAACACCACGGGCACCTTTAGCGGCACCGGCGGCTTCTCCAACAGCATCCCGGTGAACCCGGCCCAGCCGGCCGCGTTCTTCGACCTCAAGACGCCCTGAGTCGGACTGCGGGTATAATCACCAAGGGCGTCCTTTCGGGGACGCCCTTGTTTTGTCTTATAACTTCAGATGCCGGTGACTGTGGCCAGTTTATGTCACATGACGGCCGGGATGGAATGAAGTATTTTTGCATCAATCACTAGAAACAAAGCGTTCCTGCGGGGGCGTACCCGGTTATCCGGTTTTTGGGTTGGATATGTTCAAACAATTTAATTCGCATCAATCAATGAAACCAAATCAAAACAGTTCCGCTCCGGTTCGCCGGCCGGCCGGCAAATGTCGTCGCGCCTTTACTTTGATTGAACTGTTGGTGGTCATCGCCATCATCGCCATTTTGGCGGCCATGCTGCTGCCCGCGCTGACCAAGGCCAAACAAAAGGCCAAACAGATTGCCTGCATCAATAACATGCGGCAGATCGGCATCGCGCTGGTCATGTACGTCGGCGATTTTCCGCAGTACCCGGCCTGTTATGATCCCAACAAAAACATCTATGTCTGGCCCACGCGGCTGTTGACGCTGATGGGCAACAATCGCGCGGCCTTCAGTTGTCCTGCCGCCAAGCCGGAGAGTTTCTGGGACATCACCCTGAATAATACGCTGGCCGGTCCGTCGGGCCAGCCCAAGCTGGGGGAGAACGGCCTGCTGGATAACTTTGCCATCCTGAATACCACCCGTTTTTCGCTGGGGTACAATGACTGGGGCTTGAATAACACGCAGAATCCTCCCTTTGGCATGGGAGCGGACGTGGGCACCACCCCGGTCAAGGAGTCCGCCATCCGCAGCCCGTCAAATATGATCGCCTTGGGCGATGTGCGCTCGGATGCCACCACCATTGACTTCAATGCTAATTTGGATCCGGTCATTGGCGATGCCTCGGATAATGATGGGGTCACGCATGACCAATGTCCGACCAACCGGCACAACTACCGCACGGATTTGCTCTTTGCCGACGGCCATGTGGAAAGTCCGAAGCGCAACGACGCCATCAATCCGCTCGATAACAACTGGCGGGCCAAGTGGAACAACGACAATGATCCCCATTTGCCCGGCACCGCCAATGGTACCGCCAACTGGACCTTGTCCAACACAAGCGCCTTGGAACAATAAATAACGGCGGCTTGCCGCCAGTTGCAATTTTCAAAGAACCAATATATTCATGAGCAAAATAATGTCCGAGCGGTTTAAACATCTCCTGGGTTTGTTTCTGGTCGTGGCGGTGACTTCCAATGTTGCCCACGCTGTAACCTTGCGTCCGCCGGCCGTGCCGTTGGTGACGTTTGATCCGTATTTGAGCGTCTGGTCGGATACCGACACTTTAACGGAGCGGAATACCATCCACTGGACCCATCGCGACCATCCCTTGGCGAGCTTGATCCGGGTCGATGGCCACAGTTACCGGCTGATGGGCGCGGAGCCCAAAGGCGTGCCGGCGTTTCATCAGGTTTCCCTCCAGGTATTGCCCACGCGCAGCATCTACGAATTTGAAGCCGCCGGGGTGCATGTCACCCTTACCTTCATGACCGCCGCGCTGCCGCATGATCTGGACGTCTTTTCGCGCCCGTTGAGCTACCTCACCTGGGATGTCCGGTCCGTGGATGGGGCCGCGCATAAGATATCGCTCTACGACAGCACCAGCTCACTGCTTACGGTCAATGAAAGCAATGAGCCCGTGACGTGGGCGCGGGCCAAGGCCGGCAAGCTGACCGCTCTCCGGACCGGCACCGAGGCGCAGCCCATCTTGGGGTCGGCGGGGGATGATCACCGTATTAACTGGGGCTATGTCTATGCGGCCGCTCCCGCCAAGCAGTCCCAGTCCGCCATCAGTGCCAGCCAGACCGCGCTCGACAGTTTTGTCCAGACCGGCAATCTGCCGGCGGCCGACGATGTGAATATGCCGCGCTCGGCCGGCGATAATTCGCCCGTGCTCGCCTTTGCCTTTGATCTCGGTTCCGTCGGCGCGGAAGCGGTGGAACGTCAGGTCATCGTGGCCTACGACGAAATCTATGCGATCAAATATTTCGGCCGCAATCTGCGCCCTTACTGGCGTCGCAACGGCATGGAGCCGGCGGAACTCTTGCAGGTCGCCGCGAAGGAATATCCCGCGCTGCTCCAGCGGTGCGAGAAATTTGACGAGGACCTGGTGGCGGACATGACCAAGCTGGGCGGCGAACGCTATGCCCAGATTTGTGCGCTGGCCTATCGCGAGTGCGTGGCGGCTTGCGGTCTCGCGGCGGATGCCAACCGGCAGCCCCTGTTTTTCACCAAGGAAAACACCAGCAACGGCGACATTGCCACCGTGGACGTGTTTTTCCCCATGGACCCCGTCTGGGTTTTCCTGAGCCCCAGTCTGGCCAAGGCCACATTGGTGCCGATCCTCTCCTACGCCGCGTCCAGCCACTGGAAGTTTCCGAACGCACCGCATGACCTCGGCACCTATCCCATCGCCCGCGGTACGGATGACGGCGGCGAAGGCATGCCGGTCGAAGAAAGCGGCAACATGCTCATCCTGTGCGACGCCATCGCCCAGTCCGAAGGCAATGCCGACTTTGTCACCACCTGGTGGCCGCAGCTCACCCAATGGGCGAAGTATCTGGAAAACTACGGCCTCGATCCGGAAGAACAGCTTTGCACCGATGACTTCATGGGCCATTTGGCCCACAATGCGAACCTCTCGGTGAAGGCCATTCTCGGTCTCGCCGCCTATGGCGACCTGTGCAAAATGCGCGGTGACACCGTCAATGCCGACCGTTATGCCCAGCTCGCCAAGGTGGATGCCGCCCACTGGGTGAACGTGGCGGCCGATGGCGATCACTTTCGCCTCGCCTTCGACAAGCCCGGCACCTGGAGCCAGAAGTACAATCTCGTCTGGGACCAGATCCTCGGCCTGAACGTCTTCCCGCCGTCCGTGGCGAAAATGGAAGTGGAACATTACAAGAAGGTCATGCAGCGTTACGGCGTGCCGCTGGATTCCCGCACCCACCTGACCAAGACCGACTGGTCAATCTGGAGCGCCACCCTCGCCGATAATCAGGCCGACTTTGAGGCCATCATTTCGCCAGCCTATGATTATATTAACAGCACCACCACCCGCGATCCGATTGCCGACTCTTACGAGACGGACCGGGTGGGCAGCGGAGGCATGCATGCCCGGCCCGTGGTGGGCGGATTTTTTGTCAAAATGCTGACCGACCGTGCCATTTGGAACAAGTGGTCGGCGGGCGACAAGGTGAAGGCCGCCGATTGGGCGGCGTTGCCGAAACCTCCGAAAATCACGGTGGTCGTTCCGGCCGCCGATCGGCATCCCGCCATGTGGAATTACACCACCGCCCAGCCGGCGAACGGTTGGATGACGGCTGATTTCAATGATTCCGCCTGGACCAAGGGGCTTAGCGGCTTCGGCACCGCCGGCACGCCCGGCGCCGTTATTGGCACCACCTGGTCCACGGACGACATCTGGTTGCGCCGGGAAATCGAGCTGCCCGCCGGCAACCATGACGATCTCAGCGTATGGCTGCATCACGATGAAGATGTGGAAGTGTACATCAACGGCGTCCTGGCCGTGAAAGACAGCGGTTTCATCAGTACTTACGATGTCTTCCCGCTTACCCCCGGCGGTCGTGCCGCCCTCCGGACCGGCAAGAACCTGGTCGCCATCCATTGCCATCAGACGACGGGCGGACAGTACATTGACCTGGGTTTTGTGCGGGTCAAACCGTCCCCGGATGCGGCGTCACCGCTGGCCGCTGCCCAGCCGTGACGGCTGCCAATTGTCGGGAATTTTGTTTGTAGCCAAGGGGTGGGGTCCGCCCATTCTTCAGCGGAATGGGCGGACCGCGTTTTTAAAACCGGAGTCAGAAGTTTGATCTCTTGCAGGGGAGAGTCGAAGATTGCCATTATTAAAACATCATGTTCATATTCCGTTCGCCCATGAATCGCTCATCCAAATTTTCCTTCCAGTGGACGCTCCTTGCCGCCTTGGTGGCTGCCCTTGATTGCCAGTCGCCCGCCGGGAATGCCGTGTCGCCGGTAATTGCCGGCCAGGCGCTCGAACGCACTTGTTTTCAAACCAGCGCCCCGTGGACACCAAACGGCAATCTCGGTTCCGATGTCGCCATTGTTTATGGCATCGACACCAATCTACCGGCGCGCATTGCCACCTGGCGCGACCATGGTTATCGCATCCATGTCATGACCGGCGTGGCCTGGGGCGAATACCAGGATTATCTTTACGGACGCTTTGATGGCATCAATCACGAGGACGAGGCCCAGACCGAACGGAACGGCAATAAGATCGGCCACGGCGGCGATGTCTATTACATGTGCCCCGGCACCAACTATGGCAAATTCCTCTGCGTCGGCGTGCAGCGCGCCCTGGATGCCGGGGCCGAAGCCATTCATCTCGAAGAGCCGGAATTCTGGGATCGCGCCGGTTACTCCGAAGGCTTCAAACGCGAATGGCGCGCCTATTATCATGAGGACTGGCAGGCTCCCGACAGTTCGGTGGACGCCCGCTGGCGCACCGGCAAACTGAAATATTTTCTTTACCGCCGCGCCTTGCAGCAGGTGTTCGATTATGTGCAGGACTACAACCACCGCACCGGCCGACAGGTGCATTGCTATGTGCCCACGCACAGTCTGCTCAATTACGCCCAGTGGTGCATTGTCAGCCCCGAATCCAGTCTCGCCCTGCTCAAGGGCTGCGATGGTTACATCGCCCAGGTTTGGACCGGCACTTCCCGCGAGCCCAACCGCTATCGCGGCGAAGTCCATTCCCGGACGTTTGAAACCGCCTTTCTGGAATATGGCGCCATGCAAAATCTCGTCCGCGCCACCGGTCGTTCCGTCTGGTATCTGAATGATCCCATCGAGGACAACCCCAACTACGATTGGGACGATTACCGCCGCAACTGGGAATCCACGCTCACCGCCTCGCTGTTTCAGCCCGATATTGCCAAGTATGAAGTCGCCCCCTGGCCCGAGCGCGTCTTTGGCGGCCATTACCCGCGTTCCGCCCGCCGCGCCGACCGCAAGGCCATCCCGCCGGCCTATGCCGCCGAATTGCAGACTGTGTTCAATGCGCTTAATGACCTAAAGCAGCCGCACGTTTCTTGGGATTGCGGCACCCCCGGCATTGGCGTGCTCGTCAGCGATTCGCTCATGTTCCAGCGCGGCCAGCCCACGCCCAGCGATCCTTATCTGGGCAATGTTTACGGCCTCGCCATGCCGCTGGTCCAGCACGGTCTGCCCGTCACCCCCGTGCAATTGGAAAACATCACCATCCCGCATTATCTGGATGGCTTCCGCGTTTTGCTCCTGAGCTATGACGGCCAGAAGCCGCTGACGCCTGCTGTTCACGCTCCGCTGGCGGACTGGGTGAAACATGGCGGCATCCTGATATTCTGCGACCGCGATGCCGATCCTTACTTGCAGGTTCGTGACTGGTGGAACAGCGATGGCAACCATTATGCCACCCCGCGCGAACCGCTCTTTGAGCAACTCGGCCTGACCCAATCCGTCACGCCTGACCAAATCAACCCGGTGGGGAAGGGGGGGGTAATCTGGTTGCGTGAACGGCCGGTGGATTTCTCCACCAGCCCGGAAGGTGCGGAACGCGTCGTGACTGCCGTTTCCGGCGCGGCCAAAAAGGCCGGCCTCAAATGGCGCGAGACCAATTATCTGCTGCTCCGGCGCGGACCCTACGTCATCGTCGCCGGCCTCGATGAATCCATTGGCGGCGACCCGCGTCAGTTGCACGGCCACTTCGTCAATTTGTTCGATTCCGAACTGCGCGTCGTCACCGACCTGCCCATCACGCCCGGCTCCCGCCGGTTTTTGATCGACCTCGATGTCGCCGCCACCGGTCATCCCGGACTGCTCGCCTCCGCCTGCCGCACCTTGCCCGGCCCGACAAAGAAACATCAGCTTAGCTTTACCGTCGCAGGCGTCGGTGAAACCCCTGGCGTGGTGCTCTTGGAATCCCCGAAGCCCCCGAAAACCATCACCCTGGCCGGCCAACCTCTGACGACCTTTGAATACTCCGCGCAAGACCACCTGCTCTGGATTCACTTTCCCAACGATGTCACCCCGCGCCAACTGACCGTGCAATATTAACCTTAGCACCGGAGCGCGCCCGTCCCCGGGCGCAGCAACGTGTTGAATCAGTCGGCGGCCGAATAATGTTTCGGCTGGTGCGTCCAGCTATCGCCCCTGCGTGGCCATTTCATGCCACATGCCATTTCCCTTGCATCTGGCACCATCAGCCGATACACCAATCCAACTGCAACGGCCAAATCGAATGGTTCGTTCAACCTTAAACAACCCGTGAACCGTAGAGATTTTATCGCCAACTCGGCCCTCGTGGCCTCCGGCCTCCTGTTATCCTCCCCGCTTGCCCGCGCGGCGGAAGACGCTTTTCCCGTGGTCCGTACTCCCGAGGCCAAGCGTAAATTCCGCAGCGCCGCCGTGGAACGGGTCATCGGGCAGGTGCAATCTTCCATCGGCAATCGCGAACTGGCCTGGATGTTCGGCAATTGCTTTCCGAACACGTTAGACACCACCGTGGATTTCTCCGTCATTGATGGCCGGCCCGACACTTATGTCATCACTGGCGACATAGACGCCATGTGGCTGCGCGACAGCTCCGCCCAAGTCTGGCCCTATTTGCCGTTGACGACCGAAGACGCGCCGCTTCAGCAACTGATCGCCGGCGTCATCAATCGCCAGACCCGCTGCATTCTCAAGGATCCTTACGCCAACGCTTTCTACAAGGACGAGAACAAGGTGAGCGAGTGGAAGAGCGATTTGACCGACATGAAGCCCGGCGTGCATGAGCGCAAATGGGAGGTGGACTCGCTGTGCTACACCATCCGGCTTGCCCACGGTTACTGGAAAACCACCGGTGACACAGCGCCCTTTGACGACGCCTGGCGCGCCGCCATCGCCAAAATCGTCCAGACCTTCCGCGAACAGCAACGCAAAACCGGCAAGGGCCCGTACCATTTTCAACGTCGCACCGAGACCCAGACGGACACCGTGCCCGGCCGCGGTTATGGCAATCCCGCCAATCCCGTGGGCCTCATCTGTTCCATGTTCCGTCCCAGCGACGATGCCACGGTGTTTCCCTATCTCGTGCCCGCAAATTTCTTCGCCGCCGTCAGCCTGCGCCAGGCGGCGGAAATGCTCGACCAGATTTCGCACGACCCGAACCTCGCCGGCGAATGCCGCGCCCTGGCCGAGGAAGTGGAAACGGCGCTCGCGCAACACGCCATCGTCCAACACGCCACCCTCGGCAAGGTTTACGCCTACGAAGTGGACGCCTACGGCAACTATTATTGCATTGATGACGGCAATGTTCCCAGCCTGCTCTCGCTGCCCTATCTCGGCGCGGTGACGCCGGATGATTCGGTTTATGAGAGCACCCGCCAGCTCGTGCTGTCCCCGGCCAATCCCTATTTCTGCGAAGGCAAGGCCGCCAGCGGTCCCGGCGGACCGCACGTGGGCATGGACATGATCTGGCCGCTGGGTCTCATCGTGCAGGGCCTCACCGCCACCACCGATGCCGAAATCCGCCAATGCCTGGTTACCCTGCAAAAAACCCATGCCGGCAAGGGTTTCATGCACGAAGCCTTCCATAAGGACAATCCGAATAAATTTACCCGCCCGTGGTTTGCCTGGGCCAACACCATTTTTGGCGAATTGGTTTTGAAAACCTACCGGCAAAAACCGGCGTTACTGGCTTGAGCACTGCGCTCAAATAGGTTACACCTTCGGAAACCTAATTAATCCCGAAACATCAATGGCTACCATTACCACTACTCCACGTTCCCCCTCAACCGCCTCCGAAACGGACGGCAAGACGTATCGCGGCCCGTTTGCCATCATGACGGTGCTGTTCTTCATGTGGGGCTTCATGACGGTGTTCAACGATATCCTCATTCCCCGCTTCAAGGACGCGTTCACGCTGGATTATTTCCACGCCATGCTGGTGCAGCTTGCCTTCTTTGGCGCTTACTTCATCGGCTCGCTGATATATTTTATCATCTCGGCGACGACCGGTGATCCCATTGCGAAAATCGGCTATAAAAACGGCGTCGTCATCGGCCTGCTCATTTCCGCCACCGGCAGCGCGCTGTTCTGGCCGGCCGCCGCCAAGCTTTCTTATCCGCTGTTCCTCGGCGGCCTGTTTGTGGTCGGCCTGGGCTTCGCCATGTTGCAGATCGCGGCGAATCCCTATGTCACCATCCTAGGTCCCGAACGGACCGCCTCCAGCCGCCTCAACCTGGCGCAGGCGTTCAATTCCGTCGGCACCACCATCGGACCCTTGATTGGCGGCTATCTGATCTTTCAATATTTTGCCAAAGCCAACGTCAGCGGTGCCGACTCCGTCAAAGTTCCGTACCTTTGCTTTTGCATTGTTTTCGTCCTGCTCGCCGGGGTCTTCCTGGCCATCCGCCTGCCGCATGTCGGCGAAGGCAAGATTGAAGCCGGCATGGGCGCGCTGAAACATCCGCATGTCCTGCTTGGCGTGCTGGCTATTTTTATGTATGTCGGCGGCGAAGTCTCCATCGGCAGCACCATCATCAGTTTCCTGGGCCAGCCCAGCGTGGCCGGTCTGGCCACGGTGGAAGCCAGCAAATATGTCTCCCTGTTCTGGGGCGGCATGTTGATCGGCCGGTTCATGGGCGCGGTGGAATTGAGCGAAATGAATGCCGTCGCCAAAAAGGCGGTCATGGCGCTCATCCCCATGCTCGCCTTCGTTATCCTGCTCCTGTCCCGCAGTTGGGATGGCGATGCCCATCACTTTGATTTCGGCGCCGGCTGGGCCATCGTGAAAAACTATCTGCCGCTCCTTGCGCTCTGCTGGGTGCTGTTCCAGTTCGGCAAGGCGCTGGCCGGTCGCACGCTGCTCATCTTTGGCGCCACCATTGTGGCCCTGCTGACCGTCTCCATGCTGGAAGGCGGCAAACTGGCCATGTGGTGCATTGTGGGCATCGGCCTGTTCACCTCCATCGGCTGGCCGAACATCTTCTCCCTCGCCCTCGACGGCATGGGCGTTTACAAGAGCCAGGTGTCCTCCCTACTGGTCATGGCCATTCTCGGCGGCGCTCTCCTGCCGCCGTTGCAAGGCTGGATCGCCGACCAACACGGACTGCAAATCTCGTATATCGTGCCGCTCATCGCCTACGCGTACGTGGCCTTCTATGGTTGCTACGGGCACAAGGTGGGGCGCACTGCCGCCGTGGTGTCGCATTAATCTCATCACCCAAACTCGTTCCCGTTTAACTGAATATAAAACGATCATGAAATCATTCTCTGCTATGAATCTGTCCCTGCTGGCCGCCGGCATGGCTGCTGTGGTGCTCACTGGCTGCGCCACCCGCCATTGCTGTGGTGAAAAATGTGCGTTGCCGGGTGTCAAAGGTGCGATGCCGTTTGGCACCACCCTGGATGGCACACCCGTCTCCCTCTATACCCTGCGCAACGCCAATGGCGTCGAAGCCCGCATCATGACCTACGGCGGCATCATCCAGTCGCTCAAGGTGCCGGACAAGAACGGCAAGTTTGGCGATGTCGTCTTGGGTTATGACACGCTGGACGGTTACCTCACCAACAGCCCCTATTTTGGCGCATTGATCGGCCGTTACGGCAACCGTATTGCCCACGGCCATTTTACCCTGAATGGCGTCGGCTACCAACTGGCCACCAACAATTACCCGAATTCGCTGCACGGCGGCGTCAAAGGTTTTGACAAGGTGGTTTGGCAGGCCACGCCCGGCACTTCCGCCCAGGGCGAGACCCTCGAACTGACCTACAACAGCCACGACGGCGAAGAAGGCTACCCCGGCAACCTCAAGGTGAAAGCCGTTTACACCCTCACCGCCGACAACGCCATCCAACTGGAATACACGGCCACGACGGACCGTGACACCATCGTCAATCTCACGCAGCATTCCTATTTCAACCTCGCCGGCCAGGGCGACATCCTCGGCCACGAAGTATATATTAATTCCAGCAAGTTCACCCCCGTGGATGACACCCTCATCACCACCGGTGAACTCAAGCCTGTGGACGGCACGCCCTTCGATTTCCGCACGCCCACTACCATTGGCGCGCGCATCGGCCAGGACGACGAACAACTCAAGTTCGGCAAAGGCTACGACCACAACTGGGTGATCGATCATCCCATGGGCGAAATGGGCCTTGATGCCCGCGTGTCTGAACCCACCACGGGCCGCATCATGGAAGTCTGGTCCACCGAACCCGGCCTGCAATTCTATTCCGGCAACTTCCTCGACGGCACCATTGTGGGCAAGGGCGGCCAGGTGTACCAATTCCGCAACGCCATCGCCATGGAACCGCAACATTATCCCGACTCCCCCAATCACGACAACTTCCCGTCCGTCGTGCTGCATCCCGGTGAGATTTATCACAACCTCATCAGCTACCGGTTTAGCGTGAAGTAGGGTCATTTTGGCAACGTCAACGCCAGTGCCAATCCGGCGCTGGCGTTTTGCTTTTGAGCAGGCACGGGGATGCTGAGTGACAGGTTTTTTGAAAATATGGCGTTTGCCTTGATTTGCCTTGATTAAGCACGATTAGCCTTGATAAGGGGGGGCGGGAACGGATTTCGGGTTTCGGAGATCGGGACGTGGGGGTGCGGTGGGGTTGGGCATGGCGCTGCGACCGGCAGGTTTGGTCGTTGCTGCGCCCGGGGACGGGCGCGCTTCGGGAATTTGGCGTTTGCCTTGATTTGCCTTGATTAAGCACGATTAGCCTTGATTAGGGGGGATTCGGGCACGGATTCCGGGTTTCGGAGATCGGGAAGGCAGGGGGATTTGACCGCAGATAAACGCAGAAGTTCCGGGTGGGACGGTTGGGGAACTTGATGTGGGTGGTTTGATTTGGTTTGATTTGGTCTGAGGTGGCTTGATTGGACACAAACATCCAACTGTCCTGGTGGACGGCCAGT
Source organism: uncultured Verrucomicrobia subdivision 3 bacterium (assembly GCA_903872345.1). Lineage (GTDB taxonomy): Bacteria > Verrucomicrobiota > Verrucomicrobiia > Limisphaerales > UBA11358 > UBA11358. The sequence goes on along the minus strand of CAIQKM010000201.1, from coordinate 5,494 downwards.
CGGGGTAAACCGGAGGGACATCCAACGCCCAACACCGAACGCCCAACCTCCAATGAACAGGGGGTGGTGTCGTCGCGACCGGGCGGGGCACGGCGGTGGGCGGGGCCAATGGCCAAAGGCGATGGGCTGAATTCCGCATGGGTTGGGCGGGCTGGTGGGTTTACCAGGTAAACTCCTGCCGGATTAATATAGCACGGGTTTTGGAATGTCAAACCTGAGTGCCGCTGGACCCGTTTTCAGGGCTGAAGGCCCGCCAGGTTATAGCCCAGGGTGATGCGCGTGGCGCGAGCCCTGGGAAAATGCCCCCCATAATTAACCGGCCTGTCGGGCCGGTACCATGGCGGAATTTATCATGGTGCCGGCCCGACAGGCCGAAAATTTTTCTACCGTCCAACCCAGGCCTCCGCTCGCAGACTCGCTTCTGCCTGGGCTATAATCTGCCGGACTTTCAGTCCTTGATGCCTTGGGAGAGAAAGATGTTTGGGGCGCGCCGGTGGCGCTTGGGAAAAATGGTGGGGCGGTTGCCGGGGCGATTGCCCCAGGCTGGTATGGGGTGGGCCGTTGGCCTTTTTTGCGGCCGCTTTCGCCATGCCCCCATCCGCCAATCAGGGCACCATCCACCATCAATCAAGGCAAAAATTCCTGCAATCGTGCTTAATCAAGGCGCAACAAGGTTTGATCCCATTCGCGCGGTAAAAATTAAAAACCGGCGATTTTAGTTGCCACCGGGAGGAATAAAAACTAGGGTCAAAATAAATCCTCAATAAATAAAGCCTATGTATTTTGGCGCTGATTATTATCCGGAGCAGTGGGTCTTTCCTTTCGCCGGCACGGCCAAAAATCCCGAAGCCCAATGGGAGGTGGATGCCAAGCTGATGGTGAAGGCCGGCATCAATGTGGTGCGCATCGGCGAATTCACCTGGGGTCTGTGCGAACCCGAGGAAGGCAAATTCAACTTTGACTGGCTCAAACGCGTCATGGACGTGCTCGGCGAGCATGGCATCCAGACGGTGCTGGCCACGCCGACGGCGGCGCCGCCGATCTGGCTCACCAAAAAGCACCCGGAAATCCTGCCGCTGGATGAAAACGGCCAGGTGAAGCACGAAGGCACGCGCCGCGCCGTCTGCCTGAACAGTGACGTTTTCTGGACTTATTCCAAGCGCATCGTGGAGCAGATGGCCCAGGCGCTCGGCAGTCATCCGCATTTGATTGCGTGGCAGATTGATAACAGCCTCGGCGGGCATTTCACGGAGGCGACCTTCAATGAAGACACCCGCCGCGACTGGCACGGCTGGCTGGAGGCCAAATACGAAACGATTGAGCGGCTGAATGACGAAATGGGCCTGCGCCATTGGGGCCAGGTGGTGACGTCCTGGAATCAGGTGCCCATGCCGATGTCAGCCCCCACCCAGCACAATCCCGCTTTGGTGCTGGACTGGAACCGCTTCGGCAGCGACACCATTGTCCAATTCGTCAAGACCCAGGCGGATATTCTGCACACCATCACGCCGGACAAGCCGGTGACGACGAATCTGCGCGCCCTGCGCCACCGGTTCGACCATTTTGACCTGGCCGAAGCCCTCGACTTCGTCTCCGTCGAGGCGAATCCGGCGGCCAAGACCAAGCCCTCGGACATCGCCTGCGAAATCGACATGCTGCGTTCGCTTAAGAAGACCGGCATTCGCACGCCCGATGGCGATGCCGGGTTCTGGGTGATGGAGCAAAAGGCCGGCAACGTGACCTGGCAGGACGTGAATTCGCTCATCCGGCCCGGCGTGCTGCGGATGTTCACCTATCAACTGATCTCCCGCGGCGCCTCGGCGGTGCTCTTCTTTCGCTGGCGGCAGCCGCGGTTTGGGACGGAGAAATTTCACGGGGCGGTGCTGCCGCATCATCTGGAGGGGAGCCGGCGGGTGTACAATGAGGTGGCGCAGATCGGCGAAGAACTGAAACTGCTCGCCCCGGCGCTGCAAGGCACGAAGGTGAAGGCGGAAGTGTGCATTCTCTACAGTCACGAGAACGACTGGGCCCTGTCGCAACCCAACCAGCCCAACAAATTTTTCAGCCTGCGCGAGCACATCCAGCTCATTTATAACGCGCTCCATGACAAAAATATTCTTGTGGATTTCGCGCGGCCTTCGGATGAACTTTTTGAGTACAAGGTCGTGTTTGCGCCGTCGCTGCATTTCCTCACGGGCGGCGAGGCGGACCGGCTGAAGCTCTACGTTCAAAACGGCGGCACGCTGATCGGCACGTTCAACACCGGCCTGGTGGATGAGCACAACAGCGCGCCGGACACCGGTTTCCCGCATGATCTGACGGATCTTTTCGGCATGGAAGTGCTGGAGTGCGACATGCTTGCACCGGACGAGGAAAACCATCTGACCTTCAAAGGCGCGTTCCAGACGAGCCACATGCACCCGGCCAAAATTTGGTGCGACATCATCGAGGCGAAGGAATGCACCGTGCTGGCCGCCTACACCAAGGATTTCTATGCCGGCCGGCCGGCGATGACGGTGAACAATTTCGGCCTCGGCAAGGCGGTTTACATCGGCACGCAAAGCCACCAGCATTTCTATCATGACCTGGTGGCGTGGCTGCGTCAGATGGTCGGCCTGCATCCGCTGCTCAAGGTGCCGGACAACATCGAGGTTTCCATGCGCGAAAAGGACGGCTCCCGGATTTATTTCCTGCTGAACCACCAGAATTCGCCGGTGCGTTTGCAGTTCTACAAGCCGATGCATGATTTCCTCACGGGCGCCAATATCATGGGCAATTACGATCTGCAGCCGCACGGGATGCTTATTATTGACGAGCATTTGGAAGCCAAATCGGCTGGTGTCGCGGCCTGATTTTTTGTTTCCTGTGGGCGGTGATTTATCTCGAATTCATTCTGGCCGCGCTGGCCACGCTCGGGTTTGCCCTCGTTGGCTGGCAATGGCTGGCGGCGAGCCGCTTTCCGCTGCATCAACGCAGCGCTAAAACCGCGTTTGCCCCCGGCGTCACGCTGTTGAAACCGGTCAAGGGCGCGGATGCCACGTCCCGCGAATCGCTGCAAACCTGGTTCCGGCAGGAATATGCCGGCCCCATCCAAATCCTGTTTGCCGTCGCCGATGCCGCCGACCCAGCCGTGCCGGTGATCCGGCAACTCTTGGCCGACTATCCCGCCGTAAACGCGCAACTGGTGGTCTGCACGCCGCTGACCGGGGCGAATGCCAAGGTGGCGAAACTGGCCCAACTCGAAAAGCTCGCGCAGCATGACTTGCTGCTGGTGAGCGACGCGGATGTGCGGGTGCCGCCGGATTTCCTGGCCAACGTGGTGCAACCCCTGACCGAGCCCAAAAACGCGTTGGTGTGCTGTTTTTACCGCCTGGCCAATCCGGTCAACGCGGCGATGCGCTGGGAGGCGGTGGCGATCAATGCGGATTTTTGGAGCCAGGTGCTGCAATCGGCCTCCATGAAGCCGGTGGATTTTGCGCTGGGGGCGGTGATGTTGGTGCGGCGCGCGGCGGTGGCGGAGTTCGGCGGGTTCGCGGCGATGGCGAATTGTCTGGCGGATGATTATCAGCTCGGCCATCGCGTGGCGAAGAACGGGCATCGCATCGCGCTGTGTCCGGTGGTGGTGGAATGCTGGGATGCGCCGGCGGGCTGGCTGGCGGTGTGGAAACATCAGTTGCGCTGGGCGCGGACCATCCGGGTCTGCCAGCCGGTGCCGTACTTTTTCAGCATTTTGGCGAATGGTTCGCTATGGTCGCTGATCCTGCTGCTGGCGGCGGTCACGGTGTTTTATTCGTCCGGGCTGGCGTTCGCGGCGGTGTTGTTTTTGCTGCTGCGCATTGGGCTGGCGAATGATTTGCAACGGCGCTTTACGCCGGATCGGAAGCTGGTGTCGCCCGCCTGGCTGGTGCCGGTGAAGGATGTGTTGAATTTTGGCATCTGGCTGGGGGCGTTTGCGGGGAATACGATTGAATGGCGGGGACGGCGGATGCGGTTGCGGCCGGATGGGACGCTGGTGGAGATCTAATAGGATGACGGTGGAAATCCCAGAGATGATTGGCGAACTGCTGCCCGTTGAACCGGCGCAACGGTTGCGCATTGTCACGGAGGGGTTGGTGCTGGGAGCCTATACTCAGGGGTTGATTTCTCGCGGGCGGGCCTGTGAATTGCTGGGCTTGAATTATTGGGAAGGCGAAGAGTTTTTTTCCGGGCGCGGAGTTTTCCCCAACTACGATTTAGGCGGGTTTCAGCATGACTTTGGGAAATAATTTATGGTGGTGTGGTGGCGAGGGAGGATAAAAATTTTAACGTCATGATTAACCGTTTGAAAAAGTACTTTGGCAAAGCCAAGGCGGAACCCAAGCCCAAAGACGACGGCAAGGATTTCCAGGAATGGAATGAGGAAAAATCCCGGATGATGGAGGAGATTCTGGGAGCGGAGCATAACATGGTTATGCATGCCATCTTTCCCTACGCCATCGGTGGGGGGCTTGATTTATATTATTTCCCAAACGGCTTGCCGGGTATTGGGATTGCCACAAAGGAATTATCCGAGCTGCCCAACCAAGGTTCATCCAACCGCGAATTTTCCTGCTATGAACTGGTTATGTTCACGCGCCATGGCTTGAATCTGGATGAGGCTAAAGATGAGGCCACTGCGTTTGGCAAGGCTCACTCCAATATCCAGAGCATTTTAAACCGGATTGCTCCTTATAGTGCGACGGCGAAGTTGAATGGCCACGAGACGTGTGAGTTTCCCGCTGACATGGAAGTTGTCGGGGGAAAATGTTTGGTGTTTATCTCCTATGGTTCTCGCAAAAGCGAAACTGTAAAATGCTTTGGCCTGCTGGCCATCATGGAAATATTCCGGTCGGAAATGGATTATGCCCGGGCCAATGGCAGCGCCCAGTTGATCGGTAAACTCAAGACAGCAGGTTATTATCCCTATTCTGACATGGATCGCGAACCGGTTGTTTGAGGTCGTTCCACGTCGGCAATGAATTCGCCCGTCTTGCGGATGTTCATGCAGCGGAGGCTTTGATGCGGGCAACGACGCGCTGACGGATGCCGTCGAAGTCCGATTTGGTCAGCGGGGTGGAAGGCTTGTCGGCGGCTTCCAGCAGCCAAGTTTCAAGCTCCCGTGCAACGGGCGTTGGCATGGATTGAAGCTCGTGTACGGAGTCCTGTGCGGCATTCGGCATTGGCTCGGTCATGCGGACAAAGTGTGCCGGAAAACGGCGCGTGTCAACGGCTGGCGTAACGCATCCGGCGGAGCGCGGCTGTGCTGAAAGCCAGCCGCAGCAATGTCCGAACGTTCAGCCGCTCCGGATTGTTCCACGCGCCCGTTGCAAGCCACCCGCTGCGGCTGAGACAGCCGCGCTCGTGCGCCTGAGAAGGCGAGGGGATAGAACGGTGGGAGTCCGTTTCTGTGCGGTGAAGAGCCGTGCGGTATCGAACCGTAACTGCGTCGCAGTAATGCGGGGTGGAGAGCAACGGG
>CAIQKM010000200.1 GCA_903872345.1 uncultured Verrucomicrobia subdivision 3 bacterium | reverse complement strand
GTGCTGGCCGTCCGCAAGGACTGTTGGTTGTTTTCCTTCCGACCCTGCTGTCCCTAATGTCCTTTCCAAATTAACCACTGATAAACCCAACCGCATCATTTCCCCCATCGCACCGCGAATAAATTCATCCTCAACCCTCGCATAAACCATGAAACGCACCGGCAAAATCGCCCGTCTCCCCCACCAACTCCGCGACCAACTCAACCAACGCCTCCACAACGGCGAACCCGGCGTGGATCTCATTAAATGGCTGAACAGCCTCCCCGAAGTCCAAGCCGTCCTCGCCGAACACTTCGCCGGCGTCCCCATCAGCCCGCAAAACCTCTCCGAATGGAACAACGGCGGCTTTCTCGACTGGCTCGCCACCCAGGAACTCCTCGAAGACGCCCGTGAATTCGCCGCCAACACCGCCGAACTCCCCGGCTTCACCGACGGCCACCTCGCCGACTGCCTCGCCCACGCCCTCACCGCCCGCTACGCCGTGCTCCTGGGCAAAATGCCCCTCGAAGGCGCCCTCAACCCCGACCTCCTCGCCCGCTTCCACCTCCTCCACCGACTCGACCGCCACGTCGCCCGCCTCCAACGCCGCACCGACCGCGCCCGTAAAGAACGCCTTGCCGAAGCCCAAGCTGAACGCCGCCCCCAACCGACCCCGGCCCCGGCAGCACCCTCTGCGCGCGCGGCTGCGACTCCGCCCTCACCGCGCCCCTCCGCCAGTCCTACCCCCGCCATTCTCCCCGCCTTGGCCAACCCCTCCCGGCCCAAGACTTCCCCGGCCCTGGCCGGTTTTTATGAAAAACCCTGAAAATCAGGGTAAATCAAACCAAATCAAACCAAATCAAACCAAATCAAACCAAATCAAACCAAATCAAACCACTCTATCCCCATCCTCCGCCATCGGAACCTCCAACCCACCTTCCGTCCGATATTCTCCCAGGTGCGCCGTGCGATTACACCTCGCCCGGTGCAGCAACACCTGCTGCGCCACCACGACATTGGTTGCCTGTCCCTGCCAGAGGTCCAAGGCCGACTGCTGGATCGCCCGCGAAAACGAGAACGTCACCTCCCACGGCAGCCGTCCCTTGAACCGCACATTCATCGCATTCAGCCGCGCCGATGCCAGCTCCTCCGGCTGTCCGCCGGAAAGAAACGCAATGCCCGGCACCGCCGCCGGCACCACGCGCAAGAGACACCGCACGGTCGCGTCAGCCACTTCCTCCGCCACTTCCTGTTGCGGACACGCCAGCCCCGGCAGCACCATGTTTGGCTTCAAAATCATTCCCTCCAGCGCCACCCGCTGCATGCAAAGCTGGTCGAACACCCTGCGCAAAACCCGTTCCGTCACCACCCCGCACTGCTCCAGCGTATGCGCCCCTTCCATGAGCACTTCCGGTTCAACGACCGGCACCAACCCCGCCTCCTGACACAGCGCGGCATAGCGGGCCAGCGCGTGTGCGTTGGCCTCCAGACACCCGGCGCTTGGCAGTTGTTCACCCATAATAATCACCGCCCGCCACTTGGCGAAGCGCGCCCCCATCTGCGCATACTTCACCAGCCGGTCACGCAGATTGTCCAGCCCCTCGGTTATTCGCTCACCCGGGTGCCCCGCCAGTTCCCGCGTGCCGGCATCCACTTTGATGCCCGGAATGATGCCCGCATCCGTGATCGCTTTCACAAACGGCGTCCCATCCCGCAACCGGTCGCGGATCGTCTCGTCATAAAGAATCGCCCCGCTGATGCACGACCCCAGTTGCGGCGTGGTAATGATCAATTCCCGCCAGGCCCGCCGGTATTCCGGTGTTTGCGGAATTTCCAGCGCCGCGAACCGCTTGTTACAAGTCGGATTGCTCTCATCCATCGCCAGCAACCCCTTACCACCCGCCACCAGCGTCTTCGCCGTATCCGTCAACTCGTCAATATTCATGGTGTTTTCCCCCATTGCCAGTTGCGGATCTCCGGCAAATCCTGCCCGTTTTTATCAATATACTGTTTGTGCTCGATCAACTTGTCCTTGAGCTGCTGCTTCAAATAAATCCCCTGGTCGCCGGTCTGCGGCAGCCGGTCAATCGCATCCATCACCAGATGAAACCGGTCCAGTTCATTCAGCACCGTCATGTCAAACGGCGTGGTGATGGTGCCCTCCTCCTTGTAGCCGCGCACATGAATGTTGCGATGGTTCGTGCGCCGGTAGGTCAGCCGGTGGATCAGCCACGGATAGGCGTGAAAGGCAAAAATCACCGGCTTGTCCTTGGTGAACAATTCATCAAAATCCGTGTCGCTCAAGCCGTGGGGATGCTCGGATTTCGGCTGCAACCGCATCAAATCCACCACGTTTACCACCCGGATCTTCAGACTCGGCAGATGCGTCCTTATGATGGATACCGCCGCCAGTGTCTCCAGCGTCGGCACATCCCCGCAACACGCCATCACCGCGTCCGGCGCGGTCCCCTGGTCGTTGCTCGCCCATTGCCAGATGCCGATGCCTTCCGTGCAATGTTTCACCGCCGCGTCCATGGTCAGCCATTGCGGCGCCGGATGTTTCCCCGCAATCACCACGTTCACGTAGTGCCGGCTGCGCAAACAATGATCCATCACCGAGAGCAGACAGTTCGCGTCCGGCGGCAGGTAAACCCGCACGATCTCGGCCTTCTTGTTGACCACATGGTCAATGAAACCCGGATCTTGATGCGTAAACCCGTTGTGATCCTGCCGCCACACATGCGAGGCCAGCAGATAATTCAGCGACGCGATCTTCCGCCGCCACGGCAGATGCGCCGTCACCTTCAGCCACTTGGCATGTTGGTTGAACATCGAGTCAATGATATGGATGAACGCTTCATAGCAATTGAACACCCCGTGTCGGCCGGTCAGCAAATACCCTTCCAGCCAGCCTTCGCATTGATGCTCGCTGAGCATCTCCATCACCCGGCCGGCCGGTGCGAGAAACTCGTCGTTCGGCTCCGTCGCCGCGTCCCATTGCCGCCGCGTCGTTTGAAAGACTGCTTCGAGACCATTGGACAACGTCTCGTCCGGGCCAAAGATGCGAAAGTTCCGTTCCGCGTCGTTCAACTTCATCACGTCGCGCAGAAACGGTCCCAGCACGTGTACATCGCCGATGCCCCGCACCCCCGGTGCGGGCACCGCCGCCGCATAATTGCGAAAATCCGGCATCCGCAAATCCCGCAACAGTTTGCCGCCGTTGGCATGGGGATTCGCCCCCATGCGCCGGTCGCCCTTCGGCGCCAGCTCCGCCAGCTCGGGTATCAACCGGCCTGTTTCATCAAACAGTTCCGCCGGCCGGTAACTCCGCAGCCATTCCTCGAGTTGCTGGAGATGCCCCAGATGCGTCGCCGGATCGGACAGCGGCACCTGATGCGACCGGAAGGTCCCCTCCACTTGCAAACCGTCCACCATCTTCGGCCCCGTCCAGCCCTTCGGCGAATTCAGCACAATCATCGGCCAGCGGGGCCGCACCAGATTGCCCTGCTCGCGGGCATCCCCCTGGATGCGTTTGATTTTTTCCACCGCCATGTCCAGCGTCGCCGCCATCGCTTCATGCATCTTGTCCGGTTCATGCCCTTCCACAAAATACGGCGTCCAGCCATAGCCGCGTAGCAACTGCTCCAGCTCCTCGCGCGTAATGCGCGCCAGCAGGGTGGGATTGGAAATTTTATAACCGTTCAGATGCAGGATCGGCAGCACCGCGCCATCGGTGGCCGGATCCAGAAATTTGTTGGAATGCCACGCCGTCGCCAGCGGGCCCGTTTCCGCCTCGCCATCCCCCACCACGCACGCCACCACCAGCGACGGATTGTCAAACACCGCGCCAAACGAATGACTCAACGAGTAGCCCAGTTCGCCGCCTTCATGTATCGAACCCGGACATTCCGGCGAAGCATGACTCGGTATCCCGCCCGGAAACGAGAACTGCAAAAACAGTTTGCGCAATCCCGCCTCGTCCTGACTGATATCCGGATAAACTTCGCTATACGTTCCCTCCAAATAGGTGTTGCCCACCACCGCCGGTCCGCCATGCCCCGGCCCGGAGACATAAATCATGTCCAAGTCATATTTTTTGATCACCCGGTTCAGGTGCGCGTAGATAAAATTCTGTCCCGGCGTCGTGCCCCAATGGCCCAGCAGCATGTGCTTCACATCCGGCAGCGTCAGCGCCCGCTTCAGCAGCGGGTTGTCGAAAAGATATATCTGCCCCACCGACAGATAATTCGCGGCGCGCCAGTACGCATCCATTAGCCGGAGTTGTTCCGGTGTCAATGTATTGGTCGTAGTACTCATAATGTCAACTGTCTCGCCGTCTGGCTAAAAACACAAGCATTGCCGGAGCCGGAAAGAATTCCCTGCGAATCCCCGCTCCGACCCCGGCGGTTCGGTATTGCCTTTCCGGGCAAACCGTTCTCCAACTGCGGACAGGTTATTTGCAACCGCAGGCGGTGAATTCGTGGATCGCTTTTTCGACCGCTTCCTTGGTCTCGCCCGTGCGCTTCTGAATGCGGCCCAGAAGTTCGTCATGCTTGCCTTCCACGCACGTCAGATCGTCATCCGTGAGCTGCGCCCATTTCTGTTTCAACTTGCCCTTGGTAATGTTCCAGTCGCCCTTGATTTCCAGTTTGTTCATATGTTTGTTTTGTTTGGTGTTAAATGATTGCCGCAGGCACTTTCTGATAGTGCCGTCCAAAATATTCTATGCCCTGTTCCCGCCCTAAATCATCCGCGCACCAGATTTTCTCCCTCTCCACCATTGGTAAATGGAGGAGAGGGCTGGGGTGAGGAGGTGCTCAGCATATTTCCATTGTAGGGACTGCCTCAGGGTGCGCCCATTGCCATACGGTCGTTGTCCGTTATCGCACCGCCAATTCGTCCATCCAGTAACCCTGCCGGTTGAAATGCCCGTGCAGCCTGGTTTCAAAATCCCGCGTCGGCAGCACGTCATCCATGTATTGCGGCGATTGCTTGATCGTCTCCCGCGTGTGATTGATGTACACCTTGGACTCCGTCCAACTGATGCGGTCAATCCAGTAGGGTGAAATCAGCACCTTCCGGCCCGGCCACCAGTTCCCGGTGTTGATCACCAGATACCGGATCGCCCAGTTGTCGTCATCAATGATGAAATCCTCCACATGACCGATCTCGCCATCAATCGCCTGGATATGATAGCCGGTCACCGCGTGCGTGCTCCGCAGATGCGGATTCCACGCCTTGTCGCCCTGAATGAATTTGCCCCAGCGTTCCCGTTCACCCGGATTATACGGACGGGACTCCCAGTCATAAGGACCAGCCCAGTAAGAAGGCCAGGCGTAATAATTGTAATAGTCATCCTCAAACTGCCGGGAGATCGGCTTGTCCGTGTCCAGCGCGGGACTTTTCTCAATCTGCTTTTTGCTCAGATCAATGCCGATGTTTTTGCCCTCGCGATCAATGCTGACCAGGGCAAACGGTGAAATGAGCACCTGTTTGCCCGTGAGCCACGAGCCGGTGTTCGCCACCAGATAGCGCACGGTCCAGTATTTGTCGTCGAAATAAAATTCCTGCACCGAGCCGATGTCGCCGTCGAGGCTGTTTAGCTTGTACCCTTTGAGGTCTTTGGCTTTGCTTAACATGATGATTTGTTCCTAATTGTTGGTTGGTTTGCCGCCGGCGTTGGTACTGCCCGCAGTTGTATCAACCGGGCCGCACCGTTCGTAAGTTCGCCGGAATCACCTTGCGCCGACGACGACCGCCTTACCATGGGGTATAACCCGACTGACCGCTGTCAGCGTCGGATTCGGCGTCATCAACCGGCACACCGAACGCGCAATCATCAGTTCCTCGTCCGTGCGCATCACCCGCACGCGCACTCTGCCAGACGGGGTCGAAACCAGCGCCGCATTCTCAAGATTGGCCGGTTCATCCAATTCAATGCCCAGAAAACCAAGCCCGTCACAAATCCGGCGGCGCACCGGCGGACTATGTTCCCCAATGCCTCCCGCAAATACGAGCGTGTCCAGTCCGCCCAGTGCCGCCGCAAACGAACCGATCCATTTCTTCGCCTGATAACAAAACATCGCCACCGCCTCCGCCGAACGCACATCCGCCGCTTCCTGCGCCAGCAAATCTTGCATATCCGGACTTGTCTCCGAAACTCCCAGCAATCCCGAGGCATGGTTTACCATTTTATAAAATTGTGTCGTGGACATCTGTTCCGTCCGCGCCAGATACGGCGCCAACCCCGGATCCAAATCCCCCGCTCGCGTTCCCATCATGAGCCCCGCCGTCGGGGTAAACCCCATGCTCGTATCAATGCTCCTGCCATCCCGGACCGCCGCCAGACTCGCGCCGCTGCCCAGATGGGCCAAAATAACCCGCCCCTGCACGGCCGCCGGATCGCCGAGGCGCCCCAATTCTTCCATGAGATACGAATAAGAAAGCCCGTGAAATCCATAACGCTGAACGCCCTTTGCCTCGTACTTGCGAGGAATGGGCAGCAGCGTTGCCACGCGCGGCATCGTCCGATGAAATGCCGTGTCAAAACAAGCCACCTGCGTCAGCTTAGAAAACCGTTTTTGGAAAGTTTCAATCAGCCCGATCTCCTGCGGCAGATGATCCGGATCATACGGCCGGAGCCGGTTTAATTCCTCTAGTAAGCCCGCCGTGACAATCTCCGGCTCCAGATGTTTCATGCCATGTACCACCCGGTGGCCCACCGCCTGCACCGCCGGGAACCGGTTCAGCTTTTCCAGCCAGTCGATCAGAAAATTAATGGCGGAGCCATGGTCCGCCGTCGCCAGTCGCCGCGTCTCCTGCCGGTTGGCCGCCGGATCATGAAATGTCAGCGTCGTATTGCCCAGACCGATGCGATCCACCGCCCCGCACAAACCCCGCACCAGCGGTTCACCCAGGCGATAGAACGCGAACTTGATGCTCGACGACCCGCCGTTGATCACCAGCACGCACGGATCACTCGCTTTCATCGCCAACTCCTTCCTCGTCCCGCAATCCCAGCGCTGCCAGCGCTTTTCTCGTAGCTGCGAAATCCGCCTGCCGGATGCCCTGAATCCCCAGCTCCGCCGCCACCTGCACGAACATCAGCGTATCTTCGATATATAAAATCTGTTCCACCGGCGTCTGCGCCAGATCCAGCGCCAGCCGGAAAATCTCCACATCCGGCTTCCGCACTCCCACAAAACAAGAGGAAACAAACGCATCCACGAACCCGGCCAGCTTAAACTCACGAATCCGGTGCGCATTCAATTCCCGCGCCTCATTGCTAACCGCCACTATCTTCAGCCCATACCGCGCTTTGAGCCGCCGGATCAACCCGATCATCCCCGCCACGGGTTTGGATTGTGCGAACATGAACCGCCGGAACTCCGCTCGCGTAAAATCCCGCCTCTCATAAAACACCACCCGGTTTAAATACTCCGCCAGCGTCAGCCGGTCTTCCTCCAGCGTGGCAAAATTCAATTGATGCCGCGCCTCCAGCTCCGCGCGATCCAGTTTGAAGAACAATGCCGCCCGCCGGCGCGCATGATGATCCCACCCGTTCGTCAGCAGCACCCCGCCAATGTCCAGAAACAGACACGTTATCTTCGCTTTGGTCTTCATCGTCATTATGAAATCATCCCCGCCAGTGAATTCTCGCCTCTTCCAGCGGAACCGCCACCCCGTCACAGTGTGGCAGCAACCTCACGGTTGCGTCCTCCGCCGCTCGCGTCGCCGGCACCGCCGCGTTGAACCGGTACCATCCCGGTTGACCACCCTCTGCCGTTGACCTCGTCATCTCCTGCCGCAGCGCCTCACCACCCGCCACGCCGTCGGCATATAGCTCCACCCGCACCGCCTGCGGATCCAGGTCATTGAGACAGACATAAACCTCGAAAAAATGCCGCCCCTCGCGCGTTTCCACCTTCAACTCGCCAAAGTGCAGAGCCGCCCATTTCTGCTCCAGTTGACGGCGCCAATTAACGATGCGCCCGCCGGCCTCGCCTTTGTTCTCCGCCCGCCGACGATAACTCGCCGCCAGCGGCAAATACTGTTGCTCCGTATATTCTCGCACTGTGCGATCCGCCGAGAACCGTGGCGTCAGCCGCGCCATGCTCTCCCGCATCCGTGCCACCCATTTGCGGGGAATGTCGCTGCTGTCACGGTCATAAAATTCCGGAATGGTTTCGCGTTCCAACCGTTCATACAGCATCTCCGCTTCCGCATTATCCCAATCTGAATCTTCGCCGTGTTCCTTGCCGTCACCCAGCGCCCAGCCTAGATCGGGCACATACGCCTCCGCCCACCAGCCGTCCAGTTCCGAAAGATTGAGGCCGCCGTTCACCAGCACTTTCATGCCGCTCGTGCCGCACGCTTCCCACGGCCGCCGGGGCGTGTTAATCCACACATCCACCCCGCGCACCAGCCGGGCGGTCAGATGCATGTCATAGTCACTGAGAAATATCACGTGCGCCCGCGCTTCGGGCCGGTGGATGAATTGAATCCATGCCCGGATCAATTCCTGTCCCTCCCGATCCGCCGGATGCGCCTTGCCCGCAATGATCAATTGCACCGGCCGTTCCGGATTCGTCAGAATACGCAACAGCCTTTCCGGATCATGCAACAGCAGATTGGGCCGCTTATACGACGCAAAACGCCGGGCGAACCCCAGCGTCAAAACATTCGGATCAAACCGTTGTCCCGTCGCCTCCACCTCATCGTATGATCCGCCCGTCGTGGCCAGTTGCCGGGCCAGCCGCTGCCGGGCGTATTCCACCAGCGACTTCCGGGTGGCCACGCGGAACTGCCACAGCACGGTGTCCGACACTTTACGAATGTCCCGCTCCAGATTATCCGCCATCCCCAGCCAGCGATCCTTTCCGCAGGCCTGCGTCCAGAGTTCGTCCGCCGCCGCCGAATCCCACGTCGGCATATGCACCCCGTTTGTCACGTGCCCCACCGGCACTTCCGGCGTCGGCCAGCGCGGAAAAACCGGCTCAAACAGATGACGGCTCACCTGCCCATGCAGCCGGCTCACTCCTGTCACCGCCCCGCTCCCCCGGATTGCCAGGTAAGCCATGTTGAAACTCTCCGTCGCGTCTTCCGGATTCAGCCGCCCCAGTGCCAGTAAATCCTTGAGGCCAATCCCCAGCTTCTGATCCGCGTAACGGCCCAGATATTGTTCCACCAGCGCCGGCACAAACCGGTCAAACCCCGCCGCCACCGCCGTGTGCGTGGTAAATAAATTTCCCGCCCGCGTCACCGCCAGCGCCACTTCGAAGGACACCCCATTCTCCACCATAAACCCGTGCGCCCGCTCCAGCACCGCCAGCGCCGCATGCCCCTCATTCAAATGACAGACCTCCGGACGGATACCCAAAGCTGTCAGCAGCCGCCAGCCGCCGATTCCCAGCAGCATTTCCTGCTTCAGCCGCAATTCCGGCCCGCCGCCATACAGCTCGCTCGTAATGCCCCGGTGCGCCGGATAATTCGCCGCGTCATTGCTGTCCAATAAATATAATTTCACCCGTCCCACCTGCACCTGCCACGCCCGCAGCCAAACCGAATATCCCGGCAGCGCAATTTCCAAGCGCAACCATTCCCCGTTCGGTTGCCGCAGCGGTGTGATCGGCAACTGCCCCGGATCGTTGTACGGATACAGCGCCTGCTGCCGGCCCTCCTGGTCAATCAACTGCCGGAAATATCCCTGCTGATATAACAGCCCCACCCCTACCACCGGCACGCCCAAATCGCTGGCCGCCTTCAATTGATCCCCCGCCACATTCCCCAAGCCGCCCGAATAAATCGGCAGCGCCTCGCTCAGCATGAACTCCAGGCTGAAGTACGCCACGCCGCTTAACGGCGACCCGGCATGACGCTGTTGAAACCACGCCGGTTTCTCCTCCGCCTGTTTCCCCGCCCGCACCAAGTCATCCGCGATCTTGCGAAAGGTAGGATCCGCCAGAGCGCTTCTCAACTTGTCCGGCGAAACCGTTTGCAGCACCACCCACGGATTTTGCGTCAGTTCCCACAGGGTCGGATCCAGCCGCCGCCAGACTTCATCCGTCGCGTGATTCCACGACCACCGCATGTCCAGCGCCAGCCGCGCCAAAGCATGAATCCCCTCTATATCCGTCGGAAACGGACTGTAATTCGGCACGCCCGCGGGGCTTGGCTCACTCATGGTTGTTCCTAAAATGCAATTCGCTGTGAAATAATAGTGTCATCAGTTGGGATTCCCTTCGCTCCGCCATTCTTCCTTTGCTTCCCGGCTCGTGTGCTGATGAATGGCCTGCCCCACCGGCCCGCCGCCCTGCCCTGCCAGCACGTCGTCCACCATCGCCTGTGCCTCCTCCAATATCCGGCCCAGATGGTCCGAGTTTAGAAAGCTCTCCGCGTAAATTTTATAAATCGCCTCCGTGCCCGAAGGCCGCGCCGCAAACCACCCGTTCGCCGTCACTACTTTCACTCCGCCAATCGCCGCGCCATTCCCCGGCGCCCGGGTCAATACCGCCACAATTTTCTCCCCCGCCAGCTCCGTGTTTCGCACTTGTTGCGGCGTAAGCTCGCGCAACAACTTTTGCTGCGCCGGCGTGGCCGGCGCATCGCGCCGCTCAGTGAACGGCTCGCCAAATTCATCCGTCAGCTCCCGGTAAACCCCGCCGGGATCCAGCCCGCGCCGCGCCGTGATTTCCGCCGCCAGCAACGCCGGCACCATGCCGTCCTTGTCCGTCGTCCAGACGCTGCCATCCCGCCGCGCAAACGTGGCCCCCGCACTCTCTTCCCCCGCAAACGCCAGACTGCCATCCAACAGTCCACCCACGAACCACTTGAAGCCTACCGGCACCTCGTACAATTTTCGCCCCAGTTTTGCCGCGATCCGGTCAATCATTCCGCTGCTCACCATCGTCTTGCCCACCGCCGCGCCCCGCCCCCACTCCGGCCGATGCTTGAACAGCTCATGTATCATCACGCACAGATAATGATTCGGCGGCAGCAACCCCGCGCTGTTCGTTACGATCCCATGCCGGTCATGATCCGTGTCGCACGCAAATGAAAGGGCAAACCTGTCCTTCATCGCAATCAGTCGCTGCATCGCATACGGCGACGACGGATCCATGCGAATCCGCCCATCCCAATCCACCGTCATAGATCGAAACGTCTCGTCCACCACCTCGCTCACCACTGTCAAATTCAATCCATGCCGCTCGGCAATGCGTGCCCAATAATGCACCCCCGCGCCGCCCAGCGGGTCAACTCCCAGGTGCAGTTTTGCGCTGCGGATCACCTCCATGTCCACCACATTGCCCAGATCCGCCACATACGCACTCACATAATCATGCCGGTGTGTCGAACCGGCCTGCAATGCCCGCGCCAACGACATGCGCTTCACGCCCACCAGCTTCGCCTCCAGAAATTCATTCGCAATCCGTTCGATGCAGCCCGTATCTCCCGTGTCCGCCGGACCGCCGTTCGGCGGATTATATTTAAATCCCCCATCCGGTGGCGGATTATGCGACGGCGTAATCACAATGCCATCCGCCAGCCCATGTTTCCGGCCGCGATTGTACGCCAGGATGGCATGGGAAATCACCGGCGTCGGGGTGTACTCATCCTCTTCCGCCAGCATCACCGTCACCCCGTTCGCCGCCAACACCTCCATCGCCGTCGCCCGGGCCGGCACCGAAAGAGCGTGCGTGTCCATCCCCAGAAATAGCGGCCCATCCACTCCCTGCTGCTCACGCTGACGGCAGATCGCCTGCGTTATTGCCAATATGTGCGCCTCATTAAACGACCGGCGAAACGCCGAGCCCCGGTGACCCGAAGTGCCGAACGCCACCCGCTGCGCCGGCACCGCCGGATCGGGCGTCTCGCTGAAATAAGCCGTCACCAGTCGTGCCACATCCACCAGCAGGTTCGGCCGGGCCGGCTGACCGGCGAGAGGATTGATTTTCATGATTTTAAAAAAGTTTCCAACTCCGCCACTTTTGCCAATCGGCGACCATGCCGCGCCACTCCGCTGTACCGCGCCGCCAGAAAAATTTGCACCAGTTCCCAGGCCTGCGCCTGCGCCACCGTATGCCCGCCCAGGCAGATGACATTCAGATCATCATCCGCCACGCCTTGCCGCGCGGAAAAAGCATCTTGAATCAGACACGCCCGGACACCTGCCACCTTGTTCGCGGTAATCGTCGCCCCCACCCCGCTCCCGCAAATCGCCACGCCCCGATCCACTTCCCCCGCCGCCACCGCCCGCGCCAGCGGCACGATATAATCCGGATAATCGTCCTCCGCATTGAACTGCCGGTCGCCAAAATCGACCACCTCATACCCCGCCCCGCGCAACCTCCCGGTCAGGTAGGATTTTAGCACAAACCCGCCATGATCCGCCGCCATGCCAATGGTTTTGCACGTCCGAAACGGACCGGGTGGAAAATTAATGGCCGGGTCATTGCTCATGAATTGGAAGGCTGGCATCAGCGGTTAAACCGCCTCTGGCCAGCCACATCCCCGCCACAAAAAACAAAACCCCGTTGCTCAGATAAAGCATGTCCCACAAAAATTGGTGCGGACTCCCCGGCAGCACATGATGTATGCCGAGAATCTGATGATTCAGGAGTCCCTCAAAAAAATTAAACAGCCCGGAACCCGCGAGCATGGATCCGGCCAAAACCCGCCCCCGCCACAAACCGCCGACGGGGCGCGCCGCCCGGAACAGCATTGCCACCCCCGCAAGCGTTAACAGCCAGAGGCCCAGATGAAAAAAACCATCCTGGGTGTTTTCATGCAGCAACTGCGCCACCGACGTCGGCTGGCAATTCAACGTGTAACACACCAGATGATGCCACCCCAGTATCTGGTGCAAGACGATGCCGTCCGCCAAACCACCAAAGCCCATGCCCAGCACGATCCCCGCCCATACCAATTCCTTGTTGCGCCGACCGGTAATGTTCACCAACTCCGGAGTCATGCTGGTCGCCGCCGGAGATTCAATGGGAGATACGTTCATCGTTTAGTGTAATTGTTGGGATCCGCATATTCCATCAGCCGCCCCTGCATCATCTGGAGACAACGCGTCGCCACTTCCACAATCCGGCTCATGATCTGATAGCCCAGTTCATGATCCTGTTCGCACTGCTCCCGCAACCGCGTGCCATAGAAAAATAATGTCTTTGTGGGTGCCAGCGCACGGGCGCTTAATTGCGTGGAATAAGGGGGAAACAGCCACGACCAGCCCAAGTCATCGCCTGGCCCGAGGGTTTGGATGGAAATCGTGTTTTGATCAGGCAACTCCGCTTCCAACACCGCCTGCCCTTCCAGGATGAGATAAAAGCGGTTCGCCGGACTGCCCTGTTGAAAAATCACCTGCCCGGTCTCGAAATTCATAACCATCGCCGAATCCGCCAGCACTTGCACTTGCCGGGCATCTAAACCTCGGAAAAAAGGCTGCTGCTCCACCAACCGGTAAAGCTCCGGCGATGCCGCATTACCTGGCCCGGTCGTGGAAACCGTAGGCTGCTTCGGAGCCGCCGCCGATTCTTCGAGTGGATTCGCGGTCACAAATGGTTGGTCACCTTCATCTTGGTAAACATACCCTTGCCCATCTTCTTTTTACCATGGGGTGTTACCCGCTCCCTCCTGGCCCAATATAATGCCGGGTTACACCCCATGGCCCATTTGCCGGGATTGGATTATCTTCGGCCCCACCCATGAAACCGCATCACGAATTCATCCCCGACCTATCGCCCGTTCCCGAGCCCGTCATTCCCCCTCCACCCATGACCGCCAGCCGCTTGCGGCTGCTGAAATGGAATGAGGTGGCGGTGGCCGGGGATTTCACCACCGATGGTCTCGCCGGTTTCGAATTGTGGGACGGCCCCGCCGGTTTCCAATCCGGTTCCTTCGTCCGTCCCATTTACCGCCGCAATGACCAGCGCTCACCCAAACCGGATACGACGGAATAATGGCACTTGCTGCGCCGCTTCCTGCCCGCCGCCAAAAAGCGTGGCTGGCCGCGCACCGCCCTGCGCGGCGTCCTCAAAGCCATCCTCTATCTGGTCAAGACCGGCGCCCAGTGGCGGCTCCTGCCCAACAATTTCCCGCCCTGGCCGACGGTCTATCACCATTTCCGCCAGTGGTCACGCACCGACCTGCTGGCCCGGCTCAACCACCGCCTCCGCGCCAAGCTGCGCCAGACCGTTGGCAAACACGCCCACCCTACCGGCGCCAGTCTCGACAGTCAGACCGTACACGCCAGCGCCCACGGCGGCCCCGTCGGCTACGATGCCGCCAAGAAAACCAAGGGCCGCAAGCGTTTCCTGCTGGTGGACACCTTGGGATTGGTGCTGGGCGTCTCGACAGGTTTTTCGATTAATGCATCCCATTAAACGACAGCATTATTCAATGGATGTTGGGCGTTCGATGTTGGATGTTTCCCCATTTTTCCCTTCGTTTGCCCTTCCCTCATCCGTGAAAATCCGTGTTCATCCGTGGTTGAAATTAATTCACTCCCCGCGTCAAACGTCTATAACATTACCACAATTGCCCATTGCAAATTGAATGTCTACTTTGCTCCGGCCAGCATTGTCTCGAGCGCGCGATGATCCGTCTTGCCCGTGCCCAGCTTGGGAATTTCCGCCACCTGCTTGATTTCCCCCGGCGCACTCAAACTAGACAACCCGGCGGCTTTGACCGCATTGCGCAGCTCGTCCAGGGTCAGCTTCGGTTCATTGGTTACCGCCACCAAAGCTTCCCCGTGCGCCTCGTCCGGTCGCGTGATGACCGCAATCTGGCAGCGCAGCCCGTATTGCGGAAAAGCCCCGGCCAGCGCAGCCTCCACCGCCGCCAGACTCACCATCTCGCCGCCCACCTTCGCAAAGCGTTTCAAACGGCCAACAATATGCAGGTACCCTGACTCATCCACATTCACAATGTCACCGGTGTCGTACCAGCCACCCAGTGCCAGGAAACCCGCATTCGCCTCGGGATTCAGATAGCCCTTCATCACGTTCGGTCCCCGCACAAAAAAGCGTCCGCCGCCGGTCACCCCGGCCACTGGTTCCACCCGGCACTCCATGCCGGGCAGCAACCGGCCCACCGATCCGCAGCATGGCTCCATCGGCGTGTTCACACTCAGGCACGGCCCGCACTCAGTGGCCCCGTAACCCTCCAGCACGCGCACGCCAAAGCGTTGCGACCAGGCAAGCATCGTGGTTTCCTGCACCTTCTCGGCGGCCGCAAACAAATACCGCAGACTGCGAAAGTCATACGGCTGGGCCTTGCGCGCGTAGCCGTTCAGAAACGTGTTCGTGCCCAGAAACACCGTGCAGTCCTGTTCATAAACCAGCGACGGAACCAGCCGGTAATGCAGTGGCGAAGGATAAAGAAACACATAGATACCCCGCACCAGCGGCAGCAACACCCCCACCGTCAGGCCAAAACTGTGAAACAGCGGCAGGCAGTTGAACAGACGGTCGGTGGCCATGATATCTGTCACCGCCAGCATCTGGCGGATATTGGCCAGCACATTGCCGTGCGTCAGCTCGACCCCCTTCGGCACGCCTTCCGATCCGCTCGTAAAAACAATCACCGCCGTGTCACCGGCGCCGGCCGGACTGCTCATGGCCGTGCGCGGACGGAGCACCTGACGGATCAGTGCCGACAATTTCCGGCCAACCGTAATCTCAGCCCGCACGTCTTCGAGATAAATCATCCCGATGCCCGCCGCCAGAAAGAGGGCCGGATCCAGTCGGACGCGTTCCAGAAAAGCGCGTGAGGTAACCATCTGTTTCAAGCCGGCCAGTTGGGCGCAAACCACCATCACCGCCGGTCCGGCGGAATAATTCAGCAGCGCCGGCACCTTGCCCAGGCTCCACAACGCCAGCAGCACCGCCGGCGTGGCTGTGACATTCGGTAACAAAATGCCCACCCTTTCCGCAGCCGCGACCGGCCCGCGCAACGCCGGCGCCAGCACTCCGGCCCCGACCATGAGCTGGCGATAAGTCAGCGGTTTTTGCGTGGCATCTTCCAAAATTATTTTGCCAGGCGAGTCCCCCGCAGCGGCCGCCACCGCAGCCAGCACATTCACTGGACCGCAAGCCATCGCCACTTGAAATTGCTGCAGTACCAGCCGGTCCCGCAGCCAGGCTGTCAATCGGGCCCGGGCGCGAATCCCCCGCATGCCCCCCAATTCGGGCCCGACCTGCGCCGCACTGAAATGGACTGTCACCCGTGGAAAACAGGCTTTCCAGTCCGGATTCGGCGAGAACGGCAGATGTTCCGGCCCGCGCAAACAAGCCGTGATTACCTTGGCCTTCGTTTTATAAATCAGGAAGCCCGTGCCATCGAACAGTTTCATGAGCCTGCCCGTCCGCGAAAGCCGGCCTTCGGCAAACAGCACCAGCCGCCCGCCGCCCCGGAGGTATTCCGCCATCCGTTTCACCGCGTAGGGCGAAGCCGTTTCAATCGGAAAAGTATGGCGGTTGATCATCACAGCCCGGAACACCCGGTTGCGTTGCGCCGTCTCGCTCGAAACCGCAAACTTCCAGTCATCTTCCAGACAGACCCAGAGAAACAACCAATCCAGCCAGGAAAGATGGTTCGGAATCAACAGCACCGGGCCGGGCGTTTTCAACACCTCCGGATTTTCCGCCCGAAAGCGGAACAGCAGCCGGAGCAGTAATCGGAAGCAGGTTTTCATCATGGACTGCGGGCGGGCCGGAAGCCGGCCCGCCCGCAGATGGAAAACAGAGGTTTAGCCGGCCGCATTTACTTGGTCGTGACCTGGGCCGGCGTGCTCGGTGCCAGCGACACACCCATTTCCGCGAACTGGGTGGAGAGATCAATCAGCGATTGCTTCAGCGGCACCGCGTCTTCGGCGGCTTTGTTGGCGGGAACCTTGATGGCCGCAAGGCCGTCCACCGTCAGATCGGTCGCCAAAAACTTCTGCACATCACGCAGGTCGGACATGAACGGCTTGAACGCTGCCTTGGTCGCGTCATACTGCCGGCCCATGCGGCTGAATTTGGCCGCTGCCTCGTCCTTGCGGTTCTCGCTGCGCGTACGGATATCCTCGTTGCGGATACCGGCGAGTTCCTTGTCCCATTCATCAAAATAGGCGTTCCCCTGGGCCTGCATGTTCTCGGCCTTGGTGGCGACATCTTGGGCGGCATCGCCCAGGTCATTCACCGAAGTGTCAAAGGTCTTGAACTGCCCCCGCAGGTCCGGCTGGGCATTGGTCATGAGATCATTCAACGCCGCCAGCGAACGGTCAATCTGGTCGCTGCCCTTCGCCACCAGGGCGGCGGACTCGGTAAGCGCCGTCGCGGTGCCGGCGGCTTTGTTGTAGTTTTCGGACGCGCAGCCGGCAAATAAGCCGGCGGCCGCCACTAGGAGCGCCAAATGGCGAAGTGTTTGTTTGGTATTCATAAATTTTTAAAAGCGGTTTGTTGTTGAGTATGGTTGCTTGCAGTCTGACTCTAACCCATTGCAAATAATTACCAATGGGGTAATACCCGACCCGTGACTGAGCTTTCTCCGACACCACCCCGCAATCCCCACGCCCGTCACCTTAACACGCGCCGCTTCCATTTGATGTTGGGCGTTGGGTGTTCGCTGTTGGATGTTTCAAATCTCAAATTTTGGAATTTGTAATTGCCGTGTTAGCGTTTCGCCCTCGCCAGCGCTCCCAAAATCGCCTGCTGCACCGTCGGATTTGACAGGTTCCCCAAGTGGCCGCCTTGCGGGAAAAGCTTCACTTGTTCCGCCGGAAACGTCGCCCGCAGCCAGGCCAAATCCTCGTCCGCCAGCAGAAAATCATTCTCATTCGCAATAAATAGGGCGGCTGGTTGTCAGACTGCTCATACCCATTTCCGTTTGAAACTGCACTATGATACCCGTACATCAGGGGTGCACACGCGAGGCACGAGCGGAGCGCGGCGTTCAGAGCCTGTGTGAAAATATCCGAAATGCGAAAAATTGAGCCCAAAAAACGGTTCAAATCACCTTTGGAAAAAATCAAAATGCGGCATAAGCCAATTGTAAGCGCCGGATTTTTTGGCGATTTGTTTTTCACACAGCCTCTGAAGCCCGCGCTCTTTACGAGCCGGCCGATGCAATTCCAAACTGGAAGTGGTATTATGATGCGAACGGCTTTCCCTTGAATTCATAGGCGTTCCCGCTGAAAAGCAGCCCGTTTACGGGCCATATCAAAGCTTATTGAAATCGAGGAAACGAACCCATTTTTGCCGCCATTTTTATGGCCTGGCCGTAGGTTGCCATAGCTTGCCGTAGGAAAAGCACCAAACATAAATGGCCGTAGCAACCCATTGAAAACGGGCTAACTACGGCCACTTAAATTGGTTGCGGGGGCAGGATTCGAACCTGCGGCCTTCAGGTTATGAGCCTGAAGTAGGTTCGAGTTGTACCATCCACCCCATTTTCCAGTGGTTGTTGTGTTTTCATTCTTTCGCAACGCATACTTACGAAGGATCTGTTCGTTTGGCCGCCATGTTGTCGCCACTTTCCAGATCATTTTAAAAAATGTATTTCCCGGGCGATTCCACTCCTCGTGTCCCAATCCTTTTACTCGTAGCCGGGTTGGTTTAGTTATTACCCGCAATAGAAGCTACCGCTGGAGCAAGCCAGCCGCTGGTCCATGTGTGCTCCATGGTCGAGCCGAGAATATAGATGTAGGGAATGTTGTAATCCTTAAGTTTGCTTTGTAACGCGTCCACCCCGATACGAGAACCGGGACCGCCGGCCAGAATCGTGATCCGGCACGGCGGTTTTTGGAGGATGGTTTTTTGCTTTCGCATTAATTCCAGCACGTCGTAGCGGTCGAAGTTTTCCATCGGCCCGTAAGTTTCCGCCAGTCCCCACTCGGTATAATTTTTGAGCTGCGGCAAATTAACAAAGCTGTCGAACACCGCCACCTTGCCGAACGTGTCGGGATGCATTAGAAACAGGCCCAGTGCGCCGAACCCAGATTTGCTAAAACCGGTCAGCAGCCGGCCTTCCTTGTTCGTCACGGTGGAAAATGTCTGATCCACAAACGGGATCACCACGTCGAGGATGTAGGACGACTGCCTGACGGCGGTTTGGTCGGGGTTGTCTCCATACCACGGCAGAATTTCATAGGCTGGTGCGACGCAGATCATCTGGTATTGGTTTTGCAGGTGCAAACGCCGCGCTTCCACGATGCCACTGCCCCACTGGCCGTCCGTGCCGGCGTTGACCGGCAGGAGATACAACACGCGATAATGGTTGGTCGGCGAATAATTGTCCGGCAGCAGCACCTCCAGCTTGTTCGGCCCTTTTTGATACGCGCTTGTTACGGTGTAACAGCGGATGCCCTCGTGAACAGGTTGGCCGTCCAGTTTTATTTCCGTGGTCACGGCCGGCTTGTTGGTATTTGAAGCATCGGCTGAGAGTGTTGCTGCCAGAATCTCGGTGAGAAAAATTGTGAGAACCAAGGATCGTATCGTTGTATTTCGCATAGCGGTTTGTTCGGTTATTTCATTTGGGAAACGGAGCGGTGAGATGAAAGGTTTGATAAACCGTTTCGGTTGGCTTGACCCCGCCGGTTTGTTTGAAGAGACCGACTTGATACGCGCCGATGGTGACTTCAATCGGTTTGGTGACTCCGGTAGGAACTTCGGCCGGAATGAACGCTCCGTCCCGGATGATGCCCGGACCTTTGAGGACAAAATAATCCACGGGCAACCCGGCGGAGCTGTTCGCGTAGAGTTCGATTTTGGCCGAGGTCGCAGGCTCGTCCGGCAGGGGCGGAAAATGAATTGTTTGATTGGTGGCGCTTTTCAAAATGGCGGCGTCCGGCGGCGACAACGAAATCTGGCAGGTGCGCCCGGCGGCCGAAAATTCCTCGTTGCCTTCGTGAAAAACCCGAACGAAGGACATGTTGAAGCCCGCCCCCGTGGCGAGGCGGTGGCGCGTGAGGCGCAGTGTGAGGCGCGTCTCCGTCACGCCACGTTCGTCTTTGAACTGCTCGGCGCGCATGAGATCGAACACGCCACTGTGAGCGTTGAACTGCACCGGGAGCTGGCTCACCGGCAGGGTGGATTTGCCGGGGAACAGGAGGTTTGTATAACTGTGCGCTTCTTCGGGGTGCTTCTCGTGATCCTTGGTCTTCACCGTGCAAATGACGGGCGGCGCGGTGAAACGATAAGTCGTCAGCGTCAACAAACCGTCGTCGTGCAGCAGCAATTGCGGGTCGGGCATCGGCGCCATCACCCCGTGCGCAAGGCTGATCGGATTCCCCGCCGGGTCGAGCAACGTGAACATCTCGATTTTTTTACGCGGCTCCGAAACGCCGAGTTCAAACTGCGTGCGCGCCAGTTTTTCATTCGGAAACCACAGTGCTTCGCTGCGGTGGCCTTTGTATTCGCGATACGGCGCGGGCGGCGGGTAATCTTTTGGCAGGTCACCCGTCGCGGGAATTTTCGGATCCATCAACCAGCCGTCGCGTAGCGTGAGGTTTTTCATCGGCTCGCCAGCCTTGGCCGGCAGGCGCGCGGTGGCAATCGCGTCGAGCCAGTCGGCGACGAACTGGTAATTACGCGGCGCCATGTCGAAGTGCCCGCTGGTCATTTCCCAGCACGAACTGAAAAGCTCGTTGAGGGGCTCGTAGGTCGTACCCGGATTGTCGTCGTGATCGTGCCGGTAGCTGTTCAAATAAGTCCCGTAGGCGTGCGGATACGCGCTCCAGCTCACCGTTTCCTGGCTGCCCGAGGTCACAAATAAAATGGGTACATTCCGCAGCGCCAGGTTCGGATTGGGGTGCATTGCCTTGCCTCCGACCCCAAAGAACTTATACACGTCCGGCAGCCCCGCCTTGATGGGGATGGTGCCGAGACATTGCTCGGGCCGCCCAATTGCCGCTTCAAACGGAAACCCGCAGAATGCGGAGTGGCCCAGCGGTACAATCGGCGCGGCAACCAGTTCGGGATGCCCCGAGACCTCCGCAAGCTGCTTCAAATTGGCGTCATAGACGGCCGTCCGCTCGGGATCCGTCACGTCGAACGTATTGTCCTTCATCATCACGCCGCCAATGTCCTTCGCCCACGGCGTAAACAGGATTTGCGCGATGCCCTGTTTGCGGCATACCGCCCGCACTGGCGCACTTTGCAGAATATTGATTGGCAGGGCGTTGTTGATCCCCACCATAACCGCGCGAATCTGCGGCGTATTCGGCGGAATCCACAAGTAAAAGCCGAGACCCGTCCGGTCCTTCGACGCTTCAGATTGGACAAAATACTGGTAAATATGATCCGGTTCCGCGCACGCGGGAATCGCGGTTGCCGCCGGCGCGGTGGGAGCGAAAGCGAAACTGCTCAAGAGCAGTCCGAGCGCAAGGATTCTTCTAATCATAATGGAGTCATGGTTTGCGGCCGTTTATTTGTTTGAAGTGGTTTTTAATTTGGCTTCAATTTTGAAAGTGTAAGCAGAGTCGCAGGGACGCCCGGACGGCGCGTGGATTTCCAAACCCGTCGCGGTTTGTTTCCACTCCAGTTTCTCCGTGCTGCCGAGCAGGCTAACCTGCCGGATGGGGCCGTTCAGGAGCAAGCCCGCGTCCGGGGCGAGCGATTTGATGTTCCAGCCGCCATCGGCCTGCCAGTCCAGAGCGATGGCATAAAGCACGCCGTCTTTTTGGGTGAAGCGAAAATCCGCCGCCGTATAAGGGGTTTCCAACCGATCCTTGCCCGGGCCTTTGGGCGGCAACTTGGCCGTTCCTTCCACGGCGAGGGCGGCGGGACGCGAGCCGTAAATCGCCTCGCCGTTGACTTTCAGCCACGCACCGAAAGCAAGCAGCAGCTGGCGCGGTTCTTCGGGAATGGTGCCATCCGCGCGCGGTCCGATATTCAACAGATAATTCCCGTTCTTGCTGACCACGTCCACGAACTCGTTGATGAGCTGCTTGGGCGATTTGAATTCCTCGTCCTGGATGTAGCTCCAGGATTTTCTCCCGACGGAAGTGTCCGTTTGCCAGCAGTTCGTGCGCGCCTGGTCGGAGACATCACGCTCAAAATCCAGCACGCCGGTGTTGGCCGGCATGAGACCGGATTTGTAATTCACCACCACGCCACGACTCAGACGGGCGGCCTGATTGTAGTAATGCGCGACGAAACGTTGCAGATAAGGCTGGAACTCCGGCGACCAACCACCGACAACATCGAAATAGACCAGCTCCGGCTGGTATTTGTCCACGAGTTCTGTGCAGCGGGCGAGCCAGTCTTCCAGAAACGCTTTGCCTTCGGGATTGTTCAAATCCTTGCGGTTCGATTGCGCCGGGCCGTAAAGGCCGGCGTAGCGGGGATTTTGCACGTCGCTGGGAAATTCACGTCCTCCGGAAAAAAACCACCAGTGCTCCGCGCGGTGGGAGGAAAGCCCAAAATGCAATCCCTCGGCGAGAATCGCCCGTCGCAGTTCGCCGATGAGGTCGCGCTTCGGACCCATTTTGGCGGCCGTCCACGGGCTCAACGTGCTGTCATACATGGCGAATCCGTCGTGATGTTCCGCCACGGGCACGACGTATTGCGCGCCGGAAGCTTTGAACAATTGCGCCCAGGCCGCGGGATCCCACTTCTCGGCCTTGAACTTGGGGATAAAATCCTTGTAACCAAACTTGTCCTGCGAACCGTAGGTCTTGAGGTGATAATCAAAAACTTCGCCACGGCTCTTTGCATCGCCTTTATACATCCAGCGCGGGTACCATTCATCGTGATACGCCGGCACGGAGTAAACGCCCCAGTGGATGAAGATGCCGAACTTCGCATCGCGATACCATTCCGGCACCTGATAATGCGCCGCGATGGATTGCCAGTTGGCTTGAAACAGGTTCGTCGCCGGGTCGCCGCTGGAAGAATTTTCAGCGGCGCGAAGAGAGCAAGTCAAAGTCACGAAGACGGCAAACTGACATATTTTTTTCATGGTTCGTAACTTATCGAATTGATGATGAGGATTAACCACCGGCGGCACGACTGGATGCAACGCTGCATGGGGATGCCACAAAAACCGACCAACCTGACTCGCGCACCGGTTAACTTGGGAAAGTGACGGGCTCATAAATCACGGGGCAAAGTGTGCGACAAAGCCGCCGGCCGGGCGCAATTTAACTGCGAGCTCGGCGGATGGCACAACAGATTTTTCCTGGCGATCCACAGCGGCATCAATGGCGGGATTGTCAAAGAGCAGCGTGGCGTGCGCCCTGGTTTTAAGGAAATCGAGCGGAATTTTTACTTCGCGTTCCTGCGCGCCGTTCATCACTCCTAGCCACCACACATTGCCCTTGCGCCGCGCATAGGCGACAACTTCCCCCATTTCCGTGCAGGGCAGGACGCGGGTTTCATCCCAAACAACGGGAATGTCGCGGAACAAGTCTGCCAGCGGATTGTGGACATAAAACTTATATTGGTCGGCAAAGTGTGTGACGGACGACTGGAAAACGATGGCCTGTGCGAATTCATGCGGCCAGGTAAAACCCGCCGTTTTCAACTCATCGGGGTTCATCATCACCGGTGTGACGTCCGCCGGACCGGCCAGGGGACGCGTGAACGGCAGCGACACGTCCTGCGCCAGCGGCATCACGCGCTGATACTTGCTCATATGGTATTCGTCGCCGCGCACGGCCTCCCGTGTGATGTCGTTTGGGTAAGTTCGGCGCAGGCCGCTGGGCTTGACGCTGCCATGAAAATTCACGAGAAGTTTCAACTCCGCGCAATCCTGCATTGCCCCCATATACCATTGCATGTAATCAGCGGTCGGATCGGGATGAAAATCAATCTTGATGCCGTCGAGTCCGGCGGCCTTGATTTTTTCCAGATAGGCGCGGCGGGTTTTTGCATCACGAATGTCCTTGGAGTCAACCCATGCTATCATCCGGACGTTTTTGGATCTGGCATAAGCGGTCAGGTCTTTCATCATGTCCCAACAATCCTTGCCGGGCCTGCGCCAATTGTTCCAGCCCCAGTCCACAAGATAATATTCCCATTTCAATGTCACGGCGGCATTGATCCAGTTCGTGTGATCATCGTAAACAGGCGTGTCCACACTCCACCACGCCCACATGCTACGCCCTGGTTTTACCCATGAAAAATCTTCATGCGCGGCTGGCGCCGGACAAAGGTCTGTCAGCCAATCGGAATTCACCAACGCGGTCAAATCGCGCGCCACGATGGTCGTGCGCCATGGCGTCGCCGCCCTGCCCAAATACGTTCCATCGAGCACGCCGTGACGCGCTTCATCCGCGCGGCGCTTTATCATCCAGCCATCCGGTGAGAACGGAAAACTGGCCTTCAGCGTGTTGCCAGCGCGCCCAAACGCAAAGTCGGAAAAATTCTCATTGTCCGCTTCGGAAATGGAAAGAAAATGTCCGGGTATCTGCACCGTCAGCGGCCCCATCACGGTTTTGTTCACGGGCATATCCGCCAGCGCAGTGACATGGCTCAAGCCTTCGTAGCATTGACTGAGTTCCATCCACGCGATTTTCCCGACTCCGGCCGGCAGATTCCACGCCGTAGTTTCGCCAGCGATTTGCCTTGCTCCCTCGGGCAAGACATACCGTACGGCCACGCCGTCGCTGGAAACGCGGATGACGAGTGCAAACATTTTGCCGGCCGTCTCCAGCGGAATTTCCACCTCCAGCGCCCGGCTGTGCGCCTGCGCATGATTACCGAAGATGGGATACGACTCCTTGAATTTGCGCGTCGTTGGCTTGCCTATGAATTTTGCGCCGCTGCCCAAATCCACGCCATCCACCGTCAGACCCAGCGGCGATGGCGGCAATACTTGAGTGTCACCATCGCTGATCGCGTACGTGAGCCGTCCGTCCGCCGCGCTGCCAACCGATACCGTCAACGCGCCGCCCGGACTGCGCACAACCATGTCTTCACTGTTGCCAATGGCGCCTTTGCCAGCCGAAACTTTCGCCGCCGCGCAAAACATCCCAGCCATAAGCAAGGGGAGAAGGATAACCATTCCACAAATGTTGGTCGCAGTGAATTTGGGGTTCATATTAAATCAGTTCCACCGCGCGCGAAACGGCGCAGACCAGCGACAACGCTGCTAGGATAGCAGTGTATTTAAGGGTATGTTTTTGGATATTCATCCGGAAAAATTTATTTACTCAATTTAATTTTAAAAATGACCGCATGCTGGCAAGGCCACGCTTTGAGTGGCTGGATGGTCAAGCCTTCCCATTCGAGTTTGGATTGCACCTTTTCGGTGCTGCCGAGCAACTCGATGGACGAGAAGCCGTGACCGCCCCGGCCCAACGACTTGATTACCAATGGCCCTTGCGGCACGCCGCACACAATGGCGTAGAGGATATCGCCTTTGGTGGTGAAACGCACGTCCTGCCAGGTGAGCGGCTGTTTCAACTCGTTCATGTATTTGGCCTCGGGCCGTCGCGTCGGTCCCTCGCCAAACAGCAGCCACGGACGCGTGCCGAAGATGGCCTCGCCGTTAATCGGCATCCACTTCGCCAATTCGTCGAGGACGGTTTCACATTCGGGAAACAGACTGCCATCGCCCCGCTGCGGGAAATTGAGCAGGAAATTGCCATTCTTGCTAACGATGTCCGCGAGCATGTGTATTACAATGTCCGCACTCTTCGTCCCCGAGGCGCTGTCCACTTGCGGGCCGCCGAGATAAAACCAGCCGCCGAGCGAACTTTCGCCCTGCCAGGGGCGATCCATGATCATCGTGGCCATGCCGCGCTCGTAGTCGGGCACGAACGACCCGGACTTCACGTTCACCACCGCCTCCACTTTGCCGCCGTGCGCCTTGGTGTTTTCTTCAAGGTAGTGCGCAATCAACCGCGTGCCGTAGGGCGGGTGCGGTATGCCCCCGTCGAAATAGAGCAAGTCGGGCTGGTATTTGTCCACGAGATCGGTATGGCGCTTGAGCCAGAGTTCTTGCCATTCCGCCGGCGGCGAATCATTGGCGCTTTGCGGATGATTATACAGTTCTGCGGGATCCAGACCGTCCCACCACTGGCCTGCGCCATCGGCCTTCGTCAAATGCCCGTCGTAAGGCGCGCCCGCCTTCGGCCCGGTCTTGTCCGCCCCCTGCGCGCCGAACATATAATTCCAGCCGCGCTGGTCGGCATGGCTCGACACGCCAAAGCGCAGCCCGGCTTTCAACGTTGCGGCGCGCCACAGGCCGACGATGTCCTTGTGCGGGCCGACCTTGACCGCATTCCATTCGTGCCATTGCGAATCCCAGTTGTCGAAATTGTCGTGGTGCGTCGCCAGCGCCACGAAATACTTGGCGCCGGCCGCCTTGTATTTAGCCATAAGCGCTTCCGGATCGAACTTCTCGGCCTTCCACGAATTGATTACCTCCTTGTAACCGAACTGCGACGGGTGGCCGTAGTGCTCAAGGTGCCACTGATATTCCGGCGAACCCTGGGTGTAGAGATCGTGGGCGTAATTGTTGAAAATCCCCGGCACCGAGTCGGGCCCCCAATGCGACCAGATGCCGAATTTTGCGTCACGGAACCATTCGGGACACTGGTATTGGTCGAATGATTGCGAGTCAACCTCCGCGGGAGCGGCTGGCGCGCAAGCCGATGAAGCCAATAAAATACCGGTCACTCGCAAAACAAGGCAATTTTTTGAAAGGAGTCTTTGCACTAGCTTTATAATGTGGTTGGTTTGAATCCGTCAAAGCGCCAGCTAGACGTAATGCCTGCGGCCGAGATGGGTGTATGGCAAAATTTATTTTTTGGGATTCTTGGGATTTGAATTCGGCCAGTCATCGGTGCGGAAGGGCGATGCGGGCAGTCTCGCCTTGCTGAACAGGTTCACTTTTGGAAAATCCGCCCAACCATAACGCACCGCCACCGGCTTGGACACCTGCGGACTGGAGACGATAACCGTCTCGCCTTCAATCCGCGCGTCGGCAAAGACGAACTTGTGATCTTCACCGGCAATGACAAAGCCGCTCAGCGGATTACCTTTCGCTGCCAATCCGCCGGCGGCATGAGCAAAATGCACCAACGCCTGATCGCCTTCGATCTCCCAGCTGCGATACGTGGGGCTGGTGAATTCAAGCTGGCGGCCATAGGCGAGACCCAGCGCCGCGTTCAGCCCGCGTTCACCGGCGGGTTCCTTGTTCAGGTAATGAACATTCGTTTCCCCCAAATCCATCGTCACCACCAAGGCGCTGTGCGGCATGGTCAGCGCCGTTTTCAGTTGCGCCTCGCGCAATTCCGCCATGCCGCTCGCCTCGTTCGGGTCAGTTTGCGGTTTGCGATAGGCGGAAATCTGGAAAATGAGAAACGGCAAATCAGGCTGAGCGAAACCGGCACGCCAGCCCGCAATCATCGCCGGCAGCAAGCTGGCGTAAGTGTCGCCCACGCCGAGGTAGGCATTCGATTCGCCTTGATACCATAAAACACCACGAAGGGATAACTTCAGCAGCGGCGCGACCATTCCATTCCAGAGCACGCTTGGTCCGCGGAAATCGCCCGGCCAGCCGGCGGGCAACTCCGGCACCGGTGTTTTGTTCTTAATCGCCGCGGCTTTTTCCGCCAAATATTTGTCCATGGCCGGTTGGAACCTGGCCTTGCGCTGATCATGATCCGCTTTGGCCAGCGCGATGTCGGTAGACTTATCATGCGGCCACGGGCCTTTGCGCAAGGTTTCCGCCGCCATCCAGTCTTGAATCTGCGTGCCACCGTAGGAATCGTTGATAATGCCCACCGGCACCCCGAGTTCCTTTTGCAGCTTGCTGCCAAACCACCAGGCAATAGCGGAAAAAAACTTCGTGCTGCCCGGGCCGGACACAACCCACTTCGTTGCCACCTCATCTTGCGGCGTCATCGCGCTGTTGTGCGGAATTGTGCAAAGTCGGAGCTGCGGATTCGCGGAGTTCGTCACCGCCTCCGGCCCGCCGGTGCAGCGGCCCAGCGCCCACTCCATGTTCGACTGGCCGGAACAAAGCCATACTTCGCCAACCAAAACGCCGCTGATTATAATTTTTGAATTGGCGGTCGTAACGATGAGTTCGCGCGGTTCGGCGCTGGCCGGCAACGGACGAAGTATTATCAACCATTTGCCAGCAGTGTCGGCGGCCCCGGATAGATGCTGGCCGGCGAATTGCACCATGACCTGTTCGCCCGGGTTCGCCGTGCCCCAGACCGATATTGGCAGCTCGCGTTGCAGCACCATGCCATCGCCAAAAATACTGTTGAGTTTCACCTCGGCGTACGCCGCCCCGGCGAATCCCACCAGTAAAAAAAACAAACAACTGCTTATCTTCATCACTAAAATTTTCGAGCGAATTTGTCGGACAATATGGCGGTCTACTTGGCCCAATCGTCCGTACGGAATGGCGATGCGGGTAAACCTTCCTTGTTGTACAGATTGCAGCGGGGCGAGTTCGCCCAGCCATAGCGCACAGCGACCGGATTCGGAACCTGCGCGCTCGACACGACCACGTTCTCGCCGTCAATGCTTGCGTCGGCTTCGACCCATTTCTTGTCGTCACCGGCGACGAAGAAGCCGATCAGCTTGTCCTTGGGAAACGGCTGCACGCCGGGCGCGCACCAAGGCTGCTGGCCGCAGGTCAGTCCGCTGCCGGTCTCGTTGAAATAGAGTCGAATCTTGCCGCCAGCTTCGGGTTTAAAATTTTCAAACAGCGGCCCGGAGGCAACGATGTTTTCGCCATAGACCAATTTCTTTGCCAGCAGCGCCAAGCGCAGGCCGACATCCAGCTTGTCCGCCGGATGCACATTGTTCGGATCGCCGACATCAATGGTGATGGCCATGCCGGTGCGCGGCACTTTGAGTGTCCTCAGTTGCGCCTCGCGCAACCACGGCCAGCCCTGCTCGGCTACCGGGGTCGAGTCCTGCCCATTGCAGGGGAGTTGCACAAAGAGAAACGGAAATTCGGCGCCCGCCGCGCCGCCGGATTGATTCCATTGATGCCGCCAATCCTCGATTAGCCGGGGAAACAACTGGCGATACTCCAGGCCGCGCCCGCCGTTGTTCTCGCCCTGATACCAGACAACACCGCGAATCGTGTAAGGCAGGAGCGGCGCGATCATGCCGTTGAAATTCACCGTTGGCGTGCTCGGACGGCGTGACGGACTGGGCATCCCCATCGGGTCGGGATTCGTCGGCTCCGGACGCGGGGGCTGGGGCTTTGGTCCGACCGCCAGGCCGGCGGCCTTGTCGGCGTTGTATTTTTTCGAGGCGGCGTCAAAAGCGGGAGCCACTTCCTTCTGCCATTGTTTCAAATCGTTTTGGTAATCGGTGACGAGCTCCGGATTCGCCTGAATTTTTTGGTAATCCACCACGGCTTTGTCCCAGCGATCCAGGGTGGTTTGCAAAGGCGGATTCTGTTTCAGCCCGGCCAGACTGATCCACGTCTCGATGTCTGTTCCGCCCCAGGAACCATGAAGCACCGCGACAGGACATTTTAGGTCGCGGCGGATTTCCCGCGCGAACAGATAGGCCACGGCAGAATAGCCCTTGGCGGTCAGCGGCGTGGCCGCCTCCCATTTTCCAACCGCATCCGTCTGCGGCCGGGCGGCGGTTTTTTTGGTGACGGTATAAAAACGCAGTTGGGCATCCCCGGCCTGCGCGAGCACCGCATCGGCATCGTGCAGGGAACTGACCGGCGAACCCATGTTCGACTGCCCGGAAGCCAGCCAAACCTCGCCGACGAGCACGTCCGAAATTTTCACGCTGGAACTTTTGCCGGTCACGGCCAACTCGCGCGGCTCGGCGCTGGCCGGCAGCGAATCCAGTTTCACCAGCCATTTGCCTTTCTCGTCGGCGGTGGCGGTTTGGTTCTGGCCGGCGAAGGTGATCGTCACTTTTTCGCCCGCCTCCGCCCAACCCCAAACCGTCACGGGCATATCGCGCTGTAAAATCATGTGGTCGGCGAAAACTTGCGGAAGTTTAACTCCGGCAAAGCTAAGTGGTGCGCCGCCGAACAAGGCCAGCAGCAAAACGCAAAGCCGGCGGTTGATATTTGGAAAGGATGTTTTCATACGATTAAATGACAAGTGTATTAAGCAAATGAGACGCCATTCATACGGAAAAGGTAAGAGACCAAGTTGCGTCGCGGCGGGGTCATTTTGCGTCACGTCGGCGGATCCAAACTAAAATACAAACGTGCTGGCGGCCATGCCGCCAAGTCGCTTACGCAATATTGCTTTTCTCATTCCAGCCCGGCACCCGGTTTGGTGAAAGTTCCGTCCGCGTTGACCAAAACCACGTCGGCACGCCGTTCCGTTGGGGTTAAGGTCAACGAAACCAGTTTGCCATCACGCACCCGACCTGCCACCACCGTTTGCAAGGGGGCATGCAGCTTGAAATCCGCGTCCCAGTTTTTCGGCCAGGCCGGTAGGATCATTATTTTTCGGCCCTCGGCTTGCAACAGCATTGTCTGCAATATATTCAGGCCGTTGCCGCCGTTATCCTCGTCCGGCGCGTAATCGTGGCCCGGATCCCAAAAAGCCGGGAAGCGCAGTTGCTTGTCCTGCCGCGTGAGGTTGAAAACGACATTCTTCCGCGCCACCTCGGCGTCACCAACCAGCGCAGCCTGGATGCCGTCCTGACTCCAACACCCGGGGCTTTTTACCCGGCGGGCGGCAAAGGTGTCCCGCGCCAGTTGCAACTCCGGTTTGCCGAGACCGAAAACCCGGAACGGGTATATCGCGTATAGCTCCGGGTTTTCCGAGTTGTGTGCGGGGCCGAAAACTTCCGCCGGGCGCAGCAGCTTGATGCCGTTGGTTTCCCCGATGGGCAGTTCAGGTATTTCGCCGAGGAATCGTTGCCAGCGCGAACGCTGTTCCGCACTGGTCAAATCCGCCGGCAACGCGAGCAGTCCTTGAAGCACCCGGCGCAACCCGGCGATGTCCGGTGCGGGATTCCGCGCCTTCCAAAACATTTCGATGGAGTTGTCAGGATCAAGCACCAGTTTGCCGTTTTCGTGCTGCCAGTGCTGGTCGAAAAATTTAACTCCCGCATCGGCTATGGGCAGCAAGGTTTCGCGCACGAAGGTTTTGTCGCCGGTGTAGGCGTGGTAGTCGAGCATCATCGCTGAAAGCTCGAGGATCGGCGTATAGTAAAAATCCGTGTATTTCCCCGGCGCGTCGGGCGCAAGCTTGTTGATGCCGCCGTAAAATGGCTTCGTTTCGCAAAAGTAGGCGCCTTCGTGATGATAGAATTCACGCACCTCCGCCTCATTGCGCGGCAGCATAGCGCGGAACATTTTGAACAACGGCTGCATCGTATCGAAGTCGCCCGCCGCCAGCATCGGCCAATACATCGGACGCGTGTTTTGAAACCAATACTGCCCGCCCCACGCCCGGGCGTCGGCGCTCATCACATAATTTGTCACGCCGCCTTTGTTGTTCTCCTGCTTGTGATAATCCACCGTGAAAATCGAGCCGTTGAACTTGATCGGCGCCCCGCCGCGGCCGGCGCAGGCACTAACAAACCGCTGGAGCGCATAACCCTGCGTTACTTTCGCCGCCGTGTCATCGCCGCTGACAAACACCCAACTGCGATTCCAAAACTCCCGCCACCAGTGGGTGTGTTCGCGCCAGGCAGTTGCTAAATCCACGGTGGTGGTTTGCCCGGCGACCTGGCTTAATTGTTCCAGCCAGTTTTCCGGCGTCGCCGTGTGCGCCGCGAGCGCGCAAATGGAAATAACCTGGCGTTTCGCCGGCATGGCCGATTTTAATACCGCGCTGCCGGCGGATACCAAACCGTCGCCGCTGATGACCGCGCCGAAACTGAGATTGGTCAGCTCCGGAACAGTCTTATTTTGGTTGCGATAATACCAAACGATGCGGTTGGTTTGACCTTCAAGCAGCGTGTCCGCCTGCAAGTCCTGCTCCGGTGCAGGCCGCAGCGTCTCAAACGCCACCTGCATTGCTTCCGGCTGCGAACTTTCAGATTCCACGTGGATCACCGGGCGGTTGGCATCCACCCACACGCGCAATTTCGTGTCCCCGGCGGTGATGGTGATCATGCCGTCACGAAGTCTTAGCGTCTGCGAAAATTGTGTACCGACAGCGAGCACGGGCGTCAATCTCACCCGTATCCTCCCGAGTTTAATCAGACCCTTGCCGCGACCGACGTTGTCGCTCCATGCATCGGTCTTGGAGACGTAGAAAACCAAGTCGCCATTTTTTTCAACCCAGACATTGAGGCCGAGATCGCCGTTGCCGAGCGGCATCGAATCGCGTGAGTCCTCGCCCGGCGTTGTCCAGACCACATTGCATTGATCCAGCAACCTCAGCGATTCAGCGTCACCGCCAACCCCGGCTGCGCGGCTCGCTACCAAAAGCGCAAGCACCACCGACAACCGGCCAACCCATCGAATGAATGATTTCATGATTAATTTGAGAGGTTCCCCGGCGGAAAAGTCCGCCGGACGGATGGCTCCGACGCCTGGGCCAACCGTGGTCTAACCAATCACATTGAATTTGCTTTGATTAAAGGTCACTACGGTCCAAGGTGGCGGCGCCAACCCAAGACGCCGCCACCGACCCCAAACCGGATCTCACTATCCGGTCTCGATGACGGGAACCCAAACCCGTCACGAAGTTCTAATATTCAACGCTTGCGTGGCGAGGCGGAGATTGATCCCGGTCAATTTTCAAATCGAGGCCTCGAATCCGGCCACGCCGACATATTTGACCCCTTTCATAGGAAAATCACCGCTCGATCCATGCATAAAAACTGCCCCAACGCACCAGCATCGGAGGCCTTTGATTCAAAGAGGGAGCCGGTTTGTGTTAAACCGGCACCCTTCAATGATCACTCGACGACTGACGTAAACCGCGACCAAGTTTAAGGAAACCCCATCACGGATAAACCAGCCGGTAGAACACTGCCCCGCTGGCCGGGTTTATCGAGTTGGTGAAGGGACTGGTTGCACCGCTTAGGCGCGTCCACGCATTCGTGGCCCCGACCAAACCGGTGGAAAGACTGTTCGTCTGCACTTCCAGCACCCAGTTCTGCCCATTCGGCCAGTTCAAGACCAGCGACGTGCCGACCACCGCACTGGCCAGCGGCACCGGCCCGGAAGGACCAACGGGCACCGTAACCACGACGGCATTGGTCACGGTGTACGTATTGCCCCCCGTGGTGTTGCCCACCGTGAGACTGACGGTGTTGGTGCCTGGGGCGGTGGCATAGGTGTGCGTCGGCGACGCGGCGGTCGAGGTGGCGCCATCGCCAAAGGTCCACAGGTTGGTCAGACCCGCCCCGTTGGACAGATTGGTGAATGTCACGGTCAGGGGCGCGCTGCCGCTGGCCGGATTGTAGGTGAAATAAGCCTGCGGCGTGGGCGTTTGATAGGCGTCCAAGACGACGTTCGTGCTGGAGACCGTCACCCGGAAACTGCGGCTGGGAAAGCCGCTCACGGCCAGACGGCTGCCACTGGCAACATTGGCGAACGCGCCCGTGATACCATTGGTTGCGGTCAAAATGGTGAACGACGGATTTTGGCCCACGATGGGTTCAAAGCCGTTGAGCTCGCGCAGATTCAAGCTGCCAGCCAGGGTTGCGTTACCATTGACAGTGAGGGAGTCATAGCTGTTCGTGCTTTGGAAAGCATTGGCCTTGGCCGATCCGCCCAGATCAATATCCAGCACGGCGGCGGAGTTGCTGACCGCGTAGTTGCCGGTAATGATGGTCAGACCGGGAGTGCCAATGTCGCCCGGAGCCAGGGTGCCGCCATTGTTAACCAGCGTGCCAGAGGGGGCGCCCAACGCCGGTTGCAGGAAGGTCGCATTATACGTGCCCACCGCCAGGGTGCCGCCATCGAAGGCGAACACCTGTTGCGCGGGACTGCCATTCGCTCCCTGAATGCTGCTGCTTCCATAATTACCCCCGGCGAGTAGTTTACCCGTGCCGGTGAGAGTAAATACAGTAGTGCCCACGCCGCTGAGATCGCCGCCCAGGTTGAGCGGGCCGGCTCCCGCCAGAATCTGAATCGTGCCGCCGCTCAAAGTGTAGCTGAAGCCGGGGCAGATCGCACTGCCCCACTGGAGACCGTCGCCGCTGGCGCTCATTAGCAAACCGCCATCTTGCACGCCGGTGAAAATATTACCACCGGTGGCGCCACTGGCGGTAAAGAGGTTGGCCAGTCGCAAGCCATAGTTGTTGGAGCTTACGAGCGAACCGCCATGTATCGTCAGCGTCTGGTTGGCCGCCAACCATTGCGAGTTGATGGCACCGGCCGGCAGGATTAGATTTCCGCCGTCAATTTCCACATTGACCGGCTGCTGACCACTGTTGGCGTTAAACCAGGTGCCGCCGGTAAATTGGGCCGTCATGCCGGCAACACCCAGTCCCACACCAGCGGAACCGGTGATGGTGGTGACCGCCGCCGGGGCACCGGCAAACACATTGGTGGCTCCGCTAACACCGCCGACCGCACCCAAGCCGTGCGCTCCGGCGGTTTGTTGCAGCGTGATGACGGCGCTGGCATTGTTGTTATTGATAACCGCGCCCGTGGCGTCCACCGGGCTGTTGGTCATGCTCACCGAGCTGTTGTAATTCAAGGTGGTGGCCGGGGCCATCGTCAGGGGCCCGGTGGCGCCGAGCGTGGCCGGGTCATTGACGACCATGGTGCCGCCGTTAATGACCGTGCCGCCGGTGTAGTCATTGGCGACGTTCAGCGACATGGTACCCAAACCACCCTTGATAAACGGCCCGGTGGCGGTGAGCGGATTAAAGATGTCCACGTTGGCGGAATGGTTCAACCCGCCGCCACCAGCACCCAGAACGATCGTGTGGTACCAGGCAGTGGGGCCGGCGGTGAATTCATATATGCCACCGTTGCTGACGGCCAGGGTTGTAGCACTGGGGATGTTGGTGTAATCCGTGGTGGAGAACTTGCCGCCATTGACGATGACGTTGCCATACAAAGTGCCATTGGGCATGGAAAAAGTACCCGCCCCCGCCTTGGTCAGCGAGCCGTAGCCGTTGACCGGGTTGCTAATCGTATGATTATCAGGATCATCCACAATCAACAACCCTTCGTCGTCAATGCTGGCCGTGCCATCAATCGAACCGGACGTGGTTCCATTGCCGAGTTGGAGCGTGGCTCCCGAGGCGATGGTCGTGGCACCGCCGTAGGTGTTGGCTGTTAACAGGGTGACGACACCGCCGTAATTGTTCACACTCAAAGTGCTGCCACCGCCAATGCCGCCCGAACCGCTGACGGTATATTGGTTCACGGAATTGTTAAAATTCACGGCGTTCGGCCCGGCCGGCAGGTTCAGGGTTACGTTGGTAACCGTCGCCGTGTCATCAAAAACCACGCCGTCGCCGTCGGCATATTGATACGGTGTGGATAAGGCATCCAACCAGTTATAAGTGCTCGTGTCCCAGAAGGCAGAATGTGCGCCCGTCCAAGTGAGTGTGCCACCCGGGTTTACCACCGAGACTTTGCCCGTGGCGTTGAGTGAGGAGCCATCCAGCGCCTGCACCGTCAGCACGACCTGGTAAACCCCCAGATTGGTGAACGTGTGGCTGATACTCGTGGAAGTGGTGTCCAGCGTGGTGCCGTCACCAAATTTCCAATGGTGGTTGGTGATGGCCCCGGAAGAATAGTCGGTAAAGAGCACCGGTAAGGGCGGAGTGCCGGCGGTATTGGTGGGTGAGAACTTGGCCACCAGCGTGGGAAGCGCCGCGCCGTAGTTGGTCAAAATCAAGCTTTTGCCAATGACCACGGCTTGGAAATACTTGCCCGCCAGCGGCACATTGTTGGAGGTGACGGGAACATAGCCGCTGTAACCAATGTTGGTACCGCCCCCGATGATGCTGTTGGCCGCCGTCAGGATGGTGTAGGCATTGCTGTTGGTCGGGGTGAAGTTGTTAATCAAGTTGACCGCAAGCTGACCGCCCAAAGTGGCGTTGCCGACGTACGCGCCAGACGCCACCACCGATACGAAGTCGTAATTGTTCCCGGCATTGGTGAAGGAATTCGCCTGCGTGATACCGCCGATGTCAATGGCCAGCGTGCCGGAATTCAGGGTCAAGTTGCCATCAATGATGGTCTTGCCCGGGGTGCCGAGGTCACCCGGTGCAAAAATACCGCCGTTGTTGTAAAAAGTGCCCTGCGTGGCGGGCGCCGCCGGACCGGAAAGTTTGCTCGCATCGATTTCGGCAACCGCCAGCGTGCCGCCGGCGAGGTTGAAGACCTGCTGGGCGCCGACGCCATTGAGGCCGACAATCTTCTTCCAACTGTAAAATTTCGCATTGTTGGTCATCGTGAAAGTGGAAATGCCTCCCGCCGGTGCCGTGCTCGTCCCGATCTGCATGGCTTGATAGGCATCATTCTTAACGTAAATGGTGCCGCCGGACATGGTGTAGGTGGCAAC
This sequence comes from uncultured Verrucomicrobia subdivision 3 bacterium, assembly GCA_903872345.1. Classification (GTDB taxonomy): domain Bacteria; phylum Verrucomicrobiota; class Verrucomicrobiia; order Limisphaerales; family UBA11358; genus UBA11358. The sequence continues at coordinate 87,529 of CAIQKM010000200.1, read as the reverse complement.
CGTTCCCGCGTAATTGCCACCGATTTGAATTTCATCGCCCGCTATATCACTCCAAATCGTGCCGCCATCCTGGATGCCGGTGAAGGTGAGCGAGGCAGCCTGGCCGAGACGCATCCCATATTGATTCGAGAGGGTCAGAAATCCGCCGTGCATGGCGAACGTTTGGTTGTTCTGGCTGAATGAGAAGTTGCGCCCGATGTTCACAATATTGGCGGTTCCTTCAATCACCCAGTTGAATTTGAGACCATTATTGTCGCCGGTCAGCAGCCAGTTGCCACCGTTAAAATCCAGCGTCAGGCCCGGAGAATTGCCACCGAGTCCGGGATTGTTGCCCGCCGAAGGTATCGTGGTATTGGCATTCACCGTGCCGCCCAGGACGATCGTACTGCCGGTGGCGCCACTAAAATCCTTAAGCAGGTAAGCGCCGGCCGGCTGATTCAAGACCAGCGTACCAGTGGTGCTATTGTTTTTTAAGATACCGCCGCCATCAACCCAGCCGTTGATGTAGTTCGTCGCATTCGGAATATTTAAAGTCAAGGTGGCCGTGGGGGCGATCCACACATTGGTGCCCGGCAAATTGCCGTTGCCATCGCCAGTGCCGAGGGTCAAGGTGCCGCCGTTCACGCTGGTTCTACCGCTATATACATTGCTGCTGGCGCAGACAACGCTCCCGGCACCGCCCTTGGTAAGACCGCCATTGCCGGTGACCGTAATGGGTGCATTGACATTCAACGCGTTGCCGACGGTCGCGAACAGTTCGCCTTCGTTCCAAGAACCATTGCCCAGGATTAGGTTCGTGACGGTATTATTGATGGTCGCGCTGCTGCCCCCCAGGATGGCCACGAGACCGCTATCCACCGCCAGCGCGGTGCTGCTGCCATTCAGCGAACCGCCGCCGTTAAACAGCAGCGAGTTGTTGGTGACGCTGTTTGCGAGCGTAACGGTGCCGCCCAGCGCGTTTTCATGAATGGCGGGCGTCACATAAGCGGCGTCCAGAGTCAGATTGGTGAACTCGTTGGCCACGCTCATTGGGCGCAGACCGTAGGTGGTGTCGTAGGTGACCAAAGTGCTGCCGTTGCCGGTCGAGGTAATATCGCCGATCATGTAAGGCACCACTTTAAGGGTGGTCGTGGTATCGGAAGTAGGTGCCGCGTTAAGCGTGGTGTTGCCCACCAAAGTCAAACCGCCGATATTGGTCAAAGTGATTTGCGCCTGACCCGCCTGCTGTCCGAGGCTGTCGCCGCGCACCAGCACCGTGCCGCTGACCGACCGCGCGAATGCGCCGGCGGCCAATACGGTCGTTTGGCTGGGATTGGCCTGACTCACGGTTACAATCGCCGTGCTGTTGGAAATGGCCAGGGTGTTCATGGCTTCCGCCGTATTGGCACCGGGATTTCCCAGCAGGTAAAGTTCGGAACCGTTGCCAATCCCGGACATCGCATTGACCGGCAGGCGATTGTTGTTGTTGACCAATGAATTATCCAACAACAGTTTGCCGCCATTGAAAAAGATATTGGTGGTATTGATCGCCCCGTTGGCTCCGGCAAGCGAGAGCGTGCCGGAATTCAAAGTCAACAAACCGGCGTAGGTATTCGGCGTGGTGAACGTGGCGATCCCCGTGCCGTTCATCGTCAAGCCGGCGGTGGGGGCGGTGCTGACGATATTGCCGCCAAAAAAGTAGCTGCCCGCACCGGCGAGGGTAAACGTGTTAGCGCCGTTGGTGATATTTTTGTTGAACGTCAGGCTGTACGTGTTGGCAACATTGAATTGCTGGTTGTTGGCACCGACATTGCCGCCGATCACCAGCGGACAATTGAAAATGCCGTTTTGGTTGACGCTGCTCAAGTCAATGCTGGTGTTGGGCGTCGCGCCCCCCCGGTAGTAAGTGGAGTTTTGGTTGAGCTGGAGAAAATAATTCCCGCTGCTGCCGATGGTCCACGGCCCCTGCAAGTTGTTTTTGAAAACGAGCGCGAGAATGGAAATGTTAGCGCTGCCCAGATCCATGGTCGACAGTTGAGTCGGCGTGATGGCAAACTTGGAATTGTCGAAGGTTCCTGTGTCGCCCGTGCCCATGGCGGCATCCCAGTCAACGGTGCCGATATTCATGGTACCGGTGGCTTTCTTGTTGCCGCTCGCCGCCCAAGCGTTGCCGGCAATCAGCAATGCCGCCAGGGCAACGCTGACAGGTGCGATTTGATTTTTAAGGTTTTTCATGAGGTTTGCAGGTCGGTTTAGGATTGATTTTGGCTGGTCAGGGATATGGGGCGATGGCGGCTGAAAATCAGCGCATTAACCCCAGGCTGGGGGGCCGAAAAATTTCGTCGAGTTCTGGCATTGGGAATAGCGAGTACAATAAAGGCCGTCCCCTATTTTGGGGAGAGGCCATTTTGCTTCGGGGCGGGGGTAATTTGCGTCACCAACCATCGCCGGGAACCGCCTGCTTCATGGCAGCCGCAGGCGATAATAGGTCTGGGGCGCAGCCGGATTCAGCAAATTGGTGAAATTCAGGCTGCCGCCCGGGCCAAACTGGTTGGTCGAAAGAATCGTCCAGTTAGTCAAAGGCACGGCCAGGTTGGTCGTCGTGAGCACATAATAAATCGCTCCCGCCGTGCCGTTGGTGCCGGAGATGACCAAACTGCCGCTTGCGAGGCGCACGCCGTTGACGATGGGCGGAGGAGGAGGTGCCGGGAAATTCACCGGCACCACCGGGCTGACCGTCAGTCCGCCAAGCGGGCCGGTGGCGGAGACGGTGTAATAAGCCGAGCTGCTGCTGACGACATTGAGGTCGGTGAAATTAGTGCGCGTGAGTCCCGAGGCGATGGTTTGGAACGGGCCGTTTTGATTGGTCGAAGATTGCACGGAGTAGGCCGCCGCCTGGCCTTGCCAGGTCAGCGTCGCGCTGTTGTAGGCGGCCACCATCTTCGGCGTGCCTAGGAAGACCAGGTTGTCGAAGGTCGCGCTCGCGGCAATGGTGTTTTGCGGTGCGACGGCGAGGCCAACGATGGCGTTGGTGGGAATCGGCGCATTGGTGGTCACGCCAATTTGGCTCCACGTGCCGCCATCGTAGGAATAAAACGCGCTGAAGTTCGTGCCGGAACGCACGAGCCGCGACCACACGGGCGGGTAAACGGCATAGCTGTAATTAAACAGGCTTTGCGCGCCGGAGACGCTGCCCGCCGTGCGGCGATACTGGAAATAAACCGGCGAGACGTACGGATCCCAGCCGGAAATGGCGTAAGTGGTGTTGTTCACCGTGCTGGCCCGCATCATCACGCCCATCTTGGCATACTGGCTCAAGCTGGTCACCGAAGGATTGACGCCGGCAAGCCGGACGGTGAACGAGCCGTCCCCGTTCCACGGCAGATAAGCGTAAGTGCATTGTTCACTGAAGTTGCCGCCGGGAATGTCGCCCTGCGAACACGTTAGCACCCAGTTGCTCGACAACTGGTATATTCCGTCGCCAACCGCCGTGCCGACATAGCCGGACGTAAACGCCCCGCTACTAGGCGGCGCCAGTGACACTTCGTTCGAGAGTGGGCCTTCGTAACTGTTGAGCAACGCCGTGACAACGTAGAAATACCCCGGGCTGCCAAGGTTCGTATCGGAATAGGTTGTCGCGGTCTGGTTCGAGGAAATCAGCGTGTAAGGTCCTCCGGAAATCGTGGCGCGATATACGTTATAACCCGTCGCGCCATTGAAGACGCCCCACGAAAGTGTCAGACCGTAATTCGTGCCACCGGTCGAAAGATTGCGGATGACCGAGACGGTTAATTGCGGGCCGGAAGGAATGACGGTCACGGGAAAACTCAACGAGGTTTGCTGGCCGAGCGAATCTATCGCCGATACCTGCACGAGATTCACGCCCACGGGAAACACTGTTCCCGGCGGCGAGCTGAACACCGGCGTCAGCGAGCTGCCAAGATAATCCGTCGCCGTCGCGGTGAAATCCGCCGCCGCCCCGGGCTGGCCGTTGGGCGCGGTGGTGTTCGCGGTGACAATGACATTGGTCGGCACGGTCAGCGCCGGCGCGGCGTGGCCGCGGGTGCGCGCGAAACTGGTGATGCGGGTGCGATGATCGGGATTGGTTCGATCAAAGACGAGTTTGTCCACCGTGCCGTTAAGCTGGTCAATCGTCAGGGTGGTGTTGTTGGCGGCCCAACTGGTCGCGGGCGTATTGCTGCCGGAAAGAAACGGAAACAGCAAAACTTTAAACGCCGGGGTGATGACATTGGTGCGCGTAATGAGCACGCGGCTTGACGGCACATAGGAAAATACTTTTGAGTTATTGTCCCAACCGTAAGTGAAGTTTCCGCCGGCATAACCTGACGGGCGCGCGTCGACAAAGATGGGCGGTTGATTGGTGGTGGCCGTTTCCGTCACATCCCGCACCAACAGGCGCGGCAACCCCTTTTGGTTGTTCGTACCCTTATCCGCCAAATGATACAGTGTTGTCTCGATGGCGGTTGCTCCGGCCTGGTTCGTCAGCGACGAATAAATGGTGTTGTTGTTGGCATCAACGAACCGTCCGCCGCTCGTGCCAAAGCTCACCGCGCACGGCATGGACCAGCGGTAATTTTGGGGCGTGCCGTCCTTGCTGATGTCGTCCAGCACCAGCACATATGGATTCGCGCCGCGCACCGTCAGCACCGAGCGCAAGGCATACTGCACCGCGTTGTAATTCGTCGTCTGAACGCTCCATGTCGAGGCCAGTTGTTGTTGGGTGTACGATGAAAGATTTGGCAGCAGACCAAACCACGCGTTCTGCGCCTGCGACACCCCGGTGTTGATGGCATTGTTCATGCCCAACCCCCAATCGTAGGCCGGCGTGGCGTCGCCGGCGAACAGCGTCCATTGCTTCGCCGGGTCTTCGGTGATTTCGAGCAATTGTCCCGGCGGCGGCGGTCCCCAGGAATTGTTCGTGGTGATGGTGGCGGAACTCGGGCTTTGGCCGAGGTAGCCGGCGGTTGCGGGATCGCTTGCGAGATTCGGGTTTTGAATCAGCACCGTCGCCTGCAAATCGTTGATCGTACAATGATAACCCGGCGGCGAACTCCAGGCGCGGCCCAGCGCGTAAAGCGAAAAGTTGTTCCGCTCCGCGTGCATGTGACCGTCCTGATCAAAACGGTTTTCAAAAACCAGATTCAAATCGTTTTCGCCCCAGCCGTTGCGGGAAACGACCACCGCGCGTTGCGGATCAAATTTAGTCAGTGCCAGATTTTTCTGCGACGCCACGGCGGCCAGCGTCGTGTTCGTCGGGTCGCTGGCAAAGATGGCCTGCGCGAGATCGTTTTCATTTTCGACGCGGAACGCGCGATAAACGTAATCCACCATCGGGTCGTTGGGATAAACGTATTTGACGATGTAGGCGGCATTCAACTGCCCCGGGCCCGGCGTGAACGGCAGGCCGTCGTGATGATCGAACAGCGCCATGCCCTTTCCGTCCTCCCGCGGCGCGAGGTTGTATAGGGCGGCCAGCGAGCTTTGGTAGTAATACGTGGTCGTAAACTGATCCTCGCCGCGCCGCGCCAGCGCCAGTGCCGCCGGGGCCGAAATGTTTTGGCCGAGCTGAAAATAATCCACCATGTTCATGATGAACCCCCACGGCGAGACATACCAGTCGGTGTTCCAGTTCAGCAGCCGGCGCAGATTGTTCACCGCAGCGGGCGACGCAAACGGCCAAGCAGTCGGACCGGTCACGTAAGGTTGCGTCGGGCCGAATGCCGCCTGCACCGAGGCGGTAACGTTGGTTTCCTCGCCTTCAATCGCGAGTTGGGGCAAGACAATTCCGTCCGCGAGATTCGGAAAATCGCCGTTTTGCAGTGTGCCATTCCAGGCGGCTGAACGGCTGATGCCGCCGCCCCCGGTGTTGTTGTAGCCGTAGCCGATGGCGTAAAGATAATCGCGCGTGTCGTTTTGCTGCTGGGGTGTCATCCAGTCGTAAACCAAATCGTAGCACAGCGCCATGTCATAAGAGGTCGCCATGTTTGTGCCGCTGGCATAGGACGACGCATTGGCGCCACTGAGCAGGCTGTTCAAGCTCATTTCCGCCTTCGCCGTGGCGGCAACGAGCGTCGCGAGGTAATTGAAACGCGCCTGGTTCGCGGTCGCCACCGAACCGTGGGGCTGCGCCGGGTCGGTGCCCACCCAGGCGAGATAACACGCCGTGACCAGCGCGTCGAAATATGCGCCCGATGGATTATGGCCGATGATCAATTCGGTCATGCTGCCGCTCGCGTTGGTGCGCGCCGGAAACACGGTGTTGGTAAAGTAGGTTCCGCTGTAACCGCCGGCCGCGTAATTCGTATAAACCGTGATGAGATTTTTCATCGTCGAACCGGATTTGTCGAAATTTCCGGCGAGCGCGCTTTGCAGGTTCGTGATGGCCAGCCGCACTTCAAAGGAATTGGTCGTCTTGCTGCTCAACTCCGGCCAGTCGCTGCGACTGAACAAAACGCGCGGATGGCAAAACGGCCCCGGATCCGCCGAAAATTGCCGCACGGAAGTCGGCGGCGCGATGTCCGGATTGCGCCCGACCTGATGGTTCGGATTCAAAGCCCCAACGCTGTCCCAGACATTGACCCAGACATAACGCGAGGCGGAATTGACACCGTCGGTCGCCGTGACTTGAAACTGGTAAATCCCCGCCGCCGGCAGCGTCACAACCACCTGGTTTGAGGCTGTTTGCGTGGCTGAGAAAGTCGCGATGCCTTTCGTGGCGAATGAATTAATTGTGTCCGTCACCTGCGACCAGATGTAATTCGTCGGACTGAAATTCGCGGCCGTCGCGACCAATCTCACGGTCGTCGGACCGTTGGTTCGCAGCGTCAGAATCGGCTGGTGCGCATTGCTCGCCGAAGAAACGACCTTAACCGATACTCCCGGGTCAGTGTAAGCCGCCGGGAGTGTGCCGATGGCAACAAAGTAGAGGGCGAGACAAATGGGAAATAGGAAATTTTTCACGGTCTAATCAATAAAGAGTTTGAAATGTTCATCCGCCTACGGCAGTCGCAACCGATAATAGGTTTGCGGAAAATTCGGATTGAGCGGATTGGTCCAGTTCACGCCGCCGCCGGGACCATACTGATTGGTTGTAAGAATTGTCCAGTTCGCCGGCGGAGCGGCCAGATTTGTCGTTGTCAGCACAAGATAACTCGCCCCCGGAGTCCCGTTGGTGCCGGTGATGACGAGGCTGCCGCCGATGATCCGAATCCCACTGATGACCGGCGGTGCCGACGATCCGGCCAGGGGCACGGCGCCAGCGGGCGCCGAGGCCTCGCTCTCGCCGTTGGGGTTCAGCGCGGTCACAATGTATAAATAATTTGTCCCAGCCAGCAGACCGGCGTGGATGAAAGTCGTGCCGGGAAAATCACCGGCGATGACCGAATAATTTCCGCCGCCGTTGGTAGACATCTTCAAATTATAACCCGTTGCGCCCGGGGAGGCGATCCAGTTCAGGGTGATTTGCGCGACGCCCGCCGTCGCGGTGAGGCTGGGAATCGCCGCCACTGCGCCCGGACCGGCGATGCGGTATTGCGCCAGCCGCGTGCGGCCGTCGGCGTTGGTGGTGAAATAAACATGGTCGATCTGACCGTCGCTCATCGTCACAGTCAAAAGCTGGTTGGTCCAGGTCGTCGTGGCCGGCGCGGTGGCATTGGTGAACGGCAGCAGCAGAATTTTGAAATCCGGCGCAACGCCCGTGTTGAGAATGTCCAGCGCGGGCCAGCCGTAAAAATTATTGGTCGAGACAAAACTAACCGGACCGGACGATCTAAGAACGCGCACAAGCAGCCGCGCGCTGCCAGCCGGCGGCTGGATGACACAGTCGTTGCCGCTGGCGGTGAAGGTGGCGTTGGACAAATCATTCGCAAGCATCATGCGCCAGTCGTAGGCATGACTGGCATTGTCCTTCTGCATATCGTCCACGATAAGCGCATACGGCGTGCTGCCGCGGACGACGCCGGCCGAACGGAATGCCTTGAGCACCGGGAGCCAGTTCGTCCAATAACGCTGCACGGATCCGGTGTTGGGGCTTGTCGCGGAGGAGGTGTACCATTCGGGCAACTGGCCCCATGGCAGGTTGAACCACGGCAGCGCGTTGGTGTAAAAAAGTTTCTGGTTGTAGGTGTAGTTGACCGGCCCGCCATTCACGGTCGTGGTCGTCGTGGTGGTCAGATAGCTGTAGGAATCATGCGCATCGCCCGCGCCGAAGGTGAAATTCGGCGTGTCTTCATAATCCACCACCGCCGCCGGGGTGATGGTGGGGCCGATATTATCAATCCGCATTACCGAGGCCGACAGCGAAGGGTCGCCGGGCAGTTGCGCCCCGCCCGAGCCATATACATCCAGCGGCGTCCAGATGCGGCCGAGCGCGGAAAGGGTGAAAAAGTTCCGGTCGGGAATCGAGTGGCCGCCGGGCTCGCAGCGCGGCTGGAACATCAACCGCAGTGCGTTGGTCGTCCAATCACTGCGCGTGACCATGAGTCCGTGCAAGTTGAACAGACAACTCAAGGGCGCATTGGTGGCCACCTGCTGCGCCAGCGCCTGCCCGAAGTTCAGGTTGGTGTTGAAATCCTGGGCGAAAAGGGCGCGCATGAGCGGCACCGGGGTGTCGGGAATAAAACCGAGATTGATGCCGTTCAGGTCGCCACTGGCCAGATAGTTCGGCTGGCCGTAGTCGTTGCGCTGCATGAAATCAATCAGCGGGTCGTGTGGATAAAGCCATTTCATTGCGGGAATGTCCGCGTATTTTGCATTGCCAAAACTGCCGCCAATCACTTCGTCCCAGGTAAAACCATAACCGGTCGTTTCGAGGCATTGAAGATAAAACTGGCGGATGTGGTTTTTTGCGGCGGTGGTGGCGCCGGTCAGGATGCCGCGTTTGCCCAGCAAAATCAGCGTTTCGCCGTAAATCGAGCCTTTGCCCATGCCCTCGTACAGCGCGCCGTCGGGATGGCAGCCGACGCTGAAAAAGCGGTCGTAAGCCGCTTGCAAACGCGGCAGGCAGTTCGGGTCGTAACCGGTTTCGCCTTCAATGGCCAGCGCGTCGAGCAGCAGATAAAGCGCGTTGTTATTGATCCAGTTGCTGCAATTCGCCATCATCGCCGGCAACGCATCCATGCCGATGCTCCACTGATTCGCCGTGGCGGTGGCGAGCATTTGCCGGCAGGTCTGCTGCTGCGCCGGTGTCATGAAGTTGTAGGCAAAATCGTAGGCCAGCCCCATGAATTCGTAGTAAATCAAACCGCTGTTCACGTTCCGCCAATCGGTGCTGGGACTGGCGTTCATGGCTGCGCTCTCCTCGTTTGCCAGCGTCGTCAGGGCCGCGCTCACCTTGGCGCCGCCGGCGGCGTCGCTGTCAATCAGGCAGCGGAAACTTTCGTACGCCAGCAGGCCGACCAGATATTGCCGGTTGACGAGGGTGTCGAACGAAGTTGTGACGCCTACGGCGAGGTCGTTGTAGGCGGCGTAAAACTGGCCGGTCGGCAAAAACAAATTGTTCGTAAGACTCGTGCGAATGGTGTTCATCAGCACCGGCCCGACGGAGGTGGTCGTCGTCAACCGCGCGCGGAGGTCAGGCAAATCTTCCGGGTTTAGCAACAGGCGCGGATGAGTATACGCCGGCGGCGGCGGCTTGATGGCGTTCCAGTTCAGCCCGCTGAAATCGTAAGTGACAGTTTCGTCGTTGGTAAAGTTGTAAAGTTGCGCCGCCAAATAACTGAAGTTGGTCGCCGCCGGCCAGACTTGCACCACGAGCGAATCGTCGTTGATGTAAACGCCGTTGGTCACCGACAGATTAACCACAAACACGCCGGCGTTGGTGAACGTCGCCGTGGTCGTCAGCGAATTCGGACTGCCGAAACTCACGCCGCCCGGCCCCTGCGCGAGCGACCAGCCGAGGGACACGCCGCCGGTGGTGTTGGTGTAACTGCCGTTGAGCGTGAGCGAGGCGTTGGGCAGCCAGAGCGTGCGGCTGCTGCCCGCCAGCACGAGCGGCGCACCCGGCGACCAGACATTCACCCAAGTGGTGTTCGTACTATATAACTGGCCGTCGGACGCGATCAGCCGAAAAACATACTGGCCGACGACCAAATTTGAAACCGTGGTGGCCGCATTGGTAAGTGAACCAAAAGTCGCCGGGCCCGGCCCGCTTACTTGCGACCAAAGGTTGGTGATGCGCCCCGGCGGGTTCGGGCGGCCATCGTCGGTGACGGTGGCGCGCAGTATCGTCCAGTTGGTCGGCACGATGAGCGTCGGCGAATCCACCGCGATGCCAATGCCGGGCGGAAGATTGCTGGTTACCGTGACCGAAACGTTCGTGGTGACGGACTTGGAAGTGTCGCTGACGAGCAGTTGCAAATTGTAAGTGCCCAGATTCGTCGGGATGGTCACCGAAGTGTTCAGATTGGTCGGGTTGGCAAAAGTGACACCCGCCGGGCCGCTGATCAGCGACCACAGGTTGGTGGTTATCCCGGGCGGGTTAGGCAGACCGTCATCCGTGGCGTAGGCACTCAACACAACGGTGGTGGGATTGGTATTGAGAGTCAGTGCCGGGCTGGTGCCGGCCGTCCAGATTTTCGGCGGGTTGTTGCTGGCGACCAGGACGGTAACTTCGTCGTAATCGCTCAACTTGGCATCGCTCGCCGTGCAGCGCAAAATGTAAGTTCCCACATTCGTGAACGTGGCAATATTGCTGGCATTGGTCGGATTGCTGAAGCTGACATTGTAAAGCCCGCTAGATTTGGTCCAGAGATTCGTCACGCGCCCCGGCGGATTGGGCAGGCCGTCATCGGTGATGGCCGCGCTGACCGGCAGCGCGACGCTGGCGGCTCCATTTGTCCATTCCAAGGTCGCCGAGTTCGGGCTGACTGCCACAATGGGCGCGTAATTCGTCGGCGCGCCCAGCGAGAAAAGTTGCGCCACCTCGGTTGCTTGCAGCGCATTGGTGTAAACGCTGAACTGGTCCAGCGCGCCGTTCCACGTGCCGCCATTGCCACGCGCGCCGATGTACAGCGTGCCATTGTTCGTCAGGTTGCCGGTCAGCGCACTGGAAGTGATGGTCTTCTGCGCCTTGCCGTCAATGTAAACGATGGCGTTATTGTTCGTGCGGCGGAAGTCCACCGTCCCGACAACGTGGTGCCAGTTTCCATCAAACACCGCCACGCTTGGCTGGGCGCTGATCCAGCGACTGCCATTGGCATCCTGGTAACCGGCGGTGAACAAAATCTGCCCCAAACCCACCCCGGCGGAAGCATTTTGAATCGCAAAATCGAAACATTCGCCACTGCCGCCAAGCCCGCATAAACGCACCCAGTTGTCAGCCGTCAGGTTTTGATATTTGCACCAGAATGCCACCGACAAGCCGACGGTGGTGCTGATGTTGCCCAAGTTCAGCGTCGCCGCGTTCGGCCCGACGCCCAGTTTTTGTCCGGCAGCGAAAAACTGCCAGGCGTTGCCGCTGGAATTCGTCGCCCCGGCAATCACCGCAGGCAGCCCGCCCGACCCGCTTACCGTCCCCCAGAACGCGGTGTTGGTCGTCGCCGCGTTGGTGATGGCGAGACTGCCAGTCATCGGCGTCTGATCCATTTGAAAAAGGATGGCGGGCGCGGCTTTGGCTTGAAACGAGCTCACTCCCAGCAACAGAAACAACTGGCACCTTTGAAACCAGTGGCCTCGCCTGATCTTTGATTTTCCGAACATGAAAGTATTGGGAACCATAAAAATGTTTCTGACCTGAATGATTATCCAGAGATCACATGTCTCCGTTGCGGTTATTTAATCAGGGCAGCCGCAGACGATAATAGGTCTGCGGCATAACCGGGTTAAGCGGATTGGTGAAATTCACACTGCCGTCACCGCCAAATTGATTGGTGGCGATGATCATCCAATTGCTGGCGGGCAGGGCGAGATTCGTGGTTGCGAGCACAAAATAAATTGCCCCGGCCACTCCATTGGTGCCGGTGATGACAAGTTGGCCACCGCCGATTTGAATTCCTCCGAGGGCCGGCGACTGACCCGCCCCGACGACCACCGCCAGGCTGGCCGTGTTGGTTCCGAGCGTTCCACTCACGCTGAGCGTTACAAGGTTCGTGCCGGCGGAAATGAATGCGTGCGTCACGTTGGTCGTCACCGTGTTGGTCGTGAAACCGTCACCGAAATTCCAACTGCGGTTCGTGAAGCTGCCGAGCGAGTAGTCGGTGAAATTCACCAGCAATGGCGTTACGCCATTGGTCACGCTCGCGGTAAAGTTTGCCAGTAGCACCTGAAAGTTTGTCAGCACCACGCTCGTTGCCGTGGTTACAACCATAAAACTGCCGCCGGCATAATTCGCCACTGGCACGCGGTTATTCACCAGTTTGGTGAACGCGCCGCTCAGACCGCCACCGGCGGTGAGGATGGTGAAACTGCTGTTTGCGACCGGAACAAAGTTGTTGATCAGATTTACATTCAACGCACCCCTTAAAGCCGCCGTGCCGCTGATGGAAAGGAAATCATAATTATTCATCGCATTGGTAAATGCGTTAGCCTGCGTCGTGCCGCCCAGGTCAACTGCCAACACTGACGCAGTGTTCGACACGGCATAGTTGCCGGTGATGGCCGTCTTGCCCGGCGTGCCAATATCGCCCGGGGCCAAAATACCGCCCCAGTTCACCAAGCGACCGTTGGAACTGTTGGTGGCATCCCGGAGATTGGTGGCATCAATGGTGCCGCACGCCAATGTGCCGCCGTTGAAAGCCAGTACCTGCCGTGCATTGGTTTGCGTACCCTTGACCGTGCCGCCGATGGCCAGCTTGCCCGTGTTGGTCAAAGTAAAAATGGCGCTCCCGACGCCCACAGTATCAGCGCCAAGGTAGAAACCAACGCCGGGTTGCGAACTGATGGCGCCGCCCGAGAGCAAATAAACCGTGTTCGATCCACTGGTGTTGCCTAACTCCATTTGAGTGTTGCGCATTGAAATTAAACCGCCGTCCTGTAGGCCGGTGAAGGTGCCCCCGCCGCTGGCCGCACCAAACGTGCTACCCAGGCGCAGCCCGTATGAATTGGCGGAGATGATCGTGCCGCCGTGAATGGTCAACGATTGGCCGTTCTGATTGAAGTAAAAATTCTGCCCGCTGTTTGTCAGCGAGAACACACCGCCATCGAACTCCGCATTTCCGGCGAATACCGTGCCCCCGCCGAGCATTTGCCAGGTGCCGCCGGCAATGACGATCTTCATGCCGCCGGTGCTAAAGGTATTGGAGATAATTGTATAGGCATTCGCGTCGCCCGACAGCACCATGGTAGCGCCGCTCACGCCGCTGATCGTGTTAATGGTTCGCGCGCCGGGAGCCTGGTATAATGTGATCACGCCGGTGGTGTTGATGTTTTTCACGGTGCCCACCCGGGCGTCCACGCTGCCATTGGTCAAAGTGGTGGCAGTGTTAAAGGTAAGCACCGCATTGCTCACGACCACGCTGCTGATGCCGCCCAGCGGGAAAGCTGCGCCGCCATTGCCGACTTGAACCGTGCCGCCATTGAAGAAATTCGTGCCGGTGTAATCGTTGTAATTCAAGAATGCCAGCGTTCCGGAACCGTCCTTTTGCAGCCCGCAACTGCCGGTGATCTTGCCGGGCCCGCTGAAAGTGTATGTGCCGCTGTTGTTGACTTCCACCACGCCGCCGGGCGCCACGCTGGTAAGTATCGTCACCGGCGTAGAGGCATAACCGCTGTCGTTAAACGTCACGGAATCGCCGTCCCAGAAAGTCACATTCACCGCGCCGCTCAACCAGTCTTGATTGGCTGGATTTTGCCTGTCCCAGTTGTTTGCCAGCGCGCTGCCTTGCCAAACGAGTGAGGCGGCGACATGGACATTTGGCACCGTGCTAATTTCCGCCGAACTGGCGCTGTGGCCAAGTGCGTTGACCGATTGCACGACGTAGAAATAGGTCGTGCTGTTAATTAATCCAGTGTCGTTATAACTCGTCGCCGGCCAATTGGTCGCCATGGTGACATAGCCACCTCCCATGGTCAGTGAGCGGAGGACGTTGTAACCAGAGGCGCCGGCGGAGGCGGTCCAGCCGAGATGAACCACTGCGTTATCAGGGTTCGCACCAAGACCGGTCGGCACCGGCGGCGCCCCCGTGGGCAACGCGCTGGCTTCCGGTGAATTCATGCTCTCGCCATTGGTATTCAGGGCGGTCACGGCAAAGTAGTAGGTCGTGCCGCTGACGAGGTTGGTGTTGCCGTAATTCGTGCCGCTGACATTGGTGATCACCAAGGAATAAGGTCCGCCCCTGGTCAGCGAACTGCGGACGTTGTAACCGGTCGCTCCGGTCACGCCATTCCAGCGCAGTGCCGCCGAAGCCACTCCGCCGGTGACGGTCAGATTCGTCGGCGCGGCCAAGACCATGCCAACACCGGCGACGCGATAAGGATTAACGCGGGTGCGACCATCGGCATATTTCGTGTAGTAAATCAGGTCTTTCTGCCCGTCGGCCATCTGCACGGTGAGGACGTTGTTGCTCCAAATTGTCGTTACCGGCGCGGCGGCGTTGGTATAGGGCAGGATGAGCATCTTATAATCCGGCGCGATGTTGGTGACGAGCGCACTCAACGCCACCTGGCCGGAGTGCGTGGTCACCGCATAGCTGCCCTGCCAGTTTGTCGTCAGCACTCGCACCAGCATTTTGCAGGCGGGATTGGTCGAGGTGAAAGTAATGTCGTTGCCATTGATGGAATAATTGCCGGCAAGGTCCGTCGGCAAAATCATGCGCCAGTCATAGACATGGCTGGAGTCGTCTTTTTGCAGGTCGTCGGTGATGAGCACATACGGCGTGCTGCCGCGCACCAGGCCGGTGGTGCGGAAAGCGCGTTGCACGGGCGTGTTGGGCTGCCAGTAAACGGGGGAGTATTGGGAAGTATACCAGTTCGGCAAAATCCCCACCGGCAGGGTTGCCCAGCCTTGCGAAAGCGGATACAGCAGCTTCTGATTGTAGGTGGCACTCCAAACCATGGTGCTGCCGCCTTCTTGCAGGCTGTAGCTGTCGCCCGCGTCGCCGACGCCGTAGGTGTAGTTGCCGGTGTCGCCGAATTCGAGGAACGTGGCGGAAATGGTGGAGGGCCCGACATTGTCAATGCGCGGCACGGAGGAGATGTCCGAGAAATCGCTGACGCCAGCCCAACCATTGCACTGCGGCACCAGGATGCGGCCGAAGCCGTCCAGATTGAACATGTTCCGGTCGGCCTCGGAATGGCCGCCCGGTTCGCTGCGCGGTTGGAACATCAGGCGGATGCCATTGGTCGTCCAATCGGTGCGCGTGATCATCAAGCCACGTTGGTTGAATTGACAACTTAATGCGGCGTTCGTGTTAACCTGTTGCACAATTGCCTGATTATAAGTCAGATTGGTGTTGTAATCCGACGCGCAGATGGCTTGCAATAAAGCGTGGTACATCGGGCTGCCGCTGCTTACCGACTGAACGCCATTCGTGTAATTGGATCCAAAAGCATTCCGATACTGGAAATCCACCAAGGGATCGGTCGGGTAAAGGTATTTCGCCACGATTACGTCATCCAACTTGGCGCCTTGATTGTTGCTGCCGAGCATTTCATCCCAAGTCCAGCCGTAGCCAAACGTCTCCATCGCGTGCAGATAATATTGGCGGATGTGATTACGGACGTTTGGCGTTACCAGTGCCATGTCGCCGCGCCGTGCGAGTTCCCAGAACGTCTGGGTGCCGATCCACCCTTTGCCCATGCCTTCATAGATGCAGCCGTCCGTGAAAACAAAAGCCGAGCACATCCGGTCAAATTGGGCCTGGTAACGGAGCAGCAGATTTGGATCCGCGCCGTTTTCGCCTTCAATCGCCAGACCATTCACGAGCAGGGTCTGACCGGTGAGCGGAATCCAATTGGAGCAGTTCCCATTGAAACCGGGCAAGGCGTCCATCCCCAAATTCCACATATTTGCGGTCATCAGCGCCAGGGTGCGGCGAACGGTAGCCTGCTGGGTCGCGTTCATGAAGTTGTAGGCAAAGTCATAACTCCAGCCGATGCAATCGCGATACACCACGCCAGTGTCCTGCAACGGCCGCCAGTCAATGTTGCCCTGGGTTGATTGGGCGGCCACCGCCAGATTGCCCGGCAGCGTGCGATACATGGATTCCGCCAGCGTGGCAAGCGCCGCCCCCGCCTTCGCGCCGCCGTTGGTGTCATTGTCGATCAGGCAGCGAAAACACTCGTCGCGCAGGGAATTGACAAAGCTGGCCCAGTTGTTGTAAAGCCCGTTGAACGCCCCGGGACTTCCCGCCGCCAAACCGTCATAAGCCGTGCGCCACGTTGAGCCGAGCGCCGTGATCAAACCGGCATTGGTGCGAATTTTCCCCATCGCAATCGGGCCGGCCAAAGTGTTCGTCAGCCGTGCGCGAATGTCCGGCATATCTTCCGGGTTGAACAAAATGCGCGGATGGACGTAACTCGGCGGCGGCGGCTTGATCTTTGACCAGGCCAGATCGGTATAGTTGTAAGTCAGGCCGAGGTCATTGGTATAATTGTTCAACGTGGCCGCGGTGTAACCGAAGTTGTTGGTCGCGTCATAGACTTCCACGACGAGAAACCCTTGACCGGAATAACCGGCGTTATTGGTCACCGTCAGGCAAAGGCGATATTTGCCGGCGTTGGTAAAGGTGGCGGTCGTGGCCGGCGAATTGGGGTTCGCGAAAGAAACATTAGCCGGACCGGCCGGGCAGGACCAAGCCACCAAAACCGCCCCAGTGATGGCGTTGTAATATCCTTGCAGGCCGACCACCGCGTTCGGCAACCAGGCCACGCGACTGCTGCCGGCGTTGATTTGCGGCGTGCCCGGCGACCAAACATTTACAAAAGTCGTGGCCGTGTTCGTCAGGGCGGTATCCGAAACGGCGAGTTGAAAAACGTACATTCCGATCGCGGGAAAACCGACCGACGAGGTAAGCGCGGCTGGGCTGTTAATCACCGCCGGTGCCGGCCCGCTAACTTGCGTCCAGTGATAAACCAATGAACTGCCCGGCGGATTGCCATCATCGGTTGCTGTGCCGGTCAGGGTCGTGCTGTTCGTGGGCCAATAAATGATGTGCGTCGTTGCATCGGCGGCCACCACCGGCGCCAGATTGGAAACCACATTGATTGTCAGACTATTTGTGGCCGACAACGCGCCGTCATTAACCGTTAATCGCAGAACATAGGAACCCGCCGTGGCCGGAATCGTGACCGGCGTGTTCACCGTCCACGGGGTCAGGAAACTCACCGCCGCCGGCCCGCTCACCTGCGTCCAGAGTGGGGTGATTATTCCCGGCGGCAGCGGCAAACCGTCGTCCAGCACCACGGCGGAAAGATTGATCGTGGTGGGGTTGGTGTTCACCAAAGTGGTCTGACTGGCCTGACAAACACCGATGCTCGGCGGCTGATTGGAAGCAACAATCAACGTCAGTTCATCATAATCCGTCAGCCCGCCGCCATCCGTTACGGTGCAACGCAATACGTATGTTCCTTGCGTGGACAAAGTCACCGTCGTGTTTGCGGCGGCGGTGCTGCCGTAATTCACCGAAGCGCCGGCCGGCGTGCTGCGGTTGCTCCACGAGCAAGTCACGCCCCCGTTGAAGTCGCTGGCCAGCGCATTGATCGCAGTCGTGACAAACGATGCGCCGTTCGTCCAAAGCAAAATCCGCGTGGCACCGGCGCTGACGGTTGGCGCCGGGTTCGCCAGCGCGCAATAGTTGGTGGTGCCCGCATTGGCATTGATGCCGGTGCTTTGATAAAGCTGGGTCACCTCCGCCGCGCTCAATGATTTCGTGTAAATCGCGAACTCGTCCAGCCCGCCTTTCCATTGGTTGCCACCGTTGGCATCAGCGCCGATGTTCAGCGCCGCCGTCAGGTTCGGCGTCAAGTTGGTGGCGAGCGTAGTGTTGACGGCGATGCCGGCTTGATAAACACCATCGAGATAATACGCGCCGGAATTGTTGCGAAAATCCGTGGTGAAAACAACGTGATGCCAGTTGGTGTCGGCCAACGCAGCCGTGGCATAGGAAAAGAGCGGATTGAAAAGCAAATCTCCGCCCGCGTTGTAGGTAAGCCCGTTGCCGTTGCCGTAAATTTTGAATAACCCGTTGAGGGCGCAAACGGAGGCGTTGTTGACGTTGTTCGTCATCTTCACCCAGAAACTGAAACTCAAACCGAACGTCTGGTTATAATCGCCGAGCGATGGCACGGCAGGGTTGGGCGCGACACTTAGATAAGCACTTGCCGCCGAGAAGTCCCAGGCGTTGCCGGTCAATCCCGTTGCGCCGGGCACAACTGCCGGCAGCATCGCCCCGACCATCGTTCCCGCCGTCTGCGCCGTGGCTTCGGTGATCGCTCCCGCGCCCGCTACCGGAGTTTGATCCATGTGATAAATCAAGGCCGCCGGATTCTCCCATGCCGGTGTCACCGTCAGGGTCACCGGGTTGGCGACGGCCGTGCCGCCGGGATTGACTACAACCACGTCATAAGTGCCGGCATTCTGCGGCTGGTTGTAAACCGTCAACGCTGACCCGGTCGCCCCGCCAATGGATGCGCCGTTGAAACGCCATTGATAGCGGCAAGCCATGGCGCTCGTCACATTCGCTGTGAAAACGGTCGCGCCACCTTGATTCGTCGTGATATTCGCCGGTGAGATGTTGATCACCGGCGCCCCCGGCCAGACGGCTGGCGTGAACTGACTGAGAATAACATTCCGGCCATCGGTGGTGACCAGAAATGAACCTTCGCCGCCGGTCGTGGTCACGCGCGAACCAAATGCAGCATTCGTAAACGCCCCAAGAATATTGCCGGCCCCGACGACGTAGTAAATATCGCCATAAAGCGGAATGAAATTGGTGCTGATCGTCACCGCCAGCGTGCCGCCAAGTGTCGCCGTGCCGCTCACCACCAAAACGTCGTAGCCGCTGCCGCCGCTTTGAAACCCGGTCGCCTGACTCGTGCCGCCAAGGTCAACCGCCAGCACGCCGCTGTTCGTCTGCGTGTAATTGCCGATGATGTTTATAACGCCCGCAGTACCAACATCGCCGGGCGCGACGGTGGTGCCGGGATTGAACAGCGTGCCTTGCACCGTCGGCGACGCCGCTCCGGAAAGTTGCGTGGCGTTCACCGTCTTGACGACGAACGTGCCGCCGTTCAGCGCGAGAATTTGCCGGGCGCCCGCTCCCTGCGCGCCCGCGAGCGTCCCGTTGATTAACAATTTTCCCGTGTTCGTCAGCGTGAAGGTCGTGGTGCTGCCGCTTGTGCCGGAACCGATGTTGACATTGTTGTTTACCGTTGCAAAAGTGCCTCCGGACAGCGTGTAGCTCACCGTGAAACCGCTGGAGTTGTTGCCCAATTCCAGCGAACTCGTCGAAAGCTGCAACCGGCCGCCATCCTGAACGCCGGTGAAATTGCCGCCACCACTATTCGCGCCGAACGTGCTGCCCAGGCGCAGTCCATAATAATTCTGATTCAGCCAGGCGCCCCCGTGAATCGTGAGTTTCTGGCCGCTGTTGTTTAGGTAAACATTCCGGTTGGGGAACAACATCGTACCGCCGTCGAGTTCTAAATTCACGGCGTAAGCGCCGTCGCCCATGAACGTCCAGTTGCCATTGGTGATTTTCATCAACAGGCCGGAGGCGCCCAGCGTGTTGGAAATCGTGGAGGATGAAATCGCATTACCGCCAAGCGTCAATGTCCTGCCGCTTGCGCCGAAAATCGCGCCGCCGATGATTAAATTATTTGAACCGGCCAGCCACGTCTGATCCGTCCCCACGGTCACGGCGCAGTTAATCGCGACACTCTGGTTCGCCGAACTCACGTCCAGCCCATTGGTGTTCAACGTCAGCGTGTTGCCGGTGCCAATGATAACCGGGCCGTTCAAGCTGTTGGTGAAGATCAGTCCGCCGATGGAAACGTTTCCTCCCAGCGCCAGCGTAGCCGCCTTGCCCGCGCTCAAGGTCGCATCCAGCAGACCGGCATCACCTGCCCCGGGCAGTCCGCTGACGCCGTTGCTCTGCCAGTCGGCCGCAGCGTTCATGGTGGTGGTTTCGGCCTTGGTATAAGTGGCGGCCCGTCCCTCCATAGTGAAAATAATGCCAACGCCTATCAACCGCCCCATCGAACCGGCTAACGCACAAAACTGGATAAATTTTCTGATCATAGGAGCTTCGGGTGCCAGACTGGCTGTGGGCGGCAAGCTCACTTCAATGAGCCGGGCTATTTTCCCTGCCAGTATAAAGACCAAACCGATCCATCTGGATGAGCCAATTTCGAGCCCCAATCGATTGGCACCCGGTTTGCAGCCGCGCAGGTAGGATCCACCTTCCGGGCGTCCGAATGACCGTCAAAATAGACAGTTACGCCGCTGCCTTCGGCATAATAAAAAGTCGTCCACGAGCCAACCAAATCCACTCGGGTTTGGCCATAATGCGGACAGACCGGAGGCACCCCCCACCCCCCGTCAGTCACTCCCCAAAAGCTGCCGTTGACATAGCCACCGCAATCCACCATCTCACACATTTCAGAGGGTTTACGGATTCGTTCAATTCTGGTGATCGCGCCGTCACCTTGCCCAAGCGAATCCTCGTGGTTAAAAAGCAGCGCCCGATTGGCGGAATAGGATGGCATGAACTTTCCGGAGATTTGCTTGGTGGCGGGGCAGAAATTCATGTTGGACGCCAAAATACCCGCCGAGGCAATATCCTTATAACCCATGCAGCTGATCCACAAATCCAAAGCCGACTGGTCAACCATATCACCTCCGGCGTTTAAACGGGAAGAAATCGTATTTCCGTAGCATAGCAAGCCGTTGTTGTCATTGATATACATCACCGAAGCAAGGCCAATTTGGCGCAGGTTGCTGATGCAAGTAGCCTTGTAAGCCGTCTGCTTGGCGCGGGCCAGCGCCGGCAGCAGCATCGCCGCTAGAATGGCGATGATGGCGATGACCACGAGTAACTCGATAAGGGTGAACCCGGTAGTTTGCTTGTTCAGTCTTGTTTTCATCGGATTTCTTGAATTAGTTATATACGGGTGGTGTTCTATTACTAGACCACTGATCCTCACACTATAGAAGGGTCTATTTTGCGACACCTTGGGGGCCTTTTGCGTCACAAAATTGAGCTCGAAGCGGCTTCGCCCCGTTTCGGACGTTGCCACAGGTGTCATAATCATCCGGGCGCAAAGCCCCGGCCGACGCAGCGGACATCACCAGTTATTCATGTTCCGAAATTTTTATCCGCCGGATTCTTGTTCACGCCCCCGGCGCGGTTTCGGCCAATCTCCAAGTCTGTCGGCAACGTGCGGCGATATTCATCTTTAAACAGACCCATCTTGTCGAAGGGAATGGGCTGGAAGCCGGGGATTTTTTGAAATACCACGGAGTCCGGTTTCAGCGAGAAATTTCCGTTCGCCGCATCCACAAACCCCGGATCGGTCGCCGTTACAAAATTTTCCCGCGCCACAAACAGATTCGTGTCCGCTTGACTCCTCTCGCCCATTTTCAACGCGAATGGTTCGCCGGTCTGCATCACGACAACGTTGCGCTCGAATTTCGCCCGCAGCGGCAGCTCCGGATGGCTCGCCAGCAGGTTCGTCATCTCCGGAAATCGCACCGACCACGGCGGGGCTGCGGGGTTGATGTCCATCACTGCCTTGCGCAGCCGCGAGTTCGTCGCGTAGCCACGCGCCACGCCGCGGTCGTCCATGCCAAATACCGGGCCTTCGCCCTTGATGAAAATGTTGTTAACCGCGGTGTGATCCGGTCCGGACGCGATCCAGACGCCGGTGCGCGGGCCGGAAAAAACATTCCCAAAAACCGTATTGCCCGCCGCGCCGTCGTCCGGGTTCACCCCGCCGACTGTGTCGTGAATGTAGTTGTAGCGGATGGTGGAGCGGATAGTCCAATCCAGCCACGAATAAAAAGCGCCGACATCACCCGAGCCAAAGCCGCAGTTGAAGATTTCGTTGAGCTCATAAAGGTTGTCCTGACCGGAAACCAAAACCGCGTCGCGCGGCGCGTCGTGAATCAAATTGTTCGCCACGCGAATGCCGACCGCGTCCGTGAAACCGCCGCCATTGGGCTGGCCGCCAAAGCCCACGTCCACTGCCGGCGAATACATCGCCTTGAGCACCGCGTAATCATGCAGGTGGTTGTTGACTATGAAGTTCTCCGATGGCACGAGTTTCTTTTTATCGCCACCGGAAACGTAAACGCAGCCCTCGCCGACGTTATAGATGTCGCAGCTTTGTACGCCGCTGCGATAACCGTTCAGCACCACGCCGCGCTTGGCCAGATTGCGGATAGTGCAGCCAGCGATTAAATCCGACTCGGTATTTTTCAATACGAAGCCGTCGCCGAGCGACGCTTCGAGCGTGAGGCCGATGAATTTCAAATGCGCCGCGCCGTTCACCGCAATCAGCGGTGTGTCGAGCTGCGATACCATCAATTCGCCGTCTGCGGCCGGTGGCCAGAGAAACAGGGTCTGCGTGTCAAAATCAAGGGCCCATTCGCCCGGTTGGTCTATTTCCTCGATCAAATTGATGGCGCACCACGGCTCCTTGCCATTGCCCGCCGGCCGCGTGTATTTGTTGCCGATGCCGGCGGAAAGTCCCGCCGCAAAGGTGATGGTATGGTTTGCCGGATCAATTTTTGCCACGCGGATGGCCGGGTCCTCCCACGGTACGCGCCATTGGCCCTTGAGCCAGACGCTGGAATTTTGCAGCCAGCGCGAAGGTCGCTCGTCGCGATACTCAAAAGTGCCGCCGGTCTTGGCGTCACCGTTGACCACGGCTTTTTTCATCGTCGTCCACTGTTTTGGATCTCCGGAATTCGGCCAGCGCGAGATCGGCAAACGTTTGCCATCCCAAAACAATTCAAAAATGCCGCCGCTGTCGCTGAACACCGGCGGAAACGGGTCGGCATGTTGCAAGCCGAGTTTTTTTACCGAAAGGCAAATCACTTTTCCGCGCGCCGCTGAATCGAGCCGCGCCAGAATTTTTTCATTCATCACCGGCGCGAACTCGGAAATTTTTAGCACGCGGCCGCCCAAAATTTCCACCGGCTCATTTTGAAATGCCCGATACACTACCGGCGCGTCCGCCGTGCCGGAATCGGTCGCGGAAAATTCCAGTGAATTTTCGAGACTGTATTTCCCGCCGAGTATTTCCACCGTCACGCCGCCAGGCGGCAGCTCGCCGGCGGTTTTGATCCTGCGGATTTGATCGCGCGCCCTGGCGATGGTGGCAAACGGGTGCAACTGGCTGCCAATGCTGGCGTCACTGCCCGCCGGTGAAACGAATAGTTCCTTGGACGCCGCGCCGGCGAGGGAACACGAAGCGAGCAAGGCGCATGCTAAGTTGGTGAACTGGGTAAATGTTTTCATAATTAAATTTCGAGCGGGATAACCTGGGCCATCAGGGTTGCGATGGCGTAACGATGACATTGCCGGAAAGTCCCGCCCTGACCGCGCCGCCGGAATTGACCAGCACCGAAACGATCCGCGCGCCCGGCCCCGGCGGCAGAGCAACTTTTAGCGCGCCGCGCGCCGTGGCGCTTTTCTCCGCCAGCAGCTTGCCGTCCATCCAGACTTCCGCCGCCCCGGTGATTTCCTTAAACTGAATCTCGCCGCCACTGGTTTGCACGCTGGCGACGGGCGTGAACATCACCCGAAAAGTCGCCCAGTTGCCGCCTTCAAACTTTTGCGGCGAACCGGCTGTGACCGGCGGCCAACTGTTCATGTCGGATTCGCCAATCGGCTGGTTCGGATTCGGCTTCGCGGCGGACAACGGCGACATCCGCCACTTGGCCAGCGCGAAAATCGGATCCGTCGGCGGCACCGCCGGCAGTGCAGCCACCGCGCGGGAGGCGATGCGGATCTCGGCCGGTTTCAGGCCCTCAGCCTGCGCGGTCAACACGATGGTTCCCGCTTGGTCACGCTGCGCTTGCACGGTGACCTGCGCAAGGCCGTTGAACAGGCGGCGGTGGTTGCCCTTTTCCGGCTCGTGCGACGTGTTGTCGCCGTTGCCCTGGCCGATGATCGCGCCCGGCCCGGAGATAGCAAACGTGACCGGCAAGCTGGCCGTCGGCACTTCCCGGCCTTGCGCATCCACGGCACAAACGGTGACCGGCTGCGCATCCGCGCCGTCGCCCGCCAGCGAATCTCGGTCGGGCACGAGCTTCAGCGCAACCGGTTCGCCGGTAGTCTCAACGGTGCTGCGGACGGTTTCCTTGCCGTCGTTACTCGCGACGGCTTCGAGTTTGCCGGGCGCATAAGGTACTTCCCATTCGCCGCCCTCCAGTTTGTCCACGATCTTTTCGCCGAGCGATTTTCCGTTGAGGAACAATTCCACTTTCTCAACGTTGCTCAAAACCATGACCTTGATGGGCTGGCCTTCCCTGCCCGGCCAATTCCAGTGCGGAACAATTTGTAGTACGGGACGGTTTTCAATCCACGCCGCCTGGTGCATATAATATGCCGCCTTCGGAAAACCGCAGGTGTCCATGCAGCCGAAAACCGAGCTGACCGACGGCCAGGAAAATTTCTGCGGCTCGCCGCGATAGTCAAATCCCGTCCAGACAAAACCGCCGGCGACGAACGGCCGCGACGCGATCGCCTTCCAGGCATTGCGATGCGTTGCCCCCCACGGCGCCGCCCCGACGTCGTAGGAATCCGCCATGCTCGATTTTTTATCTTCCTCATAAACCCCGCGGGTCATGTAGGAGGAAGTGTCCTCGGAACTCGTGATCGGCTGGTGCGGGTGAGCTTTATGAAACCCGTCATAACTGCCCTGCTGGTAGTTAAACCCGACCACGTCCACCGCCAGCGAAACATTGATGGGCGAGCCGGAGCCGCCGCTCATTGCCGCCGTGACGGGGCGCGTGGTGTCCAGCCGTTTCACCGCCGCCGCCATGCGCCGCACCATCTCGTAGCCCTGCTCCGTGCCCTGCATCGGCTCTTCGTTGAAGACCGACCAGAGAATCACGCTCGGATGATTGCGGTCGCGCCGTACCATCCATTCGAGCTGGCGCACGTATTCCGGCGAGGAATTGAAATTCCGGTTCTCGTCCATCACCAGCATTCCCAGCCGGTCGCAAGCCTCCAAAAATTCCGGGGCCGGCGGATTGTGCGCGCAGCGATACGCGTTGCTACCCATCGCCTTCAGCCGTCGGATGCGAAAATCCCAGATCGAATCCGGCACGGCCACGCCGACGCCCGCCGCGTCCTGATGATTACAGGTGCCCTTGATTTTCAACGGCTGGTCGTTCAAAAAAAACCCCTTGTCCGCGTCAAAACGGATCGTGCGGAAGCCGCAATGTGTCACGCGCTCGTCCACCTGCGTGCCGTCGCACTTGAGAAACGTCCTCACTTTATACAGCACCGGCGCGTCCACCGACCACAACTGCGGTTGCGCGACATTCAGAATAACGCTTGCGACCGCATCCTCAAACGGTTTCACCTCCGCCTTAGTGCTGGCTTGCGCAACGACCTTGCCCTGCGGATCGAGCAGTTCGACGCCAACCTCCACCGGCGCGGATTCCTTGCCAATGTTGTCCAGCGTCGCTTCCACCGGCAGTTCCCACCGGCCATTTTCCTTTTTCACCGGGTTGGCATAAACACCGTCGGTCACGATGTGAACCGGGCTGCGTTTGCTGAGCCACGTGTGGCGGTAAATCCCGGCGCCTTCGTACCACCAGCCTTCCATCGGCTCGGCGTCCACGCGAATCGCGATATTGTTCAACTGGTCGCCATAGGTCGCAAACGGCGTCAAATCAATGGAAAACCCCGTGTAGCCGCACCAGTTGCGCTGCACCACCGTGCCGTTGAGCCATACCGTGCAATGCGTGGCGACGCCATCGAATTGCAGCTCCAGTGCCCGCCCTCGATCCGCCGGCTCCAGCCGCAGACAGCGCCGATACCACGCCACCCCGCGCGGACGATAGCCCTGCGAAATATTGGCGTCCGGATCAAATGGCCCTTCCACGGCCCAGTCGTGCGGCAAATCCAGCACCCGCCAGCCGTTGTCGTCGTAGTCCGGGGCCGCTGCGCCCCATGCCTTGCCGGCCTTGGCGTTGCTGTAGGAACTGCCGTGCCCCTTGATCACCGGCATCGGGATGTCGCCGAGATGAAACCGCCACGCGCGATCCAGCGAGAGCCGCTCTTCCGCGCCGGCCTTCGAGCCGGAAGCCGCAAATAAATTTCCGCCAACGCAAATTGCGGCGGCGATTACGCCCAACACGACGTGTGAAAATGTTTGTACGAATGGGTTTTGTCTCTTTTGTTTCATCTGGTGATTACTATTCGGTTCGGAAACATAATTCCAATGGGCGGCCGGAAAGTCTTTTCAAACCGTCAACCACGCAGGCGGCATTCAGTTCCGCGCCGGCCGGGCTGGTGTGGACATTATCACTGGCGCTGCAAAACAGCAGCTGGACTTTTTCCTGCCCAAGCGCATGGTAGCGCTCGGCAATCATTTGGTTAAGGTCAATGAAATCAACGCCCGATGCCTGCGCCACCTGCGCCGCCCAATGGCCATATTGGCTTTGATTGCGTAGCAACCGGCCGTTCTCCCAGACATTTTTCACCGTCAGCGAAAGCAGGACCGGCGTGGCACCTTTGGCTTTCGCCTCCGCGATGAATTGCCGCAGATACCAGCCATAAGTGCGGACGATTTCGCACGTCCCCTCAGGCATGACGACCTCCTGCGTCTGCTCATGAACACCGGGCAAGACGCCACGGCAACGGCCTTCGGCCAATTTGTCGGCGTCATTGTGACCGAATTGAATTAAAACGAAATCGCCCGCCTTCATTTCCGCCAGCAGTCGCCGCCACAAACCTTCGCTGCGAAACGACCTGGCACTACGGCCGGGGCGAGCGCGGTTCAGCACGTTGATTTTTCCCGCGTCAAAAAAACGTGCCAGCCGGTCTCCCCAGCCCAACTGGTTCTGGCCGTTGCTGAACGCCGTCGAGTCGCTGACGATAAATAGCAACGGCAATTGTGGATTGATGCGACTGACCCGCGGGGGAACCCTTGTTGTTTCGCGGCAGATTAGCAATCCCCCGCCGGATTCCGGTGCGAGCAAAATGAACCGAGTTTCGCTGGAATCTACTTGTCCGCTGGCAAACTCCAAAGTCGTGACTGCCGCGTAAGGCTGCGGCACAGATTTTGTTGAGAAAAACGGCGTACCGATGCTCAGGCGTGAATCCGTCATCGTAATTTCGCTGGCGGAAATTTTTATTTTGACAATTTCTGTCACCGCCACCGGCGAATCCGGCTGGCCACCGTCAAACCCAACTTCAAACACTTCCGTTTTGACGCTTACCTCCGCGATCGTCGCGCCGGAGTTTCCCAGTTCCACCCGCACGCCGACCAAGGCGGTGGCCTGGCTGCAATCCACCATTTGTATTTGGACGCGCAAGTTCATTTTAAATTAAAAGTGATCGGTGTAGTATCGCGATTACTTTTCCGGCTCCAGCATGGGCACATCATCCGGTTTCGCCAGCCGATACGCCGCCGCCACATTGTTCCAATGCGTGTTGGCGATGGCCCCATTGCGAGCCAAAGCCCGATTTGCACGGGAGCGGGCGAATGTTCGCTGCGGTTGCCGCCCACAGCGACACCCGACAAAACCGGTTGGTTCACAAGTTGGATGACGCCAAGCTAACAGTTGTCCCGGAATGGGCGGTAGAGTCTTTTTTGCGTAAGCAGGGGGTCATTTTGCGTCATACCAAAACTCAAAAAAATTGATTTTCGGTCATCGCAACCATCCGGGGTCGGCACCTTGAAAAGCGGATTCGTTATTTCCGGGAGTGCGCATTGATGTTTAATTGCCCCGGGCTGATGCAATTTATACCCTCCCCGGTAAATATTTTCCGACTATGCTTGCCAGAAATCATGACCGCTCTCACCTGTAACCCTTTGTCTTTTGGCATTGACTGGAGGCTCGCCGATGCGGTTTGATCCGGCAGCGCCCGCCTCATCCGCCCAACCGTATGCTTTATTGCAAGGCGGGGCGGAAATGGCCCGCCAGATGGACCAATGGGACTGCCACGGGCGACTGGTTTTCAACCAGTATGACTATGACCGGCATAACTCGCCGGTAAGCCGGGCGGAATTCCCTCTTGGGAGCAAACCTGCGTCCGTCAAGCTGTCAGGCTCCCGGTGGGCCATCAGCACCAAAGTTGTGCCGGTGTCTGGGAGCAAAGCGCTGGACATCACGATTCGTTTACAATGCCGGTCCGGCCAATTGCCACAGGCGGCCATTGGCGTGGAATTGGTTTTCAATCATTGGTCGCCGGCCAATTATGTCCTCATGCCGGCGGCGGTGTACAACGGCAACCGGTTTCTTGCGCGTAAAATCCCCTACTCGCCCAAGCTGTACTTTGTCCAGGATATTGGCCCAGACAAACCGGTCATCATCACGGATGTCCCGCGGTTAAACATTGGCGAAGGGGTGTCACGGATTCAGGAACGCAGCGGCAGCATGGCGGTGCCGGCGATTGGTTTTCACGATGCAACCGCCCGGCGCGGATTTCTCCTTTTTACCCGGCAGGGAAATTCCCTGGGCGACTATGGGCTGGGCATTGAGGAATCGCGGAACCGGGAACAGGCGGTGATCCGGCTGATGACGCCGGTAGTGCGGGAACTGCATCATTACCGCATTTGCGATGCGGAATTCCCCTCCCAAGACCGGCCGCATGACTTTAAGACCGGTGAAACAGTGGAACTCAGCTTCCGGCTGGATTTTTTCTCGGCACCTAAACTTCAGTCCTTGTTTGACCGATTTGCCGGTCAACGCAAATTACTGACCACCCCGGCAGCAGCGCATCCCGTACTCCCCTATTCTGCGTGCTTGGACTTGCAGGAGGAAAAGTTCAACCGGGATAATTTTGTGCCCCAGCACGGGTATTATTCCATCGGCCCGCGCCAGAATTTTTTACAGGACTGGCAGATCGGCTGGACGGGCGGGATGATCAGCACCTATCCGCTGCTGTTTGCCGGCGGGGTGGAAACCCGCCAGCGAGTGGTACGAAATTTCGACTGGCTGTTTCCAAACGGCCTCGCGCCCGCCGGTTTTTTCTGGGATGCCGGGCGCAACGGGACCGAGTGGATCGGCGGGGATATTCGCAAGCCCCACACGGGTAACTGGCACCTCATCCGCAAGAGCGGCGACGGGGTTTATTTCATTCTTAAACAGTTCCATTTGATGGAACAACTCGGCCTGCCGGTGAAACCGGCCTGGCACCGGGGGCTTAAACGCGTCGTGGATGCGCTTGTGAAACTGTGGCGAACCCACGGTCAATTTGGTCAGTTTGTCCATTCGATCACCGGGGAAATTTGCGTGGGGGGCTCGACCAGCGGCGCGATCATACCGGCAGCGCTGTTGCTGGCGGCGGATTATTATGGCGAACCGAAATATGCGCAGGTTGCCGCCGAGGCTGGCGAGCGGTTTTACCAGGAATACACGGTCAAAGGCCTCAGTTGCGGTGGTCCAGGTGATGCGCTGCAAAATCCAGATTCGGAATCTTGGTATGCCCTCATTGAAAGTTATGTGGCCCTCTATGAAAGCACCGGCCGGCGGGTCTGGCTGCGGCGGGCGGCGGAGACCGTCCGCCAGTTTTCCACCTGGGTGGTCGCGTATGATTTTCAATTCCCGCCGCAATCCACCTTCGCGCAGGCCGGCATCCGCACCACCGGTTCCGTCTATGCCAACACGCAAAACAAACATTCCGCGCCGGGTCTCTGCACTTTTTCCGGGCTGGGTTTGTTAAAACTGTTTCGCGCGACGGGCGACCGTTTTCACCTCGATTTGCTCCGGGATATCGCCTTTGGCCTGCCGCAATACCTGCCGCACCCTCGGCGACCGCTGGGCACGGCCAAACCGGGCTGGATGTGCGAACGGGTAAACCTCACGGACTGGGAGGGCGCCGAACGCATCGGCGAAACGCTACAAATGACGACGTGGGCGGAAACATCCCTCATGCTCACCGCCATCGAAATACCGGGGCTGTATGTGCAACCGGATCAATCATTGGTGGTGGCGTTTGACAATATATTGGCGGAAATCACCGGAAATACGGCCAACGAACTGATTGTGCAACTGCGCAATCCTACCCCGGTGGACGCCACGGTACGGATTTTTGCAGAGAACCGCCGGGCGGCTCGCCAAGCTTTGCCGGAAAATTATCTGTTGGGGGGACGGACGGAAACCATCACCGCCGGGGCAACCAAGATCCTCCGATTTCCGAAAAAATGAAATACTTTGGCGCATCCTATTATCCGGAACAGCTCGATCCGGCCGAAATCAGACCCGATGCGCGGCTGATGCAGGAGGCCGGTTTTAACCTGGTGCGCTTGGGCGAATTTGCCTGGAGCCGGCTGGAACCGGAGGAGGGACGATTTGAATTTGACTGGCTCGAATCAGCGGTCGCCATCATGGCCGATCATGGCATCCGTTCCCTGTTGTGCACCCCCACGGCGGCTCCGCCCAAATGGCTCATGGACCAGTGTCAGGAGATTTATCCGGTGGGCGTGGATGGCCGGCGGCGGGAATTTGGCATGCGCCGTCACTATTGCGTGAACAACGTGGAATATCACGGACACACCCGGCGAATTGTCACGGCGCTCGCGGAACGCTTCAAGGACAATGTCAACGTGATTGGCTACCAACTCGACAATGAATTCATGGCCGAACAGCCCCATTGTTATTGTGAGACCTGCCGGCGGGCCTTTCAGGCTTGGCTCCTGGCGAAATTTGGCACGGTGGAAGCATTAAACCGGCGCTGGGGTACGGCCTTTTGGAGCCAGAGTTATCAGCGGTTTGAGCAAGTGGTTTTGCCCAGGCCCGGACACAATCCTTCCGCCATGCTGGATCTTCACCGGTTTTTCTCAGACGCCTTTTTGGACTATGCCCGGCTGCAAACCGGCTGCCTCAAAGCCGTCTCGCCGGAGAAAATCGTGACCCATAACATTTGTTCGAGCGGCTTTCTCTACCTGCTCGATTTGCACCTGCTGGGGGCGCAATTGGACGTCGTGGCGGTGGATAATTATCCGTTGTCATGGACGCTGGAAAATGAATACGGGAACCGGGACGACGTTCCTTATCACCCGGCCATGGCCAGTCTGGCGCTGTCCATCATACGCGGTCTCCGGCACGCGCCCTTCTGGGTGACCGAGGCGCAAACCGGCCGAACTTTTCGTCCCCGTCAGCTCCCGGAGCCGGGCATGATCCGGGTTTGGACGCAGCAGGAAATCGCCCATGGCGCGGAAGCCGTGCTTTGGTTTCACTGGCGCCAGTTTTCCACAGGAGGTGAACATTTACTCCAGGCGGTGCTGGAATGTGACGGCAAACCGCGGCGGCGTTACTTTGAAATCCAGCAAACGATCCGCGACCTGCAAGCGGTCGCGCCCAAACTGGCCGCCGCCCTGCCCTGCCCGGACGTGGCGATCATCCGGGACTTCGACTGCGACTGGGCCTTGGACGACGGTCGAACCCACCCGGATTTCCGGTATCTGCGGCATCTCTACCTTTATTACCGGGCGTTATTTGAGCAGCATGTAAACGCCGACATCATTCAACCGCTCGCCGACCTGCAACGCTATAAAGTAGTCATCGCTCCCGCGTTGGTGCTGATGGATGAAACGCGGGCCACCCATTTGCACCAATTCGTACAGGCCGGCGGAACGCTGGTCGTTACCGTGCAATCCGGGTTGCGTAATTTTGACAATGGGTTTCACCGAACCACGCTGCCGGCCGGTTTGACCGAATTGTGCGGCCTCGAAATTGAGGAGCAAAACGCCTTAAAATTCAAGGATACCACCGGCTTGGCACCGTTGGACGGCGGTTTTGCCCAAGGGCGCTATGAGGCATCCCTGTTATTTGAGCTGGTGAAACTGACGACGGCCCAGCCACTATTTCAATACACAGATCTCTGGTTTGAGGGCACACCAGCCATCACGGCAAACCGGTTTGGCAAAGGAACCGCCTATTACATTGCCACGGTCCCGTCGGTCGAACTTCTCCGGGAATTATTCACTCGCATTCTGACGAACGCCAAGGTTTTACCGAATTTGACCGCCAGCAGCTCACCCCATGTAGAATCGATAAAAACTTTCAAAGAGGGAAAGGAATATTTGCACCTGATCAATTACACGCGCGAAACTCAAACCGCCCGGCTGGCGGAACGTTACGAGTCGCTCAATGGGAGTGAAACCTTCGCCAGCACGGTGGAGTTGAAACCCTTCGGCACGGCCATGCTACAACGTGTCTCCTATGAACTATAAAAACCCAGTCATCCCCGGTTTTTATCCCGACCCCAGCATTTGCCGGGTGGGCCATGATTACTACCTGGTGAACAGCAGTTTTGAATATTTTCCCGGGATCCCCTTCTGGCACAGCCGGGATTTGATTCACTGGCGGCAGTTGGGGCATGTGCTGACCCGCCGCTCACAGTTGGACTTGGGGGGCGTGCGTTGTTCGGATGGCATTTATGCGCCCACACTACGCCATCATCAGGGCGTTTTCTACCTGATTACAACTCTGGTGAACGCGGGTTCTTACCGCAATTTTTATGTCACCGCCACTGACCCCGCCGGGCCGTGGAGCGATCCAGTTTGGTACGATCAAAACGGAATTGATCCCTCGCTATTCTTTGACAATAATGGGCGGGTTTATTTTCAGTCCAATCGCGGACTGACGTTCAAGATGGAGCGGGCGATTTATCAGAGCGAACTGGAGATTCAAACCGGCCGCCGGCTGACCGAACCCAAAATGCTCTGGCGTGGCAGCGGGGGCAGCTATGTCGAGGGACCGCACATTTACAAGCGCGACGGCTGGTATTATCTGCTGACGGCGGAAGGCGGCACTAGTTATGGACACATGGTGGCGATTGCCCGCAGCCGTGATATTTGGGGCGAATATGAATCGTGCCCGCATAATCCCATCCTGTCCAATCGCCATGCCTATGAAGCGATCCACGGCACGGGCCATGCCGACCTGGTGGAGGCGGCCGACGGCTCCTGGTGGATGGTACATCTGGCGTTTCGGAAAACGGTGGGCGACATTCACACGCTCGGCCGCGAAACCTGCCTGACCCCGGTGACGTGGCGAGATGGCTGGCCGGTGGTGAATGGGTCGGGCACGGTATCGGAAACCGTGGTTGCCCAGACACTACCGCCTCATCCATGGTCGGCAACTGCTAATCGCGATGATTTTGCGGCGGAGCAATTGGGTTTGTCCTGGGTGCATTTGCGCAATCCGGATGCCGCCGATTATTCGTTGACCGAGCGGCCGGGATTTCTGCGTCTGCGGGGGATGGCGGCCGGCCTGAGCGAATTGGCCTCGCCGACCCTGGTGGCGCGGCGTCAGCAACATTTTAATTTCATCGCCGCCACGCGAATGCAATTCATCCCACTGGAACCAAATGAAGAGGCGGGTATGACCCTGCTGATGACGAATGAGCATCACTACGACTTTTGCGTGACCAACCGCGCGGGCCGGCGGGTGCTGGTCGTGCGCTACCACTTGGAGTTAATTCAGCAAACGGCGGCCGTCATACCTCTGCCGCCCGGGCCGGTGGAATTGCGCATCATCGGCACGCGGATGCATTATGCCTTTGGCTATTCCCACCATGGCGAACCGTTTCAAGAGATCGCCCGGGTTAACACCCGTTATCTCGGTACGGAGGTCACAGGCGGATATAATGGCGTCATGATCGGATTGTATGCCTCCGGCAACGGGCAGCCCTGCGCCGGACCCGCCGATTATGACTGGTTTGACTATCAACCGCAGGAAGCCCACTCATGAACCGTGACTTTGTTCGAAACTTTTTTTACGCGCTAACCACGCTCTTGCTGGCGGCCCGCGCGGCTTTGGCCCAAACCAACCAGGACAGTTTTGCCTTCACCAAACAGACGGCGGCTCCGCCGGTGAACCGGCCGGGCATGTTTGCCGGCCAAGCGGGCGGCACCCTCATTGTCGGCGGCGGGCTGACAACCGATGGCGAACCGAGCGCCGAGGTGTTTGTGCAAACGGAGGCAGGCTGGCAGAAAACCGCGTTGACCGGGGGCCTGGCTTATGCCGCCTGTGTGAGCGGCACGCTGACGGACGCCGGCAGCGTTCGAACGCGCCTGTTTCTCGCCGGCGGTCTGACGAAAACCGGGCTGACCGACAAAGTGATCTCGCTGGACTGGCGGGACGGCCATTTGCGCGAAAACAAATTGCCCGCCCTACCCCAACCGGTCGCCCTGGCGAGCGCGGGGTTTTTTGAAGATCAGGCAAAAAAGCAGCTATATGTTATCGGCGGGCTCACCTCCGCCGAGGATCGCTCCGCTTCGCGAAAGCTGTATCGTTACGACTTTGGCGCGACCACGAATGCCGGGTGGGAGGAATTGCCCCCGATGCCCGGCGAAGGCCGGTTACTCCCGGGCGTGATTTGTTTTTACAATGACGTTCATGTGTTTGGCGGTTTTACCCTGTCCCAAGCCGGCGGCAAAAATATTTATACACCGGTGGCTTCGGCGCAGGCCTATCGCTGGCATGTGATTGACGGCACGACCTCTTCCGGGTGGCGTGATTTGACGCCGCTGCTGGAAGCCGTGGCAGCCCCGGCGGTTTTTATGACCGGCCAAGTACATGCCGGGGTGGCGGGCGGGATTACCAGTACCGTTACCGGGAGCCCATGGCCGCTGGAAAGTGGCCCCGGCGCCCGGAGCATCCAGATTTATCATAATGTGACGGATACCTGGGTGCAAAAGGGGCAATTGCCGGAACCGCTCGCAGTTTGCGTGGCGATCAACCATGGCCGATTGACCTTGCTGGGCCAGAGTGCGTCCGGGACGGAATCCGCCTACGATGTGGTCATTAAACGCACGGTCAAAAGCCTGCGCTGGGCCGATTATGCGGGGCTTTTTATCTATTTTGGCGTGGTGGCGTTTGTGGGCCTGTATTTTACTCGCGAGCAAACGGGCAGCGAAGGATTTGCCTTGGGCGACCGAAAAATTCCTTGGTGGATGGCGGGCATTAGCATGTTCGCCAGCGCGGCCAGCAGCATCAGCTTCATGGCCATTCCGGCGCTGGCTTTCCGTACCAGCATGATCTGGGCGCTGCCGGCACTGATGCTGATCCCCCTATTTTTCCTAGAGGCGTTTGTCCTGTATCCGCTTATCCGCAAACTGGAGATCACCTCCACCTTTGAATATCTGGAACGCCGGTTTCATCCTTCGCTGCGCTTCATCGCCAGCGCCCAGGCGATTGCCCTGCAAACGTTCGGGCGCATGAACATGGTGCTGCTGCTCCCCGCCCTCGCGATTGCGGCGGTCACCGGCCTGAGCGTTTTTGCGAGCGTGCTACTCATGGGCTTGGTGACGACTATCTACTCTTCAAAGGGCGGCATGAAAGCCGTGGTGCTCACGGAAGTAATCCAAGGCATCACGATGGTGCTGGGCATCAGCCTGATCGTCATCCTGGCCATCACCGGGTTGCCGCATGGCTGGAGCAGCTTTATGGAGGTCAACACGCACTTTCACAAACTGGATCTCGGCATCTGGTCGCTCGATTATACCATGCCCGTAGTCTGGATTCTCATTCTGACCCCACTGTTCAACAAACTGGCGTTTTCCGCCGACCAGCCCACCGTGCAACGCGTTTTCGCCACCCCTTTGAAGGATGTGCGCAAGCTGGCGCTGATGTTTTTGTGTTTCAGCGTTTTCATCTCCTTCGCCGTGAATTTCGCGGGCATCTCCGTTTTCGCCTATTTTCATCAGCATCCGGGCGAATTGGATCCCGCAATGACGAATGACCAGATCATCCCGCTCTACATTGTGCAACGGCTGCCTGTGGGCATTGCGGGTTTAATTATCGCGTCGCTGTTCGCGGCCGCCATGTCGGCGCTCGCGGGCAGTATGAACAGCGTGGCCATTTTGTTTACGGAGGATTTTTATCGCAAACTGAAGAAGAATGTGGCGGATCGTGAACGGCTGCGCGTGATGCGGATTGCTTCGTTGGTGGCGGGCACGGCGGCCACGCTATGCGCCCTGTACATGGCCACCATGAACCAGCGCTCGTTGTTTCAAACCTGGAACGAACTCTTTGCCATGCTCGGGGGCGGCTTTCTCGGCGTTTACATTCTGGGCACCTACACGCGACGTGCCAATGCCATCGGTGCTTTCAGCGGCGCCATCTCCAGCATCGCGGTGGCAGTCTGGTTAAAATACGACACGACCGTGCACTGGTATTTTTACACGCCCGGCGCCGTCATCGCCTGCGTTGGCATCGGCTACCTGGTCAGCCTGTGTACGCCCCCGCCCAAGCACAGTCTCGCGGGGTTGACCGTGTATGACACCAAACCTTCCGGGCGGGAGGCCGCCTCCAAATGAATTCACCGCTATTAATCAAAAACCCGGTGCTCACCGGCTTCAATCCCGACCCCTCCATCTGCCGGGTTGGGGACGACTATTACATTGCCACCTCCACATTTGAATGGTTCCCGGGGGTGCAAATTCACCATTCGCGGGATCTGGCTCACTGGCGGTTGCTGGGCCGGGCGCTGGACCGGGTTTCCCAACTCGACATGAAAGGCTGCCCCAATTCCGGCGGCGTTTGGGCGCCGTGCCTGACTCATGCCGACGGCAAATTCTGGCTGGTGTACACGAATGTCCGTCACCATGCCGCCGGGGTGGTGATTGACACACCGAATTATCTGGTGACGGCGGAGACGATTACGGGTCCCTGGAGCGAACCGGTTTATCTGAACTCCATCGGGTTTGATCCCAGTTTGTTTCACGACGACGATGGCCGGAAGTACATCGTTCAAATGCAGATGGGCGAAGCATTCACCCCCCGCCGTTTTGACGGGATCATCTTGCAAGAATATGATGCCGCCAACCAGCGGCTGACCGGGGATGCCATAAAGATCTGGGAAGGCAGCGCCATTGGCATCACCGAGGGCCCGCACCTGTTGAAAAAGGACGGCTGGTATTATCTCATCACCGCCGAAGGCGGCACCGCCCTGCGTCATGCGATCAGTGTCTGCCGCAGCAAAACCATTCACGGCCCCTATGAATTGCACCCGCAAAATCCCCTGCTGACGTCCTTTCAAAAAGACGGGCTCGCCCTCCAATCCGCCGGTCACGGTTGTTTCGTTGAAACTTCAGCGGGTGAATGGTTCACAGTGCATCTTTGCCACCGGCCGCTGCAACGTCCCGGGCGGCTGGTAATGGATCGGGAGGAAAACAAATCGGCCCCGTTGGGCCGGGAAACCTGCCTCCAAAAGCTCCGCTGGGACACGGACGCCTGGCCCCGGCTGGCGGACGGCGGAAACTCGCCGGCGGAAACCGTGCCGGTGGCGCTACCAGCGCATCCTTGGCCGGCGGAAAAACTAAGGGATGATTTTGCCGAGGCCACCCCCAACCTTCATTTCCAAACTTTGCGGGAGCCGGCCGATGAAAGCTGGTGCTCCCTGATCCGCCGGCCGGGTTGGCTGAGTTTGCGAGGACGCGATTCGCTGGCGTCCACGTTTGACCAGAGTCTGCTCGCCCGCCGGTTGCAACAGTTTCATGCGCGGGCCGAAACTTGCCTGAGCTTTCAACCGACCCATTTTAAACAGGCGGCCGGCCTCATCGCCTACTACGACCGCTTCCATTACCACTATTTCCGGGTCACGGCGGCGGGGTCGGGAAAAATCAAACTGGGGGTAATCTCCTCCGAAAACACCAAGGGCAGCCGGCTGGAAGTGGCCGAATTACCGCTCGCGGCCGGCGGTAAGCTGTTTCTGCGTATGGAGAATCACTGCGCCGAACTCCGTTTCGCTTGGTCGCTCGACGGGCAAAAATGGGAATGGGTTGACCGCGTGTTCGAGGCGACCATGCTGGGTGACTGGGTTTCCCCACATAGTAATTTCACCGGCACCTTCTGGGGGCTCTGTTGCCAGGATTTATTGGACCGCTCCATTTGGGCGGAATTCGATTATTTTGATTATCAGCCGCTGGACTGAAAAATCCGTTTTCATACATGAGATACATTCTCGACATGGTGCACCACAACCCGGGTGAACCGCCGTTCCAGACCCGGTTCAGTGATCCGGCGCATTTGGTTGATTATGGCTTCAACGGCCAGGTCTTCAAACATATCAACTGCATTGCCACGTTCGCCGCAACCGGCGTGGATTGTTTTCCGCCGGGTTCGCCGGAACGCGCGTGGCTGGACGCCTTCACGCCGGGCATTGAACGGGAAATCGCCCGGGCGAAAGCGCAGGGGTTGAAAGTTTTTTATCATCTGGATCTGTTTGTGCTCCCCCGGCGGCTGGTTGAGCATTTCCAAGAAGAAATTTGCGACCCCGCCACCGGGCGCATCCGGCTGGATCATCCGCGCACCCTCGAACTGCACGCCATTCTGTTTGCGGAACTCTACAAGCGTTTTCCTCAGGTGGATGGCTATATCATCCGGGTGGGCGAAACCTATCTGTTCGACACGCCGCACCATGTTGGCAACAGCCCGATTCCGCGCCTCGGTCCGGCCTGGACGCCGGATTATTTGTACGCCGAAACCTTGGCGGGAGAGGAACCGGCCGAACCTCGCTGGAGTCGGCAACAAGTGGATGCCTACGTAAAATTGTTGCGGTTCCTGCGGGAGGAAATCTGTGTTCGCCATGGCCAACAGGTGTTTTTCCGCACTTGGGATATTTTCCCGGACAAATTGCACGCCCGGCCGGATCATTATTTGGAGGTGGTCAATGAAGTTGAACCTCACCCCCGGCTGGCGTTTTCCATCAAGCACACCGCGCTGGATTTTTGGCGGCGGGTCAAAGTAAATGAATGCCTCGGCCAGGGCGAGCACCCGCAGATCATTGAAGTCCAGTGCCAGCGCGAATATGAAGGCAAGGGCGCGTACCCGAATTATGTGATGGACGGTGTGATCAATGGGTTTGAGGAAAACCTCCGCCCCGCGGGTTTGAAAGACTGGCTGGCAAATCCGAAAATCGTGGGGGTTTATTCCTGGTCACGCGGCGGCGGCTGGTACGGCCCCTACCTCCAAAATGAATTGTGGCCGGACTTGAACGCCTATGTGCTGGCCGGATTTGTCAAGAATCCGAACCGCCCGGAATCGGCTTATTTCCGGGAATATGCCCGGGAGCGGCTGAGTTTGCCAGATGAGGCGGTGGAGGAGTTTCGCCAACTATGCCTGCTTTCCGCGCAGGCAGTTCTACTGGGCCGCCATTGCGCGGTATTTGATGCCGCACTGGCTGAATCGGTGTTGCCCACGGTTTGCTGGATGCGGGATGACCGGCTGGGCGGAGAAGTTCAACTGAAATTTGTTTTGGACTATTTGCGGACCCGCGGACTCGAAGCCGAAGCGCTGGCGGAAAAGTTGCACGCCGTGCGGCTATGGGAGCAGATTCAAAATTTGGCGGAGCAATTGGCCTGGCCGGACCGGCAACTCGGGGAAGTGGTAACGGTTTCCGTCGCCTATGGCCGGCTGCTCTTCAGCATCATCCATGAGGGATGGCGCGCCTTAATTGCCGGTGCCAAGGGCGACCGGACGGAATTTGGGGCGGCCGCCGCGCAATATGAGCATTATTGGCACGAATATCGCGCCCTGCAACACTTGCCCGGGTGTGCCTCGCTTTACGAGGGCCGCTATTTTAACCTGCCCGGAACTCCGGTCGTCCCAGGACTGGACGCCTCCATCGAGGGGTACCGGCAGCAGTTTGCCCAACCGGAAAAATTGAATATATAAAATGAAATACTTCAACTGCATCCCGGCCGCACTTAGTATTCTGTTCGCCGCCAGCCTTGGCCTCGCAGCGGAAACACCGCGACACTTGCCAGACGAGTTGGACGCGGACGCGGTGCTCAATGGTGCCTATCCCTGGCCGGCTTCACCGGCGGTACAGGTATCCACGAACGCCGAAGGTTTTGCGTCGTCGCGGCTGGTTGCCGTTCCCCCGCCGGGAGTTCATCCGCGCATCCTGATCAGTCCGGCCGAACTGCCAGACTTGCGCCGTCGAGTTGCGGAAACGGAAATGGGCCGCCAACTCCTGCTGAATTTACGTGCACGGGTGACGGAGGCGATCAAAACGCCCGGCGCCTGGGGCACCCGATTTTACGAAGCGCTGGCCGGCGGCGACATGCCCGCCGCCAAACTCTTGCTGGCGGAAAAGAACGGCAAGCCACCGGGCATCGGTCATTACCAACCCTTCATCGAGGCGTTCGCCATGGAAGCTTTGGATGCTTTGATTGCGAATGACGTGGCTCGCGGCCAAAAAGTCGGCACCGCCTTGGCCAATTACGCCGCCCTGGCTGAACCGGCGGTGGACCAAACCCTGGCGCAACCCTTGGGCGATGATGTTTGGCGGGTAAAAGTCAACGGCCCGGTGACCGGCGACTGGAGCAGCGACCAGGGAATCCGCGATCTGGTGGGCTATCAAATTCTGGGATACACGTACGACTTTGCGTTCAATTTCATGACCGACCCGCAACGCGCCCAAGTGCGGCGCGTCATCGCCAAAGTCACCCATGGCGAACTCTGGCTGGGCGCGCGACTGCCGCATCATTTCCGCAATTGGAACTGGGTGGCGGTGGGGCTGAGTCAGCCGCTATTGGCGCTGGCCATCGAAGGCGAGGAGGGCTATGACCCGCGCGTTTTCCGCATGGGCGTGGACATTGCCCGGGATTATTTCAGCTACGGGATTTCCGAGCGGGGATTTTCCACGGAGGCGGTCGGTTACACCCAGTTTGGCCTGGTGTGGGCCAATCCGTTTGTCGTCGCGGCCGCCCGCCGGGGGGAAAACCTGCTCACGCAGAACCATCTGCGCGGGATGATCGACTGGTATCTGCATACCATGGAACCTTCCGCCATGGCACCCGGACAACTGACTGGCACTGCGGATGTCGAACAACTTCAACGCAGTCTGCCCCAGTCCTGGACCAGTCACGGGGATGGCGGCGATGAAGGCCCGGCCATCTGGACCATGGCGATGTGGAAATATTTTTACCCGGACGATCCCAAGATTGACCTGCTCTGGCGGGTGGTGGTCAACGGGGGACGCGGTCAGCCATTTAGCGGTAATTTTCATTTGCTGGAAGCACTCTTATGGGCGAACGACGCGCCCATCACGCTGGATCCGACGGCTGCCCCCAAATTGCACCTGCCGCTGGCGCTGTTTGATTCGCAACGCAGTTCGCTCATCGCGCACAGCGGTTGGAATCCTGAGGCGGCCGTGCTGCAATTCGAATGCCGCACGGACTCCGTCGGCAGCAGCCATGAACATGCCGATCGCGGTGCCTTCACTTTTTCCGCTCTGGGACGGCTATGGGCCAAGGACAACTTTCGCTCGGTTGAAACCCGGCATCACAACGGCGTTTTGATTGACGGACTGGGCCAGGGTTTCTGGCCGGGACCCGGCCAGTGGCTGGGCTATCAGGACGCCGGTTGGGCGCTGGTGGCGGCCTGCGATGCAAAATCCGCCTATGACTGGTGGTGGCCGAAGCAGATCCGCACCGAACCAGCCGGTACGTTCGCACGGTTTAAATTTTCACGCTGGGAAAGTTACTTGAGCGATGCCCGGCAGTTTCAACGGGAGTTGGCGGGGCAAGTGCCGGAAAAAGATCAGCGCCCGGCCGTGGTGGCCCATTGGCAGGGCTTTCAAGCCCATGATCCGCGCATGTGGGATGAAGATTCCTGGCCGGTGCGGCTGCCGCATAATCCGGTTCAGCGCGCGTTTCGCACCGTCGCGTTTGTGCGGTCACCTCACCCCTGGCTGGTGGTGGTGGACGACATCCAAAAAGATGCCCAGGAACGCTTATACGAATGGCTGATGCAAACCGGACCGGACACGGCGTTGGCCCGCGCGGCCGGAAATGATCTGATCCTCTGTGATGCGACCGTGCCATTGGATGATACCGGCCTGCCCAAACCGCGCCGCGGCGACCGCGAACTACTCGTGCGGGTATTGGATTGCGGCACTCCCGCCCGGCCCCATGATTATCAGTCCCGCCCCTCCTTCCGCCTCGAAACCTTTGAACGGCGCGATACGCTCGTGCCCGAAGCCCCCGCCACCGTCCTGGCCGGAGCACGCTCGTTTGGCTTGGACCGACGACTGGTCATTGGCAGCCGCTCAGTGGCGCCACAGTTTAAAATTCTGCTCTGGCCGTTGCGGGAAGGTGATCCGTTACCCGATACCCAGTGGAGTGATGGCCCCACCAAGGTGACGGTTACCGCTGCCGGTCAGACCAACTGCATTGACCTGCATATCACCTCCAGTGGCCGCACGCAAATCACCGTTGAGAGCCCGGGCCAGAACCCGGTGACCGTCCGTTGAGCTTGCCTGCGTCCGACCGGGTGACGCAAATCCACCCCCTGCTGATGCAACATAGCCCCTAGTAGCCGGGTCGTGTCCGCGTCAGAATATCCGCAATAAATCCGGTTCGACTTTTACCCACTGGCGGGCAAAGGCCGTGCCGCCATCAAAAAACCCTGAAATGAACGCCAAAAAATTTTCACGCCGGCCCGGCGGATTTACCCTGATTGAACTGCTCGTGGTCATTGCCATTATCGCCATCCTGGCGGCCATGCTGCTGCCCGCCTTGTCCGCCGCCAAGCAAACCGCCCTGCGGGTGCGGTGTATCAATGGATTAAAACAATGCGGCATCGCGGTGCAAATGTACACCGGCGAAAACCGCGATATGCTGCCGTACGCCTTCGTGATGTCGGGACGCATGGGCAATTACAACGGCGTGGGACCGTACGTAGACGCTTGGCTCAACTGCTTCGGCATGAACACCAACAGCACCGCCTTCACCAATGGCTTCACCACCTGCCCCGCCGCCCGGCAGTTCGCCGGGGGCAAGGATTATCCCACGTATGTGGCCAACCGGAATATCCCGTGGGATCCGACCCAGACGCCCAATGTCGGTTTGTACAAGTTAAGCAGCACATTAAAGCCCTCCGACACCTCGCTGATCATAGACAGTTCGGTAGCGGACCTAAACAATGCGCCCACTCCCCCCGGTGGCCCCATCACCGGCTTTTGGACGGATGTGGACGGCATGTGTTATTATCCGCCACTTTTCGGCCATAACGGCAAATCCATCCAAGTGCCAAGCTGGTCGCTGAACAACTATTATTGTTTCGTGGATGGACTGGCCGTCACGCTGTATTTCGACGGGCACGCCGATGCCCGCAAACCCGACCCGTCCGGCCAGGCCTCGGGTCGCATACCGGTGGGTCGGCCGGCCCAGGGCCAGCGTTCGAATTGGAACTCCTATTGGAATGGCACGGATAGCCCCAATTGACGGCAGAGCGCTGATTTTCCGCCCCATGAAGTCTGGACTACAACAATTGCCGATGACGCTGACTTTGGCCGCCGCCCTGCCCTTCGGCTGCTTGTTACAACAGCCGCCGCCCGTGGAATTGGTTTACCGTCACGCGGCGACCGGCAATTTAAAGATTTATGAGTTTCCAGCAGCGGGACGGACGGACACCGCCGTGCCCGCCGTGGTGTGGATTCATGGCGGCGGCTGGACCGGCGGTAATTGCGAATCGTTTTTTCCCCTGGCCCGGTATACGGCGGCGCGGGGTGCCGCGAGTTTTGTGGTGGAATACCGGTTGGTGAAACCGGGCGGTCCCACCATGGCCGACAGCATTGCCGACTGCAAATCCGCCCTGCGGTATCTACGAGGCCACGCTGCCGAATTGAAACTGGATCCGCACCGCCTTGCCCTCGTGGGCGAATCCGCCGGCGGGCATCTCGCCGCCGCTGTGGCAACATTGGACGGCTTTGATTTTCCGGCGGATGACCGAAGCATCAGCGCGCGCCCGGATGCCTTGGTTTTGTATAATCCGTGCCTGGATTTGGGACACAGCCAGTTCAGCCATTTGGTGCCGGGATTCACCGGGGCAACCCCCGCGCGCCGGCAAGCACTGGCCGATGACTATTCTCCCCTGGCCCATGTCCGTCCCGGTTTACCGCCAACTCTCTGTATCCATGGATTGGCCGACACCGTTATTTCCCCGGAGCAATCGCGCCAATTTGCGGACGCCATGACACAGGCGGGCAACCGCTGCGATCTGGCTTTGCTACCGGGCTTGCCGCATGCCTTCCTTATTCCCAATTACAAATGCTCCGAACAGGTGGTGGTGGATGCCCTGCGCCGGGGGGACGCTTTTTTAACCTCCCTCGGATATTTCTCCGGCGAATCCAACCTCACCATATCCGACCCGCCCGCGTGGAAGGCCAAATGGCCGCCGGCCCCAAACCCCTCGCATTGAAGCATGATACCCCGCAAAAAAATCCTGCCCGTTCTGGGCATGTTGGCAACCCTGGCCGGACACCCGGGATTCTCCCAAACCAACGCTTTGCCGGTGCCGCCGCAGGATCAGGGTTTGCCATACACTCGCTCGGCGCAGACCTTCGCCATCGCCCAAATCAAAAATGCCATCGCGGTATTCCCCGGCAGCCGCTACGGTTGGGTTAAAGGTTTTAAAGTACGCCTTAACGAAACGGACTGGCGCGCCGAAGCCGTTTGGCATGACGGCAAAGTCTTGGTACCCGCCGCCTTTGCCGGGGTACTGGAACTGCAATCTGTAAATCCGGCACCCGCGCCCGCAGGTCTCGCCGACCGCTGGGTTTACACTTTAGATTTACCCCCCACGGCCCCGCCGGTGATCACCTTGGCGGGCAAA
Source organism: uncultured Verrucomicrobia subdivision 3 bacterium (assembly GCA_903872345.1). Classification (GTDB taxonomy): domain Bacteria; phylum Verrucomicrobiota; class Verrucomicrobiia; order Limisphaerales; family UBA11358; genus UBA11358. The sequence goes on along the minus strand of CAIQKM010000200.1, from coordinate 42,837 downwards.
CCCTACATTGATTTGGCAGCCAGCGCCCGGACGAAAAGGCTCAAAACCAGCCTGCTCCCGCGCGGCTTGCTGCTAATTAGCTCATCGGAACCCTCCTTGGACAAGTCCGATTCCAATCGCTTGGACAACGTCATCACCCTCTTTGACTCCCCGGAAAAATTTGCCGATCCGGATATTGCCGCGCGCTGGATTCCCACTTTGCGCCACCAGGGAATCTGGACGAATTATGTGAAGGTTACCCCGGAGCAATGGCAGACGCTCACGGGACCGGAGACAGTCTGGCCGGCCACGCCCAAGTCCGCGTATGACTTTTCGGGCTTCGATAAAAAACTTCTGGGGTCAGCCGTGCCGCCGCCGGGAGTATATCCGCGCGTGCTCTTCAGCCCGCAGGATGTGCCAGCGCTGGCGGCCCGCGTCCGGCAGAGCAAACTAGGGCATAAATCCCTGATCGAAATGCAGTATCTGTTCGCGCAAAGCTGGTGGAACACCAACACGAGCGATGGCCAGGTCTTTCAGAAGCTGGCCTCGGGAAATCTGACCGGCCTGGCCTGGCCGGATGATGTGGCGCCCCAGCAGGTCGCCACCATCAACACCGCCCAAATGTTCCGGGGCGAGAAGCCGGGTATTTTCAACACGCACATCGCTTACGTACCGGAATGCCTCACGGACATGGCGCTCTACTGCCTGCTCACGGACGACGATGTCCACGGCCGGCAAACGGCCGCCGCCATTGCCAGCTATTACCGGTTGCGCGAACCGCTCTTAGATCAATGGAACGCCCTGAGCGATTCCGAGTTTGGCAGCGACCCGCTGGATGGCAACGGTTCCAGCACCGCCTGGCGGGGGATGCACGGTTTGGTGGCGCACATGAATCTGGGGCTGGCGCTGGATTTTGGCGGCAAATGGATGACGGCCGCAGAGAAAGACCTCATGCGGCGCGTGATTGCCAAGGCCACCTACGGCCGGCGTGCCTACGGCGAGGATACCACCATCCGTTTCCGTGATGTCAATTGGGTCGGCTGGGATCTGCCGCAATTCCTCGCGTTGACCGCCATTGAAGGCCTGCCGGGCTTTGACCGGGAAGCTTGGGAATGCGGCCGCGACACGGTGCGCGCCTTCTGTGAATGGGGCATTGATGATGCCGGCGTAGTCTTTGAAAGCAACGGCAAAACCCCCGGCAGTTTCCAATTCATCACCCTTTCCATGGTTTCGATGGCCCGGCGCGGGGACAACCTGTTTGGTCATCCCCATTGGCGCAAATTGCTCGTCGGCCAGGCGCAAATGACCTCGCCCGACGGCCGGGTGACCGTGAATAGCGGCACGCAGTACGACCCCTACAGCCGCCAGTTTCTCTCGCTGCAACTCACGGATGAACTCAAAACGTTCTATCCCCGAGAGCGACTTGCCGATTATCTGCTCACCAAGGCCACGGAACCGGCCGACCAAGCAGTGAATGAATATAACCGGGGCTGGGTAATTCAGAATTTTAACGCCAACGCTTATCAGCGCAACGTTGCCGGCATCCAACGTCTGCGCCTGCCCAGCCCGACCTATCCCGGCTTTGTGCCCGGCGTATTGTACGACTCAGATTTTACCCCCACCCGCCGTTCGGAGCTCAACCTGCCGCTGGATTTCGACGCGCCGGTACAAGGCGTATTTTCCAGTTACAGCGACCGCACCACCAACGCGGTATGGATCAATATGATGGTCCGCCCCAACCATTATTTGGGCGCGGGTCACCACCACGCCGATGCCGGCATGTTCCATTTTTCCGGCCTGGGCGTGGACTGGTTTACGCAGAGTCCGTTTGACCAGGTTTACGACGGCAACTACTACAATCTGGTGCAGGTGGATGGCATTTCGGAACCGGTGTCGCTGCCAGCGGATCACATTCTCGGCTGGAACGCCGCCGCCAAATATCTGGGCGCAACCAGCCAGCGCGAGGGCGCGGCCGGGAGCGCAGAATTAACCTACGCCTACAGTTATCGCTGGCTCACGCAGCCGCCCCAGGAATGGACCGACCATTTGAAAGGCTTGGGCTGGGAGGTGGAACCATCGCCGGACATCCTGAAAATCTTCGCCGGCACGGCCCGTTACAAAATGCGGCCATGGTGGCTCACGGCCAATTACGCCAATTACCTGCCCACCTGCCGGGCGCCGTTCAATCCCATGCAACACGTTTTCCGCACCGTGGGTCTGGTGCGCGGGCGACATCCCTACGGGCTGGTGGTGGATGATGTCCGCAAAGATTCGGCCACACATCTCTACCAATGGACGGGTATGCTCAACGGCGGCGTCTGGCAAGCAGACGTGCCAGGCCTGGCCAACAACCAGATAATATTGGCATATCGTTCGGGGGATCCGGATCTTGCCAACGGAACCGCCCGCCCGGCCATCACGCCGGTGGCGGGGGAACCGTTATTGCTAGTGTGCGGCCTCGGTCTCCAAGCCAGCCACGATCCGGCTCAGCCCTTGATCCAAGTGCAGCGGAGCACCGGCCCGGCGGATCGTAATGGCAAGCCCCAATATTATGACCGGTTGGTCATCAATCAGCGCTCGGAAGCGGTTCACTTCCGGGTTCTGCTGCTCCCGTTTCACGCCGGCGAACCGTTACCCGCCATCGTTGCCGAAGCGGGCGCGAATGATGCTTCTTTGAAGTGGCCGCAGCAGGCGGACGACATTCATTTCGCAGCCGGCACAGGCGAACAGACGCACGTGCAGGTGCTGCGCGCCGACCGGGAAGTCCTGACCTCCAAATGAATTTATTTCACGTACCATTCATTTGTCTGGTTGTCTGGCTGACGGGCCAGCTGACCGCTTGGGCGGCGGAGTATCAGTTCTCCGTTCCGGTCGGCGGCGGCCATGCGGATGCCCGGGCCTTCCTGTGGATACCTCCGACCTGCGAGCGGGTGCGCGGAGTGCTGCTGGCCCAGCAGGTGATTCTGGAAAAAAACGTCTGCGACGACCCTATCATCCGGGCCGCCTGCGCCCGGGCCGGGTTGGCCATCGTTATCGGTTACGACACGCCTTTTGGCTATTTTGATTACAGTCAGGGGGCGGACAAAGCGCTCCAGACCACGCTCGACCACCTGGCCGCCGAATCCGGTTACGCCGAAATTGCCGGCGCCCCGCTGCTGCCCATCGGCCATTCCGGCAACGCGATTTTTGCCTGGAATATCGGCTACTGGAACCCGGCCCGCACCCTGGGCATCGTCACCTTGCACGCCGCCGCCATTCCGCCGCCGGTCTGGGACAGCAAGGCCACGCCGAATGGAATCCCGGTATTAACGGTGAGTGGCGAATATGAATCGTGGGGCAACCCCAACGAGCCTTTGGACAAGCATTGGCGTTGGCTGCGGGGTGGCTTGCTCGGTCTGCGCGGACAATACAGCGAGGCGCTGGTCAGTGAAATCGTCCAGCCCGGAGGCTCCCATTTTTCGTGGGATGCGCCATTGGCCAGATACGTCGCGCAGTTCATTGAAAAGGTGGCGGCGGCCCGCTTGCCGGCAAATTCTAACGCCGGCCTGAAACGTGTGTCTCCTGAATCCGGCTGGCTCACGGATCTCACGCTCATCGCCCCGGGCCGGATTCCTCCGGTGGCCGCCCGGGATTTTAAGGGCGACCCCACGCTGATGTTCTGGCATCTGGACCGGGAACTCGCCGTGGCGGCGGATCATTATGGCGATTACAGTCCGGGCAAGGCGGATCAACGGCTCACCTTTGTTCAGGATGACATACCGGTCACCCCGGCTTGGCTGCCCACCTTGAAATTTGAACCGGCGGCGGATGGCGTCAGCCTCAAGGTGGCCGCTGATTTTCTGCGGGAAACGCCCGCCGGAGTATTGGGAGCCGGGCAACCGCTGGGTCATGCCAATGCTCCCATCCAATTTCGATTGATCGGCGGCTGGGGGGGCGGCGGAGAACAAACGGCGCCCGATGTGTTCCGAATTCGCTTCGACACCTTCGGCATCAACCAGCGGGCCGGCAATCTCATGCTCATGGCCTTTCAGGCGGGCGACCGGGAATACAAGTATGCCGAACAACCCGCGCAGATTGTCTTTCCCATAGCGTTAACCAACGGTCATCCGCAAAAGCTGGTTTTCGACCCCATTCCCGACCAACCCCGCGGAATCAAATCGCTCTCTTTGCAAGCCCGCTCGGATGCCGGTCTACCGGTGGATTTTTTAGTGTGTCAAGGTCCGGGTGAGATCAAAGGCGACCGGCTGAACTTCTCCCCCCTGCCTCCGCGCGCAAAATTCCCGGTCAAAGTCACCGTCATTGCCTGGCAATATGGCCACGGTGGCGTAAACCCGGTGCAATCCGCCGCGCCGGTGGAACAAACCTTTTGCCTCCAGCCATGAACCTTTCAACCTCCAGCCAAGTGGACCGGCAACGGTCACCGCAAATCGCCATGGCTAATGTCCGACCGACCTGTGCCCCACGTCTTAATCTGGGGGTACGGGCTCACGACTTTGGCCGCCAACCGGTGCAAACGTTGGCGACCAGCATCGCCGCCGCCGGCTTTGGGGGCGTGCAACTCGCACTCAACAAGGCAATTGCCGGACTGAACCTGGCACCCGGCGATCTAACCTCAGAGTTCGCCCGGGATATCGGTCAGGCCTTTCGCTGGCAGGGCGTGGAGATCGCCGTGCTGGGGTGTTATATCAATCCCTTGCACCCGGATCTCCGAACGCGTAGCGGTCTGTTGCAATTCTTCTGCGACCACCTGCGAGTGGCGCGCGATTTCGGGTGCCGCCTGGTGGCCCTGGAAAGCGGTTCCGTCAACCCCGACTATTCGCCGCATCCGGCCAACCATGATGAATCCGCGTTTCAAACCCTGCTGACCAGTCTGGAACCGCTGGTTGCCCTCGCCGAGGAACTGGATGTCTGCGTCGGCCTGGAGGCGGTCACCAGCCACACCGTTTCATCCACCGCCAAAATGCGCCGCGTCCTGGACACACTCCGTTCGCGGCACCTGAAAGTGGTGCTGGACCCGGTGAACCTGCTGGACACGGGAAATGTGTCGCACCAGCGGCGGCTCGTGGCGGAGGCGTTCGATCAACTCGGGCCGGAGGTGGCCGTGTTACATGCGAAAGATTTCATCCAGGAGCGGGGCGGACTGAAAACCGTCCCCGCCGGCAGCGGGCAACTCAGCTATGCCCCGGTGCTGCAATGGATCCGGTCAGTAAGGCCGGGCATCCCGATTTTATTGGAGGAGGCGGATGCCTTCGCCGCGCCCGCGAGCGCCCGATATTTAAAACTGAAATTTGAGGAGACAAACCTATGAGAGAACCTTTGGCAACCGCCGAGCTGATCGCCGGTAAGTTGATTCGTGAGACTCCGTTCGCCTACCGGCTCGAGGTGCCACGCGCCCAGACTATGTTTGACCGAATGCATTTCGTGGATTTCGGCCGGAGTCTGGGCACCGGCCGGCCGGCCATGGCATATGCTTGGACGCGCCTGACGGTCGCAGCCGAACGGCATATGACAATCCAGGTGGAACACAGCGATGCCTGCGCCATCTGGCTGAATGGCCGGGAAGTATACGCCCTGGGCGGCGATCGAAAACTGAACCTGCGCCGGGATGAACGCAGTCTGGAACTGACGCACGAATTTGAAGTCACCTTGCAGCCCGGCCCAAATACTCTGCTGGTCCGCTCCGAGACGGCCGGCGGGGAATGGCGGGTATATCTGCAGCCGCCGAGTGAAAAGGGCGCCGTCGTCAATGGCGCCTCGCACCCGGCCATCGGTTTGCACGGTGTTCCCCAAGTGGATGAAAAAATCACCACCCTCACCAACTGGCTGCTGCTGGGACCGTTTCCGCGCACGTTCACGGAGTTGGACGCCGTGCTACCGGCCCGCCGGCAATTCGTTTTCGGCAAAATGTACGCCGGACTGGACGGCCCCGTTACTTGGACGATTCCAAAAGTGGAAGTATTGGGCAATTTGATTGATCCCCGTCCCTGGGGCACCAATTACCATTGGAACTACCACAATGGCGGCACCGCCTGGGCCATGCAACGGCTCGCGGAAGCCACGGGCAAACAGGCTTACTGGGATTATGCCAGCCGCTTTTGCGACTTTCACCTGGAAGGTATTCCCTTCGTGGAGCATCAGGTCAAAACCTTGAATGCGGTCGAATCCGCCAACCACTGGATCATTGACGCTCCGCTGCTGGATTTCACCCTGGCCCCCTCCCTGCCCTTCATTCACCGGCTGGAGAAGGAAAAGGAATTTCCCAACCGGGCGTTGTACGAACAATGGTTTGCCCGGATGCTGGACTATGCCCGGACGGAGCAAATCCGGCTACCGGGCTGCGGCATCTACACCCGCACGACTCCGGTGAAATACACCACTTGGACGGATGACATGTTTATGGGAATTCCGTTCCTGATGCATGCGGCGGGTCACATCGCAGATGAATCGTTGCGGCAGGCATTCCTGGATGATGCGGCCGACCAGACGGTGGCGTTCAATTCGCAAGTCTGGGATGAGACCGCCGGCCTGTACATGCACGCCCGTTATGCCGACCGGCCCGTCAAACTGCCGCACTGGTCTCGTTGCAACGGCTGGGCAATTTGGGCGATGAGTGAAGTCCTGCTGCACCTGCCGGCAGATCATCCCAAACGGCCCGAAATTCTGGCCCAGTTTCAAGCCATTGCCGCCTCGCTGGCCGGCCTGCAAGCGAAAGATGGTTTCTGGTTCAATGTGCTCGACCGGCCCGATTCCCCCAAGGAGGTTTCCGGTACCGCCATTTTTGTGATGGCCCTGGCGCGCGGCGTCCAGCACGGCTGGCTGCCCGAAAAAACCTACCAGCCCGTGGCGGCCAAAGGCTGGCAGGCGCTAAACTCCCGGATTGAGGCCGACGGCACGGTGCATGACATCTGCGCCGGAACGATGTGTACCGAGGATGAGGAATACTATGTCCGCCGGCCTTTTTATGATGACGACACCCACGGGCTGTTCGCGGTGCTGTTCGCGGCCATCGAAATGGACCGGCTCGTCAAAAATAACCATCGATATTCCGGGCTGAACGGGGCAAACTCCGAAGTCAGCCAGCCGCATTATGCCGAAGCGAATTCGCCGGCGCGGGCGGCGGCCAACCTGGTGAAACCTTGAAAGCCAAGCAGAAACGCATTGCCCTGATCGGCCTGCCGGTTTTTCAATCCATCAACAACCTGAGCAGCGTGGCGGTGGCCCGCCACGCGGAAGAGACGGGTCGTTGGCGGTTTGTCTTTTCGGCCGAGGCCTCGGTGAAGGCGTTTCAGTTTTTACGCACCCTGGATTGTGATGGCGCCATCGTCCGCATCATGTCCGAGGCCATGCGGCGGGAGGCCAAAAAAATCAAGTTTCCCGTGGTTAACATTTCCTCCTGGCTGGCCGATCCCGGTGTGCCCACCGTGCGGCATGATTTCCGGGCCATTGGCCGGCAGGCGGCGGAGCATCTCCTGGAAAAGGGCTTCCGGCGCTTTGGCTGTGTGATCGTTCCCGGCGGCAGTTTCATTCAGGACCGTTGTGCTTCGTTTCTGGAAACCGTCCGGGCCCAGGGCTGCAAGCCGCAATTGTTTCACCTCCGCACCGAGCAACCCTTCCTGCCCCAGCCCGTTGCTCCCGAGGAAAAACGCCGGTTTGCTGACTGGGTGCGGACGCTGCAACCCCCGGCGGCCATCGTCCTGATGGATGACTGGGATGCCCCGGCCCTCATGACCGCCTGTCGCGAGGCGGGGCTGGAAATCCCGCGGGACGTGGTGATGATCACCACCGGCTGTCATAGCGAAGTATTGCCACTCTGTCCGGTGCCGCTCAGCGCGGCGCAGGAAAACCAGGAATTGCTCGGCCGCCTCGCCGTGGCCTGTCTGGACGACCTCATGTCCGGCAAATCCCTGGATAATTTCACCGTCACCGTACCGCCCCTGGGCGTGGTCGAACGGGTTTCCACAGCCACCATGGCGATTGAAGATCGCGAGGTGGCGCACGCGGTGGAATTTATTCGGGCCCACGGCTTCGAACCCATTAACATTGCCGACGTGCTGGCCCGGGTGAATATCTCCCGCGTCACCCTGGAGCGGCGCTTTCGCCAGGTCATCGGGGAAACCCCCCATGCCTATCTCATTCAGCAGCGCATCCGCCGGGCCCAGGAATTGCTCCTGCAGGAGCCACCGCCGAGTTTGCAAGTCGTCGGCCGCCAATGCGGCCTGCTTGACCGCCGCCGGCTCAATCAAGTCTTTCGCCAAGCCACGGGCATTTCCCCCACCGCCTGGCGCGAACGCATGTTGAACAAACGCGGCAAGAGCGCCTGACCGGCACGGACAATCCGGTCGCACCGTCCCCCGGCCGGGTGAAGTAACATTAGCCCCCCCCGCCGTAATTCAACCCCTTTTGCCGGACTAAATCCGGGCTATGGTTTCCTCACTACCATGAAACAACCAGCCTGTCCTGCCATGCAACCATGCCAACCTGACGGACGTATTTCACCCCCGCTGTTAAAATCCACCGCCAGCGGCCCGGCCCGGCGGACGCGGATCCGTTGGCGCGTCCTGTTTGGCGTGCTGTTGAGCCTGTATTGCCCCGCCCTGCGGGCCGGCCAGACCGTGGTGGATGCCGGCAGTGCGTTCACCTTCACCGTGCCCGCGCAAGCCGCCAATTATGCCTGGCGGATGGAGGGCACGTTGGTAAGCACCAATGGCATCGTGGGCACGAACGGGCCGGCCTTCACGTATGCGCCCGGTTGGGCGGACGTGGGGACGCACGAACTGGCCTGCTACCAAACCCTGTCCAATGGCGTTGCCTCCAACGTTTTCTGGCAGGTGCGCGTGCGCATCCCCCAGCCCGCGAGCGCGGCCTTTTATTATGTGGCGACGAATGGTGCGGACACCAATCCCGGCACGCTGGCGGCGCCTTTTCTGACTTTGGAACAGGCCCGCAATACGGTGCGCACCCTGCCCCGCCCGTTGCCGGCGGGGGGAGTGACGGTCTGGTTGCGCGGCGGAACGTACTGGCGGACCAACACCTTTGTGCTCACCAGCCAGGATTCCGGCACCATGACATCACCGATCGTTTACGCCGGTTACCCCGGGGAAACAGTGGTGATTTCCGCCGGCACGCCAATTCGTGCCACCACGTTGGTGCCTTTGAACAGCAGCCAAACCAATCGCCTGCCCGCCGGGGTGAGTCCCGCCAACGTTTGGGAATTGGACCTGGCGGCGGCCGGCATTGCGCATCGGGGACCGTTTCCCGCTCATTTTGGCACCTGGGTGACCATGAACGCGTATTCGCCGGGTGCCTCGGGCGGCATTTGCGATTTATTCTATAACAACCAGCGCATGTGGCTCTCCCGCTATCCCAACCACAGCCTGACCAATGACAACTTGGGCACGACGTATAGCTTGATGGATGGCGTGCCCACCACGGGGCCGGGCAGCACCAACTACCTTAATAATCCGGGAATCTACACCAACAGCGCCGGGGTAGCCGTCCCGGTGGGCTGCGCCTTTCACTATTATGCCTCCAACGCCACCGAAGTGGCCCGCTGGCAGTCGGCGCTCACGAATGGCGGCGTTTGGGTCTCGGGTTTCTGGCGGGTGGACTGGCAAAACGACGCCGTGCAGGTGCTGGGGATTGACCCGACCAACCAAGTGATCGAAATCACCAATACTTTGTCGGTTCAGGGTGGCATCGGCTACAAATACAACCAACCGCTGGGCAGTCTCGCGGAACGCTACTGGGTCATGAACCTGCTGGAAGATATGGATCAACCAGGCGAGTGGGCCATCGATTTCAAACGCGGGAAAATTTATTTTTACGCACCGGGCGCCCTGGCCGATGGCAGTGTGGTGATTGCCGATTTTGCCGCGCCGCTGGTGCAACTCACCCAAACCACCAATGTGGTGCTGCAATCACTCACCATCGAGGACGGACTGGCGCAGGGAATTCTGGTGACCAACGGGGTCAATAATCTCATCCTGGGTTGCACCTTGCAGAATATGAACAACTACCCGGTTGACCTGAACGGCGGCTACACCAACGGGGTTTTGGACTGTCTCCTGCAAAATTTGGGCGGGGGCGGAGTCTTGTTGCATGGCGGCAACGCCTCAAGTTCTCCCCGGGTGGCGGCCGGAAATTTTGTGGTGAATAATATCATCACCAATTCCGGCGTCATTGCCCGGGTGTATAACACCCCGGTGGACCTGGGCGGCAACGGGGCCGGCAGTTCGGGCACGAATGTGGCGGGCATGCGCGTGGCCCACAACCTGCTCACCGCGATGCCGCATTTGGGAATTCTGCATGGCACCACGTGGGATGCGCGCATTGAATACAATGAACTGGCCAACTTCGGCCAGATTTCCAGCGGGATTGGCGGCATTTACGGCTACACTTATTTTGCCAGCAGCGGGAATAATTATTTCCGTTATAATTATGTTCACGACAGTCCGCTGGAGGACGGCATCACCTTCGACCAGGATCATCGCCAGGCTCATGTCTATTGCAATCTGGTGAACCTCACCGTTCCCAGAACGGGCGAACAACAGTGTTTCGCCACCGAAACCGGCTCCCAGGCGACGGCGGGGGAACAGCAATATCTCGACCATTACAATAATATTGGCCTGAACTCCAATGAAGGGTTGGTGGTGGTCTCGCCGGTTGGTTCGACAATTGAGGAAAATGCGATGTTTAATTGCACCACGGCCTATACCTGGCAGCAGGTCGTCATTGGCGTCGCCAGTAATACCTTCACCGCCGCGACTGCCGCGACCTTGCAGTCGGGTCCAAATCTGGCCTACACCAACGATCCCGGGTTTCTGAATCTGGCGGCCGCCGATTTGCGATTGGCGCCCAATTCACCGATCTATTCGGACATGCCTCATTTCACGCCACTCCCGGTCGAGATGATGGGCCTTTACAACGACGAAATCCGCACCAACGCGTCCGGTTACGGTCCCTACGTGACCACCGAACCCGCCACCGCCTTGGGACCGGGCACCGCCACGGTCAATGGCACCCTGGTCTTTCCTCAGTTTGACCTCAACACATTCGTTTTCCTGGGTTGGGGAACCAATGATGGCGGAACCAACATGTCGGCCTGGTCAAACCTCACCCCCTTGGGTCTGCGGGGAGCCGGCGCTTTGAGCACCAATTTAAGCGGCCTGGCTAACCGGCCCTATTACTACCGTTTTTTTGCCACAAACCAGTATGGTCAGGTATGGGCGGTCGCCGCCGCCAGTTTTACCCCGTACTCCCCGGGCCACATCCCCGCCAGCCTTGTTTGGCGGGGTGACGGTACGAACAATGTTTGGGATGCGCAGGACACGAACCGTCCGCTGTGGTTGGCCGCCGGTCAGGCCGCCGCTTTTTGGGATGGTGACGCCGTGACTTTTGACGATTCTGGATCCACCGGGCCGGCTGTCAATTTATCCACCACGGTCCAACCGTCGGCGCTGGTATGTAATGCTGCGCAAACCTACACGTTGGGTGGTTCCGGAAAAATCTCCGGGGTTACCAGCCTGGCGAAAGCCGGGCCGGGCACGCTAATAATCCTGACCACCAACGACTACACTGGTTCAACGTGGATTAATCAAGGCACCCTGCAACTGGGCAACGGTGGCATATCCGGCAACCTGGGCACTGGCGCGATCACCAACAATTCCCTTCTCCGCTTTAACCAATCCGGCAATGTCACGGTCAGCGGGATCATCGCCGGCACCGGCACGGTGGTGAATGCCGGTAGCGGCACGCTGACGCTGGGTGCCAATAACACCTACACCGGCGGCACCATCATTTCCGGCGGCGCGGTGGCCATCGCGGCGGATGCCAATCTCGGCGCCCCCGGTGGCGGCCTGGTGTTGGATGGCGGAACGTTGCAAATCACGTCCGGCGGCCTCTTCACCCTCAATAACCGGCCAGTAAACTTGAGCACGAATGGTGGGACCTTCACCCTGGCCAACACTTTGACCATTACCAACCCCATTACCGGACCGGGCTCGCTGACCTTGAATAACGGTACTCTGGTGCTGGCGGCAAACCATCAATACGCGGGCACCACGCTTGTGAATGGCGGGGTGTTGCAGGTGGATGATGGCACCGGGTCCGGATCCATTCCCGGCAATATCGTTCTGGCCGGTGGCAGCCTCCTGTTCGCCCGTCCGGACGCGTACGCGCCCGCCGGGGTCATTGCCGGAAATGGTACCAACAGCGCCATCAATAATACCGGCGGCAGTGGCCGATTGACCCTCACGTTTGCCGCGGGCGGCGGCACCAATTACTTCAACACCATTTTCAATTCCGCCAGCAACGTCCTAACCTTGGCTGGTGGCGCCACCGTTCTGCCCAACCTCGGCACCGACTTGCGTAATCTGGGTGCCAACCAAACATTGTTGCTCACCAACGGCTATTGGTTTGCCCCGCGAATCGGCGGCAATGGCGGACCCTACATGCTGGGCACCAATATCATCGCCAGCGCCACTTTGGAAACCAGCGGGGCGCGCGGCGTGAAAGGTATCTGGCAAATTCAAAATGGCGGGACGCTCCGGTTGAACTCCACCCGCTACGCCGGTGCGATCAACGAAAACCGGTTCGACTTCGGCAATGGCGGAATGAGCGCCGGCGAAACCGCGAGCATCACCATCTTCCCCGGTGGCACGCTGGATATCTGGGCCTTGCAATACGACGGCCTGGCCTTGGGCCAAAATATCGGGGGCGGCACCGCGACCATCTGGCAAAACGGTGGCACCGCGTTCGTGGGCGTGAATGGCGGTTCAGGCAATCAAAACCTCCTGTTCAACGCGGCGGGAACCAATGGACTTACCGGGTATTTTCTGAACGCTGGCGCACTCAAAATAGCCGGAACCGTGTCCGCCAATCCGGCGGCGGCGGGCGGCACGAATCTCTTCGCCTTTACCGGTGGGACCTTGACGGTGAATACCTTCAACCCAACCAATCTCTGGGGACAGCCCACCAATACCCTGATCAACACGGGCGGGTGCTTGGCTCCCGGTGGTCAAGGCATTCCGGGTCGCACCTTGATTCAAGGCAATTACTTTTGCAGCAACACCACCTCGCTGGCCATTGACCTGGGCGGACTAAATGCGGCTACCACGTTTACGAATCCGGCAAATTACTATGATACTTTGGCGGTGAGTGGCAACGTCACGGTGAACGGCAGCCTGGTCGTCACGCTGATCAACAATTGGGTGCCAGCGGCCACCAACAGTTTTACCCTGCTCACGGCCGGGGGAACGTTAAATGGCAGCTTCACCAACGTGGTCAACCATCGGGTGCCGGCGGCGGGCGTCAACGGGGCCAGCTTTGAGGTGGTGACCACGGCGAGCAGTGTGGCATTAACCAACTTCCAAATATTATTGGCCGGCTTTTCGACAGGCTCCACCAACGGGGCGGCGCCGTTTACCGTGGTGTTCACCGACTCCTCGGTGGGTGCCATCACCAACCGCAACTGGAATTTTGGCGATGGACAGATCGTGAATACGAACGGAACCACCGTGCCCCATACCTTTGCCAGCCCCGGCACTTATGTGGTAACCCTTACGGTAAGCGGCATGGCCGGCACCAATGCGGCGAGTGCGCCCTTGAAGGTCGTGACCGCTCCGGTAATCAACCATGTGCAGGTCGGCGGCGGACTGCTGGTCCTGAGCGGAACCAATGGACCGGCGGGGGGCAATTACCGGGTGCTGGCCAGCTCCAACCCCGCCCTTCCGCTCACGAATTGGACCACCCTCGCCACCAACCAATTCAGCAACGGCGGCGGCTTTAATCTTACCAATACTTTGCCCTGGACCAATGGGCCGGCGTTCTTTCTGTTGTCGGTCCCGTGAACGTACCGCTGACGCAAAACGCCCCGTCCCCGACGCAAAATAACATCTGACGGCCGGCGGCTGTTTGCCGTTTAATGCCGCCATTACCATGCATGTTTCCAAAACCTTGGCCACCGCCGCGGCCCTGCTGCTCAGCCTGAGCAAACCCTGGGCCGCCGCTGAATTGTTTGTCGCCCCGGACGGCGATGACCGTCACGACGGCAAAACCATCACCTCGGCTTTTGCTACCATCACCCGCGCCCGCGATGAAATCCGGAGCATCAAGGCGGGCGGTGCTCTGCCACCCGGCGGCATCACCGTGGAAATACGGCCAGGCAAATATTGTTTCACCAACTTCCTCAGCCTCACGGCGGAAGATTCCGGCACCGGTGCAGCGCCCGTCATTTATCAGGCCGCCGGTGACCAGCCGGTTGAAATTCTGGGCGGCCGGGTGCTGAAACTCGCCGAGTTCCAGCCGGTGACCGATCCCAAAGTCGCCGCCCGGTTGGATGCCTCCGCCCGCGACCATATCGTGTGCGCCTCCATTCGCGCGCTTGGCTTGCAACACGCCGGTCCGTTTCCCCCGGTGTTCAGTGACAGCGGCGGACTGTTTGAATTGTTTTGGAACGGCAAGCGACTCCCGCTTTCCCGCTGGCCGAATACCGGCTGGACGACCATGAAACGTGCCATCGTCAATGGCGATGCCAAAACACCCGGAACGTTCGAATATCGTGACGAACGACCGGCCCGCTGGGCAAGCAACCCGGAGGTTTGGCTCAAAGGCCAATGGCGCGTGCCTTGGGAAGACCCCGCCATCCGGGTCGCGGAAATTAATACCGCCGGCCACACCATTACTTTTCAAGCCGGCATCCCGGCTGGGATTGGCAACAAATACACCCGCCCGGCCGGGAACGGCCAGGAGCCGTGGTGCGCCGTGAACCTCCTGGAGGAAATTGACCAGCCCGGCGAATGGGCGGTGGATTTTGCCACCCAAACGCTGTTCCTCTGGCCGCCGGCCGGCCCCGGCGAATTAATGATTTCCCAACTGGATCAACCCTTGATTTCGGTGCAGGGAGCCGCCCATGTTCAAATTATTGGCCTCACCCTCGAAGCCTCGCTGGGGGACGGCATCGTCGTAAAAAATGGGGAGTCCGTCCTCATTGCCGGCTGCACGCTCCGCAACCTCGCCCGCCGGGGCGTGGTGCTGAACGGTCGGCACAGTGGCGTCCAGAGCTGTGATATTTACCGGGTGGGTGAAGGTTGCATTTATGTTTCCGGCGGTGACAAACAAAAACTCATTCCCTCGGAAAATGTTGTCCTCAACAACCATCTGCATGACTACGCCGTGCTCAAGGCAATGTACTCCCCGGCGGTGGACGTCGGCTTTGGCGGGCTGCCCAATGGCGGCGGTTTTACCGACGCCGTCGGTATCCGCGTCGCCAACAATCTGATCCATGACGCCCCGCGCGATGCCGTGCTCGTATCCGGCCAGAACAACGTCTTTGAATACAACGAAATTTTCAACTGCGGCTTTGGTTCCGGCGACGTCGGCGCATTTTACTCCTGGCTGGACTGGACCATTCGCGGAGTCGTCATCCGTTATAATTATATCCATGACACCGTCGGCGGCGTGAACCCGGATGACGGCGCGTCCGGAAATCTGGTTTTTGGCAACGTCTTTGCCGGCTCCCGCACTGGTGTCTGGATTGCCTCGGGCCCCGACCATCAGGTCATCAATAATATATTCGTCAAAGACCAGGGCCCTGTGTTTGGCTTGGACGATCGCGGCGTGGCGCGCGGCTATGCCACCAATTCGCGTTTACATTCGGCCGTACTGGCCATCCAGCCAACCCGCCCGCCCTGGTCGGTGCAGTTTCCGGAAATGACCAATCTGCTCGCCAATCATCCGGAACTGCCTTTGCGGACCAAATTTGAACGCAACCTGGTGGTGATGCAATCCGGCGAACCCATTCAATCAAAGCTGGCCCGCGAACGGCAGGCCAACCCCGGCCTGCTGCACACGGCGGACAATTTTGTGACCGCCGCCGATCCGGGTTTCGTGAATGCCGCCCAAGGGGATTACACGCTGAAACCTGACTCGGTTGTCTTTCAAAAAATTCCCGGGTTCGAACCCGTCCCCTTCGGCAAAATCGGCCTGCATACCGATGCTTACCGACGGACACTGCCCCCGGACACGGAAACCGGTCGGCACCGCTCTACCAAGACGCCGGACCAGGATGGCAACCGGAATTTCGGCACTTAAGTTGTGCCGCAAAACACCCCGTCCCTGTTGCAAAATAACCCCTTGGCTGGAGGAGCAGGCGAATTAAAGTAATCATCAATAACCCGATTATGAATCTCAGTTCCATCCACTGGCCGCGCCGGCAACACCGTCCTTCCGCCGCCGCCGGATTCACCCTCATCGAACTGCTGGTGGTCATTGCCATTATCGCCATTCTGGCCGCCATGCTCCTGCCCGCGCTGGCGAAGGCCAAGGAGAAAGCTCTGCGCATCAAATGCACCAGCACCCTGCGGCAGATGGGCATTGCCGCAAACATGTACGCCGATGATTTTCATGATTACATCTGTCCGATCTTTTGCATGGCGGGTCGCGCCAACACCACCTATGACCCCAACTTCACCTGCTCCGACTCCTGGAAAAACTACATCGGATGGAAAACAGCCAATTTGGCGGGCTTGGTGGAATGCCCGGCCGCTTATCAACGGATGATGAGCCTCAGTGGCATCTCCACCAATATGCCTTCCTATGCCGGCAATCGCAACATCCCCTGGTTCCCCACCGATACCGAGGCCGGGATCAATGAATTTTTGGTAAAACTGTCCACCTCCACCAAACCCACTGATACCTGCCTGATGACCTGTGCGGGCGCCGTTTGGAACAACGGCGGCTGGTCGTTTGCGGAATTTGTGGACGGATTCAACGCCGGTTATTATCCGCTCTGCCCGCATAGTGGCAAGCATCTCACCACCATTGCCGGCGGCTTTGCCGCCGATCAAGGCAATTACTACAATGATGGCAGCGGCGTGATCGTCTTTTTCGACGGCCACTCCGAGGCCCGCAAACCTGATTCCACCGGGGAGAAGGAGGGTTACATTCCCCTGGTTCGGCCGGCTTCGCACGATGCCCCCACCCCGTGGAACCGGTTTTGGTGCGGCGGCTTGGGCGGTCATTAAGCCACCATCCTCGCATGTGCGCACTCTCCGTCCGGATCGCGTCATTCCGCTCCGGGATCATCTGGTGGCGCGTTTTCCTGCTCATTTTCTTCGCTTCAACCGGTTTTTTGGGCCCAGCCGGCCGCGCCAGCCAGACCGTGGTGGATGCGGGTTCCAGCGCCATTTTCTCGCTTCCAGCCGCCGCCACCAATTACACCTGGCGGCTGGACGGCACCTTGTCCGCCACCAGTGGTCAGGTTGGCTCCAATAGCAACTCGTTTACTTACTTTCCGGCGGTCTTTGATGTCGGCACCCATTTGCTGACCTGTGGCCAGACATTTGCCGGCGGCGTGTCCAGCAACGCCGGCTGGCAAGTGCGGGTGCGCCTGCCGCAACCGGTGAGCGGCACCAACTTTTATGTCGCCCCCAACGGCGCGGACACCAATCCGGGCACGCTGACCGCGCCGTTTCTCACCTTGGAGCAGGCCCGCAATACGGTGCGCACCCTGCCCCGGCCCCTGCCGGCGGGTGGCGTCACCGTGTGGCTCCGGGGCGGCACATATTTTCGCACGAATACCCTGATGCTGACCAATGCCAACGATTCCGGAACCGTGGCCGCGCCGGTGGTGTATCGTGGTTACCCAAACGAAACGGCCGTCATCTCCGGTGGCAAAGCCATTCCCGCCGCCAGTTTTGTGCCGCTCAATTCCAGCCAGACCAACCGCGTTGCTCCCGGCCTGAATCCCACCAACCTTTGGGAACTCGACCTGGCCTCCGCCGGTATCACCCACACTTCCCTGCCGGCCAGTTTCAATACTTGGACCATTGTGGATCCTTACAACCCGGCCTACTCCGGCAACCTGTGCGAACTCATTTACAACGGTCAGCGGATGTTTTTGTCGCGGTATCCGAATCATAATCCTACCAACGACGATCTGCTGACCCCCAACATGCTGATGAACGGGGTCGCCACCGATGCCAGCGGCACCAATTATTTGAACGCCGCCGGCACTTATACCGACAGCAACCAAAACCTCATCCCCGTGGGGGGCGCGTTTCACTATGGGACCAACGACGCCGCGCATGTGGCGCGCTGGCAGACCGCCCTCACCAACGGCGGCCTCTGGCTGCAAGGCTACTGGCTGGTTGCCTGGGCCGTTAACGGCGCCAAAGTCCGGGGCATAGACACCAACGCCCTGGTATTTGAAATGGCCACCAACGCCACGCCGCAGGGCGGTTTTGGCAGTGCTTTTATTCGTCCCAAGGGCAGTTATCAGGAACCCTTCTGGGCGCTGAACCTGCTGGAAGAAATGGATCAACCCGGGGAATGGGCCATGGATTTCAACCGCCACAAAATTTATTTCTACGCCCCCGGCCCGCTGACGAACGGCAGTGTGGTGATCTCCGATTTGGCCGTTCCTCTGGTACAGGTTGGCGGCGGCAGCAATATCGTTTTTCAATCGCTCACGTTTACCGCCGGGCTGGCCCAAGGCATTTACCTCACCAACGGGGTGCAGGATTTGATTGTGGGCTGTACGTTTTACAACTTGGGAAATTATGCGGCGGATATCCTGAATGGCGGCACCAATGGCGTGGTGGATTGCAACCTGCACGACCTCGCCGGCGGCGGCGTCCTGCTCCGTGGCGGTTATGAGACCAACAACGCCGCCTTGCGAATTCCCGCGCACGATTATGTGGTCAACAATCTGATCACCAATTTTTCCCGCGTGGCCCGCGTTTACGCCGCCGCCGTGGAAGCCGGTTACGGCGGCGCCTTGCTCGGCAATCACGAGCCCGCCGTGGGCATGCGCGTAGCCCACAATCTCATCGCCGGCTCGCCGCATTCCGCCGTCCTGCACGGCAGTTGGGACAGCCTCTTCGAGTACAATGACATCGGCGAATACCAGACGGTTTCCGATGATCTGGGCGCGTTCTACAGTTACGATTATCTCTGGCGCCATGGCAACCACACCTTCCGGTACAATTTCATGCACGACACGCCCCTCGGCAATGGCATTGACTTCGATCAGGATCACTTCGGCATGCACATCTACGGCAATGTCACGAGCCTCAAAACCAGCGCCGCCGAGTCGCAAGGATATGGCGTCATCTACCACGACGGCACCCAGGTCACCAATGGCAACCAACAGTCGGTAGAATGTTACAACAACCTGTTTTGCAACAGTCATTATGGGGCCCAATTTGAAGCCCTGCTGCCTGCCACCATTGAAGAAAATGCCGCCGTCCTCTGCCCCACCGCCTATCTTTGGAAACAGGTGGTGCCAGGCTCGCCGGCTAATTCATTCGTCACGTCCAGCCAAAGCGCCATGCAATCCGGTCCGAACCTGAACTATGCCGGCGACCCCGGGTTTATCAATTTGCCCGGTAACGACTGCCGCCTGCTGCCCACGTCCACAGTCTATACGGACGTGCCTGCGTTCAGTCCCATTCCGTTTGAAATGATCGGGCTTTATAGTGACGAAAGCCGCACCAATGCACCGGGTTTCAGTCCTTATGTAACCAGCGGTCCGACGACCGCCCTCGGCTCCGGTTCCGCCACCCTCAATGGCTCGCTGGTTTATCCGCAGTTCGATTCCAACACCACCGTCTTTGTCTGCTGGGGCACCAACGACGGTGGCTCCAGCCTGGCCGCCTGGCAGAACACCGCGTCGCTCGGCCTGCAAAATGCCGGCCCGCTCGCCACTAATCTTACCAGTCTGGCTGGCGCGACTTATTATTACCGCTTTTTCGCCACCAATGTATGGGGCCAGGCTTGGTCGCCCGCCACCGTGACCTTCACTCCCTTTGCCCCCGGTCATACCCCCGCCAATATCATCTGGCAGGGGGATGGCATCGCCAACCTGTGGAATAAAAACACCAACAACCCAGTCTGGCTGGCTTCCAATGCCCCGGTCGCCTTCTGGGATGGGGACTCGGTCACGTTCGGCGATACCGGTTCCGATAACCCGTCAATAAATCTCACCGCCACCAATTCCCCGGCATTTGTCGATGTGAATGCCACGCAAAATTACACCTTGAGCGGATCCGGGAAAATCTCCGGCAACACCGGGTTGCAAAAGGATGGCGGCGGCAGCCTGACGATGCTAACCACCAATGATTATACCGGTGCCACCGTCGTCAATCAGGGCCTCCTCACCGTTGGCAACGGCACCGTTTCCGGCACGTTGGGAAGCGGACCCGTAACCAATAACGCCACCCTCCAATTCAATCAACCGGACAACACCGCTGTGAGCAGCGTTATCAGCGGCCCGGGCAACCTCATCAAAACCGGCGGCGGCACGCTGTCCCTCGCGGCCAACAACTCTTTCACCGGCCCGCTCACGGTCAACGGTGGCACCGTGGCCATTGGCACCGACTCTAATCTCGGTTCGCCGGGTAATTCTGTGGTGCTCGCGGGCGGCTCCCTGCAAATCACCGCCGGCGGACTGCTCACCTTTAACAACCGGACCCTCACGCTGAACGCCGGTGGCGGCACGCTCAGCCTCGCCAATACTCTGACCGTGACCAATGGCATCACCGGCCCCGGCAGCCTGGCCTTGAACGGCGGTGGCACGCTGATCCTGGCGGCTTCCAACACCTGCGGCGGTCTTACCACCGTCAACGCTTCGCTGTTGCAGCTTGGCAACGGCGGTGCCAACGGCTCTCTCAATGGTGGCATCGTGCTATCCGCCGGCAGTTTGCTTTGTAACCGCACTAATTCCGCCACTCCCGCCGGGGCGATCACGTCCCTGAGTTCGCTCGATTGCATTACCAATTTCGGCACGCTGCCCGGCGCGACCAACTCCCTTTACTTTGCCGATGGCAGTAATTCCTTCAACGTGGTCAACAACAGTGCCAGCGGCACCCTGGCGCTTAACGGTTCGGCGGCGTCAACCAACGTGGTTGCGGTCAATCTTTCCAACCCCGCCGGCTCCCTCGCCTTGAACGGAGGGTCTTGGTTCCTGTCGGCCAACTGGCAGCCCGGCGGTGCGAGCCTCGTGCTCAATGGTGCCACGGTCATCGCCGGCGGCGGTATGTATGGGTTTCCGGCCACCAACCTTGTCATCCAAGCAGGCACCCTGCTGGTCAGCGGCGGCCAGCGTTGCTCGGAATCCCTGGCCAATGCCACTTTCTCCCTGACCGGCGGCAACCTCATCATTTCCAACACTGCGTACGGGTTCCGCTTCGGCAATAGCGGGGCCAACAACGCCCAGCAGTCCGGCTATCTGGCCTTTAACGGCACCCAAACCGGCGGCAATATCGTCATCGTCAGCAACACGGCGGAAGGTTCATTTTCCCTCGGTGGCTACGGCCCGGTCGCCACCCCACAGAGCGTCAATTACACGCTTTCCGGCGGTTCCATTATCGTGCCCTACGGACCGGGCAACGGCGACGGCATCTGGCTGGGGGCCGACTCCAATCAACTGGCCACCACTACGTTCACCTTATGTGGCACCGGCAAAGTTCTGGCTTATAATGTTAAAGGCGGACAATCCGCCGCCAGCGGGGCCCGGCAAATCTTCAACTTTTCCGGCGGAACGCTCGCGTCCTTCGCCATCAGCCTGGCGGCTTTGCAATCATCGAATGCCCCCGGCACTTACGGCACGCTTTACAACAATGGCGGCACCCTCGCTCCCGGCGACCTCGGCGTGCCCGGCAAAACCACCATTACCGGCAACCTGACCAACTACCCCGGCAGCGCGCTGGCCATTGACCTCGGCGGATCTACCCAAGCCAGCGCCTTTCAAAGCCCGGTCAGCAATTACGATTTCGTCGCCATCTCTGGAGCGGCCGCTTTGAATGGCGGCCTGAATGTCAGCCTGATTAATCATTTCCAACCGGCCGCCACCAATAGCTTTACCATTCTTGCCGCCGCCGGTTTGAGTGGCGGTTTCACCAACATCACCGGCGGCCGCGTGCCGGTGGTCAATGCGCCGGGCGCGAGTTTCCTGGTCGTTACCACCGCCACCAGCGTGCTGCTCACCAATTTTCAATTCGTGGCCGCCGGCTTTACCGCTGCCGCCACGAATGGCCCGGCTCCCTTTACCGCCAACTTCACCGACACGTCGTTGGGTAGCATCACCAACCGCGCCTGGAATTTTGGCGACGGTTCGACCACCAACACCGCCGCCCTCGCCGTCTCCCACCTCTTTGCCAATCCCGGCAGCTACCAAGTGCTTCTGACGGTCAATGGCTCCGCCGGCGTGAGTTCCACCAATTTGACCGTGCAGGTGACCATGACGCCCCCCGCGCCTGTTTTTACCGGCGTTCAATGGTCCGCCCCCAATCTGATTCTCACCGGCGCGAACGGCTTGGCAGGGGAAAATATCCTGCTACTGGCCGCCACCAACTTGACGTTACCGGCCGTCAACTGGACGGTGCTGGCCACCAATCAATTTGACGCCGGTGGCAAGTTGAACCTCACCAACCCCATGATTCCAGGCTCGCTGCCATGGTTTTTCCGTCTGCGGTATCCTTAAGCGAGCCAATGACGCAACTTACACCCCCCGCGACGCAAAATGGTCGCTTACCTTTGTGAAGTTCCGGCGTCTTTCCTGCTAATTACCTGTAACCGCGCCAGCCACTGGCTGGCCAATGCACTGATCCTATGATGCTGAACACATTGAAAACAACATCTCTCTGCGCCACGCTCGCCTGGGCCGTTCAAAGCAGCCAAGCGGCGGTAAAATTACCGCATCTGTTCGCCAGCCACATGGTGCTCCAGCGTGAAACCACCGTCCCAGTGTGGGGCTGGGCCGACCCTGGCGAGCCGGTAACCGTGGATTTCGCGGGGCAGCATCGCACCGCCACCGCCGATGCCGGCGGTCGTTGGCGGGTTCAATTGGACGCCCTCCCGGCCAGCGCCGAATCGCGGACTATGGTGGTAACCGGACAAACAAACCGCGTGGAGTTGAGCGACGTTCTTGTGGGTGATGTCTGGCTCGCCGGCGGTCAATCCAACATGGGGTTTCCCTTGAATTCGGCCCACAATGCCGCCGAGGTCATCCCGCAGGCGCTCGACCCGGAGTTGCGCTTTTTCTCGGTTGCCCGCCTCACCGCCGCCGCCCCGGCGGAAGACTGCAACGGCCAATGGGATCTCAGCACCCCGGCCACGGCGAAAAACTTCTCCGGCGTCGCCTACTTTTTTGCCCGGGAAATCCGGCTGGACCAACATTGTCCCATCGCCGTTCTTCAAGCGCCCTGGGGCGGCACTGACATCGAAACGTGGATCAGTCTGGATGGCTTGAGCCAAAATCCGCCATTAACCAAAGTCCTCGACCGTTGGCATAAAGCGGTCGAACAATCGCAAGCAGTCCGGCTGCACCCCGAGTTGGCAGCCAACTACCTGGCCGATCTTAAAAAGTGGCAAGCCGAAGTGGCCCCCGCCTTTAACGCCGCCACAAAACAATACAACGCGGACAAAGCGGCGGGCAAACCCGTCGGGGCCAAGCCCCAACCCAGCCGCCCCGAACCAACCAACCCCGATCCCATGGGCGTCCCCAGTCCTTCGCGCCGACCGGCCACGCCCACCGTCAATTACAATGCCATGATTGCTCCGTTGCGCCCGTTCGCCCTGCGCGGCATCCTCTGGTATCAGGGTGAAAATAATGGCAGCGCCGGCCTGGAATACCGCACCCTGTTCCCCCGCCTGATCCAAGACTGGCGCGGGCAATGGCAAAGCGCCGGCTTTGCTTCCGCCGCCGGCTTACCGTTTCTCTTCGTCCAGCTTCCCTGCAATGGCGCTGATCCCGTGCCCGTCGCCAAAAGCGGCTGGCCCTGGCTCCGCGAGGCCCAATTAATGACGCTCGCCGTCACCAACACCGCCATGGCCATTACCATTGATGTCGGCAATCCCAACGACGTTCATCCCGCGGATAAACTGGACGTTGGCCGGCGCCTGGCGCTCGCGGCCAAAAAACTGGTTTACCGGGAAAAGCTCGTCGCTTCGGGACCGCTCTATCAAAGTTTCCATCCGGAGGCTGGCGGCCAGGTCCGACTGACGTTCCGGGAGACCGGCGGCGGCCTCACCATCGGCCAGTCACCCTGGTATGCGCCGGGGGTGAAACCGTTTTCCAAAGACCGGCTGACCGGCTTTTTCGTGGCCGGAGCCGACCGGAATTGGGTGGCGGCCGAAGCCCGGATTGACGGCCATACCGTGCTCGTTTCCAGCCCGCAGGTTGCCCAACCAGTGGCCGTTCGCTATGGCTGGGCCAACTCCCCGGCCGGCAATCTCTATAACAAAGAAGGTCTCCCCGCCTCGCCCTTCCGCACCGATAATTGGTAACTTATGATCAAATTCCTCGCCGCGTCGGCCGTGCTCTGGTTGGTTGGCACCTTGCCTTCGACCGCAAATCCCGTGGTTTTTTGGTCACCGGACAGCATTGAACCCGGAAATATCGTGCTGCTTTACGGTGGCGGTCTGGCCGACGCCAGTCAGATCGCCCTCAACCGGTTGACCGATGCTCCGGCGGCACATCCGGGCGAGAACGATTCCATCGCCCATCCGGCCAACCCCTGCCCCGTGATTCAACCTTCGGAAAACTCCGTCAAATTTCAAGTTCCGGAAACGGTGCGTCCCGGTTTATATCAAGCGATCGTCAGCGCCGGCGGACTCAACAGCCAACCCGTAATCATCAACCGGCCCGAGCCATGGTTCATGCAACCGGTAAAACTCGCACCCGGTCTGGTGGAAAACCAGACCGCCGCCGGCGCCTGGGTGCAAGTCATTGGCAAAAACTTTTTGCTCCCCCATGACCTCGGCAACACCCGGGCCTTGCTTCATACGGCCGCCGGACAATGGCTTGACCTTGAAGTAACAAACGCGGAGCGCTTCTCCTTCCTCGCTCAGTTGCCGGAGACTCTTTCACCCGGCCGCGGTGACCTATGGATACATAACGGCTTTGGCGGACCCGCCGGCTGGGGTGGACCGCTCCGAGTGGACATCAAAACGCCGGATGCCTGGCCGAACCAGATTTTTAACGTCAAACAATTCGGGGCGCAAGGCGATGGCGTGGCGAACGACTCCGCCGCGCTCCGCGCCGCCCTGGCCGCCGCCCGCACCAATGGCGGCGGCATCGTGTATCTGCCTTGGGGCACCTACCGCTTGACCAACTATTTCGTCCTGCCCGAGCGCACCATTTTGCGCGGCGAAGGCCGGAATAGCACCGTCCTGCAATGGCCCGTGGATGAACCCAAATCACCGGCCGATTTCACGTCGGCTGCGCTCTATGGCAGCTCCCGATATGCCGTCGAGGATTTGACCCTCATCGTGCGCAAAGTGGACACCCTCTTCAGCGATCTGGGCTCTCCCGCCGGGCTGCCACCGGAGTTGAAAGTCTTGCGTCCCGCACTTTCTCGTGATGTGTTTTTCCGCCGGGTCAACTTCCAGCACTGGCTCATGTGCAGCCACCCCGACCGTGAACCCGCACTCTGGAATGTCGTCACGAATGCGGCCGGTAAAATTGTGCAGTCCGGCAAATTCGATGGCGATGGCGCCCATGTTCTCCGGATCAACGGAGTGGAGAATTTTGAATTGTCCGATTGCCAGGCCCAAGGCGGGCAGGTTCACTTGCGCAACCTGCGCAACGCCCGGGAAACCGGCAATCAGTTTGGCAACGAAATGGGATACTGCTGGGTGGAACTCGGCGGAGGCTCCCATTATTGCGTTTGCGCCGGCAACGAAATCCGCGCCTCTTCCTCCTGGGGCTACGGTAACATCGGCATGCAGTACGTTTATTCCGCCCACAACCGCAGCTATAATTTTGTCCGGGGCGAGCGCGAAGCCATGACTCTGGACATTAGCGCCCTGCCCACCGCCATCGCCCAAAGCAACATCGCCTGGTTCGGTCTGCCGACGCGCGTGAACGGGCAAACCCTGACCTTGAACGGCATCAAGGCCAAGCCGGACGAATTCGCCGGCCTGGCCGTAATGATTCTGGACGGCCCGGGGGCCGGGCAGTACCGTGTAATCACTCAAAATACACCCGCCGACTTCACCGTGGACCGGCCCTGGGATGTGCCGCCCACCACCGCCAGCACCATCGGCCTCTGGTCGCTCATGCGGCACATGATCGTGTATCAGTGCACCGGCACGGATTGCAGCGCGTTCTCCCAGCTCTATGGCAGCTTTTATGATTTCACCATTGATAGTTGCCGGGTGGAGCGCAACCAGGGGCTGTGGGGCCAGAGCGGCTGGTTCGTCCGTTTTTGCTACAACGACGTGGCCTTCGCCAACAGCTACCACCCTGGCATCGGGCCGCACGGCAACAACCCGGAAGGTAATCTCCCATTCAGTTTCGTCGGCCTCACCGATGGCAACCTGCGCATCACCAAGTTCGGTTCCGCCCAATACGGCCGCAAATTGGTGTTCGTCAATGACGTCGTGCCGCAGCCGGTGCCCGGTGGCCGGGCGGTGCTGGTCAAAGGCAACGTGCTCCGCTACAACCAGCGCATTGCCTTTCCGCCCAGTGCGGAGCCCCGGCCGCACGATGATGGCAAGGTGCGGTTTGTGGACGTGGTGGTGGATGGCAACCGGGTGGAGCACTCGGCGGCGGGAATTCAAATCGGCCCGGCGGCCCGCAACGTGGTACTCTCCGCCAATCTCTATGACGATGTCGCCGCTCCCCACCTCCTCGCCCGGCCGGAACAGGTATCCCTGTTGGGCACCGATGCCCAACGATAAAATCCGTGGACCGACAACGACCGGATGGTGAAAAGCGACGCAATTTTACCCCTCCGCGCCGCAAAATAGACTCTACCGTATTTTTCACCCGGTTTTAATGTGGACTCAATTCCACGTTAAAAAAAACGCGAACCGTTGTTCCCATTCTAATCCATACATTACAACCTGAAACCTTGAAACATGAAAGCGACCCCGATAAAGCCCCGTTTCCTGCTGCTGGCGACCGCGACCTCTCTGATGGTCGGGTTAACCGGCCACGCCAGTACCATTACCAAGCTGGACAATGCCAATCTGCTCAACGATCCCTTGAGTTGGACGGGTGGCATTGCGCCCGGCAGCGGTGACATCGCCCAGTTCACCGGCGCCACCGCCTACGGCACCACCAACGCTTGGCCCTTGGGGGCCGCCACTGCCTGGAACGGCATCCAAGTGTTATCCCCGACCAATGCCCTCACCATCCAGAGCGATGGCAATACGCTTACCTTGGGCACCGCCGGTATTGATCTCTCCGCCGCCACCGTGGGCTTGACGCTCAGCAATGCCGTGGCCCTGGCGGCCTCGCAACCTTGGCCCGTCGCCGCCGGTCAGACGCTGAGAGTAAATGGCGCCGTTTCGGGCACCGGCTTCGGCATCACCAACAGCGGTGCAGGCGCACTGGTACTGGCTGGGGCCAACACTTTTAGTGGCGGCATCACCTTGAACTCCGGCGTCCTCAATCTGAACAGTGCCAGCGCCCCCGGCACCGGCCCGCTGGTCATCAACGGTGGCTTGCTCAACAACAGCTCCGCCGGCGGCGTCACCCTGGCCAACAACAATCCCCAATATTGGAACGCCGACTTCGGTTTCGCTGGCAGCCAGTACCTGACTCTCGGCAATGGCGCGGTCACCCTGTCCGCCGCCCGCAACCTTGCCATCACCAATACGTTCACTGCCAACGGCCTCGTTTCCGGGCCCGGCTCACTCAACGCTTTGGACATCACCAAGAGCGGCAGCGGCTTGCTGATTTTGGGTTCCAGCGTCTCGTTGCGTAGTCCGGGCCAGACCAACACGGTTATTGCAGGCACGGAAAATCTGTACGGCCCGATCTCCGACGGTGGCGGCGCCTATACCTTGGGCAAACTAGGTGCCGGCACGCTGAGTCTGTTCGGCACCAACACCTATACCGGCCCCACCATCATTAGCGGTGGTTCGCTCACTGTGGGTTCCAATGGTGTGCTGAATGCCGGTTCCACGGTTATAATCAACACGAACTGCGCCCTCACCGTCGCCGCTGGCGGCACGGTCAACGGGTTGGTTCTGGACAATGCCACCAACACCAGCGCCAACTGCACGGTCAACGGCACCGTGGCGGGCAATATCAACATCACGGCCGGGAGCGGCCCGGCCAGCCCCAATGCCAGCGCCACCCCCTCGGTTCCCGTCGGCTGGGTGGTGGTCAATGGCGGCGGTTCCTTGAGTGCCGCCGGATATATCACCAATAACGGCGCGCTCGTCTTGCAAGGTTCTAACGCCGTCACCTTTGGCACGATCATCTCCCCCAACGGTCTCGGCGGTATTCAAGATCGCAATACCAACAGCAACGGCAAGACGTTCACCTTCTCCAGCGGCACCGCCCTGTCCTATTTCCAACCCGGGGCCGCCGCCACCTCCACCCTGCAAATTGCCGGCAACGGCTCGGCTTACATCAAGTTTTTCGGATACAACGACGCCGCCGGCCTGATTCCTTACACCAACACCCTAAATGGCGGCACTTGGACCTTTGGCTACATCGGCCAGAACAATTCGGGCTGCCATTATGTCGGCGTGGCCAACATTACCGGCGGCGCCAACGTCACCGTTACCAACAATGCCAATTATATTCATGGCACTTGGAACATCCTCAACGGTTCCATGACCTTTTTGAGCCAGATCGCCGAAAACCACACGGCGAACAACTTTGGTCTGAACTTTACCGTCAATAACAGCGGCGGTGGTACCGGTTCGCTCATTGTTACCAACGGTGGCATGGCTCTCGGATTGGCCCAGGCCAACGGCCTGCCCGAGAACAATTCGTTGACTGTCAGCAACGGCGGCTATGCTTATATCAAAGGCAACCTGACCCTCGGCTCCACTGTCGCCCAAGGTAATGCCGAAACCAATTCCATCACTCTTACCGGCGGCCAGTTGGTCGTCAACGGTACCATCGGCGCCGCCACCGCCGCCGGTGCCCAGGATCGCCTCTTCAACTGGACCGGCGGGCAATTGGCCGCCGCCACCATCACCACGTCCGCCGGATTTAATGATCCCGCCAGCGCCATCGGCAGCCTGACCGTGAGCAACACGGCTGGCACCCTGGCTCCCGGCGGTAGCGGCACACCCGGCAAAACGATCATCAATGGCGGTTACGCCCAAACCATCGGCGGCACCCTGGCCGTGGACATCGGCGGTGCCACCATCGCGAATAGTTTCACCAATCAAGGTGCCTACTATGACACCGTCTCGGCCACCGGCAGCGGCAGCGTGGCCGGTTTGATCACCGCCAACCTCCTCAACGGTTATACCCCCGCCGCCACCACCGCCTTCACCATCCTTACGGCCAGCGGCGGCCTGGTCGCCAATCCCGCCAACCTCGGATATGCTGGCTACATTCCTGTGTCCACGAATGGCGTGGTCGCCGGCGGCAAATATTTTCAGGTAATCGTGGCCGGCAACAACCTGATCCTGACCAATTATGGCGTGACGCCGCCCGTCTTGGCAGCGAAATTCAGCCCCACCAACACCGTCGGCGTGGCGCCCGTTTCCTCCACCTTCATTGATAGTTCCACCGGCATCATCACCAACCGTTACTGGGTCTTTGGCGATGGCGGCACCACCAATACAACCGCCACTTCCGTAGCCTATGTGTATAATTCGATTGGTGTTTATACCAATGTTCTCACCGTCACGGATATCTTTGGCAACTCCAGCTCCGCCACCGGCGTGGTGCACGCCACGGCGGCCGCCGTCAGCCTTACCTGGCAGGGTGGACTCAATGGCAATACTTGGGATGCCAGCACGTTGAACTGGTTCGACGGTGCCGCCACCGCAACCTATGCCGACCCGGATTATGTCACTTTTGACGACACTGGCTCCGCTTCCCCCGCCATCGCCCTCAATTCCATTGTGCAACCATCCACGGTTACCTTTTATAACTATTCGAAAAACTATACCATTGGCGGTTCCGGTCAGATTGCCGGGGGTACGGGCATCACCCTCTCTGGCGGAGGCCAAGTCACTTTGCTGACCACCAATTCATTCACCGGCTCCGTCATCATTAACTCGGGCCAATTGCAAATCGGCAACGGCACCGTCTCGGGTTCTATTGATGGCGCTTCTGCCATCACCGACTACGGCGCGCTCGTTTTTAACCAGTCTAATACCCACAGCCTGGGAGCCACCCTCAACGGCAACGGCTCGCTGACCAAACAGGGTACGGGCACCTTGATTATGAGCGCCGATAACAGCGCCAGTTTCACCGGCCCCATCGCGGTGGACGGCGGCACCCTTGCCCTGGCCAGCCTCAACAATGGGCCTTCCGGCGTCAGCCTGGAAATCAGCAACGCTACCGTGCAGGTCAATTCCGGCGGCACTCTGAACCAGACCCTGACCTTGGATGGCACCAATGACACCCTGAACCTCAATGGCACGTTAGTCCTGCAAAATCCGCCGGTTGGAAATGCCACCGTCACCCTGGGAGGCACTGGCACTTTGCAAATTGACAATACCGGCGCCTCGGTCACGCTACCCACCAACGTTGTGCTCAACGGGGCCAGTCTGGCTTACAGTCGCTATGACCAGTATGTCCAACCCGGCGTCATCAGCGCCGCCTCGCTCACCAGTGCCGTGCTCAACTACGGCACCAGCGACGGTAATTCCAACACCGTCACCCTGGCTGATGGGTACAACCTGCTGAGCGCGATTGAAAACCTCGCTCCGGGCGCCCTCGTACTCAACGCTTCGGCCAATTCCACCAACATCATTGGCGGTCCCGGCGGCACCGGCGGCGGAACCTTTGGCATCGGCGGCACCGGGGTTGATTCGTCGCTCATCATCAACGGCGGCTATTACAATGTGACCAACAACCCCCTCTACGGACAGATTGGCGGCGGCGTGGCCCCGGCTTATCTCGTCTTGAATAACGGCACGCTGGTGTCCTCGTTCTACGGAGCCGCCAATTCCGCCGATGGTGGCGGCCGGTTCGTTCGCTGCAACCTGCAGGTCAATGGCGGCCTGCTCCATGTCACCGCTTGGGGCCTGGCCTTCACGGATAGCGGCACCGCCAATCCCGTCCAAAACTTCACGTTGAATGGCGGCAAAGTGCTGGTGGATGACACCGGCACCACCCCCGGCGCCACGGCGGCCACCACCTTCTACGGTCTGCTCGTGGGCAACCATGATTTTGCCACCAATTCCAAGGGCTACTACGGCAACGCCGCCGTCGTTCAGAACGGCGGCCAACTGATCGTGGCCGGCTCCCAGAACAACAACTTGGATATGGGTTGTCCCAACAACGCCGCCACCAACAAAACTTCCAGCTATACGCTCGCTGGCGGCACCCTTGCCCTCTTGGGTGGCACCAATAGCGGAAATGTCCATTTGGGCGGCAGTTCCGACGGTGCCAGCACCGCCACGTTTGTGCTCACCAATACCGGCAAACTATACGCCTGCGGCACCGTCAGCGGCTACGCCAACGGCCTCCCCGGCTCCGAAGTGTTCTCCTTCTTGGGCGGCACGCTGGTGGCCAGCAATATCAACGCCACCTACCTAAGCGACCTGCCCGGCAATCCGGCCGGTACACTGGTGAACTATGGCGGCACCCTCGCCCCGGGCGATCTGGGCATGGCCGGCCGTACCGTCATCACGGGCAACTATACCGCTGAAGGCGGCTCCGCCCTCGCCATTGACCTCAATGGCGCGGCTCCCGCCACGGCCTTCACCAACAGTGGCGCCTACTATGACAACGTTGCTGTTAGCGGTGCCGCCACCCTGAATGGTAGCCTGATCGTCAGCAATAACTTCACCCCGGCGGCGGGCAGCGGCTTCACAATCCTCACGGCGGGCACTGTCTCCGGCACCTTTACCAACGTCACCAGCGGTCGTGTGGCGGTCGCCAACTCCGCCACCGCCAGTTATCAAGTGATTTACACCGCCACCAGTGTCATCCTGACCAACTATCAGGCGGGCGGCTCCGGCCCCTCCCCGGCCAGCATCACCAGGACCGTCTCGGGTAATCAGTTGACCCTTTCCTGGCCCTCCGGGCAGGGTTGGGTCCTCCAAGCCCAGACCAACAGCCTGAATACCGGGCTCACCACGAACTGGGTTCGCCTGCCGGCGGCGGTTAGTCCTTATTCGGCCACCATTGACGCCTCCAAAGGCACGGTCTTTTACCGGCTCGTCAATCCCTGAACCTGGCGTCTGAACCTCGGAGGGCGTCGCAAGACGCCCTCCTTTTTTGCGCCCTGAACCAATCGAATCGGATGGGAATCCTCCCGCCTCAACGGCATCTTGGTTATCACATGAACCTACTGATTGAGGATGCAACTCCCGGTCAATGCCCCAAAACAGCCGCCGATGGCCACACTATGAAGCTAAATTCGCAGACCACACTTTCCGCCCGGTGCCAAGCCTCCGGCTGGCTGCCCATTTATTTGGGCTGGTTGCTGCTGTGCGCCGGCACCGCTATTGGACTCGCCGAATCGCCGGAAGCCCGCCGCTCTCCGGTGAATCAGGTGTTTCAATTCATGCAAAGCGCCACCAACTCCGCGTGGACCAACGGCCAACCGACCACCGCCACCGGTTACCTCTGGATCCCGGAAAACTGCCGGCATCTGCGCGGCTTGCTCATTCTCTGCGCCAATGTTCCCGAACACATGCTCGTCGGCCATCCCGCCATCCGCGAAGTCTGCGCCGCCAATGACCTGGGAATTTTCTGGGGCACGCCCTCGTTCTATAACTTCAAGGCCAAAAACGAAAACGCCACCCAAGTCGCATTTCTGCAGCAGATTCTCGACGGCCTCGCCCGCGTTTCCGGTTACTCGGAAGTCGCCACCGTCCCCTGGCTGCCCATGGGCGAGTCCGGCCATTTGCTCATGGTGGACGCGCTCGTGGAAACCGCGCCGGCGCGCTGCCTCGCCGGCATTTGGATTAAGAACAACCATCTACCGCCGCATAACCGTCAGGTTCCCGCCTTGATCGCCTATGGCACCGCGCAGGAATGGTCCCAGGAAAAATCCGACATCCGCACCAATTGGAATAATGTCCACGCGGCTTACGAAGGTATCCTCAATCAGCGCAAACTGAACCCCGACTGGCCCCTGACCTATGTCATTGACGGTGGCAGCGGCCACTTTGATTGCTCCGAACGCTTGGTTCAATACTTTGCCCGCTATATCCAATTCATCGCCCAAACCCGCCTGCCGGACAATGCCACCGCCCCGCTCAAGTCCGTCCCCCTAACCGCCGGCTTTCTGGCCGACCTGCCCGTTCCCGGCCATGAAAACCGGCCTGTCCTCGCCTATGCCCAGGCCGCGCCGGAGGATCGCGCACTCCCTTGGTATTTTGACCACGCCGCCGCCGAGGAAGCCCAGGCCATCGCCCGCATCAACTGGCACGCCGCCACCCAACTCCCCGCCTTTGCCGACGAATACGGCCAGACTTTTCCCTATACATTCAATGGCATCACCTGGATACCCCTTAATAAAACCCCCGCTCCGCTGACCAATGGCCTGGTCACCCCGACGCTCAAAACGGAACCGGACGGTATCACCTTTACCTTGCAAGGCCGGCTGTTGGATCGGCTGCCCGCGAATTTTGTCGGGGCGGCCGAACCGCTGGCCCGGGCCTCTGGCGATCCGGACATCGAATGGCTTTGCGGCTGCGTGGAACCCCTCGGCCACCACCGGTTCCGCCTGGCCTTGGATCGCACCTGGCCGTCCCCCATCTACCTGGCCGTCCGCCATCCTGGTACGTCCACTATTCGTGCTGTCGTACAACCCGGCCAGATCAGTCGCGACGGCCATGACGAAGGCATCGCCCAGAATATTACATTTGAGAAAATAGCCGATGTCCCCGCCACTACCGCCTCCGTTCCTCTCCTTGCCCGCAGCGACGCCGGACTGCCCGTACATTTCTTTATAGTTGCCGGCCCGGCCATCGTCGTGGGAGACAAACTGGTCTTCACGAAAATCCCGCCTCGCACCCGCTTCCCGGTGAAGGTCACCGTGGGCGCCTGGCAATGGGGCCAAGCTGGCGACCCCAAAGTGAAAACCGCGCAAATAGTCCGCCAAACCTTTCAAATCCAGAAGCAATAACGGACAACTGCGTAGCGTGTTGACATATGAGGACTGCCATTACACAGCGAAATTGACGAATAATTCCCCTGGGGATAAAAAGCAAGAACCCCCTGAATATTCACGGGGTTCTTGGGAACCTAAGTGGTTGCGGGGGCAGGATTCGAACCTGCGGCCTTCAAGTTATGAGCCGGCCGTGAGTTCAAGTTGTTCGCCCCACCCCATTTTCCTATGTTTGTTGTGTTTTTATTCTTTCGCAACGCATCCGTAAGCACGATCTGTTCGTTTGGACGCCAACTTGTCGCCAAATATTCAGAAGATTTTTGCTAATGTATTTCCGCAGCAATTCTGCCCCTCGTATCCAACTCCCATTGACAAGCAGCTACCCATAATTTTTGAACTTTATGGACGTTCCAGCGGGCCCACGGCCTTTCTCCAGAAGAATGGAAAAATCAAAACCGGCCTTTGTAAACACAGGCAAATCTTCAATGAATTGTTTAAGGATTAATTCGCGACGCGCAAGGTTGCAATCGCAACCACGGCTCAAGGGGGCGTACCTTGACACAGTATTAATTTTGGGACCAAAGCGCGTCCCAATCAAAATTGCGGCGTGCCACCTCCAACGCCAACAGGTCCGCCATGCCGGGTTGGCTCCAAAATTGGCCGCACCGTTTGAACCGGCCTTGCAACTGGGCGCAAAACGATTCCATCATTCCGCTGCCATTGGGACAACCCAAGGCGGCCATGGCTTCATAGTGAAGATGCTCCCGATGATTTTGAAAATAGGCGCGTTCGCGTGCCACTTCCGGCGGCGGCACCCGGTTCTGCGCGACGCACCAGGCCGGCAAATTATCGAGGGTTTGCAACACCCCCGCTTCCTGCCCGTGTTTCAACTGGCTTAACAACGGTTCCACCCACGCCCGGGCCGCCGTTTCATCCGCCGGATGCAGACTGCGCGCCACCGCCCATAAATGCTCGCTGGCATGATAAAAATCCAGCATTCCCCTGGCCTGGCCAAACCGGTCTTGCTGGATATGCCAAATCCAGCCCCCCCCGTCGGCCACCACAAAAACCTCCCGCGCACTGGCCAGGCCGCGCCGCCGCGCTTCCGTTTGCACCCGCCGGCCAAATGCCTGCGGATCTCCCTGCCAGGCCACCACCTGCTTCTGTGCAATCACCCCGCGTCCCCCGGCCGTCTGCCCGGCCTGTTCCAACCGGTAAATCACCGCCCCCTTGATTTCGCGCCACGCCACCCGCTCCAAGCCGGGCCGGTCGGCCGATTCGCCCCAATCCGTGCCCCGCTGGCGGGCCAGACACCCGTCCATCATGATAACCAGGGAAAACGGGGTTGGCTTGGTTCCCGGCACTTGCACGGCTGGCTGCTCCCAACCCTTCCCGGTCAAACGGGTCTGCACCTGCGCCTCGGCCCGCTGCCCCACCCGCCGCACGTGGAGGCGAATGGTCTCGGCATCCACCGCGCTGCCCCATTTGGCCGTTACTTGTGCCGTCGCCGCATAGGAACCCGTCAAGGTGGCCGTCAGGCACACCCGGTCTTCCAACTCCGGCATCATCTTCGCATGCGGCCCCAAACCCCAGCGCTCCCGCGCCGGGCAGCGCCATTTACCGCTTTGCCGGTCGCGCCCGCAGGTGACGGACAGGGTGATTTTGCCCACGACCGTCCGCAGGGTCAGGGGTCGCTGCTGCGATAGCCGGAGGGGGGGAAACCGCGCCCGCCTGTTCGGCTTGGGCTTGCAGCCGTTGCTGCAAACGCTGGCGCGTCCATTCCCGGCCTTCGGCCAATACTTCCGCTTCCAGTTCTTTCAACGACAGTTCGCTGGGCTGCTCTTTCATGTCTCCTCCCAAGGTTGATGGTTGTGCTTGGTTGGATGAGGAACCGATTACACCCCAATCCTAATCACTGTGTCAAGGTGCGCCCGGCTCAAGGTGTCACAAATTTCACCAAGTCCCGCTGCAGTTTTTTCAAGTCTGGCAGGTTGATATACATCATGTGGCCCGCCTCGAACTCCGCATACGTGATGTTGGTCCTGTAAGCATCCGCCAACGGCATGTGCTCCAGACTGTGGCGCATGGTATCTATGGGACACACCAGATCGGACCGGCCCCCGCATACGAGCAACCGGAGTTGGGGATTCTCGTTCATAACCGTCGCCAACTTCGGACTGGCATTCGGATAATGGTCCGGACTCCCGAAATTCCATGGGCTTACATTTCCAATGATTTCATACGGCAAATCATTTTGAAACTTCAACTCGGTCCGCAGATAGGAATTCACCGCCGCTGAGAAGGGGCCCATCGTGGCCGTGTCGGCCGGATCCACGGTTGCATACGATACGGCCGGTTCCCCATCCCGACCGGTCAACCGCGCGTCATACGAACCGATAACCAAGCCTTCGTCGTGCAGCAACTGTTTCTGAAAGACGCCCGACTCCACCCGCAAATTGTAATCGTCGATCAACTGGGGCTTCAGCCCCGTCAATCGCGCCAGCTCTGCGATCACCTTCGAACGCTGCTCTGGCGTCAGCATCTTGCCCGCCTCCAAGGCGGAAAGATAGTCGCCGTGCGCAAAGGTCCGGGCTTCCGCCAGCGCCGCCGTGCGGTCTGCCTGCAAATCTGGCGGCAGCTTGTGATGAAAATGGGCGGCGGCGGTGTACGCCGGCAAAATTAGCACGTACGGCAAATCATTCCCCGTGTCGGGCCGCAAGGTGGCAAAATCCAACACGCCCGATACCAGCACCACACCGTCCAAATAGAGCCCGTAATGATCATTCAAATCTAAAGCCAGCCCCGCTGACCGAAATCCCCCGTAGCTTTCCCCGAGGACATATTTGGGCGAGAGCCAGCGTTCATGACGCGTGGTCCACAGTCGGATAAACTCCCCAATCGCATCCACGTCGCCGTCGTTGCCAAAGAATTGCTTGGCCTTTTCCTCCTTGGTTGCCCGGCTGTAACCGGTCGCCACCGGGTCAACAAAAACCAAATCGCTCGCACCGAGGGGGGAATATTCGTTGTCCACCAGACTGAACGGAGACGGTGGCAGGGTGCCGTCTTGGTTCATTTTTACCCGGCGCGGCCCCAGCGCACCCAAGTGCAACCACAGCGAAGCCGAGCCGGGCCCGCCATTAAAACAAAACATCACCGGCCGCGGCGCCTTACCCGGGTGTCCCAGACGGGTGTACGCCACATAAAATATGGAAGCCCGCGACGTCCCATCCGGCTTCAGCAACGGCAGCATGCCCGTCTCCGCTACATAGGTCACCCGTTCGCCGCTGATTTCCACGGTGTTGGTTACCGTTACGGGCGGATGCCCCGCATCGGGAATAACCCCCAGTAGATTGGTCTCGGCGGGAGAATTAGTAATGGACGTGGAAGGCTTGAATGGCTCGGCCGCCCCCAGCGCCAGCGCCGGAACCAGCGCAGCCAGACAGAAAAATTTATTCATGCAGATTACCCAGTCTGAACCTAATGATTAAAAAGTTGTTTGGACAGCCGTTGGAGCTGCTTAATCCACAAAGCTGTAGTCGTAAGGCTTGCGCATTTCGCGCGCGAGCTGCTGGTTGCCCAAGCTGGCCCCGTCGCCGGTGAAAATCTCCCGCTCGGGATCCCACTGGAACTTACGACCGGAACGCAGCGCAATGACAATCAGATGACCAACCGAAGCCGACCGGTGACCGGCCTCGATGTTGCTGATGGGGTCTTTGCGCGAATGCACCGCGTTGAAAAAATTGCCCATGTGGTTATGACTTACCTCCAGGCGGATCGCATTGTCCGGCAGGCGCGTATGCAGGATTTCCTTGTCGCTCGCCGCAATGTCATCGCGGTTGACCCAGATCCAACCATCGGTGCCCTCAAATTTTACGCCGTTGCGCTGGCCGTTTTCATTGATCACCCAGCCGCCCCAACCGTCATCCGGCGTGGTCTTGACGACCTGCTTCACCCCGTTGGCCCAAGAAAGCGTGGCCTCAAATTCGCTCGGCGTGGTATAGCCGCCGACGATGGGACCCGTCACCACCTTAGCCTCCACTGCCACCGGCCCGTCCAACCCGATCGCCCAACGGGCGATGTCATTGTGATGCGCCCCCCAGTCGGTAACCGGACCGCCGGAATAGTCAAACCACCAGCGAAACATGGTGTGGCAGCGCTCCTTGAGATAATCCACTTGCGGCGCCTGCCCCAGCCAGAAATCCCAATTAAAACCGTCGGGCACTGGCACCGGCTTGAAGGGACCTTC
This sequence comes from uncultured Verrucomicrobia subdivision 3 bacterium, assembly GCA_903872345.1. Lineage (GTDB taxonomy): Bacteria > Verrucomicrobiota > Verrucomicrobiia > Limisphaerales > UBA11358 > UBA11358. The sequence goes on along the minus strand of CAIQKM010000200.1, from coordinate 4,620 downwards.
GCGCAGTCCCGCCGGGACAAACACGTTCACCTGCTTCAATTTTCCGATGCGCCCGTTACGCACCAACTCGCACGCGAGATGAAACTTTTGGTCACTGCGCTGCTGGGTGCCGGTCTGGAATACCACCCCGTTGTCACGCACCGCTTTGACCACATGCTTGCCTTCGTCAATGGTCAGGGTGAGCGGCTTCTCGCCGTAAATGTCCTTCTTGGCCTTGGCCGCTGCAATATTCACCAATGTGTGCCAGTGATCGGGGGTGCCCTGGACAATGACATGAACGTCATCGCGCTGCATGACCTTGCGGAAATCATTATAGACCGCTGGCGTCTTGCCGTCATTGGCGAATCGTTTGGCCGCCGACTCAGCATGCTTCTGGTCGACATCGCAAACCGCCACGATGTCCCCGTGATTGGAGGCATTGAGGGCGTCACCGCAGCCCTGCCCGCCGCAACCAATCAGAGCGATGCCGGGCCGGTCATTTGGACTCGGTGCCGGGGGCGCCACCAAGTGCGCCTCCGCCGCCCCGGCCAGTTGCTCTTGGATAAACCAGAGGGGCAAGCCTGTAACCGCGGCGGTGGCGGTGCAACGGGCCAGAAAAGAACGACGAGTGATTTGAAAGCGCTTGTTCATGAGTTTAAATGAGTTGAGCGGGTTATGATGATAAATTATAAATTCCCACCGAGATGCATTGAGCGAATCCAGATATTGCGGAACCGGACCGGATTTCGGTGATCCTGTAATTCGACAAAAACTTCCGGGGGATGTGGCGTGGGATATTTTGCGGGTTCAACCCAAGGCACGGCGTTGTTGATGCCATCCGTGCACCCGACGAGCTCGTAGTGATTTTGCACCACCAAACCATTCTGCAACACTGTTACCACGGCTTTTTTGATTAACTCCCCCTTTTCGTTCCAGCGGGGAGACTCGAATAAAATGTCATAGGTCTGCCACTTCCCCGGCGGTTTGCATGCATTCACCAATGGCGGCGACTGGCCGTAAACCGCTCCCGCCTGTCCATCGGGGTAAGTTTTTGACTCATAAGAATCCAGCACTTGGATTTCATACATATCGTTGATGAGGATGCCACTGTTCCCGCGCCCCTGGCTCTTGCCAACCGGCGGATTGGGTGCGGCCCATTCGACATGCAATTGGAAATCCGCCCACCGGCCGCGCGTGCGGATGCCACCTCCGCTTGGGGCTGTTTCCACATAATCATCCCGCGTCTTCCACGAAGCGGGGGCGCCTTTGACACTTTGCCATTGGTCCAACCCGTGGCCATCAAACAGAACTTCGGCGTCGGCCGGAGCGGGGGCGCCTTGGCTGAAGGTTGCCCCCGGTGGCACGACCGGCGGTTGCGGACGGGTGGAATCATGGACATGCCAGCAACCGGCCGGTTCCATCGGCGAGTCGGTGAAGCCGTCGACTTTTTCGGTTGATTTGGCCGCGCTATCCTCCGCCCTTACCGGGTTTAACGCCGTCAAGGCCATCATCGTCGCTACCAAATACAATCCTGATTTTTTCATGTTTTCGTGTCCTTTGCCTAGTTGAATTGCCTTCCTCTATTTTTGGTGCGCATGGGCCGACAGCATCTCCAGCGACATCATGGCATAGGTTGTGACCAGAACCGGATCCGATTCCCAATAGCGCGGTTCCGGATTCGACCAAGAACCGTTGGGCTTTTGAAGTTTGAGCAACTGGCGAGCAACCTCATTTCGCCAGTCAACTTTCTGCCCGCCGGCCATTTTAAACCGGTCCACGCCAGCGGCGGTGAGGGCTTTGGTCATCAGATGCAGGTAGTAATAATATCCTTGCTGGTTCATGCCGGGATTTTCCGAGATGGTATAGTTGTCCCGCAGCCAATCCAGCACGGCAATCACGCGGGGATCATTCCGGTCTACCCGCGCATAAATATAACTCAAAAGTCCACCATAACTCATGCTGCCATAACTGCGCAAGGCTACGCGCCCGGTCGCGGCATTAGTGACGCCGCCGGCATTGCTGCGCCCCGGATAATAAACAAAACCACCGCGATCCTTGGGATCCGAGGAAACCCAATCGGCGGAGTTCACCGCCGGCAGATTCTGGCAATTTTGAACAAACTGGGCGACGGCCTTCCAATCGATGTCAGGACCCGGTGCCGCAAGAAGGGTTTGGTCTTTTAACACCGGTACATGCTTAAGCCCGACGCCTTCCGACAGACGCATGGCTTCAACCGCCATCAGCGTATTATTCATATCCGAATGCTGATACTTGCTGCCATAGCCGATGCCGCCGTCAAACGGCGTATCGTTGGTGCCTTTGCCCCCCATATCGATTTGTGATGACGCCAAGTAACGGCGGGCATTCATTATCACCGGGGTGAAACTGTCGTCTTTTGCCGACACCAAGGCGATCAAGCAGAGCGCCGTATTGTAGTTCGCCATGCCGCTCCGCTGGATGCTGCCATCCGGCTTGGCCGAGGACAGAATGAAATCATATGCCCGGTTCAACTCAGAAGAACGATTGGGAGAAAACTCGGCGGGATCGAGATTCAAAGCGGTCAGTACCAGACCTGTCACCGCCGGTTGGTCAGACGTGGACCACCAGCCATTTGAATTTTGATTCACCAAAAGGAAGTCTTTAGCGCGGCCAATGGCCGCCTGCAGGTCGGCGGTGGTCACCGCCTTAGCCGGAACTTCCGGTGATCCTTCCGCAGCGTCGGAGCGAACAGTCGCACCAGCAAAACACAGTGCCAGCGCGGCTAATGCGCATTTGATGGTAAATATTGTTTTCATGTCAGGACCGACAACCAAGAATATAGAAGATCATTTTTTGTCGGGCGACTGCCATTTTGCGTCTGAGGTCACCCCATTTTGCGTTTTTGACACCATGCTGGATTTGGAATTGGCCAAGATGCTATTGTATGCTCGCGAGGCTTCAAGGGATGCTGGCATTGTTAGTCGGGATCATTACTTGATGCGCCAAACTGGGACCTGCCCAGGAAACATGCAGGCTTGGTTCGCCACTGGCATGGATATACTCGACGCGCACCTGAACCGGCCGGCTATCCGGTAAATCAACGTTCGCGGAGACCGTTTCGCGGCCGGGAGTTTTTTTACTTAGCACGGGCTGGGAGTTTACGTAGAGATTCACTTGGTTGTCGCCGTCTGCATAAAAGGTATAGGTACCTTTGGCCGGCGGTTGCACCGTTCCCACCCAGCGCACCGAGAAGTTTTTCTCGGGGATGCCGGCCGAAGCGTCCGGTGAACCTGTGCCGCGTTCCGTCCCCAGGTCGAAGTCGATCATCGGTGCGACGGATTTCTTGGCGACCACGCCAAGGTGGTCATCCTTGAAATAGTCCACGGCAAACAGCGGCGCGTTAGTGAAGGCTTCCGCCCCCAGCATTGCCTTCACATCGTCAACCGACCAGGGATGGCCGTCAGGATAGACTGCCCCGTGAAAGGGTTTGGGCGTTTCATCCGGACGCGGATGCTGGCGGTTCTCTCCCCAAGTGAACCGGCAATTGTCGCGGCCAATGCCGAATTCCCAAATAATGAAACCGGTTTTGCCTTGGAAATGTTCCACAATTCCCGGAATGGTTTGTCCCTCGCGATTCATGCATTCGGTGTTCAGCGAGTCCGGCGTGCCGGTGTAGCTGTAATCACTGTATTCATGCCAGGACTTGAAATCTGAATAAGGCTCGCCAGAGAAGCCCCGGCCGGTCGTGGTCAACGGTATCTTGGTGCCGGTTTCATGAACCCAAACGTAGGCATCTTGCAACAATTGCTTGGTCTCAGGCGAATCGTTCGGCTCGTTGCAGGTTTCCCAGAACGTAATGCGCGGGTCGGCGAGGTGGGCCTTGACGATGTCCTGGACGTAGGCCTTGAGCCGGTCCCGGTGATCCGCATAATGATGCTTCACATCATCTCCGGGGGATACCAGCCAGCGGCTATTATGCACGCCAAAAACAGGGGCCGGATATTGGTAATCCGAGGCAAGCATTTCCGGTTTGGGTTGGTGCCAGCAGTCATCAAAAAATACAAATTCGGTCTTGATGCCATATTTGTCCGCTCGGGTCAAAAAATCTTCGATGTGGGCGAGCAACTGGTCTTTTTTCTTCAGGTAAATGTAATAGTGCAAATAGACCCGGACGCAGTTGAATCCGTAAACCGAGGCATAATGTAGCTCGCGATCATTGATAGCCGGATCATATTCGTCCCACTGCTGGGCTTCATTCACATATTTAGTGGGGACGAATACGGCTCCTTTTACCCAGCGCCAGTCCGCTTGATAACTTAGCGGTTTGGGAATGTCCAAGTTGGTTATGGAGTCCGCCATGACAGCCGGATTTAGAAACAAGCAAAGCAGAAAAAGTAAGCCGACGACCACCAAGCGGTTTCGGTGGCTTGGGATACCGCGCTGGGAGGATAAGGTTTTGCCAGCGAACTGGCTGGGTTCGGAATTCATACTGGGGCTCATGGTTGATTTTGATTCACAGGCATCCCACAGGATTTGAGGGAAAAGGCTGGAGTTTTTTGTTTGCACCTGCCACACGGCAGGGATGAATCAACTCAAAAAAGCTCCAGCCCGTTCCAATTTCACCATCTTGCGCCAGATTTGCAATTACATTCCGCCGTTTCT
>CAIQKM010000199.1 GCA_903872345.1 uncultured Verrucomicrobia subdivision 3 bacterium | reverse complement strand
TTCGCTCTCGATCTCGCGCAAGGGGCGGGGACCCGTTGGTTTTGTATTCATCCTCTTCCTTTGGTTGGTTGGTTTTTGCCAGTTGGTTGAGGAACCCCCCTCTTCTAACCGTATTCCGGGGGCAGTGTCAAGATGCGCCCTGGCGGCGGCAAAATCCATGTTTGCGATTGCCTTATCTCCGCCGGGCGTTACGATGCCAGCCAACTGCAAGGGCGACGCAGCCGTGGTGACGGCCTTGGAAGCCGAAATTGACACGCACTTTTTCCGACTCTACGCCTTCACCCCCGCCGAAATCGCCCGGTAACATTCGCCGCTACCAAATGAAAAGTTTGCCTGATTGTTTTGGCCGCCAAGTCCGGCTCACCGACGAGCGGTTGGCGCATATTCTCGAGCATCCCGAAATGAAGGGCCTGGCGGTGGAGATAGAGCGGGTGTTGATCCGGCCCCAATTGGTGCGGTGTTCGCGTTCCGATGCAGCGGTGCGGTTGTTTTACGAGTTTTATGCGCAGACAATTGTGGGTGGCAAATGGCTGTGTGTTGTGGTTAAGTATGGGGATAACGATGCGTTTGTGGTCACGGCTTACCTGACCGACAAGCCGAAAGCCGGAGAAGATTTATGGCCGAAAAAATAAAAGTCTGGTTCGATGCGGAAGCGGATTTTCTGGAAGTCCGCTTTTCCGACGCCATTGGCTATCAAAAAGAGACGAACAATGACGCGGTGATGGAACGCGTGGACGCGCTCGGTCACGTCATCGGTTTCAGTGTCATGGGCGTGAGCCGGTTTAAGAAAGGCAATCCGCTGGAAGCCGATTTGCTGGCCGCTTGAGCCGCGAGGGTACAAAAAACGGCGCCACCCGGATCTCGGCGACTCGAAATCCGAAAGCCGTTCCCGGTTTGCCTCCGCAAGCAAGCCTCATCAAACCAACCGTGAATTTATAAAGATGCCCCCGGCATGGATTTTGGTGCACATATATCAAATTGAATTGCAAACCCCGGACAAACGTTCGGGGGTATTTTTTTTGACCGCACGTCGCATTTTTCCTAATCTGATCGGGTTCAAAGACACATTTTTAAAACTTAATTTCATTAACGATTACCATCATGAAATACGGCCTTAACATCCGCCCGGAAGGCGCGCTCGACTTTCTCTCCCTTGGCGCCCTCGTACACCGTCTGGACCCCGGCATCATTCCGTTCCGCAAGGCGTCGCACTGCGACATCCATGTGAGCGGCGGCGAATTCAACGTTTCGGCCAATCTCTCGGACTGCTTCCGCTTGAACACCGGCATTGCCTCCGCCATGGTGGATTATCCCATTGGCGACCTGATCGCGGAACGCGTCCGTGCCATGGGCGTGAAGCCTTTCTACAAGCATTTCAAGCACGACGGCGTGCGCGGCCCCAACATGGCCACCGTGTACTCGGACCGTGGCCAGGGCGTGCGCGCCCCCGTGGTGTTCTACAACCGCAGCAACGAAGCCGCCGCCCAGCTCAAATCCGGCGACTTCGACTGGAATGGCATTTTTGGCAAGGGCGTCCGCTGGTTCCATAGCGGCGGCATCTTTTCCGCCCTCTCCGAAACCACCGGCGAACTGATCGTTGACGCCATGAAGGCCGCCAAGGCCGCCGGCGCCGTCACCTCGTTCGACCTGAACTATCGTCAGAAATTGTGGGACATCTGGGGCGGCCAGTCCAAGGCGCTCAATGTGCTCGGCCGCATTGTGGAGCATGTGGATGTCCTCGTTGGCAACGAAGAAGACCTGCAAAAGGGCCTCGGCATCGAAGGTCAGGACGTGGAAAGCAAGTCCAAGCTGGATCCCAGCGCGTTCTACGCCGTGATCGAACAGGCCGTGAAGAAATTCCCGAACGTCAAGATTGTGGCCACCACGCTGCGCGAAGTGCATTCCACCAACCGCCACTCCTGGGGCGCGGTCGCCTGGGTGAACGGCAAGACCTATCAATCGCCCACCTGCGAACTGGATGTGGTGGACCGCGTGGGCGGGGGCGACGGCTATGCCGCCGGCTTCTTCTACGGTCTGCTGTCCGGCGCGAGCGAGCAGGAAGCCGTCAACCTCGGCTGGGCGCACGGCGCGCTGCTCACCACGTTCCCCGGCGACACCACCATGGCGACGGTCGAGCAGGTCAAGGCGTTTGCCAAGGGCGGTTCCGCCCGCATTCAACGCTGAACGCTGATTTATGCTGTATTTCGAACGCGGTTCCACCACGGATATACTGGACCACGCCGCTTTGCGGGACGGGCTGTTTGAGGCGCTCAAACGGCTCGGCACGCGCAATCGCGTGCTCGTGGTGCCTCCGGACTTCACCCGCTTCCATTCCCATGCCGGGGAACTCACGTCCCTCGCGCACGAGTTTTATGGCGAGAAGTTGGTGGATGTCCTGCCCGCGCTGGGCACGCACACGCCGATGACCGGTCCGCAGATTGCGGAAATGTTCCCCGGCGTGCCCGAGAGTTTGTTTCGCGTTCATAACTGGCGTACCGGCATCACCACGGTTGGCGAAGTGCCGGCCGCGTTTGTGCGCGAGGTTTCCGGCGGCGCGGTGGAATTCCCGTGGCCGGCGCAGGTGGCAAACCTGATTGCCACCGGCGGCCACGATCTCATTCTTTCCATCGGCCAGGTGGTGCCGCACGAAGTCATCGGCATGGCCAACTACAACAAGAACATTTTTGTGGGCACCGGCGGCGTGGAAGGCATCAATAAGAGTCATTACGTGGGCGCGGCCTACGGCATGGAACGCATGATGGGCCGGGCGAACACGCCGGTCCGCCGCATCCTAAATTACGCCTCCGAACATTTCACCAAGCACCTGCCCATCGTCTATGTCCACACGGTCGTGGGCCGTGGCGAAGACGGCCGGCTCGCCGTGCGCGGGCTGTTTGTGAGCGACGACGCCTCCGGCTTTGAAAAGGCGGCGGCGCTGTCGTTGCAGGTGAATTTTGAGATGCTCAACGAGCCGCTGAAAAAGGTCGTGGTCTATCTCGACCCGTCCGAATTCAAGAGCACGTGGCTGGGCAACAAAGCCGTTTATCGCACGCGCATGGCCATGGCCGACGCGGGCGAACTCATCATTCTGGCCCCTGGTCTGAAGGAGTTTGGCGAGGATCACGAAATTGACCGGCTCATCCGCAAGTACGGTTATTTCGGCACCCCGGCCACGCTCGCCGCCGCCAAGGCCAATCCGGAATTGCAGCACAATCTGAGCGCGGCCGCGCATCTCATCCACGGCTCCAGCGAAGGCCGTTTTGGCATCACCTATTGCCCCGGCCACCTGACGCAGGCGGAGATCGAAGGTGTCGGCTTCAAGTACGCCGACCTCAAGACCATGACCCAGCGTTACGATCCCGCCAAACTGAAAGACGGCTGGAACACGCTGGCCGACGGCGAAAAGATCTTCTACATCTCCAACCCCGCCCTTGGCCTCTGGGCCTATCGCGGCCGGTTTGTAGATTAGAAAATATTCCTGTTTATCCCGGTTCGGTCTCTGGCTAAAATAACGCCATGGATTTCCGTTCCAAAATCATTGCCTGGGATCAATTGCCTGCCTGGCGCGCCGCTTTGCGGGCCAGCGGCAAAAAGCTGGCTGTCACCAACGGTTGCTTCGACATCCTGCACCTCGGGCATGTGACCTATTTGGAAAACGCCCGCAACTTTGGCGACGCCCTCCTGATCGGAGTCAATAGCGATGCCGCCGTGCGTGGTTTGAAGGGGCCGACTCGGCCGGTGAATTCCGAAACCGACCGCGCCTCCGTGCTTGCCGCCCTGCAAAGCGTGGATGGCGTCTGCATTTTTGCGGACACCACCGCCACCAAGTTTCTCGCCGCCGCCCAGCCGGACTTCTACATCAAAGGCGGCGATTACACGCTGGAGACTTTGAACCAGGATGAACGCCGGGCCGTGGAAGCGGCGGGCGGGAAGATCATCTTGGTGCCGTTTGTGCCCGGCAAATCCACCACCGCGCTGCTCGAAAAAATCACGCGCCTGTGAAAATTCTGGTCATCTCCATGGCGGGCATCGGCGATGCGCTCATCGCCACGCCGTTGATCCGCGAGTTGCGCGAAAATTTCCCCGACGCGACGATTGATGCCCTGGTAAAAGAGGCGGGTGCCAGGGATTTTCTGGAGCGCAATCCGAACGTAAACCGCGTGTTCTACAAGGACCTGCTGAAATGCGGCCCTTTGGAACAGGTTCGCTTTGTCTGGTCGTTACGCCGCGAACAGTACCAGCTTTCCATCAACACTCATCCGCAAAGCCGCATTCACTATCGCATCGCGGCATGGCTGGCAGGTGCGCAAGTTCGTATCAGCCATGTTTACGAGTGCTTCACCTGGCTTGACCGACGGCTGGTCACCCGGACGCTGCCCCAGGATTACACCCGCCATTCGATTGACAATAATTTCGATATACTGCCGTTGGTCGGTGCCAAGAAGCAGCGAGCAGCGCACGTGATGGAATTTTACATTGATCCTGCGGACGAACAGTTTGCCGGGGATTTTCTGGCACGACACCAGTTGGTGGGGAAGAAGATACTTGGCATTCACGTTGGCTCCGGTGGCACGAAGAACCTTCCGTTGAAACGCTGGCCGTTGAAAAATTACACCGAGCTGGTGCGGAAATTAAACCAGGCGCGTCCTGACCTTCATGTCCTGCTGTTTGGCGGCCCGGAGGAAGTGAAAGACCACCCGCTGGTGCTCGCGCAGGCGGATCCCGGCCTGACCCTCGAAGCCCGGACCAAAAACCTGCGCCAGACGGCGGCGCTGATGAAGCGTTGCAGCGCGTTCCTGAGCGTGGACACCGCCCTCATGCACATCGCCGCCGCCATGCGGGTGTCCAACCAGATTGTCATCGAAGCCCCCACGCTGAACGTCACCAACTGGCCCTATGGCAACCCGTTTACGCTGGTGAAAAACCCCGTGGTGAACGGTCGCGGCCTGGACTACTACCGTTACGACGGCGGCGACATCAAAGGCACGCGCGAGGAATTGATCGCGGCTATGGAAGCAGTGACGGTGGAAGCGGTCTTCGCCACCGTTACTAAATTATTGTAAGACACTCTCCCGCCATGGTGCCGATGCCTGCGGATTGTCGCAGATCGGGGAAACGCAGGGGAAAGACACGAATTTCACAAAGGGACACGAATCGGGGGGAGATGGATAGCTGATGGATGGGCTGTATTGTAATATCCAGCTACTGCTCATTCGCTGTTATGGGCGGGGTCGGTAATTTCTGTTATGTATCCACGATTGATGGCTGAGCCGTGTCGCGGACAAAAGGTATGGTTATGGACAGCCACGTGTCGCCGGTGGTCTCAAATGATATGTCCCAGCGCAACGGTTGTTCCTTGGGATTTTCAAGGCCGAAACCTGTGAGTGTGATGACGGTGAATATGTCCGGTGGCAAATCCTGCTGCCGCCATTTGCTGAGAACTTTCTGCAATTCAGGACGGGCAGCGGAAATAATCTGCTCAAATCGTCCGGGCAGTTTGAGATAAAACTGCCGCGCCGCCGAGTGTGGTCCGTGTTCGTCGCCTGGCAGACCAATAGAAATCTTTGAGCCCGTCTTTGGGAAAGTCCACTCACCTTCCCAATAGGACTGGTCGGGTGCATTGGGAATGAAAATAAAAAGCAGTGGGCCGAAATCAGGATCGTTGATTCGCAGTGGCGACAAACGGAGTTTGAGATTGTGGAATATGCTCATATGCATTTCAGTCGCCAGATTCGGAAAACAGGCCGGGCAGGTGCATCATTCCGTGCCGGATGCGAAGGAGTTCGATGGTGGTTTTCTCCACGCGGTAGAAGATCAGATAGTTGGGATATTTGCGCAGGTTCAGGGAGCGGATGCCGTGGATCGGCAGGTCTTGGCGAAGGCGGCCAAGCTCGGGGTTTTGGCGGAGGCTGGTCAGGGCGTTCTTGAGGGCTTGATACCAGGCACGGGCAACGGGTTCGCCGGCCTCGGTGAACAGATAATCCGCACACTCGGTGACATCGGCGAGATAGAGTGGACGGTAAACGAGCTTCACCCGGCGGTCCTCCGGGTTTTCGCCCGGCCAATGGCGCGCTCGAAGGCGGCGTCCAGTTCTGCCATTCTCAACGGCTGCGGCGGGCCGGATTCCAGAGCAGCCAAAACCCATTTGGCATGGACGGCCGAGAGGCGGGCGTCGTCGGCGTCAAAGGACCGTTGCAGGCGGTGGAGAATTTCCTGGTTCAGGGAGCGGAAGCCCGTCTCGGCCGCCGCCTGGGTGCGACGGTAGATGTCCTCCGGAATATTCTTTAGCGTATATTCGGCCATGCGGAACCATAATGGAACCGTTTTGGGTTGTCAAATGACGGGGCGGTGGATTCTGTTTTCAGCAATCCCGCCTCACAACGTAAAACCCGCCGCCTTGGCGTCGTTGGCAAACATCTTCACCGTATCCAGCGAGAGCTCGTCCAGATCCATGCCGGACATCTTGATCGCCTTGGCCAGAATGTCGTGCGGCACGGTTACAATGTGCGCGCCGCTGTCATTGGCATGGTAGATATTCAAGACCTCGCGCACGCTCGCCCATAGCAGTTCGGCCAGGGGCAGATCTGCCAGAATCAGTTTGCTCTGCAGGATAATGCCCATTGGGTCCACGCCCGTATCCGCAATGCGGCCGGCAAACACGGATACCACCGCCGGGGTCGTCGGATTCAACGCCGCCGCCACGCCTTCCACCTGACCCAGCGAGAGCAGGGCGGTGACATTCAATTTCACGCCTTCGCTGGCCAGCTCTTTGATGAGCGGCAGGGAGGATTCATTGCGCGTGTTGGTGATCGGGATCTTGACGTAAACATTCTTCGCCCAGCCATTAATCTTGAGGGCCTGACGCTTCATCTCGGAAAACTCGTCGGAGAAGACCTCCAGCGAGAGGGGTTTTTCCGTGATGGTCTGGAGCACGTCGCGGGCGAAGGCCTCGAAATCGGTGAGTCCGGCCTTGCGCATGAGCGTGGGATTGGTGGTCAACCCCTGGATGAGCGGATTGGCGTTGAGCTGGAGCATGCCGGCCTTGTCGGCGCCGTCCGCGAAGATTTTGATTTGCAGGTCTTTGAGCGTGCGTTTCATGATATGAGAGGGACGGTGGGATGGGGTTGGGGAACGCGCCCGGGTGGGCGTTGAAATTTTACGGGTTTTCTTTACGGAGTGCGGTCTTACTTGGTGGATTCCCACTTGGTCTGGGTGACCTTGAGTTTGGGATGGGAGACGAACAGATGCCAGATGACGGCCTGAAAGGCTTCGCTGTGCGGGGTCACGTGCGCCGGGTTCACCGTCGGCACAATCACCGCCGCCGTGGCTTCCTTGGCCGTGTAGCCGCCATCGCGACCCACAATGCCCACCACGGACGCGCCCGCGCGCTTGGCCAACTGGATGGCATTGACCAGGTTCGGGCTGACATTCTTTTCCAGATTGCCGCCGCCCACCGAGAAAATCAGCAGACCGTCCTTGGCGTTGATCCGGCTGCCCTTGAGCCATTCCGAGAAAATGCTCGGCCAGCCGTCGTCGTTGGTGCGGGCGGTGAGCTCGGACACGTTGTCCGTGGGCGCATAGGCTTCGAAACCGCAGATTTTGCGGAAGTCATTCACGGCATGGCCCGCGTTGCCGGCGCTGCCGCCGACACCCAGGATGAACAGCCGGCCGCCGCGTTCGCGGATGGCCGCGAGTTCTTCGGCGGCCTTTTCAATCGCGGCTTCGTCGAGTTGCGCGGTGACCTGCTGCACTTCGGCCAGAAAATCTTTGGTAAAGCTCATAGTTGATTTGTTCTATTAGGAAACACGAAGCCCAACGGAAAATGAAGCCTTAATTTCAAACTCACGGGCCGGTTTGCGATGGCATGGGGACTCGGAGCAGGGTGGGGCGGGGGTGGTTACAGGGCAGGAGGAGTTTTAAGTTTACCATTCCGTCGTCCTTACAGGACGGATTCATTTTGCGGGGAACCAGCCACTTCGTGGCTGGCTAATTTCCGGTTGTCCCGATGGGACGAATTTCGGCGGCGGGCGGGGTGTGGCTGACGGATTGGAGTTGGGCGAGGCGGTGGAAGTGGCCGGCGCGGGCGAGGAGTTCGGCGTGGGTGCCTTGTTCCACGATGCGGCCGCGCTGGAGGACGATGATGCGGTGGGCGTGGCGGATGGTGGAGAAACGGTGCGCGACAATGAGGGTGGTGCGGTCTTTGGTGAGGCGCACGAGGGCTTCCTGCACGAGGCGCTCGGATTCGGTGTCGAGCGCGGAGGTGGCTTCGTCGAGAATGACCAGACGCGGGTTGCGCACGAGGGCGCGGGCGATGGCGAGGCGCTGTCGCTGGCCGCCGGAGAGCCGCGCGCCGCTTTCGCCGAGCGGGGTGTCGAGCCCTTTGGGCAGGGCGCGGACGAAGTCGGCGAGGTTGGCATCGGCGAGCACCTGCCAGAGGGTGGCGTCGGAAACTTTATCCAAGCCGTAGGTGACGTTCTCGCGCAGGGAGCCGTTGAACAATAGCGTGGTTTGGGGCACGACGCCGATCTGGCGGCGGTAGGTGCGGAGATCGAGTTCGCGGAGGTCGCGGCCATCCAGTTTTACGCTGCCGGTGGCGGGCTGGCGGAAGCCGATGGCGAGGTTGACGAGGGTGGATTTGCCGGCGCCGGATTCACCGACGAAGGCGACGGTTTCGCCGGCGGCGATGGTGAGGTTGATGTCGCTGAGGGCCACTTCGCGTCCCTGCGGATAGCTGAAGCCAACCTGTTCAAAACGGAGTTCGCCCCGGAGCGGGCTGGGGGCGGCGGGCTTGCCTTCGTTGTTTTCCAGTTGCCCGGCTTCGAGGACTTCGCCGAGGGAACGGACGGCATCCGCGCCTTGGGCAAGGGCGGGGAACACGCCGAGGAACTGCTGCACCGCGCCGATCAACATGCCGAAATAGGTATGGTACATCACGGCATCGCCGACGCTGATGCGATGGTGGACGACGAGCCACGCGGAAAAGACGAGGCAGGCGAGTTGGAACAGCATGAAGGTGAACCAGGAGCTGGAGGCAAAGAATTCGGTGAGGGTATCCACCTGCAGGCCGCGGTCGCGGATGCGCTCGAACACGCTGCGGACGCTGCGGGTCTCGATGGATTCGAGGCCGTGGGCGCGGGTGACGGGCAGCATCTGGAGCATTTCGCCGACGCGGGCGTTCATCTGCTCGGTCTCCACGCGCATGGCCTGGTATTGTTCGCGGAACCGGCGGTCGAACAGTTTTAGCAGGGCGATGCCCGCCGGGACGGTGACGAGAAAGTAGAGGGCAAGCAGCGGCTGTTTGACGAGGGCGATGATGGTGACGTAGGTGATGACGAGCAGGCCGTTCAGGCCGGTGTGCATGAGGTGGCGGCAAAGGCCGTCGATGGCATCCACATCGCGGAGCAGTTTGGTCTGGAGGGCGCTGGCCTGTTTTTCCTCGTAGAAGGTGATGGAGAGCTGTTGCAGCCGTTCCACGAGGGCGCTGCGGAGATTGAACTGCATGTGGCGCAGCGCGCCGCTCATGAGCCGCACAAAACTGGTGTGAACGAGCGGATTTTGCAGGAGCAGCAGAAAATAGCCGCCGGCGATCCAGAGGATTTTGGAAAACGCGCCGCCATTGGTGAGGACATCCACGATCATGCCCACGGCGAGTGGCATGAGCGAGGCGGGCGACTGCTTGACGATGTACAGGGCCACGGCCCCGGCAACGCGGCCATGCTGGTCGTCAAAGAGACGCCAGAGCGTGCGGCCGGGACGTTTGGAGTCGAATCGGCCGTCGAGCAATTTTTCCCAGGGCGCGCCAGGCGCGGGTGAATTCATCGGGATAATTGAAGCAGCAATTGGGGAAACATCCAACACCCAACATCGAAGCGGCGCGCGGGGAGGTGACGGGCGTTGGTCTGGCGGTTCGGTGCGGCGACGGAGTCAGGGCAAAGCGGAGGGCGGGCAGTCCTCTGCCCGCCGCGCCTGTCAACGGAAGTTCCCTGACATGCCATCGGGAAATTTGCTAACCGAAGCGTTGGGGGGCACGTCGGCGCGCACGGAGTCTCATGCCCTCGCCGTCGCTGTCGCGGAGCGACCGGATGATAATAGCCCGGCGTTTCAACGCCGGGTTCGGGGTTGAAATGGAATCCGTCCCGGCGGGACGGTCGGTGGCAAGGGAGCAACGGCAGACGGTGAGAATTTGTTTTATGGGCGTCGTCTTCATCGTGCTCTATCTTCGGCCACTAACTTCTGCCAAAAATCGCGAAGAACTCCAGTGTCGTCAATATACTGACTATTTCCCAACATAAACACCCGATCCTGAAGGTGGATAACCGTCAAGAAGTTCGTGCCGGCGTAAAACTCAACATCCCAATCAAAAACTGCATCTGCTGGCAATCTGTCCTGCCTGGCAGATGTCACGGTCTTCGTCAGTCTGCTGGCATCCAAACAGGTGATTGTAGCGCCAAAAGCGTGAAAATGATTGGTCACAACAACAACACGGTCGGCGGTTGAAAGCTGCCGCGAAATTTCTGCCGGCATGTGCGCAACCTTAGAGCATCCGCAAAGCGCCATGATCAACAAACCCCAAAATTTCGCGTGATACTTCATATGGCTACGATGCCAATTTAAAACCCGAGCCAAAGCGGAATCCGCAGTTAATCACGCCATCAGCTTTCGCTTTACTGCTGCGGCTCGACAAATCGGCAGTTGGAGTCGGCCTGTCAGGCGGCAGGCTTCTGCTTGAAACACAATCCAATGACATATGACAGAAACTCGACGGTGCCGAGATAAAAGCCACCCGCCATCAATGTGAAGATGAAATGGAAAACGAACGAATGCTGATGGATCCTGCGCTGGTACTGGATATAATCGGCGGGAGACATGGAATCTAACTTCGCCAATGAGGAGGCGTCGGAGTGTATCAGCAGCCAAGCTGCGCCGATACTCACGAGAATCAACGCGACAACTTTTGGTATTGGGTTTTGTTTCATAAAGGCATGATGCGGCCTAACACCGAGAGCTGACTTGGCGTGGCGAGTTGTCAGGCGACCGGCTCATGTTTCGGCGAAAATAACAGCACCAGCGAAACAACGGCGAGCACAATGCAAAAAACGCTCCAAGCGTGAAATGATTTGGATACCACCATGAAGGCGGCGGTGGCAAACGCCTCCCAGACCGCCAGCACGGCAATATACCAGCGCGCCCAATTCGCGCCGCGCATCAGGAAAACACTCGCCACCATGCCGGCCAAATACATCAGGCAGGAACCCGCGAGCACCGACCAGGCGACCCCAAGCCCGGCCGCCGTCGGAGGAAGCCCCTGCATTGCCCGGAGCAGGTTAAAGACGGAGTAGCCACAAAGGGCCAGCCAAAGGAGGCCGAGGATACGATGTTTTTTGCGGTCGAACACTTTCACTGAATGCGACCCTAGCAAGATTGGTTTCTAATTGTCCATGATGAATTTAAACCTTGGCCAAGGCTTGCGCGTCCGGTGGGGGGGCCGACCTGTAGCGGCGGGCATCCCTGCCTGCCGTGGAGGGCGGCATCCTGCCGCCCGGGTAAAACCGTGAAACTGCCAAGTCCTTTGCGAATTGCCAACCGCTTGTACTGGCGGAGCCTATTCCGCCGGGCTGGAAGCACCGGCTCCACGGCCGGCAGGGATGCCCGCCGCTACGGGGCACTGGCGGGGTGCCGCGCTCCGCCATCGGTTGCGTTACGATCCCGTTAAATCCCCACTTTCACTTTTCGCCGGCTTGATTCCACATCCCGTCTGGCCTAACGTGCCGGAATTGGGAGCAATGTTTTAATTATTATGCCAATCCATCTGCCGCAATTAACACGCCGCGACTTTTTGAAGCGCGCCGCCCTCGCCGGTGTTGCCGCCATGCTGGCGCCTGGCGCCTTTGCCAAAACGCGCGATGAGGACATGCTCGCCTTTTTCTCGGATACGCACATTGCGGCCGATCCGGCGGAAATTTCGCGTCATGTGAACATGGCCGATCATCTGACGGCGGTGGTGCGCGATTTTTCCGCGTGGCCCGTTGCGCCGGCCGCCGTCATTGTGAATGGCGATCTCGCGCTTAAAGAAGGGTTGCCCGGCGATTACGCAACCTTCGGCAAACTGATTGATCCGGTGCGCGCGCTGGCCCCGATCCATCTCTCGCTGGGCAATCATGATGAGCGCCAGCATTTCTGGTCCGCCTTTCCGGCGGATGCCGCCAAAACGGCGGAAGCCGCGTTGCAACGGCAGGTGGCGGTTTTTGCCACCGCCCGCGCCAACTGGTTTTTGCTCGATTCACTGGATCAGACGAACGTCTCCGATGGATTGCTGGGTTCCGCCCAACTTGGCTGGCTGGCGACCAAAATCGCTGCACGCCCGGCCAAACCCGCCGTGGTGGTGGTGCATCACAATCCGGCGACATCCACGGAAAAGGCGGGCCTGAAAGATGTGGATGCGCTCATGGAAGTGCTCGCCAGCCACCGGCAGGTGAAGGCCTGCGTGTTCGGCCACACGCACGACTGGCATGTGGAAACCCATGTGAGCGGCGTGCATCTCATCAATCTGCCGCCCACCGCGTATGTGTTCAAAGACGGTCGTCCCAGCGGCTGGGTGCGTGCCACGCTCACGGATGAGGGTGCGGAATTTGAACTGCGCGCGCTGGACCGCACGCATCCGGAGCATGGGCAAATCAAAAAGCTCGCGTGGCGGACGGCGTGAATTTTTCGGCCGTAGGAAACGACGTCAGGAGACTTAAATGTTTTCGGGGCGGATTATTTATTTAGAGCCTCCTTACGTCGGCTGCTACGGTCAGATAGGGGGACGTCTTCGGGTGGTGGCTTGACTTATTAACTGATCGAACTTGCCTGCCAATGGGGTGCCCGGTTTCCTGGCGGCATGATGGCAGCCGGTCCAATCGATGCTTGCAACCAGGGTGGCATCGGGAGCACTCTTCGATTGAACCCGATAACCGAAATGACAATGGCCACGTTACAAATATATGTGCCCAAACGATCGGAGGACCTATGACCCGGGAAGAAATTGAAAAATGCTGGCGCGATCCGCGCAATCGCAAATGGGGGATTTTCTATTATTGCAAGGCTGATCCACGAGTGATCGTGCCCAAGCGACTGAAATGGATGGGCTGGACGGTCAACGCCGCCCACGCGGGCGCCATTCCGATGGTGATGTTCTTGATCGCCCTTTTGGTCGTTCCGGTGTTCATGGTGACTGCCAATGGAGGGGGGACCGGTAGCGTGCTGGTCACCGGTGCTGTCAGTATCACCGTGGTATGCCTGTTGAGTGCCTATCTGTCTTCCCGCACGGAATGAGAACGTCATTGGTCGAGGCGTTGGCATCCACTCCGAGGTCGATCTGTTTTGAAAAATCATATTGTGGGCGGTTTGATTTTTCGACCTCAGAAGAAACGTGAGGCACTATGTTAATCGTCAGCGCCAAAAATATTTGAGCCTCCTCACGTCGGCTGCTACGGTCAGATATGGGGACGTCTTCGGGGGGACTAACCCATTTGTCCGATTGATCTTGCCAGTCATGGGGATTCCCGGTTTCCTAACGGCCGGTTGCAACCGCGTTCTCATCCACCCGCGCCAATGAAATGCCTGACCAAAAAACGCCTCTTTTTTGCCGGGGCCACCGTGTTCGTATTGCTGATGCTGGGATTGGTTTATGGACGTAATTTGCCGGTTCATTTTCAAAGTCCGGCGCTGGCGGCCACGGTGGTGGACAGCACCACCGGCAAACCGCTGGCCGGCGTGACGGTTCAGGTCCGCTGGTCGGCCATGCGCAGCACGGCCAACATGCACGATCCGGAGACGATGGACATTAACACGGAGACGGTGGTCACGGATACGAACGGCGTTTTTAATGTTCCGGCCTGGGGACCGGTCACGGTTTCCGGCGGCTGGTTTTATTTTATGACGGATCCGGAAGCCACCTTTTCCAAAGCGGGCAAGGATTTGGGACAGATTTATAACAAAAATCACGCAGGGTTTGAGGAGGTGACGCCTTGGCCGCTGGAAACGGTCACTTATGAAAAACCCAGTTGGAATGGCCAGACCATTCCCCGATAACAGCGGAAGCCGGCAGACTATTTTTCATCAATCAACCAAACCAATTATCTTATGGAATCCATCATGGCTTTCTTCGTGGTCGGCCAGATCCTCGTATGTCTGGGGCTGATCGTTTATATCCTCACCCTGGCCGCCCGCTTTGTGCGCGCCCACGAGCGCGTGGCGGATTCGCTGGATAAGATTGCGCGGAAGCAGACGGATATTCCCAAGCCGTGAGCGGGGGGCAGGTAGCAGCCGACGTGAGGCTCCTTTTCGGAGTTTTCTATTTATTTTGAGCTTGTGGTGACGGCACCCCCATCCGGCCTCCGGCCACCTTCCCCCATCCGATGGGGGAAGGGAGAATCATGGGGCGCGTTAACCCGGGGCGGCGGTCGCTCTCGCGCCCTTGCCCCGGGCTATTATCATGCCGCCCCGCTGGGGCTTGCATTGGGTTCAAGAGGGCTGACACAAGTATGCGGTAACCTTAAACAACCAGCAAAAGATGCGGGTAATGACAAGCCTGACGTCGGCTCCTACCAGGTGCTATCGTTCAGCTTTTGCTGAGGCGTTGCACCGGTTTTTCGTAATAGGTCTGGTGGGCTTCCGCCAGGATTTCCGGGATGCGACTGGCAAAGGGGCTGGCTTTGATGGCTTCACGCACATCGAATTCCGCGAGTTTGCCGGCGTTTTCGCCGGGGAACCAATGTTCCGCCTGGCCCAATAAATTGTACCGCATCTTCGCCCAAGGGAGCAGGTCCAGCGACTTGGCGTAGGTCCACAGGCGCAGGATTTCGGAGACGTTAATGTGGCCGGGCACGGCGTTGAAATTCGGCAAGCCTTCCGGCCAGCGCGCACACCAGTCGGCACCGAGCACCGCTGCCATTTCCGCACGGAGCCGTTTTTCAATCGGTGCAATCGCCTGCGGGATGGTGTCGTAATGCTCCAAAGCGGCTACGTGTTCGTCAAAATCCGTCGGCCGCGCCGGGCCGCAGCTCAGGGTATGAACTTCGGGGCGGTTCAGGCAGTAAAGATCGTTGAACTGCATGGGCGTGAGCGGGGCGCAGAGTTCCTTGATCTTCGGGCCGGGCTCCTGGAGTTTGCCGCCCTTGTCATTGGGGCTGATGATGAACACGCCCATGTCCTGCCGGCGCGCGGCCTGCACGGCGGACCAGTTGAGGTCGTTCACGAAATACCAGTGCAGGTTCACGTAATCGAATTCGCCGGTGTTGATCGTTTCCTCGATCACATCGGTGGTGCCGTGCGTGGAGAAGCCGAGGAAGCGGCAGCGGCCCTCCTTTTGCAACTGGCGGGCGACTTCCAGACAGCCGCCTTTTTTTAGGGTCCAGTCCAGCAGTTCGCGGGTGTTGATGCCATGGAAGGAGAGCAGGTCCACGTGGTCCAGCTTCAGGTAAGCCATGGAGGTGTTGAAAATTTTGAGGAACTCCGCGCCCGTGGCCTGCGGCGACACCTTGGTCTGCACAATCATTTTATCGCGCGGCAGTTTGGGCAGGAGGTTGCCCAGTTGCATTTCCGAACTGCCGTAACCGCGCGCCGTCTCGATGTGATTGATGCCCAATTCCAGCGCGCGATGGATGCACGCCTCCAGATTTTCCTGGTTGGCGCGGGGGATGTCCTGCGGGGCGACATCCTGCCACTTGTGCTGGTAGCGCATGCCACCGCAGGAGATCACGGGGATATTCAGCCCGGTCCGGCCAAAACGACGATATTTCATGCGGCCAAAATAGAACGGGTTGGGATAACTGGCAAGCCGGGCGGAAGCGGAATTACCATCCGGCCCCGCTTTCAGCCGAACCATTTGGCGAGTCCGGCGTGAGTGAGCCAGCCGCAGCCGAGGCTGAAGCCGAAATAAAAGAACAGCTTGAAATCCGCCCAATTGGCATCGCCCCATTCGCCCCGAAACAGGTTGATGATTTCCGGGGTGAAGTAGAGACGTACGCATTCCCAGAAATCCGCACTGTCCTCAAAAAAGAAACCGAACGACAGCCAGCCCACAAAAATCGTCACGCCGACGGAGAGTATGAGTATAAACATGGCGGGATATCCTTAAGTGAGGATTTATATTCGAGCGTTCTGCCACCCAAATTAATGTTTATGATAAAAAATACAAGCCAATCGACAGGGTCGCCGCCGGCCGAAAAGTGTGGCCGGCCGGTTTCTAAGTGGTTGCGGTGCATTTTGATCCCGGTTTTTAATTCGGATCGGACCCCGTTTTTATTGCCGGGTACGTCGGTCCGGCGATGCACGTTCCACTTGCCTCACCGCCCGGGGTGGGGCACATTTGGTGCTGTGGTATCAGGCTTGTCAACAGCGGGGTCCCAAGGCCTGAAAACCGGCGCTTCGCCCAGGTCTTGGCGGCAGATGTCAGCCGTCCGGTGGGGCGGGGCTGTGGCCGCGCCGGTTCTCGCCAGCGTCCTCGCCCGGTGGATGCATCAATACTGGCCGTCCACTCCCTACGTTTCGCTGCTGCTGTGTGCGACCCTTTTCTGTGCCTGGTTTGGCGGTTTCGGACCCTGTCTGCTGGCGCTGGGAATTTCGGTGACGGCGTTCTATTTCCTTTTCCTGCCCTCCCTGTCGGCGGATGTCAGTTCGCTGCCCCGCTTGTTTTTCTTCGTGCTGGCGGGTTTGCTGGTGGGCATGCTGGCCATCGTGCAGCGGCGCACTCTGGAATCGCTGCGCCGGGCGCGGGATGAACTGACCGCCAAGGTGGACGCCTTGCGGCGCAGTGAGAGTTATCTGGCGGCGGCCCAGCGGCTGAGCCATACCGGCTGTTTCAACTGGCGGGTGGCCACCGGCGAGGTTCTCTGGTCGGAGGAGACGTTTCACATCTTCGAATACGAGCCGATGGCGAAGCTGAACGTGGAACATTATTTCCGGCGGGTGCACCCGGAAGATCTGGCGCGGGTGCGGGCGATAATTGAAAACGCAAGCAAAGGGAATGATTTTGATTTCGACCACCGGCTGCTTCTGCCGGATGACCGGGTGAAGCATGTCCACATTGTGGGGCACGCGGAGACGAACGAGGCGGGCGGGCTGGAATTTGTGGGGGCGGTCATGGATGTGACCGAACAAAACCGGACGCAGGGTGCGCTGCACCAGGCGCAGGCGGATTTTGCCCATGTGGCCCGGATGACGACGATGGGGGAGCTGGCCGTTTCCATTGCGCACGAGGTCAACCAGCCGCTGACGGCGGTGGTGAACAATGCCAACGCGTGTCTGCGGCTGTTGCCGGCGGGCGGACCGGCGGTGGCGGAGGTCCGGGACGCGCTGGCCGAAATCATTGATGACGCGGAACGCGCGGGCGCGGTGATCGCGCGGGTCCGGCAACTGGCCCGCAAGGCGCCCGGCGAACGCAAGCTGGTGGATTTGCGGGAGGTGATTGCGGAGGTGGTGGCGCTGGCCCGGTATGAGTCGGCCGCGCGGCGGGTGACGATCCAGACCGCCACGCCTGCGGGGCTGCCGCCGGTTTGGGGGGACCGGGTGCAGTTGCAACAGGTGTTGCTCAATCTGGTGGTGAACGGTCTGGATGCCATGGCCGAGGTGCCGGAGACAAAACGGTTTTTGCTGATTCGCGCGCGGTATGACCGGCAGGAGGACCGGCCGGCGGTGACCATTGAGGTGCAGGACACGGGGGCCGGATTCGCCCCCGGGCAGTTGGCGCGGATTTTTGAGACATTTTACACCACCAAGCCGCAGGGGCTGGGCATGGGACTGGCCATCAGCCGGTCCATCATTGACGCGCATGGCGGACGGCTGTGGGCGGAAACCAATCAGGGGCCGGGGGCAACGGTTTCGTTCTGCCTGCCGGCCGCCGGGGAGGCCGGATCATGAGCGCAAAACCCGAGCCCATGGTTTATGTGGTGGACGACGACCTGTCGGTGCGGCGTTCCATGGGGCGGTTGTTGCGGTGCGCCGGCTTTCAGGTGGAGACATTTGCCTCCGCCCGAGAATTTCTGGCGCACCCGCGCCGGGATGTGCCCGCCTGCCTGGTGCTCGATGTGCGCATGCCGGACCTGGGCGGACTGGAACTGCAGCGGGAACTGAACCGGCTGGGCAACACCGTGCCGGTGATTTTTATCACCGCCCACGGGGACATCCCGATGTCGGTGCGGGCCATGAAGGCGGGGGCGTTTGAATTTCTGACGAAACCCTTCCAGACGGCGCACCTGCTGGAGGCCATTCGGCAGGCGCTGGCCCGGGATGCGGTGGCGCATGAGGAGCGGATGGAAGTCCGGGAAGTGCGCGCGCGTTACAAGCAGCTCACGCCGCGCGAGCGCGAGGTGATGGCGCTCATCACCGCCGGCCGGCTGAACAAGCAGGTGGCCGGCGAGTTGGAGACAGCCGAGCGGACGGTGAAATTTCATCGCGCCAACATCATGCAGAAGATGCGCGCCAAATCGCTGGCCGACCTGGTGCGGATGGCGGAAAAAATCGCCGGCGAGCCAGGCTGATGATGGGCTGATTGGCGACTGCGGGTCCGCCGCATCAGCTCGGTTCGGGGATTTCCTAAATCTTTGTCTATTCGCGGTTTCAGCCGCGATTGGTGCCACCTGTACCTATGGACAGTAGCGCTCCCCCGCCGGTTTCGGTTCATTAGGGCATGAACAAATTTTGGGCGCACATGACCAATGGCGGGGAAGGGGAATGAAGGCGATGGCAGGATCTGATTTGCCGTCGGCGGGGAATGATGCCGGAGCGGTTGAGTTGAAATTGCGGGAGCGGGAGGAAATGTTCCGCCAGGTGGTGGAGAACATCCTCGAGGTCTTCTGGATGACCGATGCGGCGAAAACCCGGATGCTGTACATCAGCCCCGGGTATGAACGCATTTGGGGACGTGCCTGCGCCGAACTGTATGCCAACCCCCAACTGTGGGCGGAGGCCATCCACCCGGAAGATCGCACCCGGGTGCTGGACTGCGTACTCATCCGGCAGGTGGCCGGCAAATACGACGAGCAATACCGCATTGTCCGCCCCGACGGGGCCGTGCGCTGGGTGCACAGCCGGGCCTTTCCGGTGAAGGATGGCGACGGCAAGGTGACGCGCATCGTGGGCATTGCCGAGGACATTACGGAACGCAAATGGACGGAGGACCTGCTCCGCAAGAGCGAGACCGAGTTCCGGGTGATGTTTGAGAGTGCGGCCATTGGCATGGCGCTGGTGGGGCCGAACGCGCGTCCCCTCAAGTGCAACCGCGCGTTGCAGCGGATGCTCGCCTACACCGAGGAGGAACTGCGGGGCATGACCTTCATGGAATTCACTCATCCGGAAGATGTGCAAGCGGATCTCGCGCTGTACCGCGATCTGCTGGCGGGAAAACTGGAATATTACCAGATTGAAAAACGTTATTTGCGCAAGGATCGGAAAATCGTTTCCGCCCGGCTGACCGTATCTCTGGTCCGTGCCGGCGTGCCCGGCCAGGTTTATGCCATCAGCCTGGTGGAGGATCTTTCGGAAAAGAAAAAGCTGGAAACCCAATTTCAACGCGCCCAGCGCATGGAAGGCATTGGCACCCTGGCGGCCAGCCTGGCGCATGATCTTAACAATGTGCTGTCACCCATCCTGGTTTCCTCCCGTCTGTTGCCGGACACCAAAGGGGAAGCCGACAGCCGCCGGCTGACGGAGGTGATCCGAAACAGTGCGGAACGCGGCGTCAAACTGGTGGAGCAGATGCTGGCGTTCGCGCGCGGCGGCGCAGAGCAGCGGCGCGAGCGGTTGCTGCTGGGGCAGATCATCCGCGAAATCGCCGGCATCATCCGGGAAACCTTCCCGCCATCCATCCATGTCCAAACCCGCATTGCTCCCGATCTCTGGATGGTCTTTGGCGATCCGACCCAGTTTCACCGGGTACTGCTCAATTTGTGCATCAACGCCCGCGATGCGATGCCGGCGGGTGGCGAACTGACCCTCTCAGTGGAGAATATTGCGGCGGGGGGTGATGGCGCCGCGTTGCCCCGGGAAGCGGGGCCGGGGGCTTATGTGCTGATTCGCGTCACGGACACGGGCATGGGGATTGATCCGGACCAGCAGGACAAAATATTCGAACCGTTTTACAGCACCAAAGAACCGGGCAAAGGCACCGGCCTGGGGTTGTCCATTGTCCGGGGCATCATCAAGGAGCATGGCGGATTCATCCATCTCCGGAGTGCGCCGGGAACGGGAACGACCCTGGAACTCTGGCTTCCGGCGCATCCGGGAACCAAGCCGACGGCCTGAGGCCGCCGCTGCTCGCCGGTTGCCGCCGGCGGGTATTATTGCTCCACGCCCACCCGGTAGAACCGGATTTTGCCGCTTGGGAGATTGGTGTCGGTGATGCTATTGGTCGGTGCGGTGGCCGCGATATTGGTCTGGATGACCGTGTGGAAACCGCCGGGAAAATTGGTGGCCCGTTCCACCCAATAGGTTTTGCCCGCCACGCTGGCCCACGCGACGGTTACGGTATTGCTCTTGCTGACCGAAAGAATTTTCACCCCCAGATTGGAGCTGGCATTGGTCGGGTTGGTGCCGGCCAGAAATTCCTCGAGGTTGTTCAGACCATCGTGGTCGGGATCGGCATTCGTACCTGTGCCGGTGAGGTGGCCAAAATATTGCTGCTCCCACCAGTCGGGCAGGCCGTTGAGGTCGGTATCCACGATGCGTTGCAGATTCAGCCGGCCGCCGGTATGAACCTTGCCGGCGAGACCGGCGACCGCATCCACATTATTCAGCACCCGCTGGATGCGTTGGGTGACGGTTTCGGCCGGAAAATTCTGAGCGGCAAAGGCGACCGCTCCGGACACATGCGGGGTGGCCATGGAGGTGCCGTCCAGGTATTGGTAGATATTGGCCGGGTTGACCCCGTTAATCAGCGTGGCGGTGGCCGGGAGCAGGGCTTGCAGCGTCTGGCCATCCGCCTGGGCGATGGAAACGGCCGGGATCCAGTTATTGGAGCCTCCCAAAGTGCCCAAAAAATTTCCGTTGGTGTTATTGAAGATGATGGCTCCGCGCGCGCCGGCGGCCATGGCATTGACCACCTTGTTGGAGAAGGTCAGCGTGCCGCGCTGGATCAGGGCCAGATTGCTGCGGACGCCGGCCGGAAAATCTGTCGGATTGCCAAGCCCGCAATAATAAACCGTAGCGGTGATGCCGGTGGTGGTGCCGGAATAGGTCAGTTCCGTGGCGCTGTAAGCGGTGCTGCCCTGCACCAACGAAGTGTCCGTGGTGGCCTGGTTCACGGGCAGCGTGGAAAGAATATTGACCCCCGGCGCGGCCAGATCCACCGTGCTGGCGCCGTAGTTGGAAAAGAAGGCGAGCGCATCGTTTTGATCGCTGGCGGCCACCACGATCATGTTATTGAGGCGGTAATTGGCGGGGTAAAAAGCGGCGGTGTCGTTGTTGTTGGTGGCGTTGCCGGCGGCGGCGCAAAAAATGATGCCCGCGTTGCCGGCCGCCTGAATGGCGGCGGACTCGGTGCTGCTGTACCCGCCGCCGCCAAAAGAGGCGTTGATGGCCACCAGATTGACGCCGCGGTTCTTCATCATCGTGGCATAATCCAGGGCGGAAATTTCGGCGGAAGATAATATGGTGCTGCCGTCAGTTGAAACCCGCAGCGCCATGATCCGGGCCTGGTAGTTGACCCCGATGACCCCCAGATTATTGTTGCCCACGGCCGCAATGGTGCCGGCCACATGGGTGCCGTGATAGCCGGAATCTGTGGGGTTGGCGGTGTTATCAGCGAAATCGTAGCCGTAAACGTCATCCACATATCCGTTGCCATCGTCATCAATGCCGTTGTCGGGAATTTCGCCGGGATTGGTCCACATGTTGCTCGCCAAATCCGGGTGGGTGTAATCCACGCCGGTGTCAATGACGGCCACCACTACGGGATTGGTGGTGGGACGCGCCAGCGCCCAGGCGGGCACAAACCGGATGTCCGCACCGCTGGTGCCGGCATTGCCATTCACCGTCTGGCCGGTGTTATGCAGGCCCCACAGGTTGGTAAACAGGGTGTCGTTGGGGATGCCGGTGACCCAGCGAAGATAATTGGGCTCCGCGGTTTCCACGGCGGGGTCGGCCTGCAATTCGGCGATCAATTGCGCGGTGGTGCGCGTGTTGTCGTGAGCCAGGCCGGAATGCTTGCCCCGGAGGCGGGAGAGTTCCGCAAAATGTTTTTTCAACGCCAGCGAATGGCGGGCCAGTGCGTTGGTGCCGGCGGCCAGATCGGCCCCGGGCTTGAAGGTGATGAGGACATCGCCTTCGACATATTCCTGCATCGGATGTGCCAGGGCGCCCCCGCCGCCGCCAACGAGATTCCACAAAAATAAACACAATAAGACACCTTTTGAGGGAAACTTCATAAAATTTTGTCTTAGGTTTAATCTAGTTTGCCGGGTCGTTTTTGCAAAACAAATGGGATGAATTAACCCTCTGACGGTACGAATCGCCCGAATCTTGCCATGAGTCAGGTTGGTCCAACTCTGCCTGCTGGCGAATATTCGGCTAAAATCATGTTTAGCATGGCTTATAACATTTCTGGCCGGCCAAATTGAACGCACGCCGACCGGACGGGTCAAATCCAGCATGAAGCAAGCTCTGCTCAGCCCCCGGGTCCGCCAATACTGGCGGCAGGAAATCCGGCCCATCCTCGTCATGGCGCTGGTGCTGTTCTCCATTCGTTCCTCGCTGGCCGATTGGAATGACGTGCCCACCGGGTCCATGAAGCCAACCATTCTGGAGGGCGACCGCGTGTTCGTGAACAAGCTGGCCTACGATCTCAAAGTGCCCTTCACCACCTGGCATCTGGCCGAGTGGGGAAATCCGCAGCGCGGCGACATTGTGGTTTTTTATTCGCCCAAGGATGAAACCCGGCTCGTGAAACGCGTAGTCGGCCTGCCCGGCGATGTCATCGAATTGCGGGATGAACAGCTCATTATCAACGGCAAGCCCGTTGAATATGCCCCCGCCGGCACGGGTGTTGCCGAACAGCTTTCCGCCGATGAACAACTGCAAAGCCAGTTTGCCACGGAACAATTACCAACGCATACGCATGCGGTGATGGCGATTCCGAGCCTGCCGGCGAAGCGGACGTTCGGTCCGGTGCAGGTGCCGGCCGGGCAGTATTTCATGATGGGCGACAATCGCGACAACAGTTTTGATTCCCGCTTTTTCGGGACGGTGCAGCGGAAACGCATCGTGGGCAAAGCCACGGATGTGGTGCTGTCGCTGGATAAAACCGAAGGGTGGCTGCCGCGCGCGGGACGTTTCTTCAAGCCGCTGGATGCGGCGGGAGCGAATTGAAATGGGCGGCGAATCAACCTATGCGGTGAGCCCGGTCTGGTTGGATCTGTCTACACAGTTGAGGCCGCAACCGCGTTGTGGTTGAAGGTGTTTCTTGCGGCACCCAGGGTAGCTCGTGCCTCGCAACCCTGGGCTTTGGGCCGGAATCCCGTTGGGATTCTCGAAGAGAAGGTTGGTGAGCGTGAGTAACGGCTAGGCTGTTTCCTGGATTATTCAACCACCCGTCGAACATCTCCCCACCGGATAGTCCGCCAGCGATGGCCAATGCTCATCTGTGTTTATCCGTGCCCATCCGTGCTTAAATAACCCCGTGTTGCTCCACAAACAAATCGAGGCCCGTCTCCAGCAAGCCGTCCACGCCGTTCTGCCGGATGTCGATGTTTCCGTCGTGTTTGTGCGGCCTTGTCATGATCCGAAATCCGGCAATTACCAAAATTCAGCACCTCAAAATTTTTATTGATCCTCCCGCGTGGCCGGCCAACGGCTGGAAAAGGGCAAGCGCCAAAATTCGGAGGGCCGGGATAACGCAAGATTTGATATTCATAAAAACATACTCAATGCGATTTAATTTGCGGCTTTAGTTCAATGCGTTCGCCAGGGGTTGTTTTGAACGTGAAGCGTTTGCCGATGCGCGTTTCCAATTCCTCGATGTTGCGGTTCCGCACGAGTTGGACTGCCCGCCCGGGCCACGGGTTTTGCACCACGCAGTCGCGGCCTTTCTCGCTGACAATCTTTACGCCGCTCACCACGCCGTCCTTCAGTTCTGCCGACACCAGAAACGCGCCAACGGCGCGGAGATTGCCGAAACGCGCGTTCTCATCCTGCGGCCAGTCAGGGAAAAACCGGATCACACCCTCGTGGCTTTGCAGCAGCATTTCATTGATGGCAAGAAACCCTCCGCAGTTTTCGATGCCGCCGCCGCCGTAGTAAAGCAGCAGGTTCGGGAACGAATGCCTGTCGCACTCAGCCCGCAACTTCTCCAAAATCATTTTCGGATCATAGCCCACGCGGGCGCAGGCGGTATACCAGGATGAGAAACCGTTGTAATCGGCCCAACGGTGCATTCCATCAATCATGTTGAGGCTGATCTCCAGCAGCTTCGGGTCGCTGTCCAAGCCGATCGCGCCGGCGGGAAATATGTGCTGGATGCCAAGCGTGTTGCCGTTGTTCCATGCCATGCCTTTTTCAGCATAGCGGAAAACGGTCTTGCCTTCGCGCTCCTGCACCGGGAACGCGCTGATCTTGTCGCAGATGTCCTGCCACTTCGCACGATACTCCGCATCCACACCGAGATCCTGGCTCATCACAACCATGTTCTTGAACAGCGTGCGGACGAGGCCGAGCGACAGCAGCGGATTCATGTCCGGCCCGGAACCTTCGTGGATTGAGTCGTTGTAAATGACGTAGCGGCCATTCTCAAACTTCAGATAATCCTCCCAGAACTCGGCGGCTTCGCGCAGATACGGATAGGCGGTCTTCCGTAGAAAATTCGTGTCCTGTGTGTATTGGTATTCCCAGATGAAATTCAGTGCCGCGAACGCTGCATCCGAACGCTGCCCCCAGTCGCCGTCCGGGTTTTCTGGCGCAAGCCCCCATGGACCGATGCACACCGGGAAATGAACGCCTTTCCAGCCGTGACGTTGTGCCATCGCACGTCCGTTGGGAACTGACTCCAAAATCGCTTCGTAAAACGGCAGCGACAAGTCCGCATGGTTGGCGGAATAAACCATATAGAACGGCGCTTGGAAATTGTAGTTTAAATGAAAATCACCATGCCAGTTCGGAGCGTTCGTCGTCGCCCAGTTGCCCCACAGCCCCGGCGCAACTTTGCCGGGGCGGCTGCACGAACCCATGACATACAGCGCCGCATACCAATGTTTCTCGATTTCCTTGTCCGGTATTTCAATAAACGACCGCGCCCAGAAGTCCGACCACCACGCCCGGTGCCGCGCCGCCAATCCCGCCAACTTTTCCGGGGTCAGCCCGGCCACCAATTCCTTCGCCGCCGGCAGAAATTCCTTCGCATCCAGGTCGCTCAATATCGCCGTGGCCACCGTGGCGGTTTCGCCCGGCTGAAGCGTCATCTCCAAACTATTTGCGCCGATGATTCGTGTCACCACCGCCACTTCGCGGCTTTTGCCGGGCAACTCATCGGCTCGATGCGTGAACCAGCTGGTCGAACGGGGCGCCGCGTTGACACGTTTATCACCTCCGGCGCTTAATGTCTTGCCAGAATCCTTTAGGCCGACGGATTGCCGGACCGAGAATGCAGCTGGCGCACCTTCGCATTGCACTTGCACCACCAACAAATTTTCATTCGCATCCACCCACGACCGGGTGCGGACGGTCATGCGGCCTTTCGTGAATGTCCCACACACCTCGGCTTGCGCCAAATCCTGTTCTTGCCGGTAAGTCGCCCCCTGTAACGCAGGGATGTCCAACTCGACGCAGCCAACATTGATGACCATGGCGTTGCCGGGATTGCGCGTCCAGAAATCGTTTTTGCCAATGTAGAATGTCTGCATCTCCGGCGGCCCGGCCAGCACCACGCCGACGTCGCCGTTGCCCAGCAGCGGCCCGTCCGGCATCCTCGACGTTGGCACATGCTGCGGCGGAGCGTTGAAAACGGCGGTGTAATCCATGGCCTGTACCGCGCGTCCGGCCAGCGTCACGCAGAGGGCCAACGCCAAAATCCCGAGGATGGAAATGCCCGTGATGCGCTGCCGTTTGAATAATTTCACAGGCGAAAGATATAAATGGAACGACGGAGAATAAATGCAAATTCACCCCCAATTCGGGGGAGAACCACTTTGACATCAATCAAACTTACGCTCGTGAATAAACGAATCTTTGCCAAATCCTTAACCACATGATAATTGGAAATCAAATGACCAGCCTAAATCGCCTTGGGCGCCGGACCGGGTCAGCACCGGCCGGGCCAGGCTCAATTTTCTTCATTAATTTTTCGCCGTTTGTTCGTGTTGTTCCAACGGCGGCAGTCTCATCAGCGCCAGTTTCGCATACGCCCGATGCATGGCCTTGCAGTTGTAACCTATAGCCCCTTACGCGAACCGTTCCGGCTAAAATACAATTGGCTCATTGAGCTTCCCGCAGTGCGGGCAGCGGGAGCGGTCCACATCGGCATCATCCGTGTAAACATGCTGGCATTTGCGGCAGCGGAAGACGCGGTCTTCGGGATGCGCGGGGCCAAAACGTCGCCGGCGCATTTCCGAGAGAATCCCCACCACGCACAGGGCGCCCAGCGCCATGGCCACGTAGCCGGATAGCAAGTGCGAGATGCTCATGGTGTGTTGGTGGTGAGCAGCGGCACGGTGTGCCAGTTGAAAATAATTTCCCCGAAGGTGGCCCGCGCCGCCGGGGCGAAGCGCAGTTTGCGCGCGATGCGCAGCGCGTTGGTTTCCCCCACTTCGGCGCGTTGCTTGGCTTCCACCGCGTTCTCCGGCGGCAGCGGCACCAGCGAGGCCACAAATCCCTCCGCATTCACCGACACCTGCACCTTGCTGGGAGGCAGCACATCATTGTAAGCCAGCGCGGGCAGCGCCGGAGTGTCCAGCAGCGGCCGGCGGGCCAGTTCGCCCGTAATGCGCCAGGTTGAGGCGGTGACCGCCGGTTCGTCCGTGAGGGCGGGCGCAGTCAGTTGCAAGGCCGGTTTGAAATCGGGAGCGTAGGGCGCAAACCGGTTGGTCTGCACGAATTCCTGGAACGCGGCCCCCAGCGTTTCCGGGTTCAACTTCAAAAACTCCGGGTCTTCGGTGTAATGAAAAGCGGGCCGAATCCGGTCGGCGGGATGCTGCCAGAGGGGGGCGCCAAAATCATCGGGATGCGGCAGCACAAAAAGGGTCGGGTCGCCGAGCGCGATCAGTTCATCGCCGGCGCTCGTCAGTTGCAAATGCGGCACAAGGTTGATCACCGCCCGCGCGGTTACCGGTTTTTTGCCGCCGAAAACAAACAGGGCGCCGACGTGCGCCGCGAAGAGAAAGACGGCCAGCCACGCCAGCTTTCGCCACGGCCAGCCCGCGTCCGACGGCGGGGGGGGCGACAACGGCCGGGGATCTGCGGGCGCCTCATTCATGGCGGAGCGGCGGATCGGTGACGCGCGGCAGGGTGGCCAGCAGGGTGTTGGTAATGCCCGCCGTGCGGGCCAGTCCCACGAGATGGGTAAGCGTCCAGTACGTCACCTGCTTGTCCGCGTGAATGACCAGCGTGGGCGGTTCCGGGGCGGCGGCGCGGGCGGCGGCCAGGCTGTTGGTCAGCTCCGGCTCGGTGATCATTTTATTTTGGTAATACAGCGTGCCCTGGCTGTCCACGGCCACGGCCACAACCGGCTTGTCCACGCCGGGCAGATTCGCCACGGCCGGCGGGTCCAGCGGAATGCCCGGCACCGGCATCAGGCCGCCCAGCATCACGAAGATGACCAGCAGGAAAAACACCGCCGCAAAGGGCGCGATGTCAAACGGACTGCGCAGGATCTTGGCGTTGCGCGGGAATTTCATTTGCCGTCTTCGGTGACGATATTGACGATCTCGGCGGCGGCGCGTTCCATATCCAAGACGATCTTGTTTACGCGGCTGACGAGGTAGTTATACCCCGCATGGGCCGGGATGGCCACGGCGATGCCCGCCGCCGCGCAAATGAGCGCCTGCTTCACCCCGCCGGACATGAAAAGGATGTTGGAATACAATCCCTTTTCTTCGAGGTGCTTGAAGACGTCAATGAAGCCGATGATGGTGCCGAACAGGCCGAGCAGCGGCGCGATTTGGGCGATGGTGGCGAGCAAATTCAGCTTTTCCTCCAGCCGGGGCACTTCGGTGAGGCCGGCTTCCTCCACGGATTCGCGCACGCGGTCGCGGCCGAGTTCCCGGGTGAGAATGGCGGCTTTGACCAGGCGCGCGACCGGGCCGGGCGTGGCATCGCAAATGGAGATGGCCTCCACGACGTTGCCCCGTTTCATGACGGTGCGGACGCCGTTGAGAAACTCAGCGGAGTTGATCTGCGAACGGTGGCAATAGAGCGCCCGTTCAATAAACACGGCGGCGGCGATGGCGGCGGCGACCAGAATCAGCCAGATGACCGGTCCGCCCTCGCCCAGGAGTGTAGGCTGCATGGGATTTGTATAGGGGTTTGCGGCCCAAGTTCAAAGCGCAAAGTTTTGATTTTGGGGAGGGAGGGCGCAGGATTTATTTTTTCAGCCTGTCCAAATCGCGAAAAAATTTAACGGCAGGGCGGATGCAATCTGACGGAGCGCGGCTATCTGTGGCTGGGATCAGCTGTGCTTTGCGCCAACTTATAGCGGGCCGCCGCCGAGTCGCGGGCGAGTTTGGCCTGGTCATATTCCGACTGCGGGGCCAGACCAAAGGCAACCTTTTTGCCAACGACGTCCAAATCCAATTCGGCCACCGCCAGTGTGAGCCGGGCAACCTCCGTCGGGTCGCCCTTGACCTCAGCCGCGGCAATGTCGCGTGACAGTTTTACTTTTTTAAGCTCATATTCCGTGAGGGTTCCAACGGAAAATTTTAATTCGGCGTCTTTGACAGCCAATTCCGCCTGCTGCAGTTTCAGCCGCGCGATTGACTGATCGGTGATTTGTTCCGCAGCGGGGGCGTTCGTGGGTGCCGGTGATTTGGCAAAGGCCGTGTTGTCCGCTTGTACCAGCTTGTAGCGGATCTTCACACCGCGCGGGTTTAAAGGGTCGCCCAGCTTGCCGCCTATTCGCCAGGCGCCCAGCCTGTTTTCATGGGTGCGGAAGGCAACGGCAACACCACCATTATCAAAGTAGTTGGTTAGTTTGTCACCCAAACGGCCCGAGCCTGGCAGTTTTCCAGACACAAACGCCCGCTTGATTCGATCCGGCTTTAAACGTTGCCAGCCTTTGGTGAGATAAAGCAGATGCGTGGGCGTGTCAAAAAACGTGAATCCCAGCTCATTGGTAGTGAATCGAGCAAAGGCATCCACGTGATGTTCAAGCGCCCAACGCTTCAACACTTCTTGGCTGCGGAGCGATTCGATATCATCCTCCGGTTTTCCCGCAATATCATTGGGAACGGTGATCGTTTTCCCCGTGTCAAAATCAATCCCCAACAAACACCAGGCGACATCCGCCGGACGCAGAACGGCCAGTTCGCAATCCGGTTCAAAAGCGTCTCCTGCGGGTAAGGCGCGATATTCGGCTTCCAGTCGGGCGCTGTCGGCCGGCAGCACAGCGATCGGGTACCACCATGGTTTGTCCGGGCCGTGCAACGAGCCTTCAAATAGTCCCGCATCATCAGCCTTTAGCACGACGTTCTGACGGCCAATTTCAGGATCGTCCATGACAACGACAGCCCGGCGCTTCGTGTCATCGAGATACACCGAGCGCACCATGGCATCCTTGCACCAAACCACTGGCTCGTATTCCAAACCGGTTCGGATTTGCTGTTCAAGGTTTGTCAGATCCGGTGCCGGCTGGGCTGATGATTGAACCAGCTTGTAGCGAAGTTTCACGCCGCGCGGGTTCTCGGCGAAGCCGGTGATTTGCAGGAGGCCGGTTTCGCCGGTTCGCGATTCAACCGCGAACGTCGCTGGCAGTAGCACGGGTTCGGGCAGCACGTACGAGATGATGCCGCCTTCGCCGACTGCTTGCAGCGAAGTTCCGTTTTTCAGACTATCCGCCAATTCTGCAACCGTGGCGCTGTCCCATTTGTCTCCTTGGATGGGAGCAAATTTCGCCCCGTCATTTTCGAGCGTTACCAGCAAATGTTTCTTCTCCATGACTGCCGCCATGAAATCCGCTTGCGTGCTCCGCCACCAATCGGCAAACGCTTTCGCGGACTGCGTCTTCGATGCGGTGGGTGGAAAAACCAACGAGCCATCGTGCAGGCGCAAAAATGTCGGTGGCAGGCCCGGATCTGCTGAAAGTGTACGCTCGATCACCGGGCCGAAGGCAAGATCGGGCGTGGCGACGGGCGGCAGGCTGACGGGGGTGGCCGTGGTGACAATGTTTTGCACCAGCTTGTAACGAATCTTCACGCCGCGCGGGTTTTGACTTTCACCGAGCACTTGGAAGATGCCCACATCGCCATCATGAGTGCGGAACAAGATGAATTTTGCATTCTTGACCGACTCCAATTGCGGTTTGATGGCGTTGACATAGACCGCCGGCAGATTGGGTTGGTCGCCCGCATAAAACGGAGACGCTTGCAGCATTTGAACAACCTTTTTAGGATCGGCGCGGTCAAAGGAAGTCCACCCATTTTCATAGGTCGGCGGCTGGCCGATATATTTGAATTCAGCGTGACCATCGGGGCCAAGCCCGCCGATCAAATCCACGCCGCTGGCTTTCAGCCAGGCACACCGCTCATCTCCGGAAGTGTTGAGGTCGCTGAAGGGCTGGCCATTATCATGGTCCGCCAGCCGGCGAATGCCGTCGGCCAGATTCGTGGAAGGAGAATGATACTCACCGCTGCCCAAATCCAAACAGGCTTGGGCCGGGTTATCGTCGAAAGGGATTAGCAACCGCTCAATCACCGGGCCGAAGGAAAGATGGGGCGCGGCGGCGGGCGGCATACTGACAGGCGTGGCCGTCGTGACGGTGTTTTGCATCAGTTTGTAGCGAATCTTTACACCGCGCGGGTTTTCGGTGAAGCCGGTGATTTGCAAAATGCCCTTGCGGCCGGTGCGGGTTTCAAACCAGTAAGCGGGCGTGGTTCCCGGGGTCGTAAAGCACACACCGGACAAGCCATACAGGGTATAACGGTTGGAGGATTGCAATTGCCCGGCAATTTGCTCAACGGAGATTTGCGGACTCCACGTGGCACGGGTGACTTTGATGTCAATTCCGTAGAGACCTCGACCGTCGTCAGTAAAGAGGTCAATATCGTGCTCCCGCAGGAATTTCTCTTTATCCATACCGCTCGCACCCCAGGAAAGCTCCAGCCGTTTGCCATCGGCCCACGCAA
Source organism: uncultured Verrucomicrobia subdivision 3 bacterium (assembly GCA_903872345.1). Classification (GTDB taxonomy): domain Bacteria; phylum Verrucomicrobiota; class Verrucomicrobiia; order Limisphaerales; family UBA11358; genus UBA11358. The sequence goes on along the minus strand of CAIQKM010000199.1, from coordinate 31,137 downwards.
CCTGGCTCTGCCCGCCGGTGGCGAAGCTGAACGCATTGGTTACCACGCATTCAATCACGGTGTCAAATGGCGGCGCCACCTTCGTCGGTTGAGCTGAAGGCTGAATGGTGGCAACGGGCTTTACAATGTTCTCCTTCACCGTCACCGACGTCGCCAGGCCGGGTTGCAGTGCGACGTTGCGGAACTCGGCCCATTGATACTTGCGCCGCTGCAACTGGAATTCCTTGATCTGCGCAAATTCGTTGGACGACACCATCAGCATTCCACCGGTTTGGAGTGCTGAAAAACTGGAGGAGTTTTCCGGAATCACCGTGATCTTGCCACCCTCGTTTACAGCAACCATCCGCGACGCCCAGTTCGTGCTCTTGGTGTAGTTGCAATTGATCGCCACATCATTTTGCCCGATAACGGCATTGTAGGTCGCACTCCATTCACCTTCCGTCGGGGAGGCAAAGGACTCCGCCCCGCCCAGACCATTGTCGTGGCGTAAAGTAATGGCGGTTTCCCAAGCACCGTTGGCTAAGCCCAAAGAGACATTCATCGTCGCGACGTTGGTCGGACAGGCGATGGTTTGGTAATAGCCATCATCCGGATGGTACGGGTCTACCGGCTGCCAGCCCGAACCTTGCGGCGAGACGCCTGACTCTTCATTGACGCGGCAGACCGGATAAGAAATCTCGTTGGTGCTTTCATTGCGAATCCGGAACGCAATTTTTTTCATTTCCCGGTTCTCCGACGATCCGTTCAAAGTCATATCTGTTGACGGAAACGGCTTGCCCGAAAGCGTGCCGTTGGGCAGCCAGCAAACCGGGTTCGTCCATGGCTGGTTGCCGACGGCCACCAGTTCCACCTCCGCTTGATGCAACCGCGCTACGAACGGCGGGCCGCTCAATTCACGCGTTCCGGCCTCACCCGATGGGTTGGCGACGATTTGGTCGATTGTTGAAAGCTGATGATGAACCTTGAGCACTAGCAGCAACAGGACCAGCACCACGCCGATCAGCACAGAGCCACCTAAACCAATACCCTTCTGTTTGCCCGGGTAACTCCGGCGTGCCGGCGCAGCCGGCGGGACGCCCGCGCCGCCCTTGTTCACCGCGCGCCAGACGAGACGGATGATGAAAAAATCCGCCAAGGCGACGACTCCTAAAACGATTGGAATGAGCAACAGTAGTGGGATTCCAATGCCATTGGGTGCGGAGTGAAAATGCTTCCATTCCTTGGCGGTCAGCAGAAATCCAAGATAAAATGCGCCGACAATCAGTGCATCCAACGCCAGCAGAGGAAACAGCAACCCATCAAACACCGCCAGCCACAGGCCGTGCAGTTTGCCCGCCGACCGCCGGATTTGCGAGACGGCCATCCAGCCGAGCATGGTTGTGCCGGGAACCGCCGTCAGCGCAAGAACGGGCTGGCCAAAAAGATTTAACACCCTCCACCATACGGAGGCGTTAAGTGCTTCCAGTGAAATATGCCGGACAGCAAGAATTTGAATGGCTGAAATCAAGGCGAAGGCCGCCCAAGCCGCACCCACAATGGCCGTTTGCGAAAAATGCGGGACCATTTCCGATTTCGGATTTTCGATTGCCGCTTTTTTAACACTCCGTTTGCGAAAGTCACGGGAGAGATATTCCACAAACGACGCAAAGGCCACTATCGCGAAGCAAGCTTTCCAGTAAGTCCATAGTTTGCTTCCTGTCTCATAATAAACAAAAAGAACGGCCAACGCCGAAGTAAGGATAATCCAGCACCATTTAATGATATGCTCGCCGAGGCTTTTATCTTCCGAGGCAGCCATGGCTGTCGAAAACTCGTCAGGTTTCCCGCTTTCTGAATTTTCCGTTTGAGCCTCCTCGCGTCGGCTGCTACCGGGCGGCGTGGCCACAATCGTTTCCACCAGCGTCTTCACTTCGCTGACCTGCTGGTAGCGGAGGGCGGGATTCTTTTCCAACGCGCGCAACACCACTTCGTCCAGCCGCACATCGATCTGCACTTTCGACGAAGGCGCGACAAAGCGTTTGCCGGGCAGTTCGCCGGTGAGCATCTGATAAAACACCACGCCCAGCGCGTAGATGTCCGCCCGGTGATCCACCTCGCCCGGCGCCTGAATCTGCTCCGGCGACATGTATTGCGGCGTGCCCATGACCTTGCCGGCGTCGGTCAGGGTTTGGAGTTCCGGCTTTAGCCGGTCCGGGCCGCCTGAAAGCGGAACTCCGAACGGGGAAGTCGCCTCGCTGCCGATAATCTTGGCCAGCCCGAAATCCGCCACCTTCACGCGCCCGCGCCGGTCCATGAGAATGTTCTCCGGCTTGATGTCGCGGTGAACGATGCCCTGATCATGCGCGAATTGCAGCGCATCGCAGATTTGCGGCACGATGGCCAGCGCTTCCCGCGTGGAAACGCGGCTGTTCGCCAGCAGTTGCCGCAAATTCACGCCATCCACAAATTCCATGAGGAAATAAAACTGGCCTTCCGTCTCGCCAAATTCATACAGCGTCACAATGCCAGGATGGTTGAGTTGCGCCAGCGCCTGGGCTTCGCGGGTGAAACGTTCGGCAAAGGCCGGTTCCTGGCCGATGCCGGGCGGCAGGATTTTCAGCGCAACGAAGCGATTGAGCCGCTTTTGCCGGGCCTTGTAAACGGCGCCCATGCCGCCCTTGCCGATGAGTTCCAAGACTTCGAGCTGCGGGAACAGTTTGGCAATCGCTTCGACTGTGGGCGGGGTAAACGCGGATCTTGCGCCGGTTTCGGTATCTCCGCCGGTGGGAAAGCCCGCCTTGATGAGGCATTCCGGGCACAAGCCCATCGGCACATCCGGGGCGAGCGGCTTCTGGCAACTGGGGCAAATGCTTTTGGTATCCATAGTATTCCGTTCACCCCCTGCTTAGGAATATCGGGTGAAAGGTTACCGGCGGACGTGATTAAAGCAGAATATTTCGGGCAAGGAAACGTTCCAATCTGGGCACGGCACCGTAGCGGCGGGCATCCTTGCCTGCCGTAGAAGGCGGCATCTTGCCGCCCGGGGAGAACCGTGATACTGCCCAGCTCCTTGCAAATAAACAACCACTTGTGGCAGCGGAGTCATTTCCGCCGGGCTGGAAGCGCCGGCTCCACGGCGGGCAAGATGCCCGCCGCTACATTCCGCCGGCGTCATGCGCCCGGTCTGGCCAGCACGGCAAAAAGATGCCGCAGTTCGTCGTCCACATTCTCCGTCCCGTCCACCGTCTGGGCGATTTCCGTCCGCAGCAATTGCCGGTAATCCTTGCGCAGCCGGTGGACGGCCACTTTCACCGCGCCTTCCGTCATCCCCAGCTTCCCGGCCAATTCCGCGTAGGGTTGTGATTCGCGCCCGCCGACCAGGCAGGAATTCAAGCCGGCAAACAGTTCGCCTTTGCCGGCGCGTTCGTATTCGGCGCGCAGGTTTTGCAGGACGGTATCGAGGAGCGTCAGCGCCCAGCGGCGTTCGTAGCTTTGTTCCGGGGTCTCCTCCGTGGCCGGTTCATGGCCATACCGGGTTTCGGCGGTATCCAGTTGCACGGGCACATGCACCACGCCGCCGCCGCGTTTCTGCGCCCGCAGGCGGTCCCATTCATCGGAGAGAAACCGGCTCATCGCCGTGAGCAGAAAAGTGCGGAAACGGCCGCGCTCGCAATCCGCATCCGCCACCCAATTTCGTTCCAGCAGACGGGCGAAAAAGGCCTGGGTCAAATCCTGCGCGTCATGGGCGCCATAACCCCGGCGGCGGACATAGGTGTAAAGCGGATACCAATAAATCTGACAAAGCCGGGACAGGGCATCGCGGGAACGCGTCGTGTCATGGTGCGTACCCGCCGTTAGCACCACCGACCAGTGCGTGGTGGCAAACACGGCCCGGGGATTGACCGGGGCGGAACTGGTGTTTTTGGTTGAGACCATGCACCCTGATTTTAGGGAAAACCGGTGGAAGGTTACAGGCAAATGGGTTGAATACCCGGGCAAGGGTGTGAGCTAAAATTGTTCGCTGGCAGTGCGCGGCTGAAAAGCCAGCCGCAGCGCATACACAGGCCGGGTAGTGGCGGGCTTTGCTCCGCTGGCGCAGGCGGGAAAATATCTTTTCTCCGTCCACGCCGCGCCCCGCTTCGAGCGAATCCGCCGCTTGAAGTAATTTTGCCTAAAGCTCCGGCAGCGAGTTCGCGGAGAGTTGCTTCAGAGGGGTTTCGCTGGCCGTCAGGTAATCCCCGATCATGACCCTTCAAAATCCAACCCAATATCTACTGCTCTGGCCGAATGGGTGATGGCCCCGACGGAAATGAAATCCACCCCGGTTTCGGCGATGGCGCGGACGGTTTGCAGATTCACCCCGCCGCTGGCTTCGGTGCGGGCGCGGCCGGAGATGATGCGCACGGCTTCCGTCAATTGCGCGGTGGTCATGTTGTCCAGCAGGATGATGTCCGCGCCGGCGTCCGCCGCTTGGGCGACCTGTTCAAGGGTGTCGGCTTCCACCTCAACCTTCAGTTGCGGGGAGTGTGCGCGCGCGCGTTGCACGGCGGCGGCGATGGCGTTGGGTTGGGCGTCGCGCAGGGCGGCCAAGTGATTATCTTTGATGAGCACCAAGTCGTAGAGGCCCGTGCGGTGATTGGTGGCGCCGCCGCAGGCGACGGCATATTTCTCGAATCGCCGCCAGCCGGGTGTGGTTTTGCGGGTGTCCAGAATCCGGGCGCCGGTGCCGGCCACGGCGGCCGCATATTTGGACGCGGCCGTGGCCACGCCGGAGAGGCGCTGGACAAAGTTCAGGGCCACGCGCTCGGCGGTGAGCAGGGCGCGGGCCGGTCCCTGGATTTCCAGCAACGTTTCGCCCGCGCTGAGCGACTGGCCATCGCGACTGGCGTTTTTGAATTCAATGTCCGCCGACAGTTCGCGAAAGGCGGCCTCGGCAATGGCCAGCCCGGCGACGACCAGCGGTTCGCGGGCGCGCATCACGGCCCGGGCGCGGCTCTGCTCCGGGACGGTGGCCAAAGTCGTGACATCCCCCGGGCCGATGTCCTCGGCCAGGGCGGCGAGGACGGCGGTCCGGATTTCGGCGGCGGTCAATTCCATGGCCTTATGTTGGCGGCGGGCGGAAAAAGCAAAAGCAAAAAGCGCCGGACAGACCATGAAATTTGCCGGGGCGACCACTTGCCTTGTTGGCGACTGGCTGGGAGCCATTCGCTTTCACCCGTCCTTTCCGCGAGCAAACGCTTGCGGAAGTTTTCCAATTTATTACGTTGCCGTCATGCATTACCGTTCCTTGGGTCGTACCGGCTGGAAAGTTTCCGAAATCAGTTTTGGCGCGTGGGCCATTGGCGGCGCCTGGGGCAACGTGAATGATGCCGAATCCCTCGCCGCCCTGCACGCCGCGCTGGACGGGGGTGTCAATTTCTTCGATACCGCCGATGTCTATGGCGATGGCCATAGCGAACGGTTGCTCGCGAAGCTTAAAAAGGAACGGAAGGAGACGTTTTACATCGCCACCAAGGCCGGTCGCCGGCTGCCCCAGCAAACCCTCGCCGGTTACAGCCGCAAGAATCTCACCGCCTTCATTAACCGCAGTCTCAAAAACCTGAACACCGAGGCGATTGACCTGCTGCAACTGCATTGCCCTTCCACGGATGTTTTCTATGCGCCGGAAGTGTTCGGCATCCTCGATGACCTCGTGAAAGCCGGCAAGCTCCGGCACTACGGTGTGAGCGTGGAAAAAGTGGAGGAGGCACTCAAAGCCATTGAGTATCCGAATGTTCAGACGGTGCAGATTGTTTTCAATATGTTCCGGCAGCGGCCGGCGGACCTGTTCTTTGCCGAGGCGCAACGCCGCCAGGTGGGCATTCTGGCCCGCGTGCCGCTGGCCTCCGGGCTGTTGTCCGGCAAAATGTCGCGCCATCATCATTTCGCCAAGGACGATCACCGGAATTTCAACCGCCATGGCGAAGCTTTTGACCGGGGCGAAACCTTTTCCGGCGTGGATTTCGCTACCGGCCTGAAAACCGTGGAAGCCCTCCGGCCGCTCGTTCCCCGGGGGGCCAGCCTGGCTCAGTTTGCTTTGCGCTGGATTCTGGAGTTTCCCGCCGTTACCTGTGCCATCCCTGGCGCCAAACGGCCGGATCAGGTCACGGAAAACATCGCCGCCTCGGACCTTAAGCCGCTGTCCCGTCCCACCCTCAAGAAAATCAACGCCCTCTACGAGCGCGATATCAAGCCCTTGGTCCATCAGTACTGGTGACTTATTCATTGGATGCGTTGGATGTTTCCTTCCGAAACCGCCTTGCCGCTCCGGCGGGTTTGGGTTAGTGTGCCAGCACTATGGATATACCGCCGCTCCCCTCATCGGTGCCGCCGCCGCCACCCTTGCCGCCGTTGCCCCCGCCGCCAGTGATTACTCCGCCATTGCCCGCCAAGCCGCGTAAGAGTTACGGCTGGATGGTAGTCTCCATCATATTGTTTGTCCTGCTCGGGTTTTGCGTGCTGGCCCTGCTGGTTCGCCCCTTCACCCGGGGTTTTAATCACAATCTTCGCGGCGAGGCCTTCGGCTCCGCCCGCGAGGCCGGGCCCAAGCTGGATGAGTACTCCCTGGAGAACAACAAGTCGGCGAACAAAATCGCCGTCATTTCCATTGATGGCATCATCACCAGCCACGAATTTGACCAGACCGGCAACAACATGGTGGACCTCGTCGCCGCCCAGCTCGACCAGGCCCGAGACGACAAACGCGTCAAGGCGGTCATCCTCAAGATGGATTCCCCCGGCGGGGAAGTGCTGGCCTCGGACGAAATCTACCGCGAGATTCGTGATTTCCAAGACGACACCAAAAAGCCCGTCATCTGCTCCATGGGCAGCCTCGCGGCTTCCGGCGGATATTACATTTCCTCCGGCTGCCGCTGGATTGTGGCCAATGAACTGACCCTCACCGGCAGCATCGGCGTGATCATGCACGGCTGGAATTACCGGGGCCTGATGGACAAAATTGGCGTGGCGCCCATGACCTACAAGAGCGGCAAATATAAGGATATGTTGAGCGGCGAACGCGCCCCCAGCGAAATCCCTGCCGGCGAACATGACATGGTTCAAGGGCTCATCAACGAGACCTATGAAAAATTCAAAGGCGTGGTGGCCGAGGGCCGTTCCACCGCCCATGCGTTGAATAAAAAAGAAGGCAAAGCCCTCGCCGACAACTGGGAGGATTATGCCGATGGTCGCGTCGTTTCCGGCAAGCAGGCGCTGGATCTCGGGCTGGTGGATGAGCTGGGCAACTTTGACGATGCCGTGGATCGCGCGCAAAAGCTGGCGCACATTCCCGATTCCAACCTCGTGGAATATCGCGAGCGCTATGACATCTCGGATTTGTTCTCGATGTTTGGCCAGAGCAGCCAGTCCCATGACATCAAGCTGAGCCTGGGCATCGAGCCGCCCAAGTTGCAGGCGGGTCTGCTCTATTACCTGGCCCCGACCTTTGTGAACTGATGAAAAACGTCACGGTCATCGCGCATCCGCTGGTGCGGCACAACCTCACCCGGCTGCGCGACCACCGGACCCAGTCGCCGGAATTCCGCCGCCTGCTGGGCGAGATCGCGACGTTGATGATCTACGAAGCCACGCGCTCGTTGCGGGTTAAAAAAGTTTCCGTCCGCACGCCCTTGGAAACCACCACGGGCGTTGAACTGGAACGCGAGGTGGTGCTGGTGCCCGTGCTGCGGGCCGGCTTGGGCATGTTGGATCCCATTCTCAATATCATACCGCATGCCCGCGTTGGGTTTCTGGGGTTGAAGCGGGAGGAAAGCACACTGCGCGCGCACCTGTATCACAACAGCCTGCCCAAGGATCTCTCGCAGCATGAAATCATCCTGATCGATCCCATGCTCGCCACCGGCGGCAGTGCCGTGGCGGCTTTGGATCTCATCAAAGAACGGGGCGGGCGGCGCATCCGGCTGGTGAGTTTGGTGTCTGCGCCGGAAGGGATTGCCTGCGTACACAAGCATTACAAGACGCTGCCCATCTTTACCGCCTCGATTGATCGTGAGTTGAATGAAGTCGGGTATATTTTGCCTGGTCTGGGCGATGCGGGGGACCGGCTGTTTGGGACGTAGAAGTTGAAGTTTTGTCGCCTCACCGCCGGAACCGTTCGGTCCACACACACATCAAGGGAGTCAGCCAGCCGAAGATAATTTTCGCCCCCAACACGCCCAGGACGATTGCCGCCACCACGTCGGAAAGATGGTGCCAGGCCGTGGCAATGCGCGACCACATCACCACGAGGGCAAAGACCCACGCCACCACTCCGGCGCGGCGGTCAATCATCCAGGCCGCCATGGCCAGCCCGGCCACCGTGGCCGAGTGGCCCGACGGAAACGAGCTGAACTCCGGCCGGGCGATGATCCAGTGGCCTTGGTGCCAGATGCCATAGAACCCTTGCGGCACCGAGGTGTTGCTCGGGCGGGTCCGGCCGATGAAAGTTCGCAACACGGTGGCCGCCAAACCGGTGATGCCGGCCGTGGCAATCGCGCATAAAATTCCCCGCGCCATTTCCAATTGCCGGCGCCGCAGTTGGATCGCGGCCGCCAGCAACCCAACGAGGCCGATGATCCACCATTCCCCCAATTTGGAGCACCACCACGCGAAATTCTCCAAACCCGGCCGGCCGCGCACATCCAGCGCATCATCCACCACCCGGTCCAGCGTAAACGCCAGCAGGATCAGCAGCAGCGACACCAACAGCCATCGGGGTTTGACTCCCAGCGTCGTCGTCGCCTCAAACTGGTTGCGCGGAGCTAACATGAGGTTCCCACTTTAGCGCGTTCGGCTTGCAAAATGAAACAGAAAACCATACCGTCCGGCAGCGTCATCCTTCAATGGGACGCCGCCACATGTCCTCCATTTTAGCCAGACTTGCCGCCCGTCCCCGTGCCGTGGTTTTAGCCCTGGGATTGCTGCTGCTATTGAGCGGCAACTGGGTGCTGCCCCTGCTGGACCGCGACGAACCGCGCTTTGCCGAGGCCGGCCGCGAAATGCTTCAGCGTCACGACTGGATCATCCCGTGGTTCAATGGCGACTACCGGTTCGACAAGCCTCCGCTGATTTACTGGTGCGAAACCGTGTTTTACCGGCTGCTCGGGGAAAGTGATTTTACGGCGCGGCTGTCCGGGGTTTGCTTTACGGTGGGTACCGCGCTGTTGCTGGTGGAATGGGGCCGGCGAGCCAACCGATTGCGGGCCGGCTTCTTTGGGGCGCTGATTTTTCTGACCTGCTTGCAGACGCAGATCCATGGCCGGCTGGCTGTGGCGGACATGCCGATGGTGTTTTTTGTGACTCTCGCGGCGTGGAGCGGATGGGAATTTACCCGGCCGCAAGCGAAGCATCCGCGGTCATGGTGGCTGGTGTTTTTTACTGCGCTCGGCTTGGGTTTCCTCGCCAAAGGCCCCATCGCCTGGCTGCCCATCGCCGGAGTCATCCTGTTTCGCCGCCGCCATCCGGAAGCCGTGACGCTGCGGGCCGGTCAAATCTGGACGGGCATCGCGATCACCCTGGCTATCACCCTGGCTTGGGGCTTGCCCGCTGTGATTCTGACGCATGGCGCATATTTGTCCATCGGTCTGGGGCAGCATGTCGTTTACCGTTCCGTGGGGGTGGTGGATGGCCATGGCGCGGCGGGCTGGATCGGTTATGTGGCGTTGCTGCCGCTGTATTTTCTGACGTTCTTCCTCAGCTTTTTCCCCTGGTCCCTGCGGTTTCCGGGTCGGCTGCGCGCTTGGTGGCCGGAACGCCGGCAAGATGCTCTCGGGAGTTACCTGATGTTGCAGGCGGCCATTGTATTCATCGTTTTCTCGCTGGTGCGCACCAAGCTGCCGCATTACACGCTGCCGGCGTTTCCCTGTCTGGCCTTCTGGCTCGCCTTGCAAATGGAGGGGCAGCCGGATTTCAGCCGCTGGTTTGGCTGGCGGGTGGCGGGCATGACCGTGGCCACGCTCGCTCTCACTTGGCTGGGCTTTGCCTGTTTTCGTCCCTTGTTTCTGAGTGATAAAATCTGGAGCGAAGTGCAATCCCAGGTGCGCCCGGAAACCCGGGTGGCCTGTGTGGACTATGGCGAGGCGAGTTTGGTCTGGAAATTTCGCAGTGTCACCACCAACTATCTGCTGCTGTCGCCCACGCCGGAACAGGTCACCAACTTTTTGGCGCAGCCGGGACCGTGGATTTTTGTGGCGCCGACCAATTATGTCCTGTCCGCCAACACCTTTACCAATGGCGCCACCAGCCTGCGCTTCACCGGCTATGATGTCAGCCGCTGGAAACCCGTCCGCCAAACCTTCCACCTTGCCGGTTGGTCCGTTCCCGGCTGGATACTGAAGCCCCGGCAGTGGGAATTAACCGCGCTCTTTTCACCGGAAAATAATCCGAAATAATATTTCCATAAAGCTGTTGCCATTATTTCTAATTGGGTTTTAAAATAAAATAAATCAAAGGCGACGGGTGTGGCGGGCGTCCTATTGATAAATGTTGGTATCACTAAGGCGTTAACGTCGAGTATTTGCTCGACAATCAGTGGTCCAAACGGGAAACATACATCCGAAATATGGCAAGGCTGGTAATTACATCAACCGAAGTGCCGGGGGCCACACTTGAACTCCGTTTGGGGGTAAACCGGGTGGGTCGGGCGCCCGATTGCGACTTCATCATCCCGCATCCCACCATCTCATCGCATCACTGCGAGTTGATTTTATCGGCCGACGGCGTTCTGTTGCGCGACTGCGACTCCACCAACGGCTCGTTCCTCGGCGAGCAGCCAATCAAGGATTTGTGGCTGGAACCCGGCCATGAACTTCGGTTCGGGGACATCAAGCTCCGGGTGGAAACCACCGACGCGCACATTGCCATTCCCAAAATCGAGCGGGAAATCCCGCCGGCCCCCGTCCAGTTGGAGGACGGCTCGTTCCTGTGCGTGCGGCATCCCGATACCCGGGTGACCTTTCAGTGTACCAACTGCAATGAAACCATGTGTACGGCCTGTGTGCATGTGATGCGCCGACAAGGGGGCAAAGCCCTTTACCTGTGCCCGATTTGCAGCCACAAGTGCGAGCCCATTGTCTCCGACGACAAGATCAAGAAGAAGAAGTCCTTCCTCGGTTTGCTCGAGGAAACCGTCCGGCTCCGTTTTGGCGGCCGGCCCAAACGATAAACAGGTTCTTTCGGCGGCTCAGGCCGCCAGAAATCTGGCCGTCATCTTTTCCAGCGCGTCAATCCAGAGCGGATGCTCATTTACACACGGAATCTGCGCATACTCTTGGCCGCCCGCTTCGATGAATGTTTCTTTGCCGCGGATGCGCAATTCTTCCAAAGTTTCGAGGCAGTCCGAAACAAAGGCCGGCGAGATGATCAGCAGTTTTTTGACGCCTTCCTTGGCCAGTCGTTCCAGTTCGAAATCGGTGTACGGTTTCAGCCAGGGATCTTTGCCCAACCGCGACTGGAAGGACACCGACCATTTGCCGGCCGGAAGTTTCGCCGCCTTCGCAAATTCCTCCGCCGTGCGGAAACATTGATGGCGGTAGCAAAATTTGTGCGCCTCGCTCGGCGTTTTGCAGCAATTGGCCCCGTTCAGGCAATGGTTGCCGGTCGGATCGGACTTTTTAAGATGCCGCTCGGGGATGCCGTGAAAGCTGAAGAGCAGGTGATCATAATCCTGCTGCAAATAGTCCGCCGCCACCGCCGTCATCGCGGCAATGAATTCCGGCATGTCGCCGTAGGGCGGCTGCACGGTGATCTTCATTTTGGGCGCCAGTTTGGCCGCCACTTCCTGCACCCGCACCACGGCTGTTTCGTAACTGGACATCGCATAATGCGGAAAGAGCGGAATCAAATAAACGTCATCCACCCCTTTGGCCGCCAGTTTGCGGATCACATCCGTGATGGAGGGGTTCTGATAGCGCATGGCCAATTCCACCGGCACCTGCAACCGCGCCTGCAATTTTTCCCGCACCTTGCGGCTGGTGGCGATCAGCGGCGAACCTTCCGGCGTCCAGATGGATTGATAGGCATGCGCGGCTTCCTTGGGGCGGTTGATCAGAATCATCCCCACGATAAACCGGCGGATGGGCCAGGCCACGTCAATGACGCGGCCGTCCATGAGAAATTCATTCAGATAGCGCCGTACGTCCGGCACGGCCGGCGAGTCGGGCGAACCAAGATTGACCAACAGGATTGCTTTGCTCATGACGTGAAAACTTTAACCCTTTTTGGCGCGGGTGAACACAAATTATGTTTAGCTATGATTGGCGAAGTCTTACCGTTTATTGGTATCGCTATTAGACAGGGTTGGCCCCGCGTTCTCGCCGCCTGGCTGTAAATCCGTCAGCGCCGGCAAATTCCGCCACGAAATGACCCGGGTCTGTTTGCGTTGCTGCCCCTCACTGCCGCCATAAACCAGCCAGGCGCGCGCGGCAGGAGATTCGGCCAGCGCCAGCCAGTATTCCAAACCGGAGAAATAATCGGCATTCACCGTCTGGCCGGATTTAATTTCCACCGGGGTCAGTCGGTTGGGGTGTTCCAGCAGCAAATCCACTTCATGCCCCGACCGGTCACGCCAGAAATACAGATTGGAAGGCAACCCGCAGTTGAACCGGGCTTTGAGCGCTTCACTGACCACCCAGTTTTCAAACAGTGCCCCCCGCTGGGGATGCGTCTCGATCTGCCGCGCCTCTTGGATGGACAGCAGCCACGCCGCCAGTCCGGTGTCGTAAAAATACAGCTTGGGTGTTTTGATCAGCCGCTTGTTAAAATTGCGGTGGTGTGGTTGCAGTTGAAACACCACGTAGCTGGCTTCCAAAATGGAGAGCCATGCCTTGGCGGTGTTGTGGGTGATGCCCGCTTCGCTGCCCAGTTGGGACAGATTGAGCAGTTGCCCCACCCGGCCCGCGCACAGTCGCACAAACCGCTGGAACGAGGTCAGGTCTTGCACGTTCACCAATTTGCGTACGTCCCGCTCCACGTAAGTCTGGATATAATTCGCATACCACAGGGAAGGATCCAACTGGCGGTCATACACTGGCGGGTAGCCGCCCCGCCAAAGCGTTTCGTCCAGTCCAGGCGGCTGGCCGCCATAGGCTTCCTGACAGGAAAATGGGAGCAATTGCACCATGCCAATGCGTCCTGCCAGCGACTGGGTGATGCCTTGAACCAAGCTGAATTGTTGGGAGCCGGTCAGCACAAACCGGGCTGTTTCCCGGGATGAGTCCAACACTTCCTGAAGATAGGAAAACAACTGCGGACAATTTTGAACCTCGTCCAAAATGGCTCCGCCCTCATACTTTTTCAGAAAGCCACGCGGGTCCTCGGTGGCCAGATCCCGGGTATCCGGATTTTCCAACGAGACATAAGGCTTGTCCGGAAACACGGCCCGGGCCAGCGTCGTTTTGCCCGCCTGCCGGGGACCGGTAATGGCCAAGGCGGGATAGCCTTTGGCCAGCCGATGAACCAAAGCTTCCATTTCACGTTTAACCATGACACAAATTTACGCCTGTCTGGCTAATTGTCAATCCAATTGCCAATTAGCCACATATGAGGTTTATATGTGTATAATATGTTCTATATAAAAGTTATATAAGATAAAATTTTGCCTGCAAAGCGCGGCCCATCACGCCGTTTCCAGCAGTTTGCCCGCCCGTTCCGACATGTTCACGCCGGAGACGATGGAATCGCCCAAGGAGACGCCGTCGCGATAATGGCCGGCAAACAGCAGGCCGGGGGTGCGGTGCTCAATGTCATTCAGCAGTTCGCGGTATTTCCCGTAGCCCACGTTGTATTGCGGGATGGCGCGGGGATAAAACGCGCAGTGCGTGAATACCGGACGGCCCTTCACGCCGAGCAGGATGCGCAAATCGGCCAGCACCACTTCGACCAGTTGGTCCGGCGGCAGGCTGGCCAGCTCGGGATAGCGGGCGCCGCCGACGTAGCTGGTGAGCGTCAAATGGCCCGCCGGAGCACGGTCTGGAAATAATGCGGAGGAGAAAATCGTGCCAAGGATTTTGAACCCCGCGATCTTCGGAATCAACATGCCAAAGCCGGTGCAGGGGTGGGTAACGTCTTCGCGCCGGAAACCCAGCACCACGCTGGCCACCGGGGGATAACTGATTTCGCCGAACGGTTTGAAATCCACCGCCTCGCCACTGGCATTCTCCACCGTCAATTTCGCCAGTCCATGGGCGGTGCCGCAGTAAATGACAGCGTCATGCTCCGCGCTGCCATTCGGCGTCACCACCGTCCAGCCTTGGCCGGTGCGCTGGAGTTTTTCCACGGGCGAATTCAATTTCAACGCATCGCCGAGTTGGGCGGCCAAACCGTCAGGCAATACTTGGAGACCTTCGTCGAAGGAAAATTTGGGAGCGCGATCCTTGGCCACTTCGCCGGATTTTTTCCGGTCGCGGGCGCCGAGAATCTGGCCTTTGATCATGGAGCCGTAATTATCCTCCAGCGCCTTGAGTTTGGGAAAGGCATGCGGCAGCGAGAGCTTGTTGGGATCTCCCGCATAAATGCCGGCCACCAATGCGTCAATCGCGTGGTCCAGAAATTCCTGATTGAACCGGCGCACCACAAATTGGCCGATACTTTCCTCCACGCCATCGCGGCGCGGCTTGATAAACGGCTCGCGCAGGACGGCCAGCTTGGCCTTGAAGGAAAACAGTTCGGTGGTTAAAAATCCCGGCGGCGAGCCGGGCATGGCAATCGGCTTGCGATGGCGCACCAGGTACCGGGCTTCGGCCTTGGGATCGGGCGTCAGCCGACGCGCTTCCAGTCCGGCATCGCGAACCAATTGGGCGATTTTCGGGGAGGTTTCGAGAATGGTGTTGGGGCCGTACTCCGCCAGAAAACCGTCTTTGCGGATGGATTGAATAACCCCTCCCGCGCGCGGTCCGGCCTCATAAACCGTCACGGCTAAGCCCTGGCGTTTTAAATAAAACGCCGTGGTGAGTCCGGCAATGCCGGCGCCAATGATGGCTGCGGAACGCATGACTTCAGTTTACTCCTCATCCGGCACGTGGCCAGACGTTTTCTGGTAAAACACCTTCCACAACACCAGTCCGTGCGCCGGGGCGGTCATGCCGGCGACGCGGCGGTCGGTTTTTTCCAACATGGTTTTTACTTCTTCCGGTGGAAATTTGCCCAGGCCCGCCTGCACCAGCGTGCCGACGATGCCACGGCACATCTTGTAGAGAAACCCATCGCCCTCAATGATCACCTTGAATTCCGGGCCGGATTTCAACACCTGGCAACGGGTCAAATTGCGGACGGTGCTGCCGCGTTCATAGCCGGGATTCGAGGTGAACGAACGAAAGTCATGCTTGCCCACAAAATATTTCGCCGCCGCGCGCATGATTTTTACATCCAGCGTGCGCGGCACATGCCACGCCGTGTGGCGGAGCAGGGGATTCATGCCGGCGTGATTCCAGATGAAATAGCGATACTGTTTCCCGCTGGCATCGAACCGCGCATGAAAGCGGGGCTTGGCCGGGGCCACGGAAAAAACGCGGATGTCCGGCGGCAAATGGGCGTTGATGGCCAGCGACAGCTTGTGCGGCGTCATCCGCGCCTCGGCGGGTGTCACGGAAAAATGCGCCACCATGCCGATCGCATGCACGCCGGTATCTGTCCGACTGGAACTGTGCAGGCGCGGTCCGCTGGGAAACAATTTGGCGAGCGCGGCTTCGACGATCTCCTGCACGCCGGTGCCGATTTTCTGCACCTGCCAGCCTTGGTAACCGGTGCCATCGTAGGCGATGACCAGTTTGTATTTTTTCTCCGGCGCGGACACGGTGGGTTCGGTGGACACGGGAATCAAATGCCGTCGAGATAACTTTGCAGGAGGATCGCGGCGGCCATCTTGTCCACATTCTCCTTGCGCTTGTCCCGGCGGACGCCGCCTTGGATCAGCACCTTGTTCGCCTGCGAGCTCGTGAGACGCTCATCCCAGAGCCGGATGGGCACGGGGATGGCGGCTTTGATGGCGGCAACGAAGACCTGCACCTTTTGCGCGGCCGGGCCGTAACTGCCGTCCATGTTGCGCGGCAGGCCGATGAGGATCAGATCCACCTCCTGCTCGGTGATCAGCTTTTTCAAACGTTCGAGAGCGTCCACGAACGGCTCGGCGAGAATGTATTCGAGCGGCTGCGCAATGGTCTTGGTCGGGTCGCTGACGGCGACACCGATACGCTTGCTGCCATGATCAAGGGCGAGAATTCGCATGCGTCCCATGTTTGCAGTTTGCAGCGGATGTGTCCAACCTTTGCTCTGCCGGCCGCGCGGGTGTGGAAAACGTTTTGAATCCGGCGGGAACTGGTGGTACGCTGACAACCATAAGACCTGAAGGCGCCCGACGCCAACCGATGACCATGAACCCGTTTCAAATCATTTTCACGCCCGCCAGCGCCGGCGAACTGGCCCGCATGCCGAAGGAACTGCAATTGCAGATACTCGGCGAATTTCGCGGCCTGCCCCAGCACGTGCTGGGCATTGAGCCGGACGACTTCGGCAAGCTCCAGCGCGACAACCATATCCTCCACCGCTTCCGCGTGGGCGACTACCGGGTCTATTTTGAGCGCCACGAACTCGGCGTGCTGGTACACCGCATTCTCAGCCGGCACACGCTGAAGGATTTCTTCTACCGCTCCGGTCTCAAGACGGGGGAGGACGAGACGCTTCAGGAAAACCCGAAGTTCTGGGAGCTGATTTCCAACGCCCGCGCCACCACGCCGCGCTAATTCCGGTCAATGCACCAGCGGCACGGCTCCTTTTTCCTCCACGTACCGCACATTGGGAATCCGCCGTTTGCCGATCACAAAAATCGCCAGCCCGATCCACGAGGTCGCGGCCAGCACAATCGTGACCGGTTGCATATCGTGCGAATCAAAAATGCCGATACTGGCGGACGCCAGCCCGGACACACCGATTTGCAGAAAACCCAGCATGGCCGACGCGCTGCCAATGTTGTGGTCAAACGGCACCAGTGCCAGTGCCGCCGCATTCGGATAGGCCAGGCCCAGGCAGGAAAGGGAAATGAAGAGGAGCACGAGCGTCAGATCCAGCCCGAACCAGCCAAAATGCGTGCCCACCAGAAATAGCAGGGCCACCGGGCACACCACCAGCAGCGAAGCGCGGTAAATCTGTTCGCTCGAATATTTCCGCAGCAGCAACACGTTCACCTGATTGCTGCCGATGAAGCCTACCGCCAGCCCGGCAAAGATGAAGCCGAACGTCTGGGCGCTCACATGAAACACTTCCATGAAAATGATCGGTGACCCCGCCACATAGACCAGCAGTCCCGCAAAGGCAAACGCGCCGGAGAGCGAGTAGGTGATGAACTGCGGCTCCCGCAGCACTTCCAGATAATTGCGAAAAATTGGCAGCGGATGCAGGGAAACAGTTTTATCCGGCTGATGGCCTTCCGGCAAATACCAATACAACAAGGCCACATTCAGTACCGCAAACGCGGCCAGCAGGATGAACACCCACGCCCAGCCCAGATGGACGGCCACATAACCGCCCGTGGTTGGCGCCAGCAGCGGCGACGCGCCCAGAATCAAAATCAGCAGGGAAATGATCTTGGCCGTTTCCCGGACCGGAAAGAAATCGCGCACCATCGCCATCCCCGCCACCTGCGCCACGCAGCCGCCGAAGGCCTGCAAAAACCGCATGGCCGCCAGCCATTCCACGGTTTGCGCCCGCATGCAGAGCAGCGAGGCCACGATGAACAGGATCAGCCCCGCGTACAGCGGACGTTTGCGCCCGAACCGGTCCAGCAACGGCCCATAAATAAGCTGGCCCGCCGCCAGTCCCGCAAAATAGCTCGCAATGGACAGCGAAATTTTGGCCGTGGAAGTATGCAATGCGGCGGCGATCTCCGGAAACGCCGGCAGATACATATCAATGGCAAACGGGCTGATTGTGGACAGCGCGCCGAGAATCAGGATGATCAAAACCCGGTTGGGGGCAGGATGAGACATGGTGGCAGACAGTTTGAATAGGGTGGAGTTGAATGAGCAGTAACCCGCCGGCTATACGGCCGCCAGCAGTTGCCACGAATACACTCCCGGCCGGGCCGGAAGCAGGGGAAATCGAACCGAGTCATTCAACATGCGGCCAATGTTCCTCATTCTGCCTCCGGGTCAAGGGGCAAATATGTCTGGCTAAGGAAAAAGACATCTTATTCGAATCGTGCTTCTCTGTTTCATTGCCAACCGGTAAGCTTCCCGCCCGGTGGCTACCACGCTTTACGATTTGATTCCCCGCGAAGGCGAGTCCGGCAACGATCTGTTGCTGGGCCGGTTCCTCGAATATTGCGACGCCCGTCACTTGGAGCTCTACCCGGCGCAAGAAGCCGCCATCCTCGAATTGTTCGAGGAGAAGAACGTCATTCTCAACACGCCCACCGGCTCCGGCAAATCCCTGGTCGCCGCCGCCCTGCATTTCAAAGCCCTGGGGCAGGGGAAACGTTCCATCTACACCTGCCCGATCAAGGCGCTCGTGAATGAGAAGTTCATGGCGCTCTGCCGCGAGTTCGGCCCGGACAACGTCGGCCTCAGCACCGGCGACGGCACCGTCAACCACGACGCCCCCATCCTCTGCTGCACCGCCGAAATTCTCGCGAACATCGCCCTGCGCGAAGGCGCTTCCGCCAACATCCATGATGTGGTGATGGATGAATTTCATTATTACGCCGACCGCGACCGCGGCGTGGCGTGGCAGGTGCCGTTGCTCACCATGCCGCAGACGCGGTTTTTGCTCATGTCCGCCACGCTTGGCGATACCGCCTTTTTTGAGCAGGCGCTGACCCGATTGAACGGCAAGCCCACCGTTACCGTAGCCTCCAGCGACCGCCCGGTGCCGCTCGAATACGCCTATGCGGAATTGCCGCTGGCCAAGACCGTTGAAAGTCTCGCCAAGGACGGTCGCGTACCCGCCTACGTCGTTCACTTTACCCAGTTGGAAGCCGGCCAGAGCGCGCAGGATTTCACCAGTCTCAATCTCTCGACCCGCGAAGAGAAGGACGCCATTGCGAAGGCCATCGAAGGTTTCCGCTTCAGCAGTCCCTACGGACCGGACATCAAGAAATGGCTGCGCCACGGCATCGGCCTGCATCACGCCGGTTTGCTGCCCAAGTACCGCGTGCTCGTGGAACAACTCGCGCAACAGGGTTTGCTCAAGGTCATCTGCGGCACCGATACGCTGGGTGTGGGCATCAACGTCCCTATCCGCACCGTGCTCTTCACGCGGCTGTGCAAGTTTGATGGCCAGAAGGTCGGCATTCTGACGGCCCGCGATTTCCATCAGATCAGCGGCCGCGCCGGGCGCAAGGGTTTTGATGACAAGGGCTGGGTGATCGTGCAGGCGCCGGAACACATGATCGAAAACCTGCGCCTCACGGAAAAATCCGCCCGCGATGGCCGCAAAACGTTTAAGCGCCAGGCACCGGAACGCAATTTCGTTAATTGGGATAAAAAGACCTTCGCCCGCCTGGTCAATTCGCCGCCCGAACGGCTCGTCTCCCGCTTTCAGGTTACGCACGGCATGTTGCTCAATGTGCTCAGCCGCGATGGCGATGGCTGCGCCGCCATGCAGAAGCTGATTCGCGACTGCCACGATCCGTCGCCCAAGGCCAAACGCGCCCACGTGCAGCGCGCGTGGCAATTGTTCCGCTCGCTGCTGAATCGCAAAGTGGTGGAGTTCATTCCCAAAACCGCCGATGGCGCCTACCTGCGCGTGAATGTGGAATTGCAGGAGGATTTCTCCATGGATCAGGCGCTGTCACTCTATCTGCTGGAGACCATTCCCCTCGTGAATCCCGAGCAGGCGGATTACGCCCTGATTTTGCTGACCATGGTGGAATCCATCGTCGAGAATCCTGACATCATCCTGCGCAAACAACTCGACCGCCTGAAAGACCGCAAGATGGCCGAGATGAAGATGGAGGGCGTCCCCTACGAACAGCGCATCGAGGAACTGGAACACTTGGAATATCCCAAGCCCAACCGCGAGTTCATCTATTCCACGTTCAATGCGTTTGCCGACCGCCACCCGTGGGTGGGCGAAGAAAACATCAATCCCAAGTCCATTGCACGCGAGATGTTCGAGTCGTTCCGCTCCTTCTCAGATTACATCCGCGACTACGAATTGCAGCGGGCCGAGGGCATTTTGCTGCGCTACCTTGCCCGTGTGCACAAGGTGCTGGCGCAATCCGTGCCCGATGCCAGCAAGAACGACACCGTCCGCGAAATGGAACTCTACCTGGAAACCATGATCCGCCAGGTGGACTCCAGCCTGCTCGACGCGTGGGAAAAGATGCGCGACCCGAGTTTTCAACGCGCCGAGACCAAGGAAGTCCGCCCGCCCGGTGCCGAGGAAGCCGCCAAAGATATCACGCGCGACACCCGCGCCTTCACCGCCGCCATCCGCCAGCGCATCTTCAGTTTCCTGCGCGGCCTGGTTATCGGCGATTTCGAGACCGCCCTGGGCTTTCTCGCCACCCCGCTTGATCCCGAAGGCAAACCCTGGACCGCTGACCGCCTGCGCCAGCTCCTCGAAGACTATCACGCCGATCACCAGTATATCAGCCTGGACCCCAACGCCCGCAACGCCCGCCACACCTACGTGGTACCTGCCGAGGACCGCAAAACCTGGCGCGTCCAGCAAATGCTCGTGGACCCCGACGAAGCCAACGACTGGGTGCTGGAACTGGAAGTGAATCTGGAAGAATCGCGGGCGGCGGGCGAGCCGGTGCTAAGGTTAAGGAAGATTGGCAGTCTGATGTAAGCCGCCAATTTTCGGCGCAATCTCAGGCCGGTTGCAACTCCCGCGCATGGGTGATTTCCCGATTATGAACCGGGCGTACTTGCGCGGCTTCCACAGTCACCACGGCTGCCGTGTCGCCCTCCAAAGTGGTGAATTCCACTTCATAGGCCAGCCCATCGCTGTAAATATGCACGACCGTCCCAACATCCCCCGCTTCCAAACCTGCGGGCGGAATGGCGGCTTTCAAAACAATCCGGTCGTGCTCTTTTATCATGGTTCCCTTTCAGTCTTTATACGGATAGGCCGTAACCAATCTAGCCGCATCCATGCCTTTGTCCACTATCCAAATGGATTGGACCCGTGCCGTTTTGCCGGTTGGGGAAACAATTATTCCAACGATAACATATTTTTGGCCGTGTGGCGAATCGGTGACTTGAATAATTTTCCCCGCTTGTGCCAGATTTTGCAGCGCCGCTGCAAACGATTCCCATTGGTCGACGTAAAATCCCAATCGCGTAAAGAATCCCGCCTTGCCACCATTGTCTGGATGGGCTGGATTCAGCAAATAATCCGCAATTTTTTCGCGCGTAATCTGGGCTTTATCTGCCTTTGGCAATTTCACTGGTTCCGGTCATGTAAATTACCTGCGCTTCCGAAGCAGGTATTTTCTTATTCAATGACACACAACAGTTTACATTTCACGGTTAAAATCCTTTGTCTTTCCCCGCAAAATAGCGTTTGCTCTGCGGGTAACGTTTTGGCGGGAATACTGTAGAGTGTGCTGATATGAGTTTGAAACCTCCAACCGAGAAGCAATCGAGCTTGATCTGGTTCGCCCTGACCGGGCTCGCGGTGGCCACGGTCATCGGCCTGATCGTCGCGGGCGTGTGGGGGCTTGGCCGGGTCATTGACCTGCTTAGCCCCGTGCTCTGGCCACTGGCGGTGGCCGGCGTGGTGGCGTGTCTGCTGTCGCCCGTGGTGGACTTTTTTGAGAAGCGCAACATCCCGCGCGCCCGGGCCATTCTGCTGGTGTTTGTGATCGCCTTTGCCGTGGTGCTGGGCGTACTGGCCAGCATCATTCCCCAGGTGGTGGTGGAAACCAAGGAACTCGCATCCAAAGTGCCCGAATATTCCCATCGACTGCAAGCGCGCGTAAATGATTTTATCGCCCATCCGCCGGAATTCGTGCAGCACTTTCTGCCCGCTCCCGCGCCGGATGGAACCGGCGTGAACGCCAATGACAGTGCCACCGCAGACAGCCCCGATCTGGCCGCCGCCACGCAATGGCTCACCGGCAGCCTGCCCAAGATGGGCACGTGGCTGCTCGGCCAGGTGCTGGTGGTGCTCACCGGTTTTGGGTTGCTGGCCGGGCTGGCGTTGATCCCGGTTTATACCTTCTATTTTTTACTCGAGAAACGCCAGATTCAGGCGCATTGGCAGGAGTATCTCCCGTTGCAGGGTTCCCGCGCCAAGGAGGAGGCTGTTTTTGTCATCGAGTCCATCAACCAATATCTGGTCGCCTTTTTTCGCGGACAGGTGCTCGTCGCCCTGTGTGATGCCGTGCTTTACACCATCGGTTTTCTGAGCATCGGCGTGAACTACGCCTTTCTGCTCGGCTTTGCGGCGGTTTTTCTGACGATGATCCCGTTCATCGGCGCGATCGTCATCTGCATTTCGGCGCTCACGCTGTCCTTTGTACAATACCAGGACGGCGTGCATCCTGCCATGGTGGTGCTCGTCTTCGCCGTGGTGCAGGTGCTGGAAGGACTGGTCATTTCGCCCAAGATCATGGGCGACCGCGTGGGCCTGCATCCGCTGGCCATCATCATTGCCGTGATGACGGGTACGACGCTGCTGGGCGGCATCCTCGGCGGCATTCTGGCCATTCCGCTCGCCGCCGCGCTGCGGGTGATTCTCTTCCGCTACGTTTGGAAACAAAAAGAAAAGGCCTGAGCTGGTTGCCCGGATTATAAGCCACACCGAACCGCGATGGGGGGAGCGCCTTTGGCGGAACGCGGCTGAACTGAAAGCCGGCCGCAGCAATGTCCGAATGGTGAGCCGTGCTGGATGGTTCCACGCGCCCGTTGCAAGCCACGTCTGCGCTGCGCTACCCGCCGCAGATGACGCGTAAGTTTTGCCATGACTCGCAAACCGCGCGCAGCGTCGTGGAATGCGACCGGTCCTCTGGCGCTTTGTTCCCGTGAACCAACCGGTTAATTTCAAATTAGAAATCGCCCCTCCCCGTTCGCGTATTTCGTGTATTTCGCGGTTCAGCTCCCCTTTTTGCGGTTTTTTCGCGGTTTGTCAGGTTTTTGGCTCCCCAACGGGTCAAAACCGGGCATGGAGACCGTTTATTCCGCCGTTTAGGTTTGTAAAAGATCGGGTTTTCTGCAACTTTTCCCGGCCCCGGTTGTTCAACCTGAACCAACAAATGGGATTTAACTCAGTCAAACAGCTCGTTGCGACGGTCGCGGAAGCGCCTCCGGCGCAATTCGACGATTGGCGCAAGACTTGGCGGACGGCCGCCGATGGCGGCTCCACGGAGTCGTTCCTTACCTTTATCGCCCGCGAGCGGGGGATTTCCGAAGAGGTGTTCATGCAACGCCTGGCCGCTCAACTGGGCTGGCCGTTTCTGGATCTGCCCAAACTGACGGTGCCGGGCGAGGTTCGCAAAAAGATTTCCACGAAAATCGCCTTCCAATATTCCGTTCTGCCGGTGGGCATTAACGACGGGGTTTTGCAATTGGTGGCCAGCGATCCCTTTGACTCGGCGATGATGAACGCGGTGCGCTTTGATGCGCGCATGCCGGTGAGTTTTGCCCTGGCGACCCGCGCGGAGATCGAGAAGGCGCTGAAGAAGTACTACGGCGTCGGCGCCGAAACGCTCGATGAAATGGGCGAGGACGAGCCGATGGACCTGGAAATCGCCAACGACAAGGAAATCACGGAGGGCGATCAGGAGGCGAGCGTGATCAAGTTCGTGAACCAGATCATCTGGGAAGCGTTCAAGGATCGCGCCACGGACATTCATTTTGAGCCGCAGGAAGACGAGTTGCGCATCCGCAACCGTATCGACGGCATTTTGCATCAGATTCCGCTGCCGCCCACGCTGAAGCGGTTTCAGGCGGCGATCATCTCGCGTATCAAGGTGATGAGCGGGATGAACATCTCGGAAAAGCGCCTGCCGCAGGACGGTCGTATTAACGTGCGCATCAAGGGCGAGGAAATCGACATCCGCGTGTCCACGGTGCCGACGGTGTACGGCGAAAGCGTGTCGCTGCGTCTGCTGACGCGCGGCAAGATTTTCCTGAGCCTCGAAAAGCTGGGTTTCTCCCCGCACGAAGAAGCGGCGATCCGCGACATCATCATCAAGCCGCACGGGATTTTCCTGGTGACGGGCCCCACGGGTTCCGGCAAGTCCACCTCGCTGTACGCGTTTTTGAGCGCGATCAACTCGGTGCACAAGCGCATCATCACGGTCGAGGAACCGGTGGAATACGAATTGAAGGGCATCAACCAGATCGCGGTACGGCCGGAGATCGGGCTGACGTTCGCGATGGGCTTGCGCCACATTTTGCGGCAGGACCCGAACGTGGTGATGGTCGGGGAAATTCGCGATCAAGAGACGGCGGAAATCGCCATTCGCGCGTCGCTGACGGGGCACTTGGTGTTCAGCACACTGCACACGAATGACGCGCCGAGCGCGTTCACGCGTCTGATTGACATGGGCATTGAACCGTTCCTCGTGGCGTCCTCGGTGGAAGCCGTGCAGGCGCAACGGTTGATCCGTACCATTTGTTCCCACTGCAAAACCGAGCAGAAAGTGGACCGCACCTATCTGCAACGCATCGGGTTTCCCGAGGCGGACATTGACACGGCCAAGTTCTGGCATGGCGCCGGTTGCGAACATTGCCGTCAGCAGGGCTATCAGGGCCGCAAAGGCATTTACGAATTGCTGCTGGTCACAGAAACGCTGCGGCCGCTGATCATGAATCGCGCGCCGGCCTCGACGATTGCGGCCCGCGCGATGGAAGCCGGCATGAGGACGTTGCGCACGGACGGCTGGACGAAGGTGAAGAACGGCGTGACCACCATTGAAGAAGTCCTGCGCGTGACGCAGATCGAGGAGCACATGGAAGCCTTGAACGAAGGCGAGCGCACCCAGATTCTGTCGCGCATGCAAACCCCGTGAAGAACCCCGTTTTATAACCGATTAACCGATCATGGCCCGCTGGAATACCTGCAATCTGTTGCACTTAGCGCCCGATGCCAAACGACTCTGGCAGTTCGACGCGAAGGGCGGCGGCTTTGTGCTGGGCCGCGAGCAGCGCGTGCCGTACGCCGAACCGGTGCCGTACAAGTTCGTGGCCAAATCCTGGACCTCGCTCTGGCAGCCGAAGCTGAACGTGGCCTGGCTGCCGGCGGAAAACGTTTTCCTGCGGGTGATTGAACTGCCCGCGAGCAACGCGGATGAAATGGTGGCGATGGTGGAGTTGCAGTTGGAAAAACTCTCGCCCATTCCGGTCGCGCAGATTGTCTGGACGATGCAGCTGTTCCCGCGCGTTGCCAGCACGGAGGCGGGCGCGGAAAATTTGCAGACGGTGGTGGTGGTGATCGTGCCGCGCCAGGTGGTGGAGGAATATCTGGGCAAGCTGGAGAGCGACGGGTTTCAGGCGGACCGCCTGGAAGTGGCGCTGCTGGACCAGTTGGAAGCCGTGGAGGCAAAGGAAGACGGCGCGTGGGTGTTTCCGCAGTCCATTGGCGGGCAGAACGCCGCGTTGCTGGGCTGGTGGACCGGCGGGGCCTTGCGCAATCTGAGCATTCTGACGTTGCTGCCGGCGGGTGACGCGGTCGCGGAGCTGAAGCAGCAGATTGCGCTGATCACCTGGGCCGGGGAACTGGAAGGCTGGCTGACGGGTTCGGTCCGCTGGCATCTGGTGGCGGATCCCGTAGTGGCGGCGGAATGGGAAAATGCCTTGCGCAGCGCCATCGGCGAATCCGTGCAGGTGACGGCGCCGGCGGCGCCGGTGGAACTGGCGGCTCGCACGGCCAAACGCGCGGCCGCCGGGGGCAAGGCGAGTTTAATGCCGGCGGAATTTGCGGTGCGCTACCGGCAGCAATTCATTGACCGGCTATGGCTGCGCGGTCTGTTTTACGCCGGGCTGGCGTATGTGGCCGGGGTGTTGATTTATTTTGCCTGTGCGGGCGTGGCGGCGTATCAGACGACCAACCTGGAGGCCAAGGTGTCCGGCATGAGTGGCAGTTATACCAATGCGCTGCAACTGCGGGCGCGGTATGACGTGCTGAAAGAGCGCGAGGATTTGAAATTTGCGGCGCTGGACTGCTGGCGGCTGCTGGCGGACAAGCTGCCGGAAGGCCTTTCGATCCAGCGGTTTAATTTTGCCGACGGCCAGACCCTGATGCTCAGCGGCACGGTGCCGGCGGCGGACATCACCAAGATCATTGATTTTGAGAAAGACCTCCGCAAGGCCACGCTGGACGGGCGGATCATGTTCAATCCCCAGAGCAAGACCACGGATCAGTTGCACTGGAACGAGCATGGCGAAGCGGATTACTGGAGTTTCGGGGTGGAAATGTTGCAGAGCGCGGAGGAAACGAAATGAAAAAGTATTTCGAACAACTCCGGCCGCTGGAGCGCCGCCTGCTGGTGGGCGTGCTGGTGGTGTTGTTTCTGGTGTTGAACCTGGTGTTTGTCTGGCCGCATTTTGGCGACTGGGACATGTACTCGCGCCGGAGCCTCGCGGCGGAAAACAAACTGAAGCTGTACCAGACGGCCATCAATATTTCGTCGAGCTACACCAAGCTGGTGAAGAACATGGAAAGCCAGGGGGAATCGGTGGCGCCGGAAGATCAGGCCAATGATTTCCTGCGGCTGATCAACGCGCAGTCCGCGCAGAGCGGGGTGGGCATTGTGACGACCTCCCGGCAGATTACGCACACGAACCAGTTTTTTGTCGAGCAGATTGAAAACATCACCGTGAGCGCCACGGATGATCAGTTGGTGGACTTTCTCTACAAGCTGGGTTCGGGCGGCTCGATGATCCGCGTGCGGGATCTGGAACTGCAGTTGGCCAATCCGCCGCAAAAGCTCAACGGCAACATCAAGCTCGTGGCGAGCTACCAAAAAGCCGCCCCCAAAACTTCTGCAACCGCAAAGTCAAAATGAAAACCAAATTTACCCTCCTGTTTTTGTGGGCGGCCATGCTGGGCCTCCAGGCGCAGCAAACGATGCCGGGCTTGCCGCCGCCGCCGGGGCCGATGACGGCGGCCGAACGTGCGGCGATGATCCAAAAACGCATGCAGGCCCGCCAGCGCGGGGCAACCAATAACGCCGCGGCGGTAACGCCCGCCGCCGCCGCCACGCCGGCGCCGGCCACTCCCGCCATTCCCTCCTTTCCCAACCTGCCGGGAGCCACGCCGTCGCAGATGGCGGGCAACACCCCCGCCACCACCGCCGCCAGCACCACGGGCACGGCGCCGGCCGCGCCGGAGGAAATGATTCCGGCCAAGACGATCAATTTTCAAGGGGTGGATGTCAGCCAGGTGCTGGAGGTTTATGCCGGGCTGGTGAACCGGACGATTTTGCGCGCCAATCTGCCAGAGGCGAAGATCGTTTTGAAAACCCAGACGCCGCTGACCAAGTCGGAGGCCATCCAGGCCCTGCAGGCGGTGCTGGCGCTGAACGGCATTTCCGTGGTGAACATTGGCGACAAGTTTGTGAAGGTGCTGCAATCCGACCAGGCGCAAACCGCCGGCGCAGAATTCGATCATTCCAGCGCGGAAAGTCTGCCCAGTCTGGGTTCTTACGTGACCCATATCGTGCAGTTGAAATACACCAAGCCTTCGGAAGTGGCCACGATCATCCAGCCGTTCGGCAAGTTGCAGAATTCGGCGGTGCCCTTTGATAATAACGGCGTGCTGGTGTTGCGCGACTACGCGGAAAACGTGAAACGCATGCTGGAAATCATCAGCCAGATTGACGTGAACATTCCGGCCGAATACACCTCGGAAGTGATTCCGATCCGGTATGCCCAGGCCGCGGACATTGCCAGCGCCCTGAACAGCCTCGGCGGCAGCGGCGGCACGACGGTGAGCTTCGGCACCTCCGGCATGGGCAGTTCGGTGAGCGGGATGTCCGGCGGCCGTTCCGGCGGATTTGGTGGCGGCGGTTTCGGGGGCAGCAGTTTTGGCGGCAGCGGTTACGGGGGCAGCAGCGGCGGGTTCAACGGCCTGAGCAGCGGGGGCGGCTTCGGCAGCCAGAACCGTTCCAGCTTTGGCGGTTCAACGTCGGCGAATCCCAACGGCACGCCATCCACGGGCACCAGCTTTGCGCAGCGGTTGAACAATATTGTCAATGCGGCGGCCAGCACCGGCGGCGGTGCCGGCGGCAACAGCAAGCAGGACGCCATTCAGGTGTTTGGCCAGGCCAAGATCATTGCCGACCAGCGCAGCAACGCGCTGCTGGTGTTTGCCACCAAGTCGGACATGGTGAATATCAAGAACGTCATCAACCAGCTCGACGTGCTGCTGGCCCAGGTGCTGATCGAGGCGGTCATTCTGGATGTGTCGCTGAACAAGGCGTTTAATTTCAGCATGTCGGTGGCGCAGAATCCGGTGGTCAATAGCAAAAACTATCTGGCTGGGGGCGGTGGGTATAATAATTCCGGTGGTTCACCGTTCCTGAACTTTTTGAACAGCACCACCAATACCACCACCATCGGCACCAACACGGCCTCGCTTTTTGGCAATGCGCTGCCCAGCGGTGGCGGTATGAATTACTTTGGCAACATCGGACCGACCTGGGACATTGCCCTGTCCGCACTCCAGTCCGATTCCACGGCCAATGTCATCCAGAAGCCGCGCATCCAGACCTCGCAGGCGAAGGCGGCCACGTTCTTCGTCGGCCAGACCGTACCCTACGTGACCGGCACCTATTACGGTGGCGGTTATTCCGGCGGCAACAGTTCGCAATATTCGCAGCTCTCGGTGGGTGTGGAACTAGATGTGACGCCCTTCATCAATCCGGACGGCCTGGTGGTGATGGACATCAATCAGGAAATTGACGACGTGAACGGCTACACGCAGATTGACGGCAACAAGGTGCCCACCACCACCAAGCGCACGCTTTCCTCGGAAATCGCCGTGCGCGATCAGGACACCATCATCCTCGGCGGGTTCGTGCGGGACGACAAGTCCAAGGCCAAATCCGGCGTGCCGCTGCTGTCGGACATTCCGCTGCTGGGCAATCTGTTCACCAGCCGCAGCGATACGAAGGATCGCGAAGAATTGCTGGTGCTCATGCGGCCGACGGTGCTGAAGACGCCGGAGGCGGCCTCGCACCAGACCATCAAGGAAGAGCAGCGGCTGCCGGGCATTTCGTCCGCCCAGGCGGAACAGGCCGAGTATGAACGCACTCTGATTGACGCCCAGCGCAAGCTGGAAAAGGCGCGCGCCAAGAAGGGCCACACCGATGGCTATTATAATGTCACGATCCCGACGGATGCGGTGGGCACCAATGGCGTCCCGGTAACGAACTCCGTGCCGGTGGCTGCGCCAGTCACCAATCCCTGAGGCCGGCCTGGCCGGAAAGGATTAAGGAATCATTGAAGGTTGCACTCCGGTGCAACCTTCTTTTTTTTAGGATCAGGAGTCTTAATTAGGGAATGGCTGGAAAACAATTTGCTGTGGATAAAATATGAACTGAAATCAAATAAACCAACGGGCTTGGCAACCGTTCTCATTGTGGGGCCGGAACTACCGGCTTTTCATCCACGGGAAGATCACTTCCACCGCCACCACCACCAAAAACACCGCGCCCACGAGCGCGTTCAGCCGGAAAAACGCGATATTGATCCAGTTCAGGCTCCGGCGACGGGCAATCCAATGTTCCAGCACCAGGCAGCCCAGAATGAGCACCCACCCGATGAGATACGCCAGGTGAAACCGGCACAGCAACCCAAACGCCAGCAGCAACCCGCACATCAGCAAATGCGCCAGAAACGCGGCATTCAGCGCATTCTTCGGTCCCCAGGCCACGACCAGTGAATGCAAACCGTGCGAGCGGTCGAATTCATAATCCTGGAGCGCATAGATTATGTCGAAACCCACCAGCCACAGCACCACCGAGAGCGCCAGCAAGGTCATCTGGACGATTTCCCACGGCGACACATTCGCCCCCTTCACCGCCAGCCAGGCGCCGACCGGCGCCAGTGCCAGCGCCACGCCGAGATAAACGTGCGTGTAATTCGTGAATCGCTTGGTCAGCGAATAAAAGCAAACCATCACCAGCGCCACCGGCGAAAAATAAAAGCAGACCGGATTCAGAAGATAACTGGCTCCAATCAGCAAGGCTCCGGAAATCACGCACAACAGCGTCGCACTAAACGGCGAAACGGTTCCCGCCGGCAAATGCCGGTTCCGGGTGCGCGGATTCAGCGCATCAAACTTGCGATCCACAATCCGGTTGAACGCCATGGCACAGGTCCGGGCGCCCACCATGGCCACGAGAATCAGGCCAAACGTCCGCCACCCCGGCCAGCCGCGCTGCTCCCGCGCCGCCACCAGCATCGCCGCCAGCGCAAAGGGCAGCGCAAAGACCGTGTGCGAAAAGCGCACGAATGAAGCCCATTTTTGAATTGTAGAAATCATTTAAAAAAAACATCCAACATCCAACATCGAACGCCCAACATCCAGTGTTCAGCCAGCGTTGCCGGCTGGGTAACGGGCGGCGGGTTTGCGCCGTTCGGCCAGCGCATTCCGCCGGTCCGTCTGAACGCTCGCATAGAAAATCCGAACCAATTCCTCGGCTTCCGACAACACAAAAACCAAGGCCGGATCGTCCTTGCCCCAGCCTTTGCGTTGGATCAACCTCGCCCAGAGCCGGGTTTCCCGCAGTTCCTTCAGGCAAAGTTTAAGTTTGTGAATAAAATCCTCCCGCGATTCCGCGTCTTCCGCCTCGCCGTGATTGGGATAAGGCGAGGTGCCGGACCGTAATATCTGGCTGGGAACATGGGTTCCCGCCCGTGTGCCGGGCAGGCTTTTGGACAGGTCGATCACTGCCGAGGAAAACTCCGGCAACCGTTCCTCCAGATTGAATTGACGGCCATCCCGATTGCCCTCCTTCAATTCCCAAACGACCACTTCCCCATCATTGGATGTTGGGTGTTGGATGTTGGATGTTGGATGTTTGCCTTTTTTCATCACTACTGTCCGGTTAAGATTTAGCTGAGAATGATTTCAGGTCGGTAAAACCTGTATATTTTCACTGTTCGGTCATTTTTCGATTTCAATTCTGCGACGATTCCTTGAGGGTGGCACCCCGCATTCCCGCAGTTTGCC
>CAIQKM010000198.1 GCA_903872345.1 uncultured Verrucomicrobia subdivision 3 bacterium | reverse complement strand
GAAGCTCCCCCTCCTGCTGCTTCTACCTCGAAGCGGAATCAACAGCTTGACGAAACCCTGAAAAAACAGTCTTCTTTGCCCGGAAGGTGCAGCACTTTTCGAGCGCCACCCGCCGCACTTTTCAACCGCCGTTTACAATTGTCATTGATGATTTGGCGATTGATGAACTTGGGCCGGCACAGCCATAAATGGGGGCACTCATCAAGGCGGGTGTCAACGAGAAAAAAATTGTCTATCCCATTTTAACTTCGGGTTTGCTGGGTGCCTGTGAACGTTAGGAGTTTACGGACGCGGCGGTTGCCATGGTAACGAGTGGTACACTCGTCGGATTCGTATTTGGGCGGAAGTCCGGCGGGATGTGCAGACATGGGAAGAGTTGGAACGCGCGAGCTGGCTGTGCCGCATGAATCCGGAAAACTGGACCGAGCGGGAAGGCGAGCGCTGGCCGGGTGGAGTTAGACAACAATCTGGTCGAAAATGCCATTCGCCCCACGGCCATCGGGAAGAAGAACTGGCTGTTTATCGGGGACGCCGAGGCCGGTGACCGCAGCGCCATCATATACAAGGTCATTGAATGTTGCCGGTAGCGGGGCGTGGAAGGGCAATCGCCGGGCGGATACGTTTGGTTGATGGAAGGGGAATATTAATAGCGACGGCTTCATTGTGCCTTTGCCGGGCTGTTCGTGCCGGCTTCGGCCGGCGTCACGGATTTCTTCCCGGTCAGTTCAAGGAGCTTGCCGGCCACGGCTTCGGCAACGCCATGTTCGATGTCCGCGTTGCTCGGCAGGGTCGAACCCTGCTTCACCGTGACAATCACCATGTCTTCCCAGACGAAATCGTCCTTGGCCCGCGAATACGCCTGGAGATCGGCGGCATAGGTGCGGGTCGCCCGCTTGAACGTGAAATACCGCGAATCCACCTTCATATCGGGCGGGGAAGAGCATACCACAGCGTCCGCTCCCGTCCGGTCGCAGAGTATCCTGCAGGCATCCAGCCGTTCCCTGTGGGTGAGGTCCTGGAGCGATGCCGGTATCGAATTGCTTTGCAGGACCTGTAGCACCATGCGCGATGTCACGGTATCCAAACTGCCGGACAGGCGTTCCGAGAGCATGGGGGCGGAGACAAGCGTCTCGCCCTGGCCGAAGGCCGAATCCGGCCCCCGCGATTCGGGCCAGAGGGCGATCCTGCTCGCTCCGGCAAGCGCATTCCTGTCCTCGATGCGCGGGGTGTCGAAGGTCACCTGAAAGGTGGTTTTCATGTTCATCTGCACCAGCTTGGTGGCCCCGAAGCCGACGGCCGCAACCGGAACGAGAATGCACCCGGAAAGAAAAGGAAGGATGGTCAGGCAACCCACGATCACCCAATATCGGCAAATCCAGTTTTTCATGTGGTTTCCCTAATTGGACGTGATGCGGGCGGTCGTGAGCGTGAATTCCCAGCCCCCTCCGGTCTTCTCTCCGATCATCGTCCCGTTTATGGCGATGGCCTGCCCCTGATGCACGGTCACCTCGCCCTGGAGCGAGCCGAAGAGTCCGCCAAGGCCATTCTGGGGGCGTTGCTGCGTGGAGAAATGGAAGCGGTTGCCGTCGGCGTCCCGTATCCAAGTGCCGTCGGCCTCGGCCTCGATGGTCGCATTGAACGTGACGACGTAGTTTTCGCCGGAGCTCCTATGAGGGTTGTCAACTGGAAGTGAGGTTTTCGAGTAAGATTCTTTGAGTGAGGTGTTCGTCACGCGGAGCGCAACGGAGTGGAGCGGAGACGTGCGCGCAGCGACGAAATACAACTAACGTGTAAAT
>CAIQKM010000197.1 GCA_903872345.1 uncultured Verrucomicrobia subdivision 3 bacterium | reverse complement strand
GGTCGTTCTCTCCCCGTTGCTCTCCACCCCGCATTACTGCGACGCAGTTACGGTTCGATACCGCACGGCTCTTCACCGCACAGAAACGGACTCCCACCGTTCTATCCCCTCGCCTTCTCAGGCGCACGAGCGCGGCTGTCCCAGCCGCAGCGTGCCGCCAAGCCGGGCCGGGTTGAACTTTTCACGCCTCGCCGTTCCGCCAACACAGTGCGCTCGAACTTTGCAGCCACCTGGCCTGGCCACGCGCTGCGGCTGGGACAGCCGCGCTCCGGCCAGTTGCCAATCGGGGGACAGTGCCTCAAGATGCTCCCAAGATGATATTTTGCGCCAATTCGTTGTGGACAAAATGGAAACGACTAAAATAAACTCAAAGACATGGAAATATTTGTACCGCACCGTGCGGTAGTAGAACGATGTTAGACGGCATTAAGCGTTATGAATAAATTCCGGCATCATTTGATGTTTGCGCTTTTCTTCGGAGTTATTTCCTCGTTTCTATTTATTCTATTGATGTCGGCAGGGCCAGCAACGGTTGGTAGATATTTGGGAGAGGTTCACGTTGTTCCGTTGCAGGTGTTGATTTTATTAGATCGCATTCCATATTTTCCTAGCGGTTTTCCACTAGGTCTTCTCGAATATGGTATTTTAGTATTCGCGCAATGGTTTATAGTGGGTTTGCTTTTAGCGGTTCCATTTTTAAAATTGATACGACGATGATGCCGTCTAACACAGAGCTGGAAGCAAGGCCGATTACGCCTGTCCGTTCCGCTATTGCGGGCCACGTTGCGAGTCGGTGGTGACTCGGCTTTCTGCGTTAAACCTCATTCACTAGCCATGAAAAAGCCATACATATTGTTCATAATTGCCGTTTCAGTAATTCTTGGTGTTCTTCTCGCAAACCACAGGTCGGAAGCGCAGACAAAAAAGCGGGCCGTTGCGGACCTTACGGCGATTGAGCGAATGGAGGGGTTGGTTGCTGAGTTGGACGCCAACGGTCAAACGAATTACATCACCAAAGTCTCTGATATCGTTTCTGCTTTGCAAATGGCCGAAACTACCTACAAAGCAAGCACGACCCTGGCATTATTGAGACAATTGCGAGCAGGCCACACAAACGAGGCCGTCGCGATGTTAGAGAAGCAGCTTGACGAGGATTTAGTTGGATTTGGAGCAAGCACAAACGAAATCCATGAGGCAGAGATTGGTGTTCTGAAGCAGATTAAAGAGTATCGCACCGAGTATCCTCATAAGGCCGCTTTTCCATATACGGATGCCACGCTGAACCAGACTTTTAATTTGCTGGATAAACCATGAGGAGTATCATGAAGGGGTCGAGAAGGGGTCGGTTCATGCTTTTGTGCTATTTGTAAAATACAGCCAATGATTAAATGTGACGTTGACGCCCCGGTTTGCAAAGTCCTGCAACTTTTCGTGAAATTTGTGGTTTGTCCGGCTTTCCCCCATCTGTGTTTATCCTCGTTTATCTGCGGATAAAATTTCAGCATGGTTTTTCGGGAATTCGCGGATAAGTAGCAGCCGACGTGAGGAGGCTCCAATATCTTTGGGAACGCTTATTTGTTTGGAGCCTCCTCACGTCGGCTGCTACAGCAGAAACGAAGGTCACGCCCGCCTACTTCGCCGGCGCGTTGGTCGGCTGCACCAGCCATTGCGCGCGTTCTTTGAGCACCGAATCCAGCGCGGAGGCCGAGACCAGATAGCTCCAGTTGGTGAGCGAGGATTCATGCGCCAGCTTCGTGGCCAGGGTGTCGCCGGCCGGACGGTTGGTGGACAGCGCCGCGCTCACGTTGAAGCTGAACGGATAGCTGTCGTTGGTCTTGGTGCCGACTTTGAAAACATAGGTGAAGCCGTCCGCCGTTTTCGTCTCGATGGTGACGGGATCGACCGGAGCCATCGGGCTCACGGCCACATCGGTCAGCGACAATCCGGAGAACGGCGAGGCAATATCCGAAAGCTTGGTGGAATCCAATTTGTCGGCGGCGGCGATGCCGGTCAGTTGCCAGTCGGCGGTCTCATTCGTGCGGGTCATCTGCCAGGAATTGGTTGCCACGGGGTATGTCACAGCCAGCGAAATGGCTTTGTCCACCTTCACAAAATCCTTGTCCAGCCAGTTGGCCGGCTGCGGTTCTACCTCGGTGAGGGCGTCCGAAATCACCAGCACGCGGCCGGAAGCGGCATCGGTCATCACATAGCGGCCATCGGGCCAGCCTTCGCCGCCCTCGGCGCCGGCGGCCGGCTTTTGCATGTGCTTTTTGCCCAGCAGCAGCGAACGAATGATCTTGCCGCTGGCGTCGTGCAATTCAATGACGGTGGCGCCGTTCGTGGCGGCATCGGTGGCGGCGAGTTGCAGGCGCGGCAATTGCGAAGGGCCGACGTCATCCGACTGCACCACTTTCAATCCGGAGAGTTTGATGAGCAACGCCTTCAGATCGGAAAAGCTCGCGGAATAACCGGCGCGTTCCGACACCTGCCAGCGGTCGGCCATTTTGGCGAGCGTCACGTGATCGGCCCCGTGGCGGATGACGATTTGCGCGACGTCGTTCACCTGGAATTTGCCCAACAGTTCCTGACCGGCGGTGCGACCGGAACCGGACCAACCGGCCGAATTATGAGCGCGCCAAAACCAACCGGCGCCGACCAATACGGCCGCCAAAACCAACAGAATGCCAAGCTGCTTTGTGTTCATTTTGCCGAAGTCAATTTACGTTTATAGACGGCCAGTCCCAGGCCGAACAGGGTCACCAGCAACGGCACCACGGCGATGTTCAGCCAGGTGGCGCGGGTTTGGAGTGCGTCCACTTCGCGGCGCAGATCCTTTTGCACCTGCTTGAGCTGCACGCGGGTCTGGGCTTCCGCCTTGCGGAACTTTTCCACCTCGGCCTGCTGCTCGGCCGTGAGGATGAATTTCTGGCTCTTGTCCTTGTCCTGCTGTTCGAGCTCAGAAAGGCGTTGCTGCGAATCTTCCAGCGTCTTTTGCAATTCGCTGATCTGGGTGCTGAATTTTTCCTGCGCGATCGCCTCCATGGCTTTCACCCGGGTGAAGGGATGGTTCAGCGTTGCGCGGCTGCGCACGCCAATCAGGTTGCTGTCGCCGGACATCTGTTCAACGATGTTTTGCGCAAAGTTCAGGTTCGCATTCATCGCCGTGGCCATCTGGCCGAACGGCGTGTTCATTTGCCGGAGCGAGAAGTTATCGTTCAGCATGTCCGAGTCGCCGACGAGGATGACCGTGTTTTCCGCCGCCGAATCCTTCAGCGCCGGGGCCGCATTGGTTCCGGCCGGATTGCCGGCGGGATAGGCGGTGTGGAATTTGCCGGTCAGCCGCACGGCGAGCGCCTGCTCCTTACCGGAGGGTTTGAAATCATTCAGGATGCTCGCGCCGCCAAAGCTGGCCATCATGGAATCCACGAGCTGGGAATCCTTGGTGCTGCGCAGCAAGACGGTTTCCTTCAGCCCGTTGGTCGGCGTGCCGGTAAAGGCGCCCGCGCCGGGCAGCCAGATGCTGTCGAGCTGGCTGGTGAGGATTTCGTCGGGATTGATATTTTCCGGCGTGAGCGCCAGCCAGGTGGGCGCTTCAGTGGGCTGACCGCCTTCGCCGCCGCCGAGCTGCATTTTAAGATTCATGTCGGCCACGGACTTGGCCTTGTCAAAGCC
Source organism: uncultured Verrucomicrobia subdivision 3 bacterium (assembly GCA_903872345.1). Classification (GTDB taxonomy): domain Bacteria; phylum Verrucomicrobiota; class Verrucomicrobiia; order Limisphaerales; family UBA11358; genus UBA11358. The sequence continues at coordinate 69,216 of CAIQKM010000197.1, read as the reverse complement.
CAGACCCCATGCGGCCAGCAAGGTGTCCAGCGAGGAACCCGGTGCCGGCGGTTGCCCGCCCATCATGGGATTCTGCTGGCTCCGGCTCTCGATCACCGATTGCGGATCCAGAAACGCCGCCAGCTTGCCGCCACGCAGCACGAATTGATCCAGCGCAAATTGTGCCTTGTCGCTGATTTCCTTGGGATGCACCACCAGTAACACGCGGATGTCGTCATCAATCTTCTCCACGTCCATCGGCACATTGCGGACGCTGTAATCACCCTGTAATTCTTTGATGATGGACCACGGCGGCGGCGGGGCCTGATCGGGCGACATCATCATGGGGTTCGCCGGCGCGCCGAACATCGGCAGCGACGTCATCACGCCGATCACCGGCTTGTCCGTGCTGATTACGCGGGAAATGGCGCGGGAAAGATCATATTCCAACTGGCGCTCGCGATTCGGATCGAGGAACGGGATCGCTTCCTTCGCGTCGAGTTCGCTGACCGCGAGGCCGAGATAATATTTCTCGCCATCGGCCAGCGGCGTGCCTTCGATGCCGTCCAATTTCGCGGAATCTTCCGCGTCCGAATCCGGCTGCGGATCATACTTCTCCACCACGATTTTGCCATGGGACGCGCGTTTGTATTCGTTGAGCAGATCTTCCACACTGCGGGCGTACTGCTTCAGAAAAACCGTTTCCGGCGTCGAGGACTGGCTCTGCGTGCAGTAGAACCGGATTTTCACCGGCGTGTCCAGCTTGGCGATAATCGCCCGGGTGCCGGCGGAGAGGGTGTAAGCTTTTTCGCGCGTCAGGTCCAATCGCAACGGCACGCCGCCGGCAAGGAAGTTGACCGCGATGACAATCAGCGCCATGGCGAGGATGCCCACGGCGGAAAAGATAAGTTTTTGACCGGATTTCATGTTAACTCCGTTCAGCCCGCACGATGCGTCCGCAACACCACGCTGTTGCTGAACAATGCAAAAAGAATGACCGACAGGAAAAAGATCACGTCGCGGGAATCGACGACACCTTTTTGGAACCCGTCAAAGTGAGTGATAAAACTGAACGCGGCCACAGTGTCCACCACCGAGGGGTTCGCCCAGCTCGACAACAGATTCACCACCGGGGCGAATCCGCAAAGAATGAAGAATAAACAGGCCACGACCGACAGAATGAAGCTCACCACCTGCGACCGCGTCAGCGCCGAGGTGAGACAGCTTATCGCCAAGTAGGCGCCGGCCATCAGCCAACTGCCGAGATAGCCGCAGAGAATCACGCCATTGTCCGGCTGGCCGAGATAATTGACCGTGATCACCAGCGGAAAGGTCAGCGCCAGTGCGAGCCCCAAAAACAGCCATGACGCCAGAAATTTTCCGACAATCGCCTGCCACGCCGTCACCGGCATGGTCAGCAGCAGTTCAATGGTGCCCACCCGCCGTTCCTCGGCCCACAGGCGCATGCCGACCGCCGGCACCAGGAACAGGTAGAACCACGGATGCCAGTCAAAGAATGACCGGGTGAGCGACGCCTCGCCGCGCTGGAAAAACGCCCCCACCATGAAGGTGAAAAACGAACTCAGCAGCAGAAAGATGACGATGAAAATATAGGCCAGCGGCGAGGAGAAATAAGCCCCCAGCTCGCGCTTGGCAATGGTCTTGATCCCGTACCACGCATTCATGATAAAATCTCCTTCGGCCCGTTCGGCAGGGTCAGTTGGCGGAACACTTCATCCAGCCGGCCTTCCTCCGAATGCAATTCCTCGATCTTGCTGCCCGCCAGTGCCGCGTTGATTTCGCGGGCGAATTCGCCGTTCACCGGCTCGCGTTTCGGATAGGCGCGCACCGTGGCACCAGATGCGGTTTCCGCAACCACTTCCGTCCGCTTCACGGGCGACAAGGCATTGAGCTTTTGCGCCAGCGCCGCCGCTTTTTCGCCGGCGACTCGAACCGTTACCGCCCCGGCGATTTCCGAGCGCTGCCGCAATTCCGCCGGCGTGCCATTGGCGATGATCCGGCCGCGATTGATGATGATGGCGCGCGAACAGACGGCATCCACTTCTTCGAGAATGTGGGTGGAAAAAATAATGGCCTTCTGCTGGCCCATGCGCCGAATCAGGCTGCGCACCTCGTGCTTCTGGTTCGGGTCGAGGCCGTCCGTCGGCTCGTCCAGCACCAGCACTGCGGGATCGTGAATGACCGACTGCGCGAAACAGGTGCGATGCCGGTAGCCTTTGGAAAGCGTCTCCACACTTTGGTGCCGGACGTTTTCCAGGAAGCACATTTCGATGGCCCGATTTACCGCCGCGAGCTTCGCCGGTCCGCGCAGCCCGCGAATCTCGGCGGTGAAGGCCAGGAAGCCCTGCACCGTCATGTCGGTATAGGCGGGCGCGTTTTCGGGGAGGTAGCCGACCAGGCGCCGCGCCTGCAAAGGTTGGTCCACGACGTCAAAGCCGCCAATGGTGATGCGTCCGGCGGTGGGCGGAATAAAACCCGTCACCATGCGCATGGTGGTTGATTTGCCGGCGCCGTTCGGCCCCAGAAAACCCAGCACCTCGCCCCGTTCCACGGAGAACGAGACATCATCCACGGCGCGCTTCGCGCCAAAATTTTTCCTCAGATTACTGACTATGATCATCGTTCAAAATACTTTCATCCGGACGCCGTCAACGCATCCAAGGTTTCAGCAACGGATGAACTTTTATTAAATCAGAATTTTGGACAATGCGCCAAAAAAATGTTCAAAAAAATTTGCTCGAATTTATGACCATCCCAAACGCTCGGGTCGCTGTCCTGAAAGTTAATATGGATGGAAACGGTCGAAAAGGATCAACTTCTTTAAGAATCCCAACGGGGATTCCGGCCCAAAGCCCAGGGTTGCGAGTTTACGAGCTACCCTGGGTGCGATGCCCAACAACCTTCAACCGCAACGCGGTTGCGGCCTTCCCCAAAGCGGACCCCCCGGAAATCCGCCATCATCACAACCCTCCCAGCGATTCTACATCCATTAAATATCTTGCAAATACAGCTCCCGGTTCCGCCACAGGTAAATGGCTCCGGAACTCGCCGTGAGCACCACCGACACCCAGAGCATGATCTCCGCAAACATCGGCGTCCACGAGACAAACAGCGCCTTCAGCGGCGGCGCCCATTCTTCGCATGCATCCACCACCAGCAAGGCGATGATCGCGGTAATCTGCGAAATGGTCTTGTGCTTGCCGTAACGTTCCGCCGCGAGGACGATGCTCTTGGTGGCCGCCAGCAGGCGCAATCCCGTGATGGCCAGTTCGCGACCCACAATCAACACCACCATCCACGCCCCCACTTTCACCGGCGCGTGCGGATTGATATGCGTGCTCTCCACAAACGCAATAAACGCCGAACACGTCATGATCTTGTCCGCCAGCGGATCCATGAGGATGCCGAAGTTCGTGATCAGGTTGCGCGCCCGGGCGATCCGGCCGTCCAGAAAGTCGGTAATGCCGGCCAGGCAAAAGAAAAATAGCGCCAGCGTATTGTGAAAAGTGAAGGAAGAGAAGACCGCCCAAAGGAAAAGGACCGTGAGCGCAAAACGGGACGCGGTCAGCTTGTTGGGCAAATTCATGTGCGAAAAGCTTGCCGGGTTTGACGGCAGATTGGCAATGCAAAAAATGAAAAAGGCGGGCAGCCGGCCGGCCACCCGCCTTTTTCGATGGGCATGGGAACCAAATTACGCGCCAAACTTGTCAAACATCTTGGCGTTGGCCTGCATCAGGCGGATCAGGAACTTCGCCGGGAAGATGCCCAGCGAACCGCTGTTCGCGCCGGTTTCGGTGAAGCGTTCCAGTTTGTCCCAGCCGCTGCACGCGGATGTGAGCAGCAGCGGTTGCGGATGCCAGGAATGGCCCTTCATCGAGCACGGGGTGGAATGGTCACCGGTAATGGCGATGACATCCGGCCGCTTCTTCAGCAGAATCGGCAGCGCGGCGTCGAATTCTTCGATGGCCTTCTTTTTGGCGGCAAAATTGCCGTCTTCACCGTATTTGTCGGTGTACTTGAAATGAATGAAGAAGAAATCGTAGTTGTCGTATTCCTTCAGGTAGCGTTCGAACTGCTCCGCAATCGTCTGCGGGCCTTCGATTTTCTTCATGCCCACGAGCTGGGCCAGGCCCTTGTACATCGGGTACACGGCGAGGCACGCCGGCTTGAGCTTGTAGCGGTCTTCAAACAGCGGAATCTCCGGCTGATGGGCGATGCCGCGCATGAGGAAGCCGTTCGCGGGCTTTTCCTTCGCGAGCACCGGCAGCGCCGCCTTGTAGAAATCGGCGATGAGTTTCGCCATTTTCTTCTGCTTCAAGTTCTTCGGATCGCGCGGTTTCACCGCGGGAATCGCAAAGCCTTCGCGGTTCGGATCGGCATCCGTCAGCGGTCCTTCCAGACCCTTGCCGCGGAATACCACCACAAAACGGTGTTCCTTGCCGGCGACGATGATCACTTCCGTCTCGCCGATCTTCTTGATTTTGGCGGAAAGCTTGGCCACCAACTTTTCGCAGGTTTCGGTCGGGATGCGGCCGGCGCGGCGGTCGGTCACAATGCCGTTTTCGTCCAGCGTGGCGAAATTTGCGCGGGCGCAGACATCGCCCGGTTGCAGTTCCACGCCCAAACCGAGCGCTTCAATGACGCCGCGGCCCACCTGGAATTCCAGCGGGTCATAGCCAAACAGGCCGAGATGGCCGGGACCGCTGCCGGGCGTGATGCCGGGGGCGGCGGGAATCATGCGACCCTGCGCCGCTTCCTTCGACAGTTTGTCGAGGTTGGGGGTGTGGGCCGCTTCCAACGGGGTGAGATAATTTTGTTCCTTGGTGGCAATGTCACCAAGGCCGTCCAGTACGATCAAGGCCAGCTTCGTTTTGGTCTTGAGTGTCAGTTCCGAATACAACTCGTCTAAGTTCATACCCCCCATTATAAGAAAATCTGCGGCTGGCGCAATTTGATTCCCATTGGCGTCCGGCCAAAACACTGACATTATTTTGCCAGTGACAACTCCATTAATGTTGCAGGAATTTCACCTAAGCCTCGGCGCGCGGTTCCTGACGATTAACAACGCCCAGGCCGCGGCCGACTACGGCGACCCCGCCGCCGAACATAACGCCTTGCGCCACAGCGTTGGCGTGCTCGATCTCAGCTTTCGCGGACGCCTCTGTCTGGTGGGGGCGGACCGCGCCCGTTTTCTCCACGGCCAGGTGACCAACGACGTCAAAAAGCTCGCCACCGGCCAGGGTTGCTACGCCGCCCTCACCACTTTGAAGGGCAAGATGGAAGCCGATCTCAATATCGCCTGCCTCGCCGAGGAACTGCTGCTCGATTTCGAACCCGGCCTCACCGCCGCCATCACCGCGCGGCTGGAACGGTATATCGTCGCCGATGATGTCCAGCTCGTGGATGCCGCGCCGCATTATGGTTTGCTGAGTGTGCAAGGACCGTCCGCCGAAGCCGTCGTGCGCGCCCTCGGCGTGTTCATTGAAATTCCCGCCGCGCGGCACGCCTCCGTCAAAATGTCCGACCCCATGCTTGGCGACCTGTATCTGGTCAACCTCCCGCGTCTGAACACCGCCGGCTTCGACCTCTTCGTACCGAACGATGCCCTCGGTGCCGTGGCCGATAAACTCATCGCCGCCGCCAAGCAAGCCGGTGGCCGCGCCGTCGGTTGGAGCGCCTTCGAAACCGCCCGCATCGAGGCCGGCATCCCGCGCTACGGTGCCGACATGGATGAAACCAACCTCCCGTTGGAATGCGGCATTGAAAGCCGCGCCATCGTTTACAACAAAGGCTGCTACATCGGCCAGGAAGTCATCAATCGCGTCCACAGCTTCGGACACGTCAGCCGTGAGCTCCGCGGACTCCGGTTGCCCGCCGATTTGAAAACCCTCCCGCTGCGCGGCGATAAAATTTTTCGCGACGGCAAGGAGGTTGGCTCCGTTACCAGCGCCGTCTGGTCCCCCGTTTTTCAAACCCACTTTGCCCTCGGCTACGTCCGCCGCGAGGCCAATCAGCCCGGCACCGAACTCCTGCTTCGAACCGCCGATGGCGAAGTTCCGGCCAAAGTCACCACCCTGCCCTTCGCCGCTCAGTGATTGACCGACACGAATGGGAGGTTTGAAACCATCATGAGGCATTTCCTCCAAGCAGCACGAAGCCGAAACCGGGCGTACTATGCGGTGGCCGTAGTCATAACCATCGCCGCCGGACTGGCCTCCCGACATTTTCCCCAGTTTCTACCAGCCTGTCTCGGCAAGTATCCGGGCGATACGCTCTGGGCTATGATGGTGTTTTTGGGGCTCGGCATCCTTTTTCGCAAGGCTTCCAGCCTCCGATTGGGTTTGGTCGCACTCGCTTTTTCCTTCACCATTGAAACGCTCAAATTGTATCAGCCCCCGTGGTTGGAGAGCATCCGCCAAACCCTGCCCGGTCAGTTGGTCTTGGGGCGAGGTTTTTTCTGGCAGGACTTTGTTGCCTATACGATTGGGGTGCTGATGGGTTTGGTTGTGGAATGGCTGTTTGCAGGTCGCCCGCGCACTTCCGAGAGCAACCATGCCAAATAGCCTATCCCCTTTTCGCGTATTTCGCGTATTTCGCGGTTAAACTCCCCTGCCCTTGCCTGTCCAATCGCGGTCTTGCGCCCAGCCAATTATTCGCTACAATTTTGCCCGATGAAATTTATCGCCGCCATTTTGGTGTTCGTGGGGTTCGCCGCGCTGATCGGTACGGGCATTGTTCTGATGCTCGCCGGCAAGCCGTTGCTGCTCATCCTGGCCCTCGGTGCTTTTCTCGGTACGTTCATCAAGTACGGTTGTTTGTCCCACTGAAGTATCGGGCAGCGATCACAGTCCCCTTTCATCCTCTCCTGCGGGAGAGGATTTTTTGTGTCTGGATTTTCTACCAACCGCTACCAACGGTGACAAGCACGCCACCTGTGCGACGCCCTGCCCCGGCACCGTAGGCGCGACATCCGACCTGAACCGATCACTTCCCCGTAAACCCAAACTTCTGCTGCATCGCGGTCTGAACCTGTGTCCACGTGCCGCAATTCACACCTTTCACGCCCGCCGCCACGCCCGTGGCCAGCGCGGTGGCCACCGAGGTGCCTTGAAATCCGTACGTCTGATTGTTGAAGCTGATCGCATTGGCCCCGGGCAATGCGAGGCTAACGAAACTGCCGTAGTCGGCATACGGCGCGAGCTGGCCGTTTTGCAGGGCCGTCACCGCCGTCACTCCGGGAATCGCCGCCGGATAGGTCGCCGTATCCACCGGTTGATTGCCCGCCGCCGCGTACATCACCACGCCATGGGATGCTGCATCGGCCACGATGCTGTCCAGCACCGCACTGTCGCCGCTGCTGCCCAGGCTCATGTTCAGGACGGTCGCACCGCCATCCACGGCCGCCTGGATGCCCAGCGCCACATCCCAACTCGTCGTCTGGGTGTTGCCGCCATAAACATCCACCGCCAGGATTTTTGAACTGGTGGTCTTGCCCTGCTGCGACATCGCATAGAGGATGGATTGATACATGGCCGTGCCATGCAACGGAGCCGCGGAGGTGGCTCCGGGATCGCCCGCGACATACAGTTGCTTCTGCAAAAATTGGTCCGTGGAATTGCCCTGCAATTGCACCGGGGTATCAATCAAGCCAATGGTCGGGCTGCAGGGATCATCCTGCGTGGCCGGATTGAGCGAAAGGGACGGCGTGGCGGCGGCGGTGTTCGGCAGGAGCTGACCTTCCGGCGGCGCGTCATACTGATAATTGTAATCCACGGCGAGCACGTCGGAATTGTTCTTCAATTCACCCAGCGCCGCATCCGTGGAAGCCGCATCTCCAAACTCGAGCTTGTAGATGTGCAGCTTGTCATTGCGCGCAATCACCTTCGCCCCCACCGATTTGGCAATGGCATCAATGTCCGCCCCCGGCTTGATCTTCACAATCAACTGGTTCGCCACATGTTTCGGTGGCGCGGCTTTGACGGCTTTCACCGCCTTGGTGGCGGCTTCCATCCGGGTGGTGAAGACGTAGAGAAAATTCGGCCCGTTTGTCTGCGGCACAAAGGCGAAGTTGAGGGTACCCAATAACATGCGCAACGCATCGCCCACCGGCTGGTCATGAAACCGCGCCGACGCCTTGCGATCGGCCCCCGGCTCCACAAAAATATGCCAGCCCGTCTCCTGCGCAATTCCTTCCAGCAACGGCATCAACGGACATCCATGCACCTCGGCATCCACCATGCCCGTGGCCCGGTGCCAGGTAATGGTATTCGTCCCCGCGCCGCCGGTCGCGGCGCGCGCGCCCCAGCCTGCGCCCAGCAATCCGCATAAAACAATGAACTGTAAGAAACGCATGACTTGGTTGTTGGTTTGAGCGCCCGGCGCGATAAATGTTCAATACCCGGCCCGGTTCTTAACCCATGGCCGTACACCCTCAATTTCATGGCGAATCCCCACCGAGTCAACAGTATAACACCGCCGGTGTTTGGGCGATGCAGTCTAAGGTAACGAGTCTGAGGTTTTCTGTGCAAATGGCGTCATGCCATTGTATCTGGCATCAATGGATATTTGACGCGATTTCCCCTTCCAACCGGATGTCCGCCGAAGAAGATCCGACCATTAAACGGACATTGCCGGGTTCAGCCACCCAGCCGCCGTCTTTCCAAAATTTGATCTGCTCGAAGCCTACCGGAAAAATCACCGTTTGCTTCTCCCCCGGATTAAGTGAGACCCGTTGAAAACCGATCAATGCTTTGACCGGCCGGGTCACTGAAGTATAATCCTGCCGGATATAAAGTTGCACCACTTCGTCGCCGGCTCGCCGACCGGTGTTTTCAACGGTGACCCGCACCTGCGCCGGTGTTTCACGGGAGATTGGCCCGTTCACCTTTAGATCGCCATATTTGAAGGTTGTGTAACTCAAACCGTGTCCAAACGGATACAGCGGGCTGCTTTTCGAGCCGTAATAATTTACGGGGCCGGTGAGCATCGGATGGTTGTAATAGCAAGGCACCTGGCCGACGTCGCGCGGCGTGGTGAGCGGCATTTTGCCGCCGGGGTTGACCTCGCCGAACAATACCTGCGCCAGCGCGGTGCCGTTGGCCTGACCGAGATAAAATGCCTGCACAATGGCCGGGACATGCTCCTGAATCCACGCAATGGAATGAACATTGCCGCCATTGACCACGACCACCACCGGCTTGCCGGTCGCCTGCATCGCCTCGACCAACCGCTCCTGCCCGCCCGGCAAGTCCAGGGTGTCGCGATCCAGATTTTCGCCCAGTTGATCGCGCGTGTGTCCGACCACGGCAACGATGACATCCGCCTGGCTGGCCGCCTGCCGGGCTTCGGCCAAAAAGGCTTCTTCGCGCGCAACCATAACCTCCGGCGATGCCGAATTGTCCGCTTTCGATCCCCACTTCTGCTGCGCCATCATCGCGCAGCCCTGAGCGTAACTGACTTCCACCCCGCTGCCGCCGACCGCCTTGATGCCGTCCGCGATTGTGACGTAGAACTTGGGTTTGCCCGTGGAGTAGCCGCCCAGATTCACCGCTTGGGCAACCGGGCCGACCACCAGAATTTTCCGGGGTTTCGACCGGTCAAGCGGAAGCAGGTTATGCTCGTTTTTTAGCAGCACGATGGCCCGCTGCGCGGCGCGCAAGGCCAGTTCATCGTGCGCCGGGTTGTTTACAATCGCTTGCCAGTTGGGTTGCCACCCGCTTTCGGGCGTGCTGAATTTTCCCTCCGCGATCAGCCGGGCCCAGATGTCATCCTTGCCTTGGTAATTGCCGATGACATCCGCCGTGGAATTCGTGTTCGTCCTGACCGGGGCGGTAGTTTTATTGGGTGTGCCCAACCCGAGCAGGAGAATTTTTGCGCGCAACACCCGTTCCGCAGCGCGGTCCACCGTGGCTTCCGAAACGTTGCCTTCTTTCACGGCACGAAGGATGTCCGCCAGATAATGGTTTCCCACCAATTCCATATCCACGCCCGCGTTGAGACTGGCCACGGCCGACGCGTAATCATCGCGGACGAAATGATAGCCACCATAGCCGCCGCCGGTGCCGAGTTTGGGAATGTCGCCCATGTCCGACGTGACAAAGCCGTCGAAGCCCCATTCTTGGCGCAGCAAGGTGTCGAGCAGCCAATGGTTCGCATGGCACGGAACGCCATTGACCGCGTGGTGCGCCGGCATGATCGAACCGGTGTGCGCAAGTTTCACCGCCGCCTCGAAGGGTTGCAAATGAATCTCACGCAATGTCCGCTCGGAGGTTTCAAAGCCCTCGCCATTCGCGCCCGCCCAGGGTTCGCCGTCGGCGACAAAATGTTTGGGGGTGGTGATGACTTTGTCCTTCGTGAAACGCGCGTCGTCTTCGCCTTGTGCGCCGTTGATATAAGCCACCGCCAGGCGCGACACGAGCAACGGATCCTCACCGTAGCTTTCCTCCACCCGCCCCCAGCGCGGGTCGCGCGAAGTCGCCAACATTGGTGCATAAACCTGCGCGATACCGCACGCGCGGGATTCCTGCGCAATGACACCTGCAACCTCCTGAACCAACGGCGGGTCAAACGTCGCCGCCAGCGCGATGGATTGCGGAAAGCTGGTGCAGCCATCCGAAACGACGCCATGCAACGCCTCGCCCGCCTGCAAATTGGGAATGCCCAGCCGCGCCACGCCGTTGGGCCGATACGCCAGCAGTTGGCGCAGTTTTTCCTCCAAGGTCATTTGCGGCAGCAAGCGCGCCACTTCGACATCGGCCTGCTTTTGCCGGGCGACAAATCCATCTGAAACATCGGCTACGGCTTGAAACCGCATAGGCGCGCCCAGCAGCAAGGCGGCACACAATAATTGGAGCGGCGGTAATAGTGTTGTTCGTTTCATGCCAATGAGTTGGCTGATGACTTCCCAGCAAGCCAAACTATTTGCCGGCAACCTGAAGTGCTTTACCTTCAATTTTAAACGCCAGGGCGTAATTGCCGGGCAGCGTGGCCGGCAGTTTTATAACCAAGCCGGCTTCCGTTTGCTGCCAATCCAATTTGCCGGCATGCCCCAACAGCTTGACCTTTTTGATTCGACCGGCGGATTGGGCCAGTGATTTGATGACCAACTGTCCGTCTTTCGGGATGTCCAAGGCGATGGCATAAACCTCCTTGCCATTCTTCGATTGGGTGAAGCGGATGTCTTCGGAGGTATAAGGCTTTTTTTGCACGTCGCGCTGGCCGTCAAACTCACCCTTTTCGGTGGAGGCGACGGTGGACGGACCTTCGCCGTATATCTGCCACGGGCGCGTGGCATAAATGGCCTCGCCGTTCACTTTCAACCACGCGCCAATGTCGCTCACGATTTTGATTTCGTCGGCGTCAGGCTGACCATCGCGCTGCAACGGCACGCTCAACATCAGGTTGCCGTTCTTGCTCACAATATCGGCCAGCATCCGGATGACACTGGCGGCGGGCAGGTATTGATGTCGCTTGAAGAGGTCCGCGTTGTAATGCCACTGTCCCAGGCAGGTGTCGGTCTGCCACGGCTGCGGCAAAATGCCCGCCGCCTTGCCGCGTTCAATGTCATAGGTGATGGCGCGACGCTGCATCGGCTGCAAGATTTTGGCGGTCACCACGGCCTCGTTCCGGCCGTGCCAGCGTATGCTGGAATTGTAAAAATGCGCGTAGAGATTGAGGCCGTAGGCATCTTCCACATTCAGATAGTGCATGGGCACAATCATCTCGTCGAAGTAAACCATGTCCGGGTGGTAATCATCCCAGAGCTGCTTGGTGCGGAGATAAAAGTTTTCGCAGTAGGCCTGATCCGGTTTCGCATGCAGAGGATGATTCTGACAATAGAGCAGTTGCGGATCCAAGCCGTCCCACCACTGGCCTTTGCCGTCGGCTTTCGTCAATTTGCCGTCATAGGGCACACCGGCCAGCGGGCCGTTGGTGTCCGCGCCTTGGCACGGTTCATACCAGCGCCACGTCCAGCCGCCATTGTGAACACTCACCCCAAAGCGCAGACCGTTCTTGCGCGCGGCCTTCGCCCAGCCGCCAATCAAATCTTTCTGCGGCCCGAGATTCACTGAATTCCAGGGCTGATATTTGGAATTCCAGTTGTCAAAGTTGTCGCAATGGACCGCCAGCGCCATGAAATATTTCGCGCCGTTTTGCTTGTAGAATTTCAACAGCGTGTCGGGATCAAAATGTTCGGCCTTCCAAACATGAATCACATCCTTAAAACCATTGGTGGAAGGATGGCCGTACTCGGCAAGATGCGACTGGTAATCGGCGTTCCCCTGCTGGTACATCCCGCGTGCATACCAGTCGCCGTGCTCCGGTTCGCATTGCGATCCCCAGTGCGCCCAGATGCCGAATTTCGCGTCCCGAAACCACTCCGGAGTCTGGTAATTCGTGAGGGAATTCCAGTTCGGCTGGAACGGCCCGTTGGCGATGGAAAAAAAGTTCGTTTCCGCCGCGCTCACTCCGGTGGCAACGGTTGCCAGACTGATGGCCAGCACATATCTGAGGATTTGATTTATCATATGCGATTGATTGAAGAAGTTATTTTTGCTTTCGTAAATTTTTGCGCGGCTAAATATGGGATATAGCCGCCCGGCCATCAGCAAGTTTCTGTTTGCTCCCCATTGGACCTGCCACGTCGCCCAACCCACAGTCCAAATAGTGACTGGTCGCCCGGCCTTTTTAAATGGAGCAAAAGCGTTGCCCCACATTGCCCTCCTAAAAGCAAGTGACCAGGATTGTGCTCATTACGACAATGATCCCATCCACGTTTCATGCAAAATCTTATTTGCCGCGCGGCGGATGGCCGACCACCGAGGGCAGGTATTCGTGCAACGCCGCCAGCTTGTTGGCCGGCACCAATTCACTCCAGTCCAGCAGCGGCTGGATTTCCGCCACCGGCTGCGCCGTGCGAAAACGTAACGTCACAATTTGCTGGGGCTTCACGGCAAACCGGTAGGTGGGACCGCCGGACAAAGACCGGGCGTGACCGCCGGTCAAATCTGTCAGCGCCGCGCTGTCGTGCGGCAAATTGATTTTCACTTTGGCATTGCCGGTCTGCCCCAGTGCTTCCACCAAACGCATTTCGATGTCGGCCCCATCGCGGCGCATGGCTTCGACAATCAGGTTGTCCGAAGTCTCCACAAAAGATTGCGCCTTCACTGGCTGGCAATTCAACGCCACGGTCACGGGCGAGTTGTATTCCCAGGCTTGCTGCGGAATGCGCGCCGTGGACCAGTCATCACCATGAGCCACCAGCGCATATTCATAATGATGCGTGCCCTTGCCGCTTAACCAAGAATTCGTGTAGCCGTAATATTTGTCGGTGGCATTCAACAAATAGAGGACGGGCGTGTTGCCGTTGATCTCGCGGCCGGGCACGCCGCGATCCAGCAAGGCCACGCCGCCTTTTCCCGGCGACGCATAATCGCTCCAGCGCACCGCCGGGGTGATGCCGCCAATGGCGCCATCATCCCGCGAAAAGCCAAAGGGAATGCCACGCCGGATTTCCGCCGGTGTTTGGGCGAGGGGAAATTCCGTCAGCACCACCGTGAGGTTTGGGATGTCCTCCAGTTCCGTCTCAAACTCAATGCGCGGCGAATGTTTGAAGAAACGGGTCACCCGCTTGCTGCCGCCGCCGCCCGGAAGGCCGCTGCGCGCCTCAACCGTAATCGCCAGCGGACCTTCGACCACGGTCACGACGTTGCTGAAATCACTCGAGGAGCCGATCCGCTGGCGGCGCGGACGCGCGTTCACGAAATCGCCGGGGTCGCCATGGCCCGAATATTTTTCCGCGACCACCACGTTGGCCGGTCCCCCGAGCATTTCCCGGCCGGATTTGGTTTTCAAACTCACGAGCGCGCCGGAGGCCGGATCAATGGTTGCCGAATAGAATTTGTTTTCGATACGGGCGGGCAGCTTGATGGATTGCGGGACCGCTGCCGGCTCCCGGCTCAATTTTTCGCCCACCAGACCGGTGGCCGGAACGGCCAACTGGCAGAAGACGGTACCGTCACCCGCCGCCTCACATGCCTTGCCAGCCAGGGTTGTGCCCGGCGGAAGTTTTAAACGGAGCGGATCGGTGCGTTCCCAATTCGCCGGATTGAACAGGGAAATTCCCGCGCCGGCCCCGGTCAGATGCTGCGCGGCGCTTGCCAGCGTGGCGGCGCTATGCTGCTCCACCCACTCGAAACGGTCTTTGACATCCCAGGAAGTGGCGCTCTCAAAAACCATGCCACCGGCACTGCCCCAAAGCGTATTGCGATCCATGTTGAGCAGCATTTGCAGCCAACCGTAATACAAGGGCGCCACCGGATACGCATAATCGGATTTGAGGCTGGCAATCGTGGCGAGCATTTCAGCGGATTGCAGCGCGTGCTCGTCGCGACGATACCAGGATTTGACCAGCGGATTTTCTATGTAGAAGGACTCGAACGTATAGCTCGTACCGGTGCGGACCGTCGGCAAGGCAATTTTACCGGACCGGACGCCGGGTAAAAGATCGTCTATGTAAGCGGACAGCCCGGTGTAACGAATCTCGCAGTCCGGCCGAAAGGTTTTCCAGGCGTCCAGGAATTCGGTCGGGTTTTCATGACGCGCCGGCGCCAGGGAATAATCACCACTGCCACCCAGCACCAATATGGGCGCCCCCGCCGGGGTTTTGACCAGTTTCCGGGAAATCGCCTCGGCCACCCTCTGCAACTGCCCGGCGTTAAGCGGCTGTTTAGCCGCGTAGGAGCCGCCCAAGTTTTCCGAATAGCCGTCCGGCACCACGGTCAGAATGCGGGAGCCATCCGGTGATTCCGACCAGGAAACGGATTTCCCGGAGCGATTGCAGCGCGTATAAACCAGCGCGTCCAGCCCGAGCAGGTTGCAAATTTGCGGCATCTGCGCGTGAACGCCGCAGGTGTCGATGGCCCAGCAATAACGCGGGCGCACGCCCATCACCTGCTGCTGCCAGCGCAAGCCTTCGATCCCCATTTTTGCCAGCGCCTCGCCACCGGAAAGATTGATCGTCGGCTCCAGAAAGAAGGCGTTGACCAGTTCCACGCGGCCGGCTTTAACCCGCTCCTGTAGTTCGGCAAAGCGCGCGGGCTGAAAATTCCGAATCGCCAGCATGTTATTGCATTCCGACAGGGCGAAGTTGTAGTTGCCATCGTCGCGGACCCGATCAAGATGGTTGAGATAGGAATTGGCGCAATAATTCCGTTCCACCGACCAATTCGCCAGCCACCCGCAACTGGCCGGATGAAAATTGGGCACCACGAAAACATGCGCCGGCAATGGCGGCGCCGATGCGGCCGGGTTGGTTTGGGCGGACAAATCACGGCTCGCCAACATAGCCGCCAGCAGCGGGAATAGGTTGCGTAAGATACGATTCATTTTAAATGTCATGGCCGGGAACTTTAAATTTGAACCGATGATTACTTGGCCGTACCGGTTGCCGGCAGAATCGGCGCGGGCGCGTGGGCGCGAATCATCTCTCCTACTTGATGCAAGGTTTCCACATCAATCGCGCGCAGCCGGCCATTGTAATCCGGGCCGACATCAATGGAAAAGATGTCGCCGAATTTAACGGCACCAAGGTAATCGCTGTAAAGTTTCTCCGCCGGAAGACAAAGTTTGTCATGCTTGGGCAACGAATAGAACCACATGGCACCGCCGGCGTGCTTGGGCAAAATGGGATAAGTGAATTCGGCGACCCGGTAGTCAGTGGATTTCGCGGCTCCGGAGTCCGCGCCAATGCCGGTTTTTGCACTCACCGGACCCGGCCGGCCCATTTCGCCAATGCGGATGTCACCGGCCGCGTCACCATGGTTGAAGCCGACAAAACAATCGGGCTGGAACTGCTTGACCCAACGGACGGTGTCGGCGTGACTCAACCCACCGTCGCCAACGGCGTGATCAAACCAGATGTATTCAATCGGGCCATAGCGGGTCAGCAATTCCTTGAGCTGCGCTTTTTTCATTTCCGGGTTATACCCCCCGTTGCTGCTGTAACGTCCGCCGCCCGGTTTGTCCGGCCACGCCCACTCGCCTTCTGAATGATATAGTGCCAATTTGATGCCGTATTTGTCGCATGATTTTTTGAGTTCGGCCAACACATCGCGTCCCAAAGGCGATTTGGTGACTTTACGATCCGTGGTCTGCGTGTCCCACAAGCAAAAGCCGTCGTGATGCTTGGTGAGAAACAGAATGTAGCCCATGCCCGCGTCCTTGGCCGACTTCGCCCATTGATCGGTGTCACAGTCCTTGGCCGCAAACAAATCAATGTTGGTGATGCCGGGGGTCCATTCCTTGCCGGAGAACGTGCTAAACGACCAGCAAATAAACATGCCCCAATGCATATCTTGAAACTGTTTCACCCGCGCGTCACTCACGCGGGGTACGGTGACCAGATTCGTTTGGGCCGCCACCGGACTAAGGCCGCCGCAAATGAGCGCCGCCGCCGCAAAAAAGCTTAAAAGTGTTTTTTTCATAGTTTTCTTTTAGCAATGATCCGATGTTACCGATAGCGGTTCATGGCCGCACCAATCCCTGGTTTATAGTCAAAGCCGATATCTTTATCAATGGTGGCACAGCAAGCATGATTTTTGGCCAGGTTTCGCCATTCCTGCCAGAGGGCGTCGTAACGGGCAATAGCCGCATGGATTTTCTCGCGATCATCGTTCCCGGTAATTCCACCTTGCTTGGCCGTTAGTAAAACCGTCCACGCCTGTTCGATAATTTCATACTTAATGCGACCGTACGTGCAGGATACTTCGACGAACTCCTGGGTATTGTTATCGGCAAAATGGATCTCATGGGCCAACTGTTCCATTTTGCGCCACATGGCAACGGATTCGGCCTTTTCCGCGATCGCCTTTTCGACGAGCCCTTTCTTGATGAAATCGGACAAGTCGGGTTCGCTTAAAAAATGATCCCGCGCCCACCAGACGTTGATTTGCGCCCCGAGCGTGGTGAGCTGGCCCCGCAGCACGGCTTTTTCGGAAAGCAGGTTCAGTTCGCGGAACTTGTTAATATCTTCACCCGACAATTTCAACTTCTCCCGCGCATAGTCGCTGAAAATATCGGCTTCGCTCCGCTCCGGATGCTCGGCAAATTTGGCGATGACGTAAGCGTTCAATTCACACCACAACTCGCTTTTGATATAAGGACCTTCCCAGCCGCCGCCGCGAGACCACGTCCACACGCCCGCGCAAAGCCGGTTCGTTATCACATCGCGCAGGCCGCGCGGCTGGCCGGGTTTCATCAGCCAGGCGTATTCCTCCCAGCCGTTGATCACGCCGTCGCCAATATAATAGGGGTGCGCGCCCTTGCCGTACGCCTCGCGCTGGCATTGCACCTCAATGATCTGCCGGTGCTTCCCAATCATCAGCGTCGGATTAAATGGCGTCAGTTGATGGAAATCGCCTTGCTGGTGTTTGACGGAAAATATCAGGTTCGGATGCGGGGGGATGGCGTCAGTAACCTTCAGATAATACTTCGGGCTCTCATGAAAATTTTGCGGCCCGAAACTCCAAGTCCGATAGATCACCATTTTATTCAGCTTTTTGCAAACTTCGGCGCGAAATATTTTCAATAATTCGATGTGGCTCTGTTCGCCGTGCAAAATGGCCGAACCGCCCTGCCGCTTGTCATCGGAGAAATTGCCACTGGCGGCGTGATAGGGAAAATCTTGCAGATAAACTTCGCCCGTGCGGACAACAATGCCGTCCAGTTCCGGCAGGCGCTGGAAGGTTTCGCGGAGCAACGCGCGAAAAATTTCCTTGGTTTTTGGGCGTTCAATGTCGATGCGACCCTGGGCGTCGCAGATTTGCTCTTTAAACCGGGCGATCAGCTTTTTCGGCAGCAGGATCATGTCCGTCCCGGCATAACATTTCAGCCCGGCGGCATGCGCCGCTTGAACCCGCCGCTTCAACTCGGCGACATGTTGCAAGGCCCAGTTCCGTTCCACGCTGCCTTCCGGCAGCAATCCGGGCGCAATATCGTCAAACGTCTGAAGCCCGCCAATCGAACCAATCACCTGGCCGCTGTAGCCCCAGCCGGCCAGAAACTCCGGATCCACAAATTTTGACGCCGGATAATCATCGCCGGGATTCCGATGCGTCATATCCAGCAGAAATTCCGGAGCGGCCATGGCCCTAAGACAAAGGCAAAAGACTGGCAGCAATCTCAAAAGGTACTTTCGCATAGTGTAACGGTCAGTCTCTTGCACCTTAGCCATAACAGAATTCACTTCAGCGTAGCGCATGTTTTGCAGTTGGCAATGTCACCGAGCGCAGAGCTGTCGGCTGCCACCACCCGTGCTCGTCGTCAATACCGCTTTTCCGGCTAACGGATCGCGGTCGAGCCGCCACCGCAAGCCGAATTGGGAGACGGTTATGGAAGCAAGTGGCGGAACATTCATAATGGGGGGTATTCTGCACAGGAAATGCCATCGGCATCCGATTGGCAAAGACTCTTTCGGGTAGTAAGCACTTTGTCTCCTCACGGGTAGATCATCCGATAAAACACCGCCCCGTTGGTCAAACCGATTGGCATCGTCAGTTGGTTGGTGGTCGTGGCGCCGGGCACATCCGTCCAATTGGAACCGAGGCCCTGCGCAAGCGAATTGGTCTGCACCTGCAAGCGCCAACCGATGTGATCCGCCGGCCAGGATAGCATCAATGAATTGCCCAAGGTGACGAGTGTAATATTAGTGCCCAGGACGCCAATACTGGCAACCGTATCCGCCGAACTGAAAACCGTGTTGGACGCGATGTTCAGATAAGTCGCCCACAGCCAGTTGGTTGAGCGGGCGACGTTGGAAATGCGCACCTCGTCCATGCGGGCGTTGAGGTACCGGCCGCCGTATTCGCGGGCGACGGTCAGGCTGGAATTATCGCAGGGCGTTGCGCCGGTGCCGGTGGCGACGTTCGTGCCGTTTAGAAACAGGCGGAAATTTCCACTGCCAGCACCCGCCATCACATAGCCCGAATAAAACCAGTTGCTCACGGCAATGGAATTGGCCGGGGACGTCAGCGTGGTGCCATTGTAATTTGCCGCCTGCACTTGCAGACTGTTGTTGCACCGGAAATCCGTAATGCCGGTCGCCCACGGATCGGCGGACACCAAACCGCGCAGCGTGTCCGGTGGCACGGCGTTCAGGTTCGCCCAGCATTCGACCGTCACCTGCGCATTGGTGCCAAGATTCGGCAGGCTGACGTAATCGTTCACCCCGCCGTACAATTGGATGTAATAGCTGCTATATACCGTCAGGTCATTAAAATCATCACCGCCGCCCACCGCACCGACGGGAAAACCCTGGCCGACCGCCTGCACCGAGCGCGTCGATCCCCGGTTGGCCGTGGAATCACGATGCTGGCCGAACACCTCGTCCAGATGCCAGACGCCAAGGAATCCGTTGCTCCACGTCGCCCCGTTGGTCGTGTAAGCGGGGGCGGTGCTGCCATTAAAACCACCCCACTGCGCCAGCACCGAACAGTTGTTCGTGAAACGCGGCACCTGCACCCATACGTAGGAATTCCCGCCCGGATTCCACTGTTCAATTTCGTAGTTTAATTCGGTCGCGCCATCGCCACTTTTGAAGCGCAGGTCGCCGCCGCTGGCGGCAGCGAAGGTATGGTAATCAAATCCCGGCAGATTGGTGCGCAAAACCACCAGCACGGGAAAGTTGGTCAGGATTTCACCGCGCAGATAGTTCGTGAAGGTAATCCGCGTTTGATATTGCTTCGTGACCGGCGGGGACGGCGGCGAGAGAACGATCACCGTGGCCGAATAAGGCGCGAACGTGTAGCTAAACTTCGAGGGACTCATGAGGGTGAAATTCGTCACGGCAATATCCGTCAGGCCGGAGCCGTTGGTGCGCACCATTTCGTCCTGCGGAATGCCGTAACTGTAAGCGGTGGCGTTCCCGTCCGCCACATATCCGGGCAGGCTAAAGTTGCCGACGACGTTGACCGTGGCGCTCTTGTTGACCACCAGCAATCGCAATGATCCGTTCGTCTGCTTCACCGCGTAGGCGGCCAGCAGGAGCGAACTGTTGGTCACGGGCAATACCGTTTCCACGCCGCGCGCGAAGTATTGCGTCAGCTTAAAGCAATAGAAATCCGGATACCGGTTTGATGCCGGCGAACCGGAACCGGCGACCATGCCGTAATCCGCCATGTTACGCCACCCATAGATGTTGGTATTGGCGGCGACCGCCCCGGCGCCGTTGCGAAAACTCCACCAAAGACGTTCATTAAAACCCGACTGCACGGCCTGCCCGGAGTTGTCCGCATAGAACAATCCGCCGACGAGGCTGGTGGAACTCTGGTCGCTGATGTCCGGCCCCATTTCGGTGATGCACAGATCAATATTGCTCGCCGCCGGACTGTAGTAGTCCGCCAGCATCTGCCGCAAGGCGGCGGAGTCATTGGTCAAAATGGTGGACCATTGCAGCAACGCGGCATCACCGGAGACGGCATAGTTGTGATAAATCAAGCTGTCCGGCATGATCCCCAAGGTTTTTAAGGTGGCGAGCATGACCGGCGTCCAGCCGTAATTCGTCACCCCCGTGCGCGGGTTCACTGCAAAATGCTGGGTGTAGCCGTTGCCGTAGGACGTTTCGTTGGGCACCGCCAGCGCGCCGATCTTGATCGTGGGATCCACCGCCTTCATTTGCGTGTAATACTGTGCGAACCGCTGCGCATAGGTCCACGGGTCGTGCGGCAGATAAACATTCGGCCAGTTGGTGGCGAGATTGACGGCCGGCGTGAGTTGCGCCAGTTCCGGATAGGCGTCCTCCAGGGTCATCCGGTTGTTCAAATCCTGCCCGGCGTTGGGAATCGGCAACGCCAGATTCGTCCACGTCAGGGCGCGAAACGTGACGCCGGCAAAACGGTTGGTATCCTGTTTATAAATGGAAAAAGGCGAAATATTATTAACGACGTTGTTAATGTCGCCAACCAGCGCCGCCGCCAGCGCCGCCGCATAACTGGAGCCGGAAACCTGGTAATTGGTCAGCGTCGTCAGCGTGGCGGCGGACAACTGGCTGCGGAAATAAACCGAAATATTGTTCGTGGGCGTGTAGAGTTTGTTCGCCAGGGACGGGAGATTCAAAATGTCGTTGGTGTAGAACGGCGGCACGATTTGATCCCGCTCCCACGTGCCAAAGGTTTCATTGCCAATCTCCCAGTTCTGGCAGTACACCTTGTTGGTCAGATTGCACGCGGCCACCAAACTCGCGGCGTCCTGCGGTGCGCCACTGCCGTAATTGGCAATCATCGAGGCCGCCGCCCCGGTGCTCTTGATGATATACAGAAAATTCGTCAAGCGCGGCTGCGAACTCGGCCGCTGCGCCTCGGTGGACAGCAACCAGGAATCGCCATAACCGCCGCCGGGCCAGCGCAGCGCCTGATTGCCCATTTCAAACAAGAGCGGAATGGATGCCGAACCCGACAGGCTGGCGTCATAAATGGCGGTGTTCAACGCAAACAGACGCCGATCCACCGTGCGCAAGGACTGCGTGGTGTTCACGCTGACCGCGACATTGGTAATCGGCGCCAACGTGGCAGCGGTAGCCGGGAGGCTCCGCAATTGCAGCGCATTGAACTGGCCGGATTGATGGCTCTGCAAATAGAAGGTGAGATTCGGGTAATCCGCGATAAAAGTCCCCAAGGCATATTGCCCGACCCCGCCAACCGCATTTTTGTTGTTGTAATCCAAATTCACGCTGTTGCCGCCAGTGACCGTATTCGAACTGTTTGCCCCGTTACTGCGACTGTCATTGATCCACAACTGGATGGTGTATTGACCGCCGATTTTCAGATTGTTCAGCGTGATGGAATTCAGATTGGTCGAACCATAGACGCAACCGCCGAGCAGCGTCTGGTAATTGGCCGAAAGCCCCGTGCCCGCGCCCATGCCGCTGTAGGCCGTGCCACCATTGGCAAAAGCCGTGGTGACACTGACGCCGAAATTGTGACTGCCCCCCGAACCGGTGAAGGTGACCCCGTTAAGGGTTACCGCCGCCGTCGTGGGCGCAAAATAGCCGCCGTATTCAAAATTGCCGTTGGTCGAAATGTCCGCGTCGTTGGTGATGGTTATGGCGTTGCCCCAAGTGATGACCGCCGCTTTTCCAGACGCCATCAGCCATGGCCAGCACAGAACCGCCAATATGATTTTAAAAATAAATTTCATGCGGCCTTCGTTTTTCATACGTGGCAAATCAAGAGCTGACCGCAACCGCCAATATTGCCGGTTGGAAGATATTTCGGTGTGGCCATGCAATTATTACGCAATTACGGAGTCAACAAGCCGAGGATTTTCTGAAAGTTCTGCGGGTTGGTGTCCGGGTCGGGATTCCACAGTGAAGTCGCAAAGGCGGGTTTGCTGGCGGAGATGCTGACGTGCATATCCCCCCAGAGCACATTCAGCGCGGGTGAATCATGGCCGGGGCGATGCGTCAGCGTGCCGTAGGAATAAATCAAATCCGTCATCGTCGCCAGTGCCGGACTTAAATCGGAGGTCTTGTTGGCAAACTGGTAATAATTGGGAATGCCCGGATCAATCAACTGCTTGGATTGCGGGTAAAACAAGTAACTGGACCGGACATACGGATTAACGGTCGGATCATTGCAATACGCCGGCCACTGACCTTGTGGCGTCAGGTAATCATCGTAAGCCGACCAGACGGAAGCGCTGCCCCGGCCGGCACTCGGACAATAAAAGCTTTTTCCGGAGGTGATGATTTTGCCGGAATAGAAAAGCCCGTGATTAACGCCGGGACAGGCGGTGGTGTCCACAGCCTGTCCGGGTGAGCCTGAAGTCGGATAGTCGGGCTGCGCCGTGGAAACGGCAAACAGGAAATATCCCTGGTGCGGAACGGTGTCTTGGTACAGCACCCGGGTCGGCAATTTATCATTGTAATCCGGGCAATAAATGGCAAATCCCACCCCCATTTGTTTCAGGTTGTTGACACAGGCCACGCGCAGGGAACGCTCCTTGGCGCGCGACAGGGCCGGCAACAGCATGGCGGCGAGAATCGCAATGATGGCGATGACCACCAGCAGTTCAATCAAAGTGAATGCACTGGCTTTTAAATTATTTGCTTTCATGGTTAAACCGGTGGCAATGATCTGACTTGAAAGAAGGGCCGGCCCAACCCAGGCCGGCCCTTCCACCCCATCGTCACCCAACCCAAGGTGACAAATCTTTCATCGGCTCAAGGCAGCCGCAGACGGTAAAACACCGTCGGATTGGCCGGATTGATGTTGATGACGTTGGTATTGCTGGCATCACTGCCGGCCACGTCAAACCAGGTGTTCGTCGGCGTGGTCAAGCCCACCGTCAACGCGTTGGTTTGCGCCTGCAAAATCCAGCCGAGATGCGTCGCCGGCCAGGACAGGGTCAATTGATTGCCGGATACGGTGGCGGTAATGTTCGTGGGATTACCGGCATAGCTGACACCTGACACCACGCTGAGGACCCCGTTGGTGAAGCTCCAGGCCAGGCCCGTTCCCGGTGAACCCGTGATGCTGCTGAAGTTGCTCGGCGTGCCGGCCGTATTGCCGCCGGAGAACAAGGTAAACGTCTGGCCCGGCGTAAACGTGCCATTGGTCACAATATTCAAACCGCCGGCGTAGGTCGCGTTGCCGTAAACGATAACCTGACTGTTGGCCGAGGTGTCGCCATTGACTTCAAAGGTACTGGTGGAACCGGGACTCAAGGTCAGATCGCTGGCAATGATCAGGGTTTCCAGCGAATTGGAACCGGGCGCCAGCGTGCCGCCGGCATAGACCGATACCGGGCCGGCAATATAACCATTGCCACCCAGCGTGCCGCCATACACGGATACGCTCCCCGAGCCCGTCGAGCCGGAGGGGTTATTGGCCAGCAGCGTGCCGTTGCTGACGGTGGTCAATCCATTCCAGCCGCTGGTGTCACCCAGAAGCGTCAATTGGCCGCTGCCGGTTTTCACCAGATTTATCGCCGTGCCGCCGGCGATGGCGCCGGAGTAGCTCAACGTCGTGTTTTGATTGACGGTCAGCGTATTGGTCGTGGCCCCGGAATTTTGCACCGTTGCCACATTGGCGCCGCTATGGGTCAGACCGCCGACAATTTGGTCAAAACCGTTGAGGTCGAAGGTGGCGGTCAAACTGCCGGCGGTGCCGACATTAAGCACGTTGGTGGCCGGGAGCGTGTTGGTCGCGCCCAACAGCAAGATACCGCGCCCCAATTGCGTCTGACCGGAGTAGGTATTCAATCCCGCCGGCGTGCTGATCAAAACGGTCGAGCCGTAGGTATCACAATTCACCACCAATCCCAGCGCCGCACCGGAAGCGGTCAACCCATCCACCAGCGGGCCGGCCACAACCAGCTCACCGATCGAGCCGGGATAGACCCCCAACCGCGCCGGATTGGCGCTGCCGGCGGCACCCAATCGAACAATGCCGGCCCAAACATTCGTCTGCCCCGTCGCCCCCTGCAACGCGCCGTTCCCGTTGCCGCCGCTGGGACCGCCGCCGGTGCCGCGGATGTTAATCGTCTTGCCCGCCACCGTAATGTTGCCCTGCAAACGAACAGAGTCATTGTCCTCCATCTGCGTCACTTCACCGTTGGTGGCGCCGAAAGCATAAGGATTGCCCGCGGCAAACAGGCAACCATTGCCGCTGGTGATCGTCGTGTTGCCGGAGTAACTGTTGCTGCCGGTCCAGACCACCGATCCGGTGCCCACCTTGGCCACCGCCAAAGTGCCGGAACCCGTTGAATTGTCGGCCACCGTGCCGGCAAACGTGCCGCCACCGTTATTGTTGCCAATGGTTAACACGACCTGCCCGGTGCCGCCGTTGTTCAAAACGGCGCCGTTGGTCGCGCCGGCAAAACCGGTGACGCCCAAGGCCGTGCCGTTCAAATCAACCACCCCTTGATTGACGGTCAGCGCCACGCCACCGAGTGCGTTGGCCGCGCCCTGACGCAAGGTGCCGGGGCCGGATTTGGTGAGCGTCAAACCGGAGCCGGACAGGGAACCGCCAACGGTGAACGTATTGTTGCTGACAATGATCTGACGGTTGGCCGTAAGGGTAATCACCCCGCCACCCATATTCAGATTTTGCGAGCCAAGGAAGACCAGGTCATTGTCCAAGGTCACCGGATTATTGTTGGCGTTGACCAGATTGGCCGCGCCGCTGTCGAGACTGCCACCTTCAATATCCAACGCGCCCGAACCGAGGGCGCCGCCATTGGCCAGAACCAGCGTGCCGTTGCTCACCACCGTGCCACCGGAGTAAGTATTGGCGGTGGCGAGCGTCAGGCTGGCGATACCGGATTTGGTCAAGGCCCCGCTGCCGGTAATGGCGCCACTGCCGGTGAATGTGTAATTGGCCACACTGTTGCTAACCGTCAGGCTCGACGGATTCACCGCCGAATTGTTCGTGACGATGAAATTCCCAGCGCCGGGCGCGTCGCCAAAAGTCGGCAAATCAAGTTGCTGGAATTTCGTGACATTCAAATTCGCGTCCAGCCAGTCGGCCGTGGTGTTGATATCCCACAGGCCGTTACCCGTGTTCCACGTCAGGGAGCGCGGCGCGCTGCCGGCGGTGTAGCTGATGATCTGCGCCACCGGATCATAGCTCAAAGAACCGCCGATGACGCCGTTCGGCGTCGCCACCAAGTTCAAAGTGATGCTCGCGGGCGCGCTGCCAATAATTTGCAGCAGCGGATAAACCTGGCCGGAAGCCCAGCCGATGCCGCCGGTAACAATCACATTCAATGTGCCGTTGACACTGCAAGTGCCGTTCACCAACACCGGTGCCGTGGTGGTGCTGGGGCTGGCAATGGTGCCGTAGTTAAACTCGGCATAAACAGCGCCGCTGCCGGCCGTTTCCGTGAGCCCGCCGCAGGTCCACTGACCGCCCGCCGTCTTAATAAGCACGCTGTTGGTCGTTGCCGCACCCGCCCCCGGGGCGAAACTGAATGCGCTGCCGCAGGAACCGCCCGTAACGCCAATGACCTTGCCGCCGGTCACGGTGGTCGCCCCGCTGTAGGTATTCGCGCCGCCCAAAGTCAGCGTGCCCGAGGTGGTCTTGTTCAAAACCCCCGCCCCGGCGAGCACCCCATAGATCGTCCCGCTTTGAACCGTGAAGGAATTGCCGGTCAACGTGCCGTTGGTGATCGTACCACTGACGACCGAAACATCACCAACAGTCTGGCTGGAAGCACCAAGATTCAGCGTGCCGGCGTTCACGAAGAGCGGATTCGCCGTATTGCCCAGCGTGCCCACATTGGTAATGAGCAAGGTGCCGCCGTTGATGGTATTGGTACCGGTGTAGGTGTTCGCCGCCCCGAGCGCCAATTGGAACGAACCATTTTTAACCAGCGAGATCGGCCCGCTCACAATGATGTTCCCGGCGCCGCTGGGGGCGATCCGGCTGTTGGCCGCCGTCGCGTTGACGGTGAAAACGGAGGGATTGGCGCTGCTGTTGGTGAAGAGATTGACCACGGTGCCGATATTGTTGGTTACAACCGGAACGGTTTGGCTAAACCCGTTCATGTCAAAGGCAAACGCATTGCCATTGCCCTGCCCCAGCGCCAATGCGCCGGTCGTGCACAGCGCGTCGTTGGTGCCCAGCTTGAGCGTGCCGCCGTTGATTTGGAAGACACTCCAAAGGTTGCTGTTGGAGAAAATCGTCCAGTTGCCGCCGTCCGCCACGAAGACGAACGAATTCGTCGCCCAGACGTTGCCGTAAATCTTGCCCGTGCCGGCACCGCGCAAAAGCACCCCCGCCACCGGACTGGTGCCGCGAACATTGCCGAGAATATTCAGGGCGCCACCGTTGGCGTAAATCTGCGGGATGGAATTATCCGCGACCGTAAAAACCACATCCCCGCCCCAGGTCGCCGTGACCGCGCCATTGTTCCCCAAGGCGGCCCGCGCCCCGCTGGCCGCCTGCAAATAAATGGTGCTTTGCGGCGAGGTAACGACGCCGCTGCCGATGTTCACGGCATTGCCGCCGCCGCCCCCCGAGCCCACGACCACCGTAGTGGCGCTCAACGCATTGCTGTTGGCCACCACAATGGCGGTCACCGCGCCGCCGGAGTTATTCGTCAGGGGGCCGGTAAACGTGTTGGAGCCCGAAAGCGTCAGCGTGCCCGTGCCATATTTGGTAATCCCGCCCGTACCGGCCAGGGAGGCCGCCAGCGTGGCGGTAACGGTGTTGGTGATCTTTGGCGCCGCCCCCGTCAGGGTAATCGTGTTACTGGTAATGATATAACTGGCCGTGCTGAACATAAGGCTGTTGGCGCTAACGCCCAAATTGGTCACCGTGGCGGCGGTGCCTTGGAAAACGGCGTCGTTGCCGTTGGCCCAGGTGGTATTGTAAGGCCCGCCGGTGACGTTGCCCCAGTTGGGGGTCGTGCCGTTATCCCAGTTGAGCACGGCGTTGGTGCCGCTGAAAAATTGGGCGGCCGATCGTGCGCTGACGGCGGAAAACAGGCACAGCGCGGTCAAAATGAGCGCGGAGTAATGGCTCAAGGTGAATTTTGTTTTCATGGTTAGGTTGCTGATGGTTGTAGTTTGGCTGGCCCCATGAAGATGCCGCCGAAATGGGATGCCAAAACTCGGCCAGGATATTCATGGGACGAGTGAAGATTAACTTTTCTTCGCCGTTTGGGATATACAGCGAATGGTGTATGCCGGATTAAATCACCGGGCGGAACTTGGGAAACCAGCCGCCATCAGGAGACCGGCAGGGCGGCCGGCGGGCGATTTTCGGCCAGAAAAACCGCCGCCGCCTCGGTGCGGCAACGAACGTGCAGTTTGGCGTAGATGTGAACGAGATGGCGGCTGACCGTGGCCGCGCTGATGTTGAGTTGGCTGCCAATTTCCTTGTTGGAAAGCCCCTTGGCGATCAGGCCGAGAATTTCATATTCGCGCGCCGAAAGATTCTCGGTCTCGCTCGTCGGCGCGCTGGTCGGGGCTTTGAAGGAGCGCACCACCAGCCGGGCAATTTCACTGGTCATCGGCGCCCCGCCGCCGCGCACCTCGGCGATGGCTTCGAGAATTTCTTCCCGGCTCGAACGCTTGAGCAGATAGCCGCACGCGCCGGCCTTCAGCGCCTGGAAAATCAGTTGGATATCCTTGTAAACCGTCAGCATGATGACCTGCAATTTCGGCAGCGTCGCCGTCAACTGCGCCGTGCAGGCAATGCCGGTCTGGCCGGGCATGTGGATGTCCATCAGCGCCACATCGGGTTTTGCCGCCGGCAACTGTTCCAGCGCCTCCTCCGCCGACGCGCAGACGCAGACGCATTTGCAGCCGGGCGCGCCTTCGATGAGCTTCACCAAAGTCTGCCGCATCGTCTCGTTGTCTTCCACGATGGCAATCCGCGTCATGACTTCGGGATTATGATTGGGCGCGCAAACCATGTTGGCGCCCAGTTTAATTTTAAATGCATTTTCCGGCTATCCACCGAACGGTGTATTATCCGGCCGCCGGCAACTCCAGTTCCAGTTTGACCGTGGTGCCGCCGCCGGGAGTCGAATCAATATGGCATTGCCCGCCCAATTTGGCCAGCCGCCCCTGCATGTTTCCCAGCCCGTGCGCGGAACCTTTGGTGTCCGGCGCAAACCCCGCGCCATTGTCCGTCACCGTTATGACGAGCCGCCCCGCTTCCAGCGCCACGCTCAATTCCACGGCCGTCGCCCCGGCGTGCCGCACCGCATTGTGCAACGCCTCCTTGGACGCCAGAAACAAATCATGGCGCGTGCGGCCGTCCAGCATCACCGCCGGAAAGCTGACCGGCAGATTCATCCGGCACGCGATGCCCGACGCCGTCAAAAATTCGTCCGCAAAACTGGCGAGATAGTCCGCCAGTGATTGCAGCGTGTTTTCCTTGGGATTCACCGCCCACACAATCACGTCCAGGGCGTTCACCGAGTCGCGGGCTTTTTTCACGATTTGCGCAACGGCATCGCCGCGGCCGGCCTCCTTTTCCGCGAGACTCATTCCGCCCAGCAGGGTGATTTCCGTCAGACTGGACCCGAGGTCGTCGTGCAAATCCCGCGCGATGCGCAGACGCTCCTCGTCCAGCGCGCGGGCCCGCTCGGCCTGTTCACGCTGGCGCGTGGCGCGTGCGAGCTGCGCGGTGCGACGCTCCACCTGCCGGCGCAGCAAAACGATCCACACCCCCGCCAGCGCCAGCACGCCCGCCAGCATTCCCAGGGCGAGCAACAATTTTTTGAACGTCCACCACGGCGGACGCGACAGCACCTCGAGGTCCAGCGGCGAACGCACGAGCAGTTCAAAGGCGTCGCCCGTCGCGCCGCCGTCGGCCGCGACCGGCTGCCAGACATAAATGCCGGTAACGCGCATTTTGCTGCCCGGTTCCAGGCTGGCGGCCGCCGCCGGCGCGGCCACGCGCGCGGCAAACGTGCGGGCGCCCGCGCGGAGTTCCAAAACCAGTTCGTCCCGCCCGGGGATTGCTTCCAGCAAACTTCCCTCCACCAAAACCCGCGTGGCGTCATGCTGCGGCAGCATCAGGTTTTCCGCCTTGAGCATTTGTGGCGCCGGCAGGTCTTTCCCGCCGGTTTTACGCGCCACCGCCTCGCGCAGCACCGGCGCGACCCCGCGCAAGTCCGCCACCCCCGTCACGTCAATCAGATCGCCCGGGGCAAAGTGCGTCTCCGCGTTGGGAATGAACCGCAGCCCGTTGGTGCCGCTCATCATGAAACAATCATTCGCCCGCCGCTGCAAAAACTGGCCGGATATTTTCACGCGCCGGAAGGCGTTGGCCTGCATGTCATAAAGCCGCAATTGGGAAACCGTCTTTTCCGGCGCGGCAAACGGATCCGCCGCAAACGTCCGGTCGGTGTTGATGGCAATATTGGCCAGCCGGATTTCCCCGGGTTTGAACTGATGCGTCTGGCCGTCCCAAACCGCCTGCAAACAACCGCGCAAACGCACCAGCTTGTTTTCAAAACGGGTCAACGCCGGCGGACTTTCGCCAAACGCGATGATTTTGATTTTTCCCGAATGCGCCAGCAGCGTCAGCGTGTTGGTTTCCACCCGGAGGATCACCCCTTCGATTTCGACATATTGGTTGTCCAGACTGCCGTTGCTGAGTTGATCCCATTCCGCGCGCTGCGGTTCCGGCAACCGCCCGTCGCTGATGCGCTGCATCGAACGCGCCTCGATCAAAGGCGAAAAATAGCCGCCGCCGGTCACGCCCTGCACGTCCCAAAACTCGCCAAACTGCGGCCGGTCCGCGAGGAACAGGTTGGATTGCTGCAGAAACACGCCGTGCGTCGCATCCTGCATCACATAGTTGCGCGGATCGTCCGGCCAGATGCAGGTGATGACCCCGCGCAAATGCACCGGATAGCCGCGGGCGGCTTCGGAGCGCGGCAATTGCAAAACCTGCTGCGCCGAGGTGAGCAGCGGCAATTTCGTCACGGCATTGGCATAGACGACGCGCAGACAGGCGTTTTTTAAAATATAATTCGTCCCGTCCCAAACCGGCGCGCCCAGCGCCTCCACCGCGCCTTGCGGCATTACCGCCGGCGGCACCAGATCTTGTAATATGACCTTCCCGGTGTCGTCTGAAAGGACAAATGACCTGGCATCATCGCTGCCGCGCAAAATGCCCGCCACCCGCGCGATGGCGTCCGGCAGCGGGGCGGAAAAAGCGTTCGCGATGTTTTGCAAAGGATGCTCCTGCCAGGTTGCATTGGGCAATTCGAGAAGTTGAACATCGCGCATATCGCCCACCGTGAACAAACCCAGAATGCTTTGCCCGCCCGCGCTCACAACCTGCCGCGCCACCCCGGTCAACCGCACCTTGCTGTCGAGCAATATTCCCGGCGGCAATCCGGCGGCATCCATCACGTCCACTTGAATCCGGTTGTTGCTGGGCGACCGCAGGTCCAGTTCCAGCCGCCGGCCGCTGGGCGATACAAACCGCACCACCCCTTCGACCGTCGCCCAGCGGCCCGGATCGTTCGTGCCGGCAATCTGGCCGACAAAAGTCGGCCGGGGCGCCGGCGGCATCGTTTCACCGATGGCTTCGACGCGCGGCCGCGCCTCGCCCAGATACAGTTTGCTGCCGTCGTCGGAATTCAGATAAAACGTGTAACTGCCCGCCTGGGTCACGTTTAGAAACCCTGAAAATACCAGCGCGATGTGCTGGTTCTGAATGTCCGCGCTTAAAATAAAATTGGCGGTTGTTCCGTTCCCCGATTCCGGCCAACTGCCAAAATCCGGCAACGTCCGCCAATAACCCTCGTAGCTTTTGAACCTCAATCCCGGCCGGTTTCCCGTCACGCCTTCCGCCGCGCCTTCCGCCGCCGAACTTTCAGCACAATCCAACAGCGCGTCAGGTATCTTTCTCCGGCCAAAACCCGGCCCGGAATATTCCACGGAAAGTTTGGCCGCACCCCCCGCATTAAACCATTCCACAGTAATGGGACATTTTCCCGCCGCAAGCCGCCTGGTCGCGGACTGCTCCTGCGCGACATGCTGACCGTCATTATCCACCAGCGGCAACCGGCGCAAACCAATGCCGGTCCGGCGGCGGATCACCTCGCACTCTTTTCCCTCCAATCTCACGATCTGGCCGGGACGCCAGACGACTCCCCCGGCATCCAGTTCCAACTGCTCGGTGACACCATTGTCCTGCAAAACCAAAAAGTTATTTCGCGCACTGGCGGCGCACACGATCCCTGTCAACGATATGTCCGCCACCGAACGGAGGTTTTGCTGTGAGACCTGCCGCAATTGCAGGAGATTCGTAACCGTCGGAACCTGACCGGGGACTTCGAGCGCAACCGCGAATAACGCCATAAAAACCAGCAACTTGCGCAATTCCTTCACATCTCCTCCGGCTCAATCCCAATCCCCACAATGCTGCACGCCTGGATGACATTAAGCCCGAGCCTTTCCGCCGCCGCCAGCACTTCGGCGGATTCGGTGCCCGGATTCAGCCACAGCTCATCACACCCTTTGGCCGCAATCTCCGGCAACACCTTCAGCAACACCGGCGGCGGCAGGTAAACGCTAATGAGATTCGGCCGCCCCGGCACCTCGGCCAGACTGCGGCAGACCGGCAACCCTTCAATCAGCGTTTCCTTCGGGTTCACGGGATAAACCGTGTAACCCGACTGCGCAAACGCCCGCACCGCTTTGTTGCCGAATTTATTCCGGTCCGCCGAAGCGCCGAGAATGGCGATGGTCTTCATCCTTGAACCATTTCACCGCTTCTCCGCAAACTCCGCGTAAGGCTCCACCACGGCACTCTGAATCGCCGCGCCCTTGTCCGTGGGACGCAGATTCAAGGTCAGGATGTTTGACTGCCCCGGACCCGTATTCAGCCAGCAATCCGGCAGGAAGAAGTCGTGCTGCGGACCCGCTTCCCAGTAGCGGCCAATGCCATGACCATTGAGATACAGAAACCCGTTGCCGTTCGCGAACAGCCGCACATGCCATGGCACCCACGCGCCGGCCTGCGGCGCGGGCAGGTTGAATTTCATCCGGTACCAATTCAGCATCGCCCCGGCCGCCTTGGTCTCGTTGGTGGCCCCGAGCGTCACCGTTTTCCAAGCCTGATCATCAAAGCCCGGCTGCGTCCATTGCTGGTCATCACCCGTCGGCCGGCCCAGCCCGGCAAACGGCACCTCGCCGCTTTCCGTTTCCACCCCAAGCGCCGGCAATCCCAGACCGCCATGGCCGTCCGTGTTTTTCACCACGATGGCAATGACGTTATGCCCCGCCACCAATTGCTTGGTCGCGTCAAACGTCCAGGTCCGCCCCCAGTCCGTGGTCTTGCCCAGACTGTGGCCGTTCACATAAACCCAGCCCAAATCGTCCACCCGCGCCAGCGTTAGGATCATCTTCTTGCCGGCCAGATCGGCGGCCTTCAGATCCACTCCCGCGCGAAACACCGCCGTCTGGTCGGGTTGCAACTGATCCGCTTCCAACTGATCGACCGCCACGCTCTGCCAGCTCGAATCGTCGTAATCCGTTTTCACTTCCGGACGTTTGTTGGTGCCGTTCACCAGCTGCATCCGCCACCCGCCAATCGGTTGCCCTCCGCCCGTCAAACCGGCCGTCAGGTGCAAGGCGCCGATACCCGAAGCACGCTGCATCCCCTCGCCGCCATTCGGGTGACCCCGGTTTTCATAGAGCAAGGTCACCTCGTTCATTCCCGCCGCGAGGGCGTACAGACTGCTGCCCGCCATGCCGCTGGCCGGTTTGGCTGCCTGACCGTTAATGGTCGCCACCGTCGCGTCGCCACTGGGAAATTCCACCAGCAGATTGGTCGCCAGCGGGCTGGTGATCTTGGCCGAATAATAGACAAAGTGACTGTCATAGATGCCCGCCTGACTGAGACTCGCTTCCGGCTTCACCTTGGTCCATTTCACCGGACCAAAATCCTCATGCGTCACCGCCGTGGCAATCGGCACGGCCGCCGGCAACTCCGTCGGCCGGTCAATCCCCGGCGCCGCCTTGGGCAGCCATTCGCCGTGCTCGGCATCATTCACGCCGGGCGGCAGATAGAGCACCTTGGAGCCAAACGGTTCGAGCTGATAATCAAACGCCAGTTCCGGCAGCGTGCCATCGGCGGGCTTCACGTGCGCCGTGCCCGTACGGGGTTCATTGTGTTGCGACGTCCGCACAAACAGATAGCGGCTGCCATCCGCCGCCTGCCGCACCACCACCGTCACGTCATTCGTCACGCCGGTCACTGCGGCTGCCACCACCTCGGAGCGCGCAATTTTGGCGCCATGCTCGCGCAGCATATGGCCCAGCGCCCAGACCCGCTGGTACCGCTCGCCCACCCCGCCCCATTCCCGGATCGGCGCGTTATAATCATACGAGGCCGTCAAATCGCGCGCCGCCCAGTCATCCGGATTCGTGCCGCCAAACAGCATGTAATAGTTTAGGATCGTCTCGCCATTCTGAATGGTGAACAGCGTCAGGTTGTTGATCTGGGCGGCGGTCACGCCGTCCTGCTGTTCGCTCAACTTGCCGCCCACCTGCGAAAACCATCCGCCCTGCAATTCCGTCGTCGCCAGCGGCGCATCCGGCTGCTCGCGGCGAAGTTTCTCAATGTCCTTTTGCACGCCGTCCACGCCCCAGCGCGGATAAAAATTGCAGGCGTCAAACACCTGTTGCATGAACGGTTCCTTTGACCCGCGCACCGGATGCGTCCAACAGGTGAAGAGCGGCACGTCAATGCCCGCCACCCGGGCGTCAATGCCCAGCGCCCGCACCTGGTTCAGCATCACCTCGGCCGGCATCCCGGCGTAATCATACTCGTTCTCCAACTGCACCATAATCACCCCGCCCTGACCGGGCGCCCGGCGGGTAATCTGATGCTTGGCGATCACCGGGCAAACCTCATGGTACCAATGCTGGCACCATGCCAGGTAAACCGGATCATCCGTGCGCAGCCAACCCTTGTCGCGCAGCGGTTCCTTGGGCATTTTGGTCATCAGCCACTGCGGATAGCCGCCGGTATCCCATTCGGCGCAAATGTACGGACCCGGCCGCACCAGCACATACAAACCGAAGTCCTCGGCCATTTTCAGGAAATCGTCGAGATCCGTCATATCCGCCTTGGAATAATCATTGACCCCGGACGGCATCTTGGGCTCGCACCAATTCCACGCCACATAGGTCTCGACCGAGTTGAACCCCGCGTCCTTGATCT
Organism: uncultured Verrucomicrobia subdivision 3 bacterium; assembly: GCA_903872345.1. Taxonomy (GTDB): domain Bacteria; phylum Verrucomicrobiota; class Verrucomicrobiia; order Limisphaerales; family UBA11358; genus UBA11358. The sequence goes on along the minus strand of CAIQKM010000197.1, from coordinate 34,519 downwards.
TCTGGAACCGGTCATGCCACAGCGGCTTGGGGCAGCGGAAATAATGAAACGCCCCGCTGTAAAGAAACACATCCTTGCCGTCGATGGTCAGGCAGTGACTGTCATACCGGATCCGGTCCGGATGCATAAATGGCCGGGGGTTCTGGGCGAAGGCCGTTCCCATGCCGCCCAGCCAGAGAGAAGTAACTACGGCGAATTTCAACCAGTTGCGAAAAGCCGACCCCGGTTGCTTTTCAAAGATGGCCGTGACCGGCCCGGTGTTGTTATCCATAGAACGTGATGAATTTGCTTGCGAATACAGACGATGATGTAGGTGCGTATCAGCCATGTTGGTGGCCCCCAAGTTCCCATCCTTGAAGAGTTTGGTCAATCCTAGAATCCATTCCTGTCAGCGGCGGATTCATGCAAGCCGGAACCGGGGGTTCAAACCGCGCCAACCCCTACCACAAACGGGGGAGTAGTACGTTTTCTTATCGCCTTTCGCAGCGTTCCAGATACTATGCCCAAACCGGTCCGAGATGTGCCAAAGCGCACGTTTTGGCGGTGAATAATTTATTGGTGAAAGCAAACATGAAGACTGAAGTTCCATTGCCGACGGTTGCCAACCTTGATTTCGTGGAAGCCCTTTACGCCGAGTACCTGCGCGCCCCGCAGTCCGTCCCGGCCGAATGGCAGGCCTACTTTGCCGCCCTGGACGCCGGCGGCGACCCCGCCACCACCCAGTTCCGCCCCGGCCCGAGCTTTCCCCACCGCAGCATCTTCAATCCCGCCGGCACCGCCGCCGCCCCGGGCGCGACCGCCAGCGACCCGGCCGACGACCACATGATGCTGCTGCAAAACCGCGTGGACCGCCTCGTGCGGGCCTACCGCGTGCGCGGTCACATCGCCGCCAAGCTGGATCCGCTGAACCCCACCGCCCGGTACGTGCCCGAACTGGACCCCCAATATTACGGCTTCGGCGAAGAGGACATGAACAAGCTCTTCGTCTGCGAAACCATGGGCGAAGCCAACCGCCTCCCGCTCCGCACCATCATCGGCCGCATGCGCGAGGCCTACACCGGCTCCATCGGTTTCCAGTACATGCACATTGACGACGGCAAGATGCGCCGCTGGGTGCAGGAACACATCGAAGACCGATCCTATTGGAAGCCCCTCGAACGCAGCCAGCAGTTGCGCATTCTCACCCGCCTGACCGATGCCGTGGTGTTCGAGCAGTTCATCCGCAAAAAATTTGTCGGTGCCAAAAGTTTCTCCCTCGAAGGCGGCGAAAGTCTCATCCCGCTGCTCGACCTCGCCATTGAACAGGCCAGCGAACAGGGCGTGCGCCGGATCGTGTTCGGCATGGCCCATCGCGGCCGTTTGAACGTTCTCGCCAACATCATTGGCAAAAGCCCCAGCAAAATTTTCCGCGAATTCGAAGACCGCGACCCCGACCTCTATCGCGGCGCCGGCGACGTCAAATATCATCTCGGCCACAGCAGCGATTACCAGACCTCCACCGGCAAAACGGTGCATCTCTCGCTCTGCTTCAACCCCAGCCATCTGGAATTCGTGAACCCCGTCGTCCTCGGCCGCGTCCGCGCCCAGCAGGATCGCGCGAAGGACGCCGACGGCGATCGCGTGATGAGCCTGCTGATTCACGGTGATGCCGCCTTCATCGGCGAAGGCATCGTCCAGGAAACGCTGAACCTCAGCCGCCTGAAAGGCTATTGCGTCGGCGGCACGGTCCACATCCTGATCAACAACCAGATCGGTTTCACCACCTCGCCCTCGGACAGCCGGTCCACGATGTACTCCACCAGCGTCGCCAAGATGCTACCCGCGCCCATCATGCACGTGAACGGCGAAGATCCCGAAGCCGTCGCCCATTGCATCCAGCTCGCGATGGAATTCCGCCAGAAATTCAAGCAGGACGTCGTGATTGACATGTACTGCTACCGCCGCCTCGGCCACAACGAAGGCGATGAACCCTCCTTCACCCAGCCGCAGCTTTACTCCGTCATCGAAAAACGCAAGCCCGTGCGCGACGGCTATCTCGAACATCTGCTCAAGCTCGGCCAAGTCACCGCCGAAGAAGCCGACCAGATCGCCCTCAAGCGTCAGGAACGCCTCGAAAAGAATCTTAGCGAAGCCCGCAGCCAGGAAAAAGGTTCCCTGCCCGACAGCCTTTCCGGCATTTGGAAGGGCTATTACGGCGGCCGCGAAGTGCTCGTCGAAAATCCGAATCCGGTCACCGGCCTGCCCGCCGAACAATTGAGCGCCTGGCTGAACAAGCTCACCGATATCCCCGCCGATTTCAACCTGCATCCCAAGCTGGAACGCTTCATGGACCAGCGCCGCCGCATGGCCAAGGGCGAGGTGTCACTGGACTGGTCCGCCGGCGAAGCCCTCGCCCTGGCGAGCATCGCCGCCGCCGGTCAACGCGTTCGCTTCTCCGGCCAGGATGTCGGCCGCGGCACCTTCAGCCATCGCCATGCCGTGCTGCATGATTACCGTAACGGCAAAATCCACACGCCCCTGCAACATCTGTCCGCCGAACAGGCCCCCGTGCAATTCTACAACAGCCCGCTCTCCGAAGCCGGCGTGCTTGGTTTCGATTACGGCTACAGCCTCGACTGCCCCGAAGGCCTCGTCGTCTGGGAAGCCCAGTTCGGCGACTTCGTGAACTGCGCCCAGGTGATTCTGGATCAGTTCATCAGCAGCGGCGAAGACAAATGGCGTCGCCTGAGCGGCCTCGTCATGCTCCTGCCGCACGGCTTTGAAGGCAACGGCCCCGAACATTCCAGCGCGCGAATCGAACGTTTTCTCCAAATGGCGGCCGAAGACAACATGCAGATCGCCATGCCCAGCACGCCCGCGCAGTACTATCACCTGCTGCGCCGCCAGATGGTGCGGAATTGGCGCAAACCGCTCGTCGTCTTCACCCCCAAGAGCCTCCTGCGCGATCCGCGCGCCGTCTCGCCGCTCAAGGATTTTACGGCCGGCCATTTCCAGCGCGTCATCCCCGATCCGCGCGGCCTCTCGATGAAGAACGTCACCCGCGTGCTCCTGTGCAGCGGCAAGCTGTACTACGAACTGGAAGCCGAACGCGCCCGCCTGGGCCGCGAGGATGTCGCCATCCTCCGCCTCGAACAGTATTATCCCCTGCCCCGCGCCGAACTGGAGGAACTCCTCAAGGATTGCCGCGACGGCACGAACGTCATCTGGGTGCAGGACGAGCCGGAAAACATGGGTGCCTGGCGCTTTCTGCGTGTCACCGGCAGCGCGTCCTTCCTGGGCCGCCTGCCCTGCACCGGCATTTGCCGCCCGGCCTCCGCCAGCCCGGCCACCGGCTCCCATGCCGCCCATGATATCGAACAGGCTGAATTGTTGGAGCGGGCCTTCCGCAAGGAACAGCCCGATCCCCGTCCCCATACCGAAACCACCACCGGCAGCAAATAATCCGTCAATTTACGTTAATTTAATTTGTCCTGATATGAGCAACACCAGCATTGAACTTAAAGTCCCCTCCGTCGGTGAATCCGTCACCGAAGTGGAAATCGCCGAATGGCTGAAAAAAGAAGGCGACCTCGTCACCAAGGATGAAAACATCCTCGTCCTCGAGACCGACAAGGCCACCATGGAAATCCCCGCGCCCGTCTCCGGCCGCCTCACCAAACTGCTCTGCGCCAAAGGCGACCGCGTGAAAGTGGATGATGTCGTGGCCGTCATCGAAACCGGTGCCGACGCCGCCCCGGCCGCTGCCCCTGCGCCCGCCGCTCCGGCCGCTCCTGCGGAAGACAAGTCCGCCGGCAAAAAGAAAGGCAAAGCCGCCGCCGCCCCCGAGCCCGAAAAAGCTCCGGCCCCGGCTCCCGCCGCCGTCGCCGCCAAGGCCCCGGAAGCGCCCGCGCCCGTCGCCACCGCTCCGGTAGCTCCGACTGCCCCGGCCGCTCCCGTCGCGCCCAAGGTCGCCACCGTCCCGGTGGAAGCCGGCGACCGCTCCGAGGAAGTCGTGCCCATGAGCCTGCTCCGCCGCAAGATCGCGGAGAATCTCGTCGCCGCCCAGCACAACGGCGCCCTGCTCACCACCTTCAACGAAGTGGACATGTCCGACGTGATGTCCCTCCGCAAGGAGAACCAGGAACGCTTCCTGGAACGCTATCAGGTCAAGCTCGGCTTCATGTCCTTCTTCGTCAAAGCCACCGTCGAAGCCCTCAAGGAATACCCCGGCCTCAACGCCGAAATTCGCGGCACCAGCATCGTCTATAAGAATTACCAGGACATCGGCGTCGCCATCGGCGGCGGCCGCGGCCTCGTCGTTCCCGTCCTGCGCAACACCGCGCGCATGAGCTTTGCCGACATCGAACGCGCCATCGCCGAATTCGGCAAACGCGCCAAGGAAAACAAAATCCGCCCCGAAGACCTCACCGGCGGCACCTTTACCATCACCAACGGCGGCGTGTACGGCTCCCTGCTCTCCACCCCGCTCGTGAACCCGCCCCAAAGCGGCGTGCTCGGTATGCACGGCATCGTCGAACGCCCCATCGCCATCGCCGGCCAGGTCGTCGTCCGGCCTATGATGTACATCGCCCTCACCTACGATCACCGCCTCGTGGACGGCCGCGAAGCCGTCCTCTTCCTCCGCCGCATCAAGGAACTGGTCGAAAACCCCGTCCGCATCCTGATCGAGATTTAAGTCTCGGCCAATTTCAAAACACCTCGGGGTGGCCTGGTTCAAACCAAGCCACCCCTTTTGATTTGCCAACAGGCGCATCCCGCCCGTGCTCGCTGCGGAGCGCGGCTGTCTCAGCCGCAGCGCGTGGTCAGGCCAGGTGGCGACGGAGTTTACCCTTGCCGTGGGCGGAACTCCTATCTCGAAACTGCTATGCCAAGCCAAATATGAAATCCACACAACTAACCATTGCGCTATTTGCCACTCCCACAATTTATGCACAGGGTTTTGGTGCAAATAATGGGGTGACGCTCGCCGTCATCCCGGCGTGGACTCGCTCGCGCCCACTCGCTCGGCCCTGCGGGCCTTCGCCTCCGCCGAATTCCTTTCGCCGTTTCCCAAACGGCTCAAGTACTCACGGGGAGAAGGAGAAACGGTTCCCGCCTATTTCGTGAATCAAACGGCTGGATGGGTCGGACCGGTGGGCGAATAATCAAAAAATGAGCCAAGGTAAAATCCTCTCCCGGGGGAAGATTAGCCCTGCTGGTTTTTGCACAACGTCAGATCCATGTCAGTTTCGCCCCTAAAATCAGCCAATCAAAGCACTTTAAACCATTGGAATTCAGCACACAAACGCTGGGCTACTGGATTCGTTCCAAGCGGATTGAGAAGAATCTCACGCCCGGCCAGCTTGGGGCGAAAATGGGTATTGCACAAGCCATAGTACGAGCATGGGAAGATGGGGCCAAAGAACCAGATGGCCTACAACTGGCGTTTTTGGAGAGGTTTTTCGGACGCAGATGACAATGTCATATGGCTACCTGCGGGGCCACGGCATCCCATTGCGCCCAACCGCCTCAAGAGCGATCCACCCGCCACGGCTCCCGATCAAGTCTGGGTGGCCGAAACCACCTATGTGTGGACCGTTGAGGGCTGGGTTTATCTGGCCACAGTCATGGATATGTTCAGTCGTAAGATCGTGGGCTGGTCCCTGAGCCAGTCCCTGGAAACATCCTTGGTGAACGAAGCCCTGGAGCGAGCGCAAAAAGAGCGCCGTCCGCACCCCGGGCTTCTCCACCATTCGGATCGGGGATCCCAACATGCCAGCAGCGCCTTCAGGGCGCTACTGCATTCCTGGCAAATGGAACCGAGCATGAGCGGACCGGCCTGCTGCTACGACAATGCCGCCATGGAATCATTCTGGAGCACTCTTAAAACCGAACTCATCGACCAAAACTAATTCCAAAACCTTCAACAAGCCAGAATGGCCATCTTTGAATACATTGAAACATATTATAACCCAAAGCCGCTCCACAGCGCCTTGGGTTGCCAATCACCTGTGGACTTTGAAAACCAAAAAAACTATAATCAAAACCAGCTTCACCACTGTCCATTTGTTTCGGGGGGAATTGCAGGTGCAAAGCTCCCACGGAAGTTGGCCATCGAAACCGCCCAACGCGCCAGCGCCTTCGCGCGAATAAAAATCTTCCGGTATGTCGGCGCGGCCGTTGATGACCACGTCGGGCTGAAGTTGCCGAATCATAGCGTAAACTTGATCGTGCTGCCAATCGAACCTGCCTGTGTAATGCACGTCTTTCGGACGTCGCTTCCATTCCGAGCCTTTCCAATCTCCACTAAAACACAACCAATCCCGCTCACCGCCAGCAAACCAAAGCACATCCACCGGGCCGCAATTGGAAAGCCGTTCTTTGATCTGCCGATGATATTGTTCGAGCATGGCCTCGGCGCTCTGCCTCTGCACGTCCGGCAGAATGTAGCTTGGAAATCGCCAGTCGAGCGGCGAGTAGTAAAGCCCGACGCGCAGCCCAGCTTGATACACGGCGACAGCAAATTCCTTCACGATATCGCGATGCGCCGCCGCCGTCGTGAATTCGTTTCCCTCGTCGTTGAACAGACAAAAGCCATCGTGATGGCGAGACGTGAGCACCATGTATTTCATGCCGGCGGCCTGTGCGGCATCCACCCACGCGGCCGCCCTGAAGTTCGTGAGCGTAAACTGGTCAGCCAGCTTCGCGTATTCCTCGACGGGAATTTGCTCATTCCATTGCACCCACTCGCCACGGCCGGAATGGCGTAGAGTCCAAAATGGATGAACATGCCAAAACGCGCCTCGCGCCACCAGGCGACGCGGACGTCGCGGGCGGCCATGAATTCCGAAGCGGAGTTCGTATCTGACACCGCCGCATTTGCGGCATAAACCGCGACTGCAGGTTGCAGCGCCGCAACAAGAAAGGCAAGCAACAGACCGGATGCGATTGAATGCGGATATTTCATTTGCAGAGATTCCATTGTTTCCATCATTCAATGCGATGTGCCGTTACGGATAAACCAGCCGGTAAAATGCGCTGCCATTGGTTACTGTGTCTGGCAAATTGATTTGGTTGGTCATCATAACCGAATTGCTCGACACATCCGTCCAATTGGGGCCGGCCAGATTGGTGCTCATCAGCAGGCGCCAGCCGGTGTGGTCGGAAGGCCAATTGAATTGCATCAGGCCGTTGGTTGCCACAAAGCTCAGGGATGGCGGAGCCGTTGAAACCGCCGCCACGTTGGTCAGCACGATTTGTTTGCCGACATTGGCGAGCAGTCCGCGCCAGCCATAGGGCGTCTGCAACTGTAGATTTGTCAAACTGCCGCTCAACGTGCCGGCATAGCTGATGAGCGGATAGCTGTTGCCGGCAGCCAGGCCATTCGCGCCAGTGATCTTCACGGTGCAACTGCCGCTCACAGTGACGTTGCTCGCGGCGATCAACGGGGTGGTGGCACTGGCGACATTCTGAAACTCCAGTTTCGACCCGGCGGCGACGGTGAGGTTGGAAACCAAGGCCGAACCACCCGACACGTTCGTGACGCCGAGCGTCGCGCCGCCGGCCACGGTGCAATTGCCCTTCGCCGCCGACATGGTGGTGACGAGCAACATGCCGTTGCTGACCGTCGTGTTGCCGGCATAGGTGTTCGCGCCGGTCAACGTCAGCGTGCCGGTGCCGACCTTCGTCAGCGCAGTCCTGCCGGCATACTGATTTTCAATGATGCCCCCAAACGTCGTGTTCGTGTTCAAGTAGCCGATGTAAAAAGTGAGGATGTTGGCGGTGCCAAAATTATTGTCATCGAGGTAGCCGCTGGCACCGGAAAGCGCGCCGAGCAAAATATTCGTCGTGCCGGCATTGCCCGCAGATAACCGCGAGCCGGTGTTCGACGGACTGGCAAGGCTCCAGGTCGAATTGGTCGCCACGAAGGTGCCGCTGGTGGCCTGCGCGAAGAGATTGATGGTTCTAATGCTGGCCGAGGCGTAATAGCTCACCGTGCCCGTGAACCCGCTCCAGTCGCCGGTAAGGATATCAGAAAGACTGGTGCCGCTGGAGTTTTGAATGGTGATGGTTCCGCCGCCGGTCACATTCCCGCCCAGGGTGCCGTTGTTGACACTGTTGTCCACGATACTCGTGGTGTTGGATGCGACGGAAAGATTATTGCCCAGCGTTTGAGCGTTCAATTGCAACGTGCCGCCGCTCAAGTTCACAGTTCCGGCCCCCAGCGGGCCGGACGTGACACCGCTGCCGCTGCCGGTGGAGCTGGCGCCCAAGACGATGCTGCCGGAGTAATTGGTGGTTCCGCCGCCGTAGGTGTTCGCGCCGCTCATCGTCAGCGGATTGGAACCCCATTTGCTCAAGCTGGCGGTGCCGGCGATGGCGCTGCCGGAGAAGGCATAACTTTGAACCGTGTTGCTCACCACCATCATCACCGGCGACACCGTCGTCGCAACCGTGATGGTGAAGTTGCTCCTCGCCGTGTCGTCAAAACGCGCGACCGCACTGTTCGCAAAGGTGGCCATGGCGCCACTGACAGACCAATTGGTGGTCGTGAAATTCCAGGTGGCATTGGTCGCGCCCGTCCAGACCGCGATCATCTGCGGCGTGGCATTGGCTTCCGGCGAGTTGGCGCTTTCGCCGGCGGTGTTGGTGGCGGACACCACATAGTAATAGGTAACGCCATTGGTGAGGCCGGTGTCCAGATAACTGGTCGCGGTCACGTTCGTAATGGTGGCGTAGCCATTGCCGCTCGTCAGGGAGCGCCGGACATTGTAACCGGTGGCGCTGATGACCGAACTCCAGTTCAACATCACTTGCGCATTGCCGGCAACCGCCGTTAGCGTCGCCGGAGCCTGCGGCGTGCTAACCGTCGTGATGGTCAACGCAATCTGATTGGCATTGCTCACCAGCACACCGCTGATGCCCGCCGGCAACTGCAACTGCAGGTTGGCAAAGCTGCCCTGGAACGTGCCCGCATAGTTCACCAGAGCATAGGTGGCTTGGGGAATCGTCGGGGTCGGCTGGGTGATCTTTACCGTGCAAATGCCGCCCACCACCACATTGCTGCCCGTCAGGAATGGCACCGCCGGGTTTGTCACGTTCATCAGTTCCAACGTGCTCCCCGCCGCCAGCGTCAGGTTTGAGATCGTGCCCGAGCCGGATAAAAGGTTGGTCACGCCCAGCGTCGCGCCGCCGCTGACACTGCAACTGCTCGTGCCGGCCAGCGCCGTGGAAACCACCAGCTCGCCGTTGCTCACTACAGTCGCGCCGGAATAATCGCACGCCCCGGTCAGCCACTGCGTGCCCGTGCCAATCTTCGTCAGCCCAATCGGTCCCGTGCCATTGCCATTGTCATGGATGAGGCCGGAGAACGTGGCGGAGTTGTTGTTTCCGCCCGCCTGCAGGGTCACATTCATCGAACCGCTGACGTTGCCCTGCATGCCTCCGTTGCCCGACAGTGAGCCGAAGTTGATCGTGCCGGACGCAAAATCAAACGTCGTCTGCCAGGCGTTCGTGTTGAGGAACAGCCAGTCCGCGTTGGCATTGCCCGCCGCCGGCGAGGCAAAGCGCACATAGTTGGCGTTGTCGGCCACGAGCACCATGCCGCCGCTCATCGCGTTGGTTCCGGACAGATACAGCGAGGCGGTGTCCGCATCGTTGCCCAGCGTCAGGGAACCGTTCCCCAACAGCGTCCCCGTCAGGGTCAGGTTGTTCAAACTGGCCAACTGAATCGAATTAAGGCCGCCGCCAATGACAATGTTGTTGGTAAATGTCATTTGGGCCAGGTTACCCAACCCGCCGCCGTTCAGCACCAGCGGGCCAGTGCCCAAAGCTCCGGCATTGCCCAGGTTGATGTTGCCGCCATTATTGGTCGTGCCGCCGCCAAAGGTGTTCGCGCTGTTCAAAGTCAAGGTTCCGTAACCAGACTTGACCAGGCTGCCGGTTCCCGCAATCGGACTGCCGCCGATGACATAAGCGGCCGCATTGTTGCTGACCGTGAGCTGCAATGGCGTGACCGCCGCCGGAATTGAAATGCTGGAGACGCCCGCAAGGCTGTCGTCGAATATGACCGTGTCCGCATCCTGATAAAGCGTGGGTGCCCCGCCGTCCAGCCAGTTAGTGGAGGTGGAATCCCAAATGTTGTTCAGCGCCCCGCTCCAAACCACCGTGATCAAATGCGGCGTGGCACCGGCCTCCGCCGAGGTGGCGCTGACGCCCAGATTGTTGGTGGCCGATACGACGTAGTAATAAGCCGTCCCGTTCGTCACGGCCAAATCAAGGTAGCTGGCGCCCGAGGGGCTGCCGATCTGTGCATATCCGCCGCCGCTCGTCGTGGAACGCCAGAGTTTGTATCCGCTCGCGCTCAAGGCGGCGTTCCAGCGCAGGGTCGCGCGTCCGTTCCCCGGCGTGGCCGTCAGGTTCAACGGCACCGGCGGCGCGCTGTTGTAAGGCGTGGCGGCCACTTCCGCCGAATTCGGCGTTTCGCCCCTGGCTGTCACCGCCGAGACCACATAGTAATACGTCGTCAGGTTGGCCAATCCCGTGTCCGTGAAGTTGGTTCCGGTGATGTTGATCACGGTGGCATAAATTCCGCCGCTCACCTGCGCGCGTTTCAAGTTGTAACTCGTCGCTCCACTCACGGAGTTCCAGGTCAACGCCACTTGGGTATTGCCGGGCGCGGCCGTCAATCTTCCCGGAATGGAAGGCGTCAGCGCCAGGGCGAGAACTTCCGATGAATTCAAGGCGTGGGTGTAAAAACGGAAATCATCCACGCTGCCCGTCAAATTGGGATCGGATGCCCATTGCGATTTGCCCAGGTAATTTTGCGTTGTGCTTCCGAGGCTGGACGGATTGAGCGTCAGGCTGCCATTGGTCGTCACCGCCACGCCGTCCACATACAGGATGCCCGTCGTGCCCGCCTGCGACACCGCCAAGTGATGCCAAACGCCCACGGAGATGGCCGAGGGGCTATCTATGTCCTGCGCGCTGTTGCCGGGGGCGATGATCTCATAGCGCACCGCGCCCGTTCCGCCAACCGGGGCCAGAAACATATATGTGCCGGTTCCGGAACCAAAATCAAACACCCGCGCCCACATCGCGCTCACATCCGTCTTCACCCACGCCGACGCCGTGAAATCGCCGATCCCGTTGACCATTCCCGATGGCAGGGTCAGATAGCCGTTGGTGGTGCCGTCGCAATGAACCGCGTTGCCGAGAATGCCGGTCGTCCAGGCGGCCCCGCTCATCAGGCTGCCGATGTTTCCGTTGCCGCTCGCATCCGACGCCACCGTGCCGCTGCTCTCGTCGAACTTGAGGTAAACGACCATGTCCGACGGCGTCGCGCTCACTTCGGATGAATTGCCGCTTTGGCCGGTCGCGTTGAGCGCCGTTACCACATAATAATACGGGGTGTAATTCAACACGTTCGTATCAACGAAATAGGCGGCGGTCAGGTTGGTCGCAATCTGGGTGTAAGGCCCGCCGGAAGTGGTGGCGCGTTTCACGTTAAATCCGGTCACGCCGGAGGCTCCGTTCCACGTCAGAGTCACTTGAGCATTGCCCTCGGCGGCCGTCAGGCCCGTCGGCACCGATGGTCCCAGCGCCGGAGTCGGATAGCCTTGGAATTGGATTTCCGCCGCGTTGCAATAGCCGTTGGCCGGTCCAATATAACGCACATACCGGAACGGCGTGGGATTGGAAACGCTTTGCACCGTCATCGTTCCATCCGCCGGCTGGCTGCCAATCGTGTAAAGCGTCACCACGCCGCCGCTGAAATCCGCCACGTTGCACCCCTGCAACTGGCCGCCCGTCATCCGGCCGGCAAAATTGGCGCGCGGATAATAGCCCACCTGGGTGATGACATACGGGGCGCCCAAATCCAGCCCGCCCCAGTCGCCGCTCGCATCGGGGGCGTCAAAAAATGTGATGGGCGCGTTGTCAAAAAGCTGATCTCTCCACTGGCCGTAGGTAACGGCGCCGGTCGTGCCGATCACCGTGCCGGTCAACCGCTGACTCGCCACCACGCTCACCGGCAGGCTGTTGGTCGTCTCCACGCCGTTCACCACCGCCGACACCGCATAGTAATAGGTCGTTCCCGGCGTCAGGCAGTAATCCGTGAACAGGAGTGTGCCATTGCCCGGAACCGTGCCGACCTGGGTGAATGGCCCGTTGACGGAAGTGGACCGCTTGACCTTGTAGCTCGATGCATAGGCGCTGCCCCACCACCACACCAGCGCCTGGTTGGCATTGCGCGCATCCGCCACCACTCCGCTCGGCGCCGGCGAATTCGTGATCGAATCCAGCGCGTGGGTGAGCGTGGTGAAACCGATTTGATCAAAGCCGCCGCTGGTCTGACCGTAGGCCCCGCCGCCATTTTCCGGCCGCCCCGCGATGGCCCACGGCATCGTGTAAGGCGCCGCCAACCCCTTCCGGTTCACATAATGATTCCAAATCAAATCCACGCCCGGACGATACTGGCTGCCATAGGCCGGTTGCACGTCCCACGCGTCGCAGCCGGCGTAGTTGACCCAGGGAACATTCAACGTTGACATCATTTTGAAGGTGTATTCGCTGATGGCCAGCAAGGTGTTGTTGTTGTAGCCATACATGTCGTCGCCCTGGTTCCACGCCACCTCGCAAAATTGTCCCAGCAAAATCGGATCCGCCGAGGCGTGCCCCGGATCGCGCCCGATTTCCTGATGCTGCCCCAGATAGCCCGGATGCATGAAATACAAGGCATTGTGCGCATTGCCGTTGCCCGGGCCGCTCTGGTAATAGTTGATCGCCTGGTTGTAAATGTCGCGCCGGTCGCAGACCACGCCGATGGCGGCAACGGCGTCTATCGCAAACAAATCCCAGTTCAGCCAGTAGTGCGACCAGCAAGTGCCGTTGTGACTCTGCAAAAATGCGCTCAAACCATTGCCATACCACGGCGGGTCGTAATTGGCATAAAACTTCGTGAGTAGAAAGTTCTGAAACCGGCCAAAGCCCCCGGAGTCAATCCACGGTTGATAATTCCGCAACAACTCCGCCGCGCAGGCCCATTGAAAGCCTTGGGCACCCTGCATCAGCAAAACGTTGGAATCGCCTTCCAACGATATTACCGTGTTCGCATATCCGTCCATGTTTCGGATGGCGCAGTCGGCATAGGACGAGTCGCCCGTGACCCAGTAGCGCAAGGCGGCCTGGTAGGCGGCGTTCGCATCCCGACACATGGTCAGGTAGTCTTGGTTGGTGCAGGAGCCACCCCGACAGGGATACGGATGCGGATAAGCCACATAGTTATTTGCCGAGTAGCCGTTATTGGCCAAGGCAGAATAACCCGCCGCCCACGGCTGCAACCCGGCCTGCACCTTGGCCTTCATGCGTTGCAAATCCGCCAGCGTGCTCAAGCAGCCCGGATGCACGAACGGCTTGTAATTGGGATCCAGGCTGGTCACCGTGTAATAAACCGTCCCGCCGCTGACCGTCAACTGCCCCGTCCACCCCGTCGGCTGCGTGCCCAATGCCAGCGTGCCGGCGGTGTAACCGGTGACCAGCGGAAAATTCGTCAGCACATACGGACACTGGGTGATGTTGATCGTCGTCGTCCCGCTCAACGTCAAGGTGGTTGGCTTGAGCGGCGCATTGTTCGTTCCCGCGATGCCAAATTGCAACGTCGCCCCGCTCCCGTTTCCGACCGTCATTTTTGCCGGCGACAAATAGCTCGCATCCGCCGAGGCCGTGATCCCGAACGCCGCCCCGTCCGCCACGGTGATGTTCGTGCCCAGCGATTGACCGGACACCTGCGTCACCAGCAACATGCCGTTGCTCACCGTCGTCGTTCCCGTGAAATTATTTGTACCTGCCAGCGCCAGGGTGCCCGCCCCGGTCTTCACCAATGTTCCGGTGCCGGTGACCGCTCCCGAGTTGGTCTGGGCAGCGGTATTCCCCAGCGCCAAAATGCTGCTTCCCAGAATGGCCAGGTTGCCCGCGTAGGTGTTCACTCCCGAAAGCGTCACTGTCCGGCCATTGCCCAAAACCGTCAATCCGCCGCTGCCGGAAACCCCGCCGGTAAGCGCCACATTTCCCGCCGCCGCATTGATGATTTGGTTTGTGCCCAGCCCGACCGGCACCGCCACGGTTTGAGGATTCGCCGAATTGTTCGTCAGGCCGCCCGCCAGCGTCAGGGTGGAACCGCTGTTGGTGATGCTGAAACTGCCGGCCCCGCTGTTGAAGGTCAGCAATCCCACATAAGTGCTGGCGACCAGGTTCACATTGGTTTGCGCCGCCCCCGCGAACGCCACATAGTCGCCGCCATTGGGCGCGCTGCCCGACACCCAGTTGGCAACATTGGTCCAGGTGTTGTCACTGCCGCCGCCGCTCCAAACTTTACTGGCGGACGGCGCAAAAACATTGGTGACGGCGTTCAAACTGGCCCCCGCACCGAGATTGTGAAGCGAAGTGATTTGGGCCTGGCTCAACGCCCCGGTGTAAAGCAGGAAGTCGGACGTGGTTTCCGGCAGCGTGGTGTCGGTGAAAGGATCGTTCATCCCGCCCCCGATGGCAAAACCGCTCTTGCCCGTGTAAGAATCGGTCGAGCATGCCTGCGCCAGGCTCCCGAAGGTGGGCATGTTTAAGGTGCCTTTCAAAGTTCCGTTCACATATTCGCGGAAAGAGGCGCCGTCGTAGGTCAGCACCACGTCATAGAGGGTTCCCGTGGAAGGCGTGCCGGTGGCATCGGCAACACCGTGGCCACCCTGAAGATAACTGGGCGTGCTGCCGCCAACGTAAGCGCTGATCGCCTGAGTTCGTATCGCGCCAATCAGGGTGCTGATGGTGCCGCCATCGCCGACGTAATTATTAATGGCACCGTTATTGGCCCCGAACAAAACCTGGTTGTTATTGACCGCCGCCAGGGTGACCCATTGCTGAATCGAGAAGGCTCCGGTATAACCGCTCATCGCCACGCTGCCAATCGTCACACCGGTGGTCAAAGAACTTCCGCCGGAGCTGATGGTCAGGCCACCGGCCGTCAGGGTCGTGTGGGCTTCCGTATTCAGGGTGGCTGTGGTATGCCCCGTCAAATCCGCCAGCGTGGCCCCGCCACTCTGGGTGCCGTAGGTGGTAAAGTTGAAATAGGTTTTCAACGTCTGCGCGCCGGCGGTCGGGGCCAAAGCCAGGATAACTGCGGCGAGCAGGCTGATAATTATTTTGTTCATCGGCTTGATAAATGGGTGTGGTTGCTAAGTTGACATTGGTGGCGGCGCGATGTGATCTTGTAATAAAACATAATTCCACAAGCTATCTCTGCAACCGGAAGAACAGGGTTGTGTTGGTCATGCTGACAGGCACTTGGTTGTTCCCACCAATGACGGAGGGAATGGCGTTGACAGGAGTCCAAACCGCGCCCGCGCCCAGGGCGGGACTGGATACCAGTGTAAAACCGGAGCCGGCGACCGGCCAGTTTAGCGTCAACGATCCGTTGCCTTGGGAAACGGCCAGCGAAACATTGGACGTGAGCAGGACATTCGGTCCGACCGTTTGGGCGGCCGCAATGTCCGCCGGCAGCAGTTGTCCGGCATAGATACGAAACTCGTCAATCGCCCCGTTCAGCCACGGATCACTGTTCCACGGCGATCTTCCCAGCGCGGCGGCGTTTAAACTGACATTGGCCAGCGCAGTGGAAACGGCCTGGCTGGCTTCGAGCGCGCCGTTGGTATAGAGAAGCGCCACACCGGCGGACGGATTATAAACGCAGACAACGTGTACATATTGGCCGCCGAGTCCGGGAGTGGCCGTGACTTTTGGACTGCCGCCGCCGCTGGCGAGTTCCAAGAAATTGCGGCCGTTACTGCTGTCATGCAGCACATAGCGCAGGTAGCCGCCCCCTGCCCCGTCCTGCAAACCGTCGTCGAACGAAAACAACGCCACGTTGTCCGGCGAAACGGCATTGGTGACCCAGGCTTCAACCGTCACGTTGGACAGGCCGGCGAGCAAATTGCCCGGCAGGCTGACATAAGTCCCGCTGGTGCCATTCAATGCCACGCGGCCGCCGCCGTCGAAAGCCGCGCTCCCCTTCAAAGTGCCGTTGGCCCCGCCAATGGAATCATGCGCGGTGGTTCCGCCGGTTTCGTTGAAACTATACCGGTGAATCAACGCCGGCAGCGGTGTGGAAACAACCACGGCGGAGGACGAAAAACTGACATTGTCGAATTGCGCCTGGCAAAGCGTGCCGTCAACGTGACTGCACACGGCCAGGCCGGCATAGACATTGGCATTCATGCTCACCGTGGTCGTGCCTGTCGGCGTCCAGTTGATGCCATCCGGCGCAACATACGACGTGAACGTGCTTCCACTCCGCACCAGCCGCACCCAATACGGCGCGGCCAGGCCGGTGTTCCCGGTTACGCCGGAAGCCGAGTTGCCGGTGCCGCTGCGCTGTTGCAGCGCCGTGCCATTTGCCGGCGACATGAAGTTGATGACATATTGCGACGAGCCGTCGAGCGTTTCACGAATCATCACGCCGGCCTTGGCCCAGCCGGTGGTGTTTTGCATGTTCAACACGCGCGCCGTCAGGGAACAGTCGCCGGTCAGCGACTGAAACACATAACGGAATCCGTCCGCCGAATTCCAGATGTCCGCGCCGGAGCCTTGAATGGTGAAGACGCCATTGGTCAAACCAAACGAACCGGTCGCGCCAACCGCGCCGACATCTTCCGACAACCAATTTGTCGAAGGCGCGACGGCTGGCGAGGCGGAGGCTTCGGACGATTTTACCGATTCGCCGGCGGCGTCCACGGCGGTGACAACGTAATAATAAAGCGTGCCGGGCGAAACATTGGTGTTGTTAAAAGCCATTGCCGCGAGGTTCGTCGCAATCGCCGTGTAAGGCCCGCCGTGCGTCAGCGAGCGTTTCACGTTGTACGTGGCCGTGGCCGAGGGGCAATACCATGACAGGCTGATTTGATTGGTTCCCGGCAACGCAATGACATTCGCGGGCGTGGCGCTGCCGACGGCCGTGGCCGGACCGATCTTCAACCCAATCGCCGTGCCCGACGGCAGGCCGGGCATCGTCGCCGGCAGCGTCACAACCAGACCGGTGGACGTTTGCGACCAAGTCAGCGTCGCCCCGCTTCCGAGCAATGAAACCGAAGTGACCGGCGCAACCAGCAGATTGGATGTTGTGGCGAGCGAAGCGATGGTCAACTTTGTTCCGCCCGAGGGAATGCCTTCATAAAACGCGTAAAGACATCCGTTGGTGCCGACGGTGAAGCGAAAATTGCCCTCGGTTGGCGTCACCCAGGCGCGGCTTCCGTAAATGCCTTCGCCGTGAATCGCCATCCATTGCCCCACACCAACGAGCATATTGGTTGCGCCGCTGTCGAGCGCGCCGTCCGGACGCGGCGGAATGGTGGTCATCAACACGCCATCGCGTGAAACCGCTTCGAGCAGGCGATAAACGATGGCGCCGCCGTTGTCGTATGGAATCCCCGGCTGCCAAAACCAATCCGAGCCGGGCGTGACATATTCCGCAAACCACGGCTGGTCTTCCTTGATGGTCGAGGAATATCCGTTTTCAAACGTCGTGCCGACGTGGTCGCCGCCATGGAATTTGACAACGGCCAGCGTGTCCAGTTTCCCATGCCGCTCCAGGGTGCGGTTGTAGAAATGCGCGATGACGCGCTGCATCCCGTCGCACTTGTAACCGCTGCCGCTCAGATAGCCGCTGAACGGCTGCGTCGAATTGCCGTCCGTGTAGATGAAATCCGGATTGTAATTTTCCACCACGTCCAGCATGCGCAACGCCCATTGCGTCACATACCAGTGCGCGAAGGCGAGGTGATTCGTGAAAATGCCTTGCGTCAGGTTATAGGCGAGCGAATCAATGCCCTGATATTCGCGCAGATTGATGTCATAGAGGCGGCGGGGGTCGTAGTTTTGCCACCAGGTGCCCGTGCCGTTTGTCGCGGTAACGGCGTCGTAGGGAATGCCGGCGAACGCGCCCGTGCTGTCGCTGTTAAAGGCCGGCTGATCCCACCACCAATTATATTCGTGGTGAAACGCCACGCCCATGTGCATGCCCAAATTGTGGATCGCATTGGTCCATTCCGCCATCGTGTCGCGCTTCGCCCCGAAGTTCATCATGTTCCACGGATTGTAACGCGAGTTCCAATTGTCGAAGTTGTCGTGATGCACGCCCTGCACCAGCACGAAGCGCGCGCCGGCATTGTAAAAAAGCTGCGCCATGCCGGCGGGACTGTAGTTGGTGGGATTCCACGCGCGGACGACATCCTTGTAACCGTTCGTGGTTGGATGGCCAAAGTTTGCGAGGTGGTTGTTGTAGGCGGTTGTTCCCGGTTGATACATCTTCCGCGCTGACCAGTCGCCGCTGGCGAGATTGGCCTCCGGCCCGTAGTGGAACCAGATGCCGAACTTGGCCTGCCGCAGCCACGCGGGCGTGCCGTTGCCGGGAACATTCGCCGCGATGGATGTCCACGTTGGCGCAAACGGCCCGTTTGTCTCGATGGCGAAATCCATGTTCACCTCCGGGAAGACCGCCGGGTCGCCCAGCGGCACGGTATTGGGCGTCAGCGGCGCGCTGACGGCCGGCATCGCCGGCAAAGGCGGCAGCGTGTAGGACTGCGCAGAAATGACTGCGAGGAAAAACAGAATGCCCGCCGCGAGGGAGTTTTTTTGATGACCCGGTTTCATTTAATTAATTTGGTGATGGCCATCCCCCTTGACTGCCAAACCGTCCACCGGTTGCGCGAAGGCAATTTTGAAACCCACGGCCGTTTGGAACGGCATCTGATCGGGACAGGCAATCGCGAGGCCATCCGCCTGCTGCGACCATGTCAATTTGTCGGCGCAGCCGAGCAGCGTGACCGACTGGATGGTTCCGGCCGCCAGTTTTGCGCCGGCGCCCAGCGAGGTGATTTTCAATTGCGCGCCCGGCGCGGGAACCGTCATGCAGTAGGCGTACAAACAGCCGTTCGTGCCGACGGTGAAACGGAAATCGTTCGGCGTGAAAGCGCAGTTCGCCTGCCGGGAACCGAGTTTGCCGCCGGGCAGATGCTGCTGGCCTTCGCCATATTTCAACCAGGCGTGGCTGCCGTAAACGCCTTCGCCGTTGATTCGCATCCATTCGCCAACCCGCTTGAGCATCCGCCTGCTGCCGTCGTCGAGCGAGCCATCCGGCAGGAGCGAAATGCACACGGCCACATTGCCGTCGCGCGAAACCTCCTCCAGCAGATACCGCACGACCATGCCTGAGTCGTAAGTGAAACCGGGTTCATAAAACCAGTCGCCCACCGGGGTCTCGGCAATCCATGACTGATCCGTCTTGATGCCGGCGGGAATGCCGCCTTCCTCGGTGTTCACCGTGCCGTTGTTTTTTTTGCGAAACTTCACGATGCTAAACACGTCCACCCTGCCCCGCCGCGCCAGCGTGGTGTTGTAAAAACCCGCAATGACGCGCTGCATGGCGTCGGCCTTGACTCCCGTGCCCGTGCCGCTGCCGCTGAACGGCTGCTGATCCGTGCCGTCCGTGTAGATGAAATCGGGATTGTACTGGTCCACCACGTCCATCATGCGCAACGCCCATTGCGTGGCATACCATTTGGCGTAGTCGGGATGGTTCACGAAAATGCCGGCGGGCGGCGGACTCCACTGCGAGTAAGCCGCCTTGGTCACGCCTTGATACTCGCGCAAATTTACGCCGTAGAGCCGGCGCGGGTCGAGGCCGTCCCACCATTTGCCCTTGCCGTCGGCAAGCGTCAGATTCCCATCATAAGACACGCCGGCCTTTGCGCCTTCCTTGTCACTGCCAAAGGCCGTCTGCCACCACCACCAGGTATATTCGTGATGGAACGTCACGCCAAATCGCATCCCTTGCGCCCGGCAGGCCCGCGTCCATTCGCCCAGCAAATCGCGCTTCGGGCCGAGATTCACCGCGTTCCACGGCTGGTAATGCGAGTTCCACAGGTCAAAGTTGTCATGATGCACCCCCTGAATCAGCAGAAACCGCGCGCCGGCATCCTTGTAAATTTCCGCGAGCTTCGCCGGATCGAGTTTCACAGGGTTCCAATCGCGCAGCACTTCCTTGTAACCAAATTCCGAGGGGGAACCGTATTTCTTGAGATGATTATTGTAGGCCGTGGTGCCGGGCACATACATCTTGCGCGCATACCAGTCGCCGCTCTGACCGGATGATTGCGGGCCGAAATGCACCCAGATGCCGAACTTCGCCTGCCGCAGCCAGTCCGGCGTGCCGGGGTAGTTTTTCTCGATGGACGCCCATGTCGGCTCAAACGGCCCCGGCGCAATGGGCAAATCCAATTTTACCTCCGGTGAATTCGCCAACGCCCCCATCGGCACGCTGTCTGGCGGCAGCGGCCCGGAAATTTCCGGCATTGGCGGCAGGGACGGCAGGGAAGTCACCGCCGCCCCGCCGGAGAAAGCCGGCGTGGTGGCGAAACTGTCCCGTGGCACACTGTCTTGCTGCAACGGCTTGGCAATCTTCGGTGCGGCATCCGCATTCAAGACCAGGGGCAAAGTAATCAGCAACAAGGTTAAAGTGAATTTCATTCGGAATTAATTCTGTTTGGCGCGGCAACTGTTGCTTCACCAAGACGCGGGAACATTGATCCGTGCGTTTGTCCTGCCGTTTGCAAATTGTGCCGCGGTGTTGGTCATTTCAAAGCCAGGGAAACAGGCGGACGCGATCCGGCGGCGCCCGGTGCCACCGCGCCGACATTCGTGCCGTTCATATTACCGATGGCATCATATAGTAACGCGCCATTTCTCTCGTTTAGCTGCCACCAAACTGCGGGTGCGGCGCCGAACATCGCGCTTTGATCCGCCGCGCTCGCGGTGAGAAAGACCGGTTTGGCGCCGGCTTCGACGGAAGGCGGGCTTTCGCCGCCGAGCGCGGGATTGATCGCGGTGACGGTGTAACAGCATGTCTGGCCGTTGACGACGTTGGTGTCAGCAAAGGCGCCGATTGTCTGTTTGCCAAATACTTTTCAATTCTTTCTCCCGCCTTTGCTTGTTATCAATCCACAAAAAAACGGGTTGCCGGAACCCAAACCGGCACCCCGTCACCCCTTTACCGCCAAACCCACGTCTCGCGGTAAAATGTTCTTATCGGGACCCAAGACTCACGGATAGGCCAGACGGTAGAACACCGTGGGCTTGCCGGGATCAACCGTGATGTTCGTGCTGCTCAGGCTTCCGTCGGTAATGTAGAACCAATTGGTGCCCAGCCCGATGGCCAGACTGTTGGTCTGCATCTGCAACCGCCAGCCCTGCCCGGCGGGCCACGAGAGGCTCAGGGTCGAACCGCCGCCGGTGATGCTGTTGGTGATCGTCGCCGGGCCGCTCGGGCCGGCCGCGACCACACTCAACACCCCGTTGGTGAAGGCAAAGGCCAGCCCGCTGCCGGGCGTGCCCTGGATGCCGGAGAAGTTGCTGGCGGCAGCCGCGCCGGCTCCGCTGAACAGGGTGAAGGTCTGGCCGGCGGTGAAGGCGCCGGTGGGCACGATGTTCAAGACGCCGCCGTAGGTCACCGTTCCGCCCGCCGCCACCACGCCGTTCGCGGGTGTGCTGCCATCCACATCAAAGGCGTTCGTGGCGCCGGCGTTCAACGTGATGTTGCCGCTGATGGTGAGCGTGCCCATGCCCGCGCCGGGGGCCAGCGTGCCGCCGCTGTTAACCGTCACCGCGCCGCCAATCGTGCCGGTGCCGCCCAGCGTGCCGCCACCGTTGACCGTCACCGCGCCGGTGGAGGTGGAACCGTTCACCAGCAACGTGCCGCCGCTGAGGGTGGTGTTGCCAGTATAAGTGTTCGCGCCGCCCAGCGTGGTGGCGCCCGCGCCGGTGAACGTCATGCCGCCGCTGGTGTTCGGCGTGGGAACCGGGGCCGTGGCGCTCGCGCCACTGCCGCCGCCGCCCGTCAGCGCCACGGTGGCGTAGGAATAACCATAGCCGGGTGAAGTCACCACGATGCCTGCCACGCTGCCACCCGACATGACCGCGTAACCCGCCGCGCCCACGCCATCGCCGGCAAACGTCACCGCCGGAGCGCCAATGTAACCGCTGCCACCATTGTCCACGGTGACCGGATCATTGATGCCGTCGCCGGCCGGGGCCGCCAGCGGAGCCGGGATCGTGATGTCGGCGCCGTTGTTGTCAATCGTGCCGCCGTTGCCATAGACGTTGACCGCCGTGTTGTTGGCCGTAATGAACGTCGCGGTCGCGGCACTGGCCTTCAGCGTGCCGCCGTTGAAATTGACCACGCTGTCGCCGGTGGCGGAGCCGGGGGCAATACTGTTGGCTTGCATGAGGCCGCCGGACAGCAGGTTGATCTCGCCCAATTTGCCAGCGGTGCCGGTCTGCATCATGCTCACGTTCGCGTTTGCCGCGAACAGACTCGCATTGGCAATGTTGAGCACGGTCACGCTGCCGACGTTGTTGTTCCAATTCGCCTGAAACTGTCCGGCCGGGCCGGAATAATTGAATGAACCGCCAGTCAGGTTCAGAATGCCGATGGCCGCCGTGCCGCGGGAGGGCACAAACCAGTTGGCCACGTTCAGCGTGCCGCCAGACATGTCAAGGACGCCCACGGCAGCGCCATTGAAACCGCCCAGATCCAGTTCCGCCATGGTGTTCGTCCCGCCGGACAAATTATAATAGCCATACGAACCGCCGGTGACCGCACCCAACTGGAGCTGGTTGATGCCGCCAAGCGTGCCGCCGCTCTGGTAGAGCGCGCCGGCCCCGGCGGCGTTGTTGCCGATGAGCGAATTGTTGTTGTTGAACTGGATGTTCGCCGGAGCGCTCACATTCACGATGGCATTGTTGCCCGAGTTATTGACCGTGAGCAATCCGGCGGCGGTCGCCGGGGCGATGCCAAGGGTTCCCGTGTAGTCCAAGGTTCCCCCATTGACCGCCGTTGTGCCGGTGTAAGCGTTCGTTCCCGAGAGAACGAGCGTGCCGTTGCCAGTCTTGGTCAGAGCCAGGCTGCCGGAGCTGTTTTGCAGGGTGCCGCTGAAGGTCGAGCTGGCATTGTTATTGCCAACGGTCAGCGTGGGCGTGCCGCCCGCCACCGTGTCCACCGTGCCGTTGCCGGACAGGCCGTTGAGGCTGTCGCTGTTGGCATTCAAGTCAAGCGTGCCGTTGAGAAACACATCACCTTTGCCGCCGCCGCCGGGAATGGCGTTGGGCGCGCCGAGCTGAACCGTGCCGTTGCTGATAACCGTGTTTCCACTGTAGGTGTTCGTCTGTTTCAATACGAGCAGGCCGGCGCCCTGCTTCGTCAACCCGCCAATCCCGCCAATCCCGTTGCCGGCGAAAGTATAGGTCTTGGTGTTATTGCTGACGACCATGCTGTTCGGAGAAACCACCGTGGTGACAAACACGTTGGTGGAAACGCCCGTGTCGTCAAACCGTGTGAAATCGCCCTCCAAATAAGTGTTCGGCGAGCCATTGATCAGCCAGTTGGTCGTCGTGGCGATATTCCAGTTGGTATTGATCAAACCGGTCCAGACATCAACCGTCGGCGTGTAAGCGGTCACGTGCAGGGCAATGGTGTTGCCGCCGTTGGTGACGATATTGCCGGCGAAACCGCGCGGCAAGGTGCCCAGCACGAAGCCGCCCGCGCCGCCGATGCCGCCGTAACTGATCAGCGGATAAGTTTGTCCGACCGTGAAGTTGCCGCCGACGATGTTGACCATGGCCTGACCGCTCAAGGTGACTGAACCGGCGTTCACCGGCGCGATGATGGTGCTGGCGAGGCCTACGAATTCATTCGTCACCGGACCGGTGCTGCTGCCCAGCAGATAGGCGGCCGGGGCGAGTTGGTTGGTACCGGATACGTCCAGCGTCAACGTGGCGCCGTCGTTCACCGTAATCCCGGCCGTGGCGTTGGTTTGGAGCGTATTCATCACCAGCTTGCCGCCGGCGACCGTTGTGAGACCGCTGTAACTGTTCAAGCCGCCAAGAGCCAGGGTGCCGTTGCCGATCTTCGTCAGCGAAGCGCCCGTCCCGCTGTCGCTCAGATTGCCGGAGTAGGCCGTGTTGCCGTTATTATTGCCGACGGTCAAGGCAATCGCCTGGCTGCTGATATTCGTCAAGACGATGTTGCCCGAGCCGGTGAGTCCGCCGAACAGGAAAGCATTGGATGACACCACGCTGTCAAACTGCAACTGGCCGGGGCCGATGTTCAGCGTGCTGTTCTGAAGCGCCGAGCCGTTGCCCAGCACCAGCGTGTAGGCGGCATTGGTCCAAGTGGTGGCGCCGCTGTAAGTGTTCGCACCCCAGAATTCTTCCGCCTGTCCGCTAAATGTGTTGGCACAACTAATCCCGTAGCCAAGCCCGCCGTCCGAAATCACCCCGCTAATGCCGCTGATGCCATTGGGACTGGTGTAGGCGCCGCCGTAAACCGTGTTGCCTTGTAGAATTACATTGCCGCTGAGTATGGCGGCGTCATCCACGCGCAACGCGCCGAAGCCTTCGCTGTTACCATTGCCGGAAACATAGATGGTGGCGGCAACCTGTTCCGCCTGTCCCGCCCACGCGGATGTCGGGGTGGCGCTTTCCACAAACAGGGTTCCGCCGTTTGAAACAATAATCGTGGCGGCACTGTTCCAGATGGCGTTGCCCTCGATGTCCACCTTGGAACTGCCGCTGCTGGCCGGCACCGTGATGGCGCCGGTAAAACCCGAATAATCGCCATCGAACCGGCTCTCGGCGTTGGTGGTCTCGGCCACATTGATGGCGCCGTTGCCGCTGATCGGATAGTAGAACCAATTGCCGCCAATGTTCAGGTTCATAACGCCGTTGTCGGTGATCGTCCCGGTGGTGGCTCCGACGGACGTGGTTCCCAGCGCGGTGTTGTTATTCACCTGCAGGGTGCCGTTGCTGATGACCGTGCCGCCGGTGTAGGTGTTGGCGTTCGGCAAGGTCAGCACGCCCGCGCCGGTCTTGCCCAGCACGCCCGCGCCGGTGATGTTGC
The DNA here is from genome assembly GCA_903872345.1 of uncultured Verrucomicrobia subdivision 3 bacterium. GTDB lineage: Bacteria > Verrucomicrobiota > Verrucomicrobiia > Limisphaerales > UBA11358 > UBA11358. The sequence continues at coordinate 9,546 of CAIQKM010000197.1, read as the reverse complement.
CGGTGAAGGTCTGCGCCGTCGGATTCGCGAAGACCAGCACGCTGTTGTCCGTGACCGTGCCGGACACCGCGCCGTTGCGGGTCGCGCCGTCGCCGAGTTGCAGCGTGCCCGCGCTGACGGCCGTGCCGCCGTTGTAATTGTTGTTGGTGCTTGTCAGCACAACCGTGCCGGTGCCGGAAAAGGTGAGCGCGGAAGAACCGCTGATGAGCGAACTCACCGTCAACGGATTGGCGGAATTATTTTGCCACGTCTGGCTGCCGCCCAGCACGACGTTGCTGACGCTAATCGTATTGTTCAGCGCCGTGGTGTCGTTCAGCAGGCCGTTGACAAGCGTGAGGGAATTGGTCGCTCCGGCGATGGTGACGTTGTTCGCCGTGGAAAGCGTCAGGTCATTGATCACAATGTTCACACCGAGAACGGTGCTGAAATTGGCCGCGCCCGCGGCGGCAAAGGTCACTGACGAGGGCGTGCTCGGCGGCACCATCGTGTCCGTGGCGCCGGAAGAGTCCGTCGCCCAATTGGAGTTGTTGCCGCCGATGACGGTGTTCCATTGATTGTCCACGTCGCCCTTCCAAAACGCCACGCTCGGGGCGTTTTGCGTAAACGTCACCTGCAAATTGGCACCGTCGGAGGACAGTGTGCCCGAATAACCGGCCGGCACGCTGCCAAGCACAAAGCCGTTGGTGGCCGTAATGCCCGCGCCAGCAATCAAGATATAAGTGGATGTGGAAAAGCCGCTGATGGCGGCGATATTGATCGTGGCCGTGCCGTTGTGCGTGAAGGCGCCGCCGACCGAGATCTGGTCGGCAGAGGCGCCGACATCAAAGGTGAGGACGTTGCCATTGTTCAAGGTCAGCCCGTTGGCGAAGATTATGGTGGTGGCCGAGCCATCCTGCAGATTGACGGCGGAGTTGCCGGCAGCCAAAGTGACCAAAGCGCCGAACGTGCCGCTGGACGCGCCGATTGCGCCGCCGGGATTGACGGTCGTGGCCGTCGGCACCGTGCCGGTGACTTGCAAGATGCCACCCTTCACGGTCGTAGGTCCGGTGTAAGTCGAATTGCCGCCCAAAGTCAAAATGCCGGTGCCGGCGGAATTGGTCAGCGTCAGGCCGCCGTCTGTTGACGACACGCCGCCGTGGGCCAGGACAGTGTTGATGTTCACATTAAAACCGTTGGGATCAATGGTCGCGCCGCCGTCCATGATCGTGGTGGTGACCACCTGGAAGTTGCCGGTGGTGGCGGTCTCAAACCAGCCGTTGCCGTTGGTCTGATTGGCCTGCGCCTTGAGCGTGCCGCCGTTGAAATTGAAGGTGGCCGTACCCGCGCCCACCGTGCCGCCGCTGGAACCGTCACGCACAAACTGCCGCCCGTCCACCAGCGTGCCGGGACCGAGATTGATGATGCCCGTCGCATTGTCACGCCCCATGGCGATAAAGTTCCGCGAGTCCTGAAGCGTTGCGCTGCCGGCGCTGACAGTCGCCATGCCATTGTTGGTAATCGTCAGCACGCCAATGGCGGTGGCGATATTGTTACCGAGGCCAAACCCGAGGTTGCCGCCAATTGAGAGCGAACCGCCGTTCACCAGCAGCGTGCTGGTGCCCGCCGCATTCTGCCCGATAAAGCCCGAGGGAGTGGCGCCGGTGGCCGCGCCAAACGCAAACGAACCGCCTGATTGCACGGTGACTGCGACATTCCCGGCAATATTAACATAACCGGCATTGCCGGCGGTATTCCCGTTCGCCACGGTCGTGGAACCGGTAATGTCCACGCCACCGGCGCCGGCGTTTACGGTCAAGCTGCCGAAAGCGACCGATGTCCCGAAGCTGTTGGTTCCCGCAAGGGTAATCTTGTTGCCCGGGGTCAAGGTTAGCGAGTTGCCCCCCGTGATATTCCCGTTAAGAACCATGGCCCCGCCCGAGGCATTGAACGTGCCGCCGCTCGTCGTGGAGAAGTTGTTGGCAATTGTCACGGCCGTGGAATCCGACACCGAACCGCCCGCAAACGTCACCGGCCCGCCGCCCAGCGCGCTGCCATTCCCCACCGACAGCGTGCCCGCGCTGATCGTCGTCCCGCCGCTGTAAGTGTTCACGCCGGAAAGTGAGAGTGTGCCCGTGTTTATTTGATTCAAAGCCACCTGGCCGCTGCCATCGCTAATGACGCCGTTGATGGTAAGATTGCCGCTGGTCTTATCGGAGGCGCCGCCCAAAGTGAGTGTCTTGAGGCCGCTGGAGCCGGCAGAAATCGGGCTGCCGCTCGGAAGGGTGGCGCCTTCGGTGCCGAACGTGGTGTTGCCCATCAGCGAAATCGGGCTGGTCAGCGTGCCAGTTTGAAGCCGGATGGCGCCGCGAGTCTCAGTGTTGCCGGTGCCTTGAACCTGGATGCCGGCAAACGTGGCATTGCCGCTGCCCATGTAAAGTTGCGTGCCACTGTCAATAATCAGCGAGGACGTGCCGCTCAAAGTCGCGCCGCCGAACCGAGCCTTGCCGGCGGTATTGGCCGACCCTGCCGCGAGGGACAGCTCGATGGTGCCGGTAAAACCGCCCAGATTATTGAGATATATGTCATGGCCCCCGGTGGCATTGTAGAGGAATTGGACTTTCCCCGCGCCAGCCACGGTGTTGGCATAGGTCATATCAGCGGTCGTGCCGGCGTTAAGCGCCAGCGTGCCGCCGCTGTTGACCGTAATCGCGCTTGTTCCCGCCGCCGTCGCGCTGTTGGTCAGCATGAGCGTGCCGGCGCTGATGGTGGTCGCGCCACCCACGGTATTGGCCCCCGTCAGCAGCACCGAACCGGTGAAGGTGTTGTCCAGCGTAATGGCTCCAATGGTAAGGCCCGTGGCGGCCGTCACGCTGTGCGCCGGCGTGCCGGTAAACAGGGCGGCATCGCCGCTGGTGAAGGCGGTCGCCCCGCCGTTCCAGTTAAATGTGGCCGTGTCCCATGTGCCATTGACGCTGCCCGACCAAGTGTCGCTGGCGGCCTGCGCTGACAGGACGCAGCCCAGCGCCAAACCGGCCAGGCCCAAGGCAAGACCATGTGGCGAAGAAATGTGTAACGGAAGAAACATCGTTGTTTTTTTCATTGGAGTTTTCATGGGGTTAGGGTTACGGGCGTAAAACGGCGGGATTGACTGATTAAAGTGGATTTAATGGCTGCAGGCATCGGCTATTCACTTTGATTGGGACGTATCTTTTCAGAAAACCCAACGAACATACGCCACCGAGACAGAGAACATCTCTTCGCAGACAGTTTTGGCGGTGTCTATACATTAGGGCTTCACACATACACGCGGTATTGCCCCGATAAAACCTGCCAAAAAAATAAAAATTGCCATGAATTCAACAAACGCTGCCACGGCAACAGCTTGAGACAGGTAAATTGCAGCTCTTGGAGAACGCATCAGGCGTTGTCGTTATTCATCCCAGAAAGACACCCGGTGTTGGCACGAACAAATACAGAGCCCGGAAGGCCGGCCACCGGCCAAGTGGTGAAAAAAAGGCAAACCCTCCGATAAATCCGAACGTCACTTTGCGGGCGAAGCGGACGACGGCGGCTCCGTTTCTATCAACGCCATGGCTTCGCGCAATAGCTGTCGCGCAAAAATCCAGTCATACCAATGTCCATTGCTGTCGTTGCCGCTTTCGATCCCCTTTTTGCACCTGGCGTCAATCGCCTCCTTGGCCAGGGTCAGTTGGGCACGGGCGAGCGCAACGTCGCCGTTTTGGTAAACGGACATCGCCAAAATGATGCGGAGGGTCGCGTTTTGCGCGGTCGTTTTGTCGTTTTCGCTCAAGCACCGGCGGCAGCTTTCGACCGCTTTGTCATAATTGCCGGCGCGGTATTGCCATAAACCAACCGGGACGGCCGACCAGGTCCAGAGCGACTGCCGTCCCAAGCTTTGGAAATATTGTTCCGCCGCATCGCCAAGCGGTTGCATGTGCCGCAACAAGTTCGTATCCGACGGCAACAGCAGGCACGTTTTCAGGATGCGCCCGGCGGCATCGCCGTTGGTGGTCGTGGCAAAACCGTCAACGGTGATCCGGCAAAAGGCGTCATATTCCCACAGCTGGCGGCTTTCCATCAGCACCACGCCGCAGGCCTGATAATCCAGCGTCACCTCGCCCCACGGGTCGAGCTTGTCAATTTCCATCAGTCCGAGATAGCGCGCGGCAGATTCATCCCACCGGCCGTGCAGCGCCAGCCATTCACCCACGGTGCGATAGGCCAATACGCCGTCGAAACTGGGTTTGGGCAGCGGGGATTTAACCTCGCCCAGCAGCTTGCTGGCGTCATCATATTTTCCCTGATGCACATAAATCGCCGATTGATTGATTTTTTCCCTGGCCTCGGCGCGCTGCTCCGCGTTCTCCGCCTTTTCGCGCAAAACCACCTGTTCGTGCCGCGCCTCGCGTTCACGGAAGAAAAGCCAGGTGGACACCCCCAGGCCGGCCAGCAGCGACAACAACACCAACCCGCCGGACATGAAAACAATCTTGTTCCGGCGCGCAAGCTTCAAGAACCGGTATAGCCGGCTCGGCGGACGCGCCACCACCGGTTCGTTGTTTAAATGCCGCCACACATCCATCGCCAGGCCGTTCGCGGTTTCGTAGCGGCGCGTGCGGTCTTTTTCCAGCGCCTTCATGACAATCCAGTCCAAGTCGCCCTTCAACAAGGCAATCAACTTCGGCGGGTCGGAGTGCCGGTATGCGGCGGTCGCCGTCAGTTCCACCCCGTGCAGCGTCGTCAAAATGCCCGACGGCCGCTGCGGCTCGCGTTCCCGCAAGGTGCGCCGCACCCCTTCAACGCCGGATTGCATCATTTCCTTCTGGTCGAACGGCGTTTTGCCCGCAAGCAATTCATAAAGCAAAACGCCGAGCGAATAAATGTCGCTGCGTGTGTCCACGTCCAGTCCGCTCATCTCCGCCTGTTCCGGGCTCATGTAGGCCGGCGTGCCGATGAGCTGTTCATAGGCCGTGAACAGCGTTTGCTCCGCCAGTTTTCCCTCAATCGCCTTGGCGATGCCGAAATCAATGACCTTCGGCACCGGCACGCCATCGTGCAGCGTCACAAGAACATTGGAGGGCTTGATGTCGCGGTGGATGACGCCCTTCTGGTGCGCGTGCTGAATTGCGTGACAGACCTGGATGAATAATTCCAACCGCTGCCGCGTGTCAAACTGGTTCTGGTCGCAATGCTCCGTGATGCGCACGCCGCGCACGAGTTCCATCACGAAATACGACCGCCCCGTTTCCGTTGCGCCCGCGTCCAGCACCCGCGCGATGTTCGGGTGATCCATCAACGCCAGCGCCTGCCGTTCCGCCTCAAACCGCGCAATGACATTCTTCGTGTCCATCCCCAGTTTGATGACTTTCAGCGCCACCCGCCGCCGGATCGGCTTCTCCTGTTCCGCCATGTAAACCACCCCGCAGCCGCCCTCCCCGATCCGTTGTAGAATTTTGTAGCAGCCGATCCGGGTGCCGATCCGTTCATCAACCGCACCTGGCCCGTCCTCTGCGGCATCATTTTCAAAGACCGGCACCGGCAGTTCATCTGCAAACAAGCTGAACGCGGAAAGTCCCCGTTCGAGCAAATCCTCGGCGTCGGTTTGGGTGGAAATCATCTCTTCGACAACGGAACGCAGGGCGGAATTTCCCATGCAGGCTTGATCGAGAAAAACGCGGCGCTGTTCGGGATCCGCAATATGCAATGCCGTGAAGAAGATCGCGTCTTCCAGTTGTTTCGCGGCGCTCATTTTAAGAACTCAACGACTTACGCGTTTTTAACGGACGATTGCTGCGATTGGTCATTCTCCGCCAGCCGTCGAACTAGGCGCAACAGCCGGGCCTTGGCACAGACCCACTGGCGATAAACCGTGCGTTCGCCAATGCCCAGGTTTTCCGCGACTTCCTCATTGGTCAGACCGCCGAAAAATTTCAGCACCACAATCCGCGCCTGCTCCGGGTCTTCCTGTTCCAGTTTTTCCAGGGCCTCGTTGATGCGGAGCGCATCCTCGTCCGGCGACGTCGCCGCAATTTCCAAATCGGCGATGTCCACACGCGCCAGGTCGCCGCCGTGTTTCAACCGGGATTTGCGCCGCGCCTTGTCAATCAGGATGCGCCGCATGGCGTCCGCCGCCGCGCCAAAAAAATGTGCGCGATTCTGCCACGAACGGTCGCCCTCGCCGGCCACTTGCAGCCACGCCTCGTGCACCAGCGCCGTCGGTTGCAAGGTTTGACCGGCATTTTCTTGCGCCAAGCGTGCCGCCGCCAGATTTCGAAGCTTGTCATAGACCAGCGGCAACAATTGTTCCGAAGCCAGTTTCTCCCCCCGCTTGATGGCTTCAAGCATCAACGTGATCTCGCTCATAGGTTCAACGCAACCTAACATTCCAAACCGGGGATGAAAAGGAGTTATTCCGGCCATTGCGAGACTTTGAAAACCTCTTCAGTTAGTCATAGCCGGGGATTCCCGAAAAACTCACGATCGGCGTATTCCCGCTTGGCACCGTGATGCCGGTGGTTTGTCCGGTGACCAAGGCAACGGAAGTATTGATGTTAATATAACCCGTGTTGGTTCCGCCGCGGCCATCAGTTAAGGTGTAACTGATTTGATCCGCCACGTTGGGCGCGTTGGTGTAATAAATCCAACCGTTGGTTTGCACCAGGCGACACCGTTGGTCGTGGTCAGATTGAGGCTGGCCAGCCTCACGGAATCGCCTCAACAACGCTCCAGTTGGTGGCCAGGTCAGACAGCGCACTCTTCTGGCTCAGGTCCGCGTGCGCGTTATCAGCATCACGCTGGCTGTCGGCGGATGATTTGTCAATGTTTGGACGAAGCTCTTGGTGCTGCCCGCATAATTGCCGTCACCCGCGTATTCGGCGGTAACGGTGGTTTCGCCGTATGCCAGCGCCGCCATGGTCGCGCGGGTGGCCAAGCCGCTGGTCAAGCTGCCCGTATCAAATGCCACGCCGTTGGTCTTGAACACCACTTTGCCGGTCGCACCCGTCGGCAAAGTGCCGTGAACTAGATGCTGTCGTTGAAACCCGAAGGATTCGCCGAACTGTTAGCCTCAGTGCGGTGCCGACCTCAGTGATGGTCAAATAAGGCTAAACATCCCCCCGTCTTTCGTCACTATGAGGCCGATTCCAATCATGGCTTCAGTAGCATCCCACAGCGGCTGAATGCGACCGGTTTTTGGCGTGATTTCGCAATAAAATAAAGGTTGGTTTTTAAAAGTGGTTTAAGAGTTTTTGCGATCCGGGTTGTTTTTTTCGGTGCTGGGCGGCGTGCTATCCCACAGCGACGGGTTCAAAATCCGGGAAATAGGCCTGTTCCGGGGCGCTGAGGATTCGTTTCCGACCGCCTGCTATCCCATAGGATCACAACAACTCCACCAAATCAATCTTGCGCCACAAGGTGCTGCGGCAGATGGCCCATAAGCGGGTGAAACTCTGTTGCCACCGGCTCAGGAAAGCCAGATAGCGCAGCAGGACATATACCAGCAAGGCGGTCCAAATCTGCCAATGGACGGCATTGGCACTGTTCCCCAGAAAGTCGGCCAGCTGCAGGGTCTGTTTGATTTGGCGGAAGAACTTCTCAATGTCCCAGCGGCAACGATACAGGTCGGCCACATTTTGCGGGCTCCATTCCAGATTGTTGGTCAGGAACGCCATTTCCACCCACTCGCCTTGGCGTTCAATCCGGGCGAGCACCCGGCGCAGCGGCACGGGATAGAGCTGTTGGGATTTGGGGCCGCGCAACTGGATGAGATCATCCCGCAATAAGTTGCCTTGGGGCCGGCGCAGCCGGCGCTGAACCACCCGGTAATCCAAATTGTCTTTGGCGCGGGTCACCCAGAAGACGCCACGCTGGGTCAGCGTCAGCAAATGTGCCAGGGCCAGATACGCCTTGTTAAAGATGGCGATTTCCCCCTCCTTGTGCTGGGCGCACATCAGGGGTGCCCGGGTGTTGTCATGATGGAGGGCCAGGTCAACGATGGCAAAGCGGGGGAGGAAGCTTTGCAGGTCCAGCCGCAGATGCAATTTGGTGGCGGCTTTGCGCCGCCGGTGTTTGGCCCAGCTCATGCAGTTGGCCACCAGGGTGATGACCGTCGAATCCACCACCTGCAAGCGCCGCCGGAACCGGGGCAGCCGGCGCTGGCCAGCGGTGAAAGCCGGGCAAAGCTGTTGCAAGTGAGCGAGCAGTTCCCACAGTAACAGTTCGGCCATGTGCGCCGGGCGGACTTGGTTGGCATGGGAGAGTGCATTGGCACTGGGCCCCACCACCCCCCGGATGGCGGAGAGCGGACCGCTGAACAGCTTCAAGGCATCGCAGACATCATTGAGGCTGATGGCATGGGTGAGTTGGGCGTAGAGCATGGTCACAACATGACTCCACGGGGTGACGGTTCGGGCCCGGGGCTCCGCCCCGGCGCGGCGGGCCACCTGGCTGACCAACCAGGGTGGAATGAAGTTGCATATCTGGCAACACTCCGAAAGTGTGACGGCGTTGGCATGGCTCGGTTTGTTTTTTCACCTGCTCCTTGTGGCGCAGTTACAAACTCCTGCCAACGCTTTTTTTAATCTCCTGTGGGATGCTACTGTCATGGCTTCTATTTTTTGACACCTTACAATATGCCAAACCGAAGGAATTTGCATTGAATCAACCTCCAGTAAAACCTCCCTTAAAATAATAGTACTGTAATAGTTTGGGGTCGAATTGAAAATAGTAGCTCCCTTCCCCGAAATAGTACTTGAGGCCTAGAAAACCTTTTGAGAGGCTTGCAAACATTGAGGAACGAGAGCAGAGGCTTATCCTGCCGGGAGTTGCGACGGTTTTAGATCGAAACAAAATGATGTTCGATTCCGACCCTCGCCTCCAAATCGATCCGCTTGTGCGGCAATGGTTTACACAACGTCGGCAGGCTCACCTCCAGCAAAAGCTCCAGTAAAATGACTATCATGGCACTATTCTGGAACTATTTTGGACGGGAGCGGCTACTATTCTTTAAGCCCTTAACTTCGGCGCCCGGTATCCTCATCAACCATGAGGACCATTGTGAAACTCCGTTACCGTCTGTTTCAACGCAGCACCGGCATCTTCTTCATTGAAGACCGCGTCACCGGCAAACAGGCCAGCCTGCAAACCCGGGACAAAATCGCCGCCCAACGATTTTTTAACGCCAAGAACGAGTCGCACCAGCAGCCGGCCATTAACCTGCAAATCGCCCGCGCCTACCTGATGGCCGTCGATCCGCAAGTGGCCAAACGGAATTGGCAGCACGTCATGGAGGAGATCCTGAAGTTTAAGAAGGGTGCCACCCTGCAACGCTGGCAAGCCGATTTGCACCTTGCGGAACGGTGTCTTGTGCGGCTGGCGCGGCGCATGGCGGGTTCCGGGCGGGTGGTCGAACCGCCAAAAGTGTCCGGCGTGGCCGTGCGGGACAATCAAGGGCGGGAACATCTCCGGCAGGCGGTCACGGGCGGGGACGAATGGCGGGAAGCCGTGGCGGCGGGGGCGGCGGCGCTGGCCGTCTGGCGGGCGACGGGG
>CAIQKM010000196.1 GCA_903872345.1 uncultured Verrucomicrobia subdivision 3 bacterium | reverse complement strand
GTCTGTGCGGGGAATGGGGTCCTGCTTGCGGGTGCTGGCAAAGTTATTGTAAAGAGTGAAGGCTTGGGCGACCGTGAGGATGCTGCCCGGGTGTGGCTCCAATAATCTGCCCGCAAACACCTTGGCGAGCCTCTGGTGAAGTTCAGGGCCGACTTTGCGATCATGTGGGCTATGAACACCAAAGAACGCCTTGTCGGCCTCCAGCAGTGATTTGGCGCGGTTTACGACGCTCTTAACAGTGGCATCTGAACGGAATGTGTGGAAAACGCCAGCCAGATGCCCCTCTCCTTTGACCTCGGCAGCACACCTGGCCAGCAATGCGCGGTAGAGGTTGCCCATCTTTGCGTCAGTGGTGGCATGGTACAGCTGGTCGGCCGGGTCGTAAAAATAGAATTGGAGCTCGTCAGCATAGTAAATGACGCGATGACCAAGTGTTTCATCACCGCCCAGACATGCCGCAAAGAAGTCAATGTTCGGGACCAGAGGTGTGTTGATAGCGAGCCCCATATGATCCAGACCGGTTTGCTCCAGGAATGGGCTGCCGAATACTTTGACCTGCACGGGAAACTTCGCGCAGAACCATTGATTGGCTGTTTTGCATTCAGTCAGCCAAGGTGATTGCGCAAATTCAGGTACCTGTCGATTTAAGCCGGCGGGATTTGCCAGGGTGAGCATGATGATTTGGTGGTTTGATCCCATGAACGCAATTGGTCATCGGTGGGAGTGGTTTTGCTGGCATCGGTAAAGGAGCGTAAGAATTGCAAACGCCACTCACTCTCGGCCCAGCGCTTTCTGATCGCCCGGAGTTCATCCAGCTGTCGTTCGCTCTGGTACATGTTCGCGCTCCATGGTGAATTGGTGTTGGGCCATCTTGCGGCCATCACGGGGCAGGATCTCGCGCCATGACACCTTTACGCCTGCACCCGCTATTTCACCACCGTACCAGTACAACTGCTCAACGATGGCCTTGCTAGTATAGGTTTGCGGCAGGTGAACATGGTAACGGTGCATCAGTCGGCTCAGTTGTCTGGTGCTGATCTCGGTGCGTTCAGGTTCCTTTTCCGTGAGGATGATGGCCAGACGCAGCATCGTAACCATGAACGTCGAAAAGCCCGAATTGCCGCCATTCAGAGGCAAACGGTCAAGATTGGGATAGTTTTTCATGAGCGGAATCGGGCGCAGCGGGTTTGCACAGCGCCCCTTGCTGGTTACTGGTTGGCTTCGGCGTATTCGGTCAGTTGCATGGTGCCGGGTTTACGGATGTCACGCACACGGACCAACGGATAGCTGTATTCTTCGCGTCGGCTGGTAATGACATGCTCGATTTCCACCTCGACGTCCATGCCCACCAACTGTTCCAGGTCAAACGTAAGGCCGGCTGCTTCGGTAAAGACCTGCTTGCCAAATATGCGGGTTAGAACGTTGCGGAGGTCACTGCCGGGTGTCAGGTCCAGTCGGTATTCACTTTTGGCCAGGTTTATGCAACGAGGCAGCGATGGCACCTGCACTTCGTACAAGAGGCGCAGGGTTTCACCAATGCCATCCGATCGTTCGACCAGAAGTTTGCGGACGGTGGTGATTTTGGCTCGGTATTTGCCTTCGGGTATACGGAAGTTTGGCTCCTTGGGTACCGGAATTGCCAGGGCCTTGGATTTGGGGATTAACATAACGCACCTCCATGATTTGAGGGCGTTGTGGTTGATAGGGTGTGGCTGGTCACTGATGGGCCGGCCGCGATGGGTTCTACGGACATAATGTTCCTGTATGGTTGTGCTCTCACGAGCGGGTTGATTTCGCCGCAAGCACCACGAGGAATCACACGTCGAACCGTGTTTTGAATTTTGGAAGGTCGCGCGTGGGTCATCTTGATGCCCGCGCTCTCCCGGTCTGAATTTTAGGAAGATGAGCTGCTTTAGCTCTAAGAACATAATAGAAGTTATTTAACTAGATGTCAATATGCAAATCGGCGATATGCAAATCGGCGATGGAGTGGGTGCTGGCGGAAAACGATTAGAAAAACTAGCTAGCTTGATGCGGATTGGGAACATCTGCCAATTGGCACATTGAGTTTTTCGGACTCTCGCCAAATTGGCGAGACCCGCCCGCCTCACCGAAACCAGCCTAACGGTGGGATAATACCATGATGACGGTCTGGCTTTCAGCTCGACCACCAAGATCATCACGAACAGCCCCTTGATTCACTTCGAGGGGCTGCATCGTTTTCATCCATCCCTGCAAGAAAGGAATCACTTCCCATGTCACCTCAAGCCGGTTATGTACTCCGCGACGAAATTGCCCCACGTATCGCCGGAGTTGTCCCCAGGTCCATCCAACCAGTAGGAGCCGAAGATCATCAGGAACTCATTGCTGACGGCATCTGTATGGCCGCCCAGATGATTGAGCGCGTAGAAACCCAAGGCAAGCTCGGCAAGATCACAGCCGGTAACATCGCGTACTATTGCCTCCAGCACATGAAATCAGGGCGTAGGGCTCGTGGCTCAAACACCGTAGATGCCCATGGAACGCAAACCCAGCTCAATGGTCACACGGAACTGCACCTGATGAGCGAAGTAGTCAGCCAAAGTGAAACTGGCGACGACATCCATGAACTGTCCGACGTTATCAGCCAAGACACCGAAGATCCGTCCACTATCGCAGCCAGGAACATGGACTGGGCCGTGCTGATGTCCAAGCTCACCACCATTGAACGCTTGCTGGTCGAATGCCTCACGGATGGACTGACCGCTCGTGAAATCTGCCGGCGAGTGAAGATGACCAAAGCCAAGCTCGCCCTATTACAACATGAGGTCGCCGTGAAGATCCGGGATGTCATGGGTGCCGAAGTGCTGCGTGACATTATTCAGGTTCCTCAGTGGCGTATTGGCATGGACTGTGAACGCGCAATGTTGGCATGTAGAGCAGATCGTCGGAATTGAGTGATCCTTGCCGACTGAAGTGGTGCCAGCCTGAATGCACCTCACACTATTATACCAGCGCCTACACCATCATCCTGGCATTCATCTGTTGCTTGATCCTGTGTGGTCAGGTTGCGGATGGATGCTGGGGTGGTGGTGCGGGCGTGGAAAATCTGAAACGCCAAACTTTAGGTAGCAGGTGTTCAATAACGGATTGCATTGACGCTCCGGTCATTTCATTCCTGTGGTGGTTAGGCGGCAATTCAATCATCGTGAGCTAATCTCTGGATGCTCTACCAAAACATTGTGAGCATCGATTTGGACGTGCTTGTCTGGGTCTTCCAATGCCTTTGCGACTACCGCTTTAGCTTCGGCGTTTTCACCGCCGATTGCCCACACAGCTCCGGCTGCATATACCCGCTCTCTCCCCGTCTCCTGCCTCATTTTGGATTCCAAGATTGGAAGTGCAGCCTTGGCATCAGGGCCAATGCATCCAAGCGCCCAAACTCCATTTATGTCTGTGCCTCCTGAAACGCACTTAATGAGTGCTGGCACAGCCGCTTTTGCCTTCGGTCCCAAATCGCCAAGCGCACCTTCAGCGATTGACTGCACCTCAATATCTGACTGGTTCAAAGCCGCGCAAAGTGCGGCCAAACAAATATCGGAGCCTGTGTATGAACGCCCCATCTGTCTCAATGATGCCACCGCATTAACTCGAATGGTGCTATCTTTCGATTCCATCTGTCGTGCAAGGAATGCCCACGGCCAGCGCGTCCGCCACGGTGCGACCATCGAAAGCGTTTACGGCGAATACTTGGAACACTTCGTCAAGCGCGGCGTCGGCCATTACCACCTGCGCGATGTGAAGCGCTATGTTGGCAATTTTGTCGCCGCCTTCCCCGGTTTGATCAGCGCCATCCAGACGACCGCGATTGACGCTTACCTGTCACGGCTTGGCGGCAGTGCCCGCAATAAGAACAACCACCGGCACGGCATCATTGCCTTTTGCAACTTTTCCCAAGAGAAAGGATTTTTGCCGCACGGCATCATCCACGCCGCATCCGCCACGACCGACTACCGCGACGCGCGCACGCAGATTTCATTCGAACAACAGGCGATTGATTTGCTCCAGCCCACCGACATTTATTCGCCGGAGGAAATGCGGAAGATTCTGGTGGCAGCCGATGACAGTCTCCGCGCCACGCTGGAAATCAAGGCGTTCAGCGGCGTGCGCACGGAGGAAATTGTCCGGTTGTGGTGGGTGATGGTGGCCGAGGCCGAAGGTTGCTTGAAGGTGCCCGACGCCGTTGGAAAAATTTCCGCGCGGCGCGTGCCGTTGCTGCCCAACCTGCAAACGCGGCTGGCGAAATACTCCGCCGAGTTGAAACGCGAACGGATTTCGGCGGACTTGCCCAGCGCCAATTCGCTGACGCCGCTTGGGCGCGCATCGCTGCGAAGGCCGGCGTGCCATACAAGTGCAAGGCCACCCACTTTTGGCGGATCTGGTTAGCGCGCTCAATGGTGACGGCAAAGTTAAAAGAGCATCGTTATGCTACTATACGCCACCGGGAATTGTGTGATCCTATAAATTGACCCAGATAAATACACAACAAACAAACTTAACAAATGAAAACTCGAAATAAATCCCGAAAATACTTTGCGGCACCCAGCTTTTTGCTGCTCGCATTTTTGGCAACCAGCCAGATTGCCAGCGCGGCCACCTATTATCTACATTTTGCCACTACAACCGTGTCCACGGGCGCCGGCCCTGTGAATCCAACCAACGGCCCGGTCGCCATTTACGGCTCGCAGCTGTTTGCGGGTGACCAAGTGGTGGTTGATGGGGTCGCGATCAGCCAGAACCCCGGCACGGGTGACCAGTGGGCGGGATTCAATCTCAATGGGGCCGGATTGCAAGGAGTCACCTCTGCCACTTTGGGTGTGAAGACGGAAACAGCAAATGGCACTGGCAACAGCGCACTATTCCCGGGGGCAGGAACCTCTTTTGGAGATGTCGGCGCAACCACCAATCATGTTCGCATCGTATTAACCGCGGCGACCACAGGCAGCACCACTAACATGACCTATCTCGCAGAGACCGACCCAAACTTCACTGGAACGACTTATTATCCCCTTACCGGCACCGTGACCTTTCCGAATAATATCATCCCTCTCAGTTTTGGTGCGCATGCCCAACCGCAAGCGTTTTACGACACCAGCGGTGCACTAGCGATTTCCTCCATCCCGGCCAGCTCCGATCCTCTGTTGGATGGCAACACCTGGACTTTTACCGCGGCTATTCAAGGGCCGCCTGCCGGCAATTATAGTTTCCAATGGTTGAGCAACAATGTTCCGATTGCCGGTGCGACCAGCCAGGCTTACACCACGCCCCCGATCGCCGCAGCAAACAATGGTGATCTCTATTCCGTCATTCTGCTCACCAACTCGGTCAATTGCGTGACCAGCTCTCCGTCTGTTCTGAACTACCACGCCGGGCCCGCGACTTGGACGTTTAATTTTCCGACCACCAGTTGGGTGAACGGCGGTTCCACCAATACACCAGTTATTACGCAATTTACTGATATAACAAAATTCGCGGCGGGTGATAAAGTTGTGTTTGACGGGATCATTATTGGCACTGGCCCTTGGGGTGGCCCAGTAATAAACGGCCCCGCGAGCACGTCGTCACAACAGCTAACCGCTGCCGGTTTAGGGGTATTGTTGAGATTTGGCGGAAACGGAAATGTCGGCGCAGTTTACGCCAACGCTGCCAACGTAAATAACGCCTTAACGACCGCCGCCGCGCAAACCAACCATCTGCGCATCGAATTGTATATCAGCACACAAGGTAGTCTCGCCAATATGGGCTGGAAGGTTCTATTGGATCAAAACCTGACGGGAACATTTTCCATCACCTCCTCCGGAACAAATCTGACATTTTTGGCCAGTTCATTGTGGCTCGCCTTCGACTCTCAGAATTGTTCGTCAATCAGTTTTGCCCAATATATACCAAAATCGACCTTTGGTTATTCCGGCGGGCCCTTCACCTACAATGGTTCGGGTCAGAGCCCAAACATCACCTTCAGCGGTTCGACGGGTGCCAAGACGACAAACTATTTGGGTGTATCCGTCACCTACTCTAGCGCGAACGCACCGACGAATGCCGGCAATTACTATCTACAGAACACGGTGGCGGCAGGCGGAAACTACCCCGGCACCAATAGCAGTCAGGCCATGACAATCAGTCCGCGGGTCATCACGGTGACGGCGCAGACCAATGTCAAACTCTTTGACAACACCACCAGCGCGACCAACAGTCCGACTCTCACATCCGGGACGATGGCGGCGGGCGACACGGCGTTCTATACTGAGGCCTACCAGAACGCCAGTATTGGCACGGGTAAGACGCTGATTCCGGTAGTGACGATCACCAACACGGGCAACGTGAATGTGACAGCCGATTACGCTGTGACTCCGGTCAACGACACCACCGGGGTGATCAATGCGGTAGTGCCGACGGTGAGCAGCGCCAATTTGACGGCTGGGACGTTCCAGATGACGTTCACCGGTCCAAACGGCCAGCCTTATGAAGTCCTAACCAGCACCAACGTGGCGACGCCGCTGGTTGGTTGGGTGACCAACAGCAGCGGGATTTTAACGGGCGGTAATGTGACCTACACCAACCAAAGCCCGACGAATCCAAGCCAATTCTATATCATCCAATCGCCGTAAGGATTGGTTGATGATGGCCCGTAAATTAGTTTGTGACAGTTTGGGGTTGCTGTCACTTTTGGAAATGGGGGCGTCACGTGGGTGACGCCCCCATTTTGTTAAACATACGCTAGCGGATAAGGTGTGAAATGACACTGACTTCGTGCCATCGCATGAACCCAAAGTATACTGGAGGGTTCGAAGAAATTGGGGCGGCGAAATGGCTCAAAATAAGTTAGAATGATTAAAATGCAGCGCCGTAAATATTTAATTCAAATCTGCCTCTTGCTACCGTCGCCGATTTCCATTGAATTTTAAAAGCCATCCGGCATCGCGCGTTTTTATAATAGCGATGGAATAACGCGTCAAAAATACAATTTATGTTTTCAATTCGAAAATATCGTCGGGCAATTTGGAGTTGTGCTGCGGTGCTGCTTCTGGGCGCGGCTGGGCCGGTCGTGGGCCAAACCAACCAGTGGGTCTATGCCGATGCGCTGACCAACGGTTGGTCAAACGGGAGTTACAGCATCACACTAAACTACGCCAACCCGGCACCGGTTCATTCCGGCAGTTATTCCATCAGCGCCACCATCACCGCCGCCTACGGCGGCATCGTGTTGAATCATGCGAAAATGGCAGACACCAACTTTGCCAGCATCAGCTTTTGGCTCAATGGCGGCACCAGCGGCGGGCAGCGCCTCCAGATGTATGCCAGCTTGAGCACCGGAAATCAGAGCGCCCGCTATGCTTTGAGCGCGCCCATCGCCAATACCTGGCAGCTTTACACGGTGCCGTTGTCGGCGCTGGGTGTTGCCAACGTGACCAATTTCACCGGCTTTGCCATCCAGGATTCGGCTGGTTCGGCGGAAGCCACGTTTTATCTGGACGATATTCAACTGGTGAGTTCGGCGGTCCCGACGCTGGTGCATGTGAACATCAATGCGGCGCAGCCGTTGCGCACGGCGGACGCGCGCTGGGGCGGCGTTAACACCGCGATGTGGGACCCCAATTTTGACACGTCGCAGACGGTGTCGCTGCTGAATGAAATGGGAACGACCTTTCTGCGCGGCCCCGGGGGCTCGCTTTCGGACCAATATCATTGGACAAAAAACACGACTTTAACACACACCTGGCAATGGCAGACATCCTTCGCCAATTTCATCCATGTGGCGACGAATGTCGGCGCGCAGGCGATCATCACGGTGAACTATGGTTCCGGCACCAGCAATGAGGCCGCCGCGTGGGTGGCCTACGCGAACGGAACTACCGGCGGTTCCCTTGCTCTCGGCACCGACCAGTATGGCACCAACTGGTTTAATTCCGGCTACTGGGCCTCGCTGCGTGCCGCCACGCCGCTGGGCAGTGATGACGGAAAAAACTTTCTCCGGCTCTCCCGGTCGGCACCTTTGGGATTCAAGTATTGGGAAGTGGGCAATGAATGTTACGGAACTTGGGAAACCGACATCAATACCTATACGAATGATCCCTACACCTATGGCGTCCGTGCCGCTGGTTACATTAAGCTGATGAAACAGGTGGATCCGACCATCAAGATCGGTGTGCCGGTGGTCACCGGCGAGGATAGCAGCGCCAACGGCTACAGCAGTCATCCGGCCTACAATGCGCGCACCAGTTCCTACCACAACGGCTGGACGCCGGTGGTGCTGTCTACCTTGTTGTCGCTTGGCGTCACACCCGATTTTCTGGTGCATCATGTGTATCCCGAGAGTAGCGTCAATGACACGGTGCTGTTGCAGGCATCCGCCAATTGGGTGGGTGACGCCGCCAATTTACGCCAGATGATCACTGATTATGTGGGAAGCGGCGGGACGAACATCGAACTGCTCTGCACTGAAAACAACGCCTACGCCGGCGGCGGTCAGGGGAAACAATCCACCAGCCTAGTCGACGGACTGTATTATGCCGACAGCCTGGGCCAGTTGATGACCACCGAGTTCAATGGCTTTGTGTGGTGGGCTCTGCGCAATGGCACGGATACCAACGGTGATTTCAGTTCCACCCTCTACGGCTGGCGCGCCTACGGCGACCTTGGTATGATCAACAGCCTGACCACCCGCCATCCGACGTTCTACGCCGCGAAACTCATGTCCGCCTTTGCCCGGGCCGGCGACACCATTCTCGGCACGACGAGTGACTATACGCTGGTCGCCGCCTATGCCGCGCGCCGCTTGAACGGTTCGCTTTCGGTGTTGGTGCTGAACAAGAGCATCACCAACAATCTCAATGTTCAATTGGTCGTAAATGGATACACGCCGAACGCTGCCGCCACGATCCGTTCCTATGGCATTCCGCAGGACGAAGCCACGCGCACCAACGCCGTGTATTCCCAGCAGGACATCGCGACGAACAGTTTCACGGGTGCCGCCGCCAGTTTCACCAACAATTTTTCACCACTTTCCATGACCTTGTTCACGTTCGCGCCGGCGGCACCGCAACTGGCCGTGTTGCCAGCAGGCCAGCCGAACCAGTTCGTCTTCCAGCTCCAAGGTCAGCCTGGTGTGCCGTATGTCATTCAGAATTCGGCTGATTTGTTGGCGTGGAATTCCATCGCCACCAACACCCTTGTCGGCAGCACGGCATGGTTCACGAACACCATAAAGCCGAATGTGCCGTTGCTATTCTGGCGGGCGGTGTGGCGACCCTGACTCAACTCAACATGCAACGCAGCGATAACATCATCCGATGCGGCTGATTTAAAAGAGCATCGTTGTGCTACTTTAGATTCCCGAGATTTATGTCATGATTCTCACATGGCCAGTGTCAACCGGGGTAATAAAACTGATGTTGTTTGCATGCGCGCAAAATATGAGAAGCATTTTGACGACATGGCATTTGAGTAAACCGTTTTATCGTCCGCGCTTCAGCCGCTATACCGCTGGGCGCACATACGCGGCCCGCATTGAATCATGAAATATTTATTTGCAGCTTTTTTGATCTCTTCGCTGATGCTTCAGTGCGGATGCAACAAGAAGTCGGCCCAAAAGCAAGTTCCATCCCCGACACCTGAGGCCAATGACAGCCATCCGGCCGTGCCCGCCCCAAACCAGACAAGTCCGTCACAACCGACGCAGTCATCAGGGCCGTCGGTGCAGGCCAATGGCCAACCAGATTTGGCGGAATTGAACCGCAGCTTGAGGCGTTGGCTGATGGCGAACAAACGCGTGCCGAAGAATTTTCAAGATTTTGCCGCTACTGCAGGTGTGGCCATTCCGCCGCCCCCGCCAGGCAAGAAATACATGTTAAGCAAAGATATGCACATCATACTTGTGGACCTTTAACCCTTTCACACAATGAAACAGATTTGCCCCAATTCCCGAAGAATGCGACCGGATGGTTTCACACTCATTGAGTTACTGGTAGTCATCGCCATTATTGCCATTTTGGCAGCCATGTTATTGCCGGCGCTAGCCTCCGCCAAAGCCAAGGCTCGACGGATACAGTGCATGAACCAGATGCGTCAGTGTGGGCTAGGCTTTCCCATGTTTCAGGCGGACCACAATGACATGATGCCCTATGCAGGTTGGGCGAGCGGTGGTTGGCAGATTTCTTGGGACAGTCTGCTCAACCAATATCTCGGCGGCCACGCATCAGCTGCCGACTTGAGCTCCGGAGCTATGGGCGTCGGCGATGCCCCGCAGATCCTGGTATGCCCGGCGGATCAGTTTCCAAAAGTAAACTGGATGGGTGGAAACTCCCCTTGGTTTGCCGGGCGTTCCTATTCCATGGTGGGGTGTGGTCCGGGGATTGGGTTCCAAATTGACCCTAGCCTCGGCCTGCCGGACTTGACCCAACCCGGGGCGCTGAGCACCGGGATATATTGGAGAGCTTCCTCGGCATCAGGTCCCAATTGGGATGCTTTGGGTTACAAGGCCAACGTCTATCGCGACCCAAGCGGGACCATCCTGCTCTGCGAAAACACCAGCGGCCAGCAGCTTGCCGGTAATATTTGGACGTGTATTTGTTACGGGCCCCAATCGGCTTCTCCAAATGAATTATACCAGACCGACAATTCCCCGAATCAAGACCCCAACTCTGGGAACAGTGTGAATCAAGGCGCGCTACTCTACAAGGCACACAAGAACCGTTTCGATTACCTGTTCGCTGATGGCCATTGCGAGGCCCTTAAAATTGAACAAACCATCGGAACGGGCACTCTGACTGCGCCTAAGGGCATGTGGACGGTCGTGCAGGGCGATTGAACTATTGCCGTATTGTAACCGCTGGTGGCCCCGTAACCGCACTTTTACTGATTGCGATGCGTCAGTCGCCGTTGGCATAGGTTCATGGTAACCGACAATAATCCGTTCTGAGGTTTACTATTGAAACCATTTCAAACCGGGGTCGAATCATTTGAATTGAAATAAATCTTATGGACATAATAGTGGAATCGGGAAAGAAATCCAGGTGTCGAACGGCCAGCAAGTTTTGGCTTTGTGGCAGGGGTGGAAACGCGTCTGCCATACTGATGTTCATAGCGGGGTTTGTATTACAAACAGTTCTGGCTGATGAGCCTACTTGGACGCCGTTGCGGGAGGTTGCCGGACAGCGTATTCACATGGGCACAGCCGTCAAATACGATCAGATTGTTCATAACGCGGATTATCGGGCCATGGTGGTGCGTGAATACGATATGGTCACCCCGGAGAATGCGTTGAAGTGGGGAGCATTGCGACCTGATGAAAAGACATTTGATTTCCACGAAGCCGACGCCATCGTCGAGTTTGCCCAGTCCAATCACATCATGGTTCGTGGTCACAACCTCTGTTGGAATGAGGACAAAAATGCACCCAAATGGTTGCTGGCTGGAACCTACACGCCGGACCAGGCGCGGGAGCTTCTGAAAACGCACATCCAGACGGTCATGGCGCATTATCGCGGAAAAGTATTTTGCTGGGATGTGGTGAATGAGGCGGTAGCGAACAACCCCAAGGATGCCAATACTCCGCTGAATGACGGTTTTTGGATGCGCCATCTGGGGCCAGAATATGTCGAACTGGCATTTCGCTACGCGCACGAAGCCGATCCGCAGGCTCAATTGTTTTACAACGACTACGACTTGAGCAATCCCATGGGGCCGAAATCCGATCGCATTTATCAACTGGTCAAAAGTCTCAAGGCCAAAGGTGTGCCGATTGATGGTGTCGGTCTGCAAGCGCATTATAATTTGAACAGGGCGCCCACCGCCCAAGCGTTAAAGGCGGACATCCAGCGTTACGCTGCGCTTGGGTTGAAGGTTCACCTCACTGAATTGGACGTGCAACTCGAAGGCAACCCTTTGCCGCTGTCCACCAAGCTGAACCTACAAGCCAAAATCTATTCAGATGCGACGCAGGCAGCTTTATCGACCCCGGCGTGTGAGGCGATTGTGACTTGGGGCTTTTCTGACCGCTGGGGCATTGGACATTTCATGCATGAGGCGGAACAGAAGGGAACGGAGTTTCCGCAGCGGCTGCCCTTTGACCGCGAATTAAAACCCAAGCCTGCGGCCTTCGCCATGGCCGCAGTCTTGCGCGAGGCAAAACTGGCTCCGCACGAATCCACCACCAAACAAGCTATGCGAAGGGACAACGAGTCAAATTGAATCACCTTGTTTCCAGCGTTGTGTTAGCCGGCATCATTCTTTGCACCGGCTGCCAGACAAATGTTCGCCCGCCGCACCTTGTGGCGAAGGGCTCCGCCACGCAATTGATGGTCGGGGACAAGCCATTCCTAATCATCGGCGGTCAGGTGCACAATTCGGCTTCCGGTGACGCCGGTTATTTTGACCGCGTGGTGACCAAGCTGGCGCGGATGCACGTCAACACCGTGATTGCGCCGGTAACCTGGGAACTCCTCGAACCGGCGGAAGGCGTTTTTGATTTCGGCCAACTTGATTCAATGGTCAAAATCGCCCGGCAGCATAAGGTCAAGCTTGTGGTAATATGGTTTGGCAGTTGGAAAAACGGCGTGTCGCAGTATGCGCCTGCGTGGGTCCGGCGTGACCCTGTGCGGTTTCCGCGTGCCGAAGACGAAAATGGGCGTTCGATGTCAGCACTTTCGACCTTTGGCCAAGGAACATGTCAGGCGGATCAAAAGGCGTTCGCCGCCATGATGAACCATCTGCGAAAGATAGACGGGCGCGAAAATACGGTGGTCATGGTTCAAGTGGAAAACGAGGTGGGGCTTTTTGCGTCCCGTGATCATTCGCCGGAAGCCGACCGCGCGTTCGCCAGTGCGGTTCCTGGCGCATTGATGAACTACCTGACGACGCATCGCGGCCGGCTTTCGGCGCATCTGGAAGCGGTTTGGCAGGCGAACGGTTGCAAAACCAACGGCAGTTGGTCGGAAATCTTCGGGACCAACCGGGATGCCGATGAAATCTTCATGGCCTGGCACTACGCCTCTTACGTTGGTCAGGTGGCTGCGTCCGGAAAAGCGGCGTATGACCTGCCGATGTATGTAAATGCCTGGTTGGCGGGGGACGAGCCGGGAAAATATCCATCGGGCGGCCCAGTTGATAAGGTCATTGATATCTGGAAGGCGGCCGCACCAGCCATCGCGATCTGCGCGCCGGATATCTACGCGAACAACATCAAGGAAGTCTGCAACGCTTACCACCGGTCAGACAATCCTTTGTTGATTCCTGAAACCCATGCCGATGTCTGGTTCAAGCCCGCGGCTTGCGACTTGAATCAATCCGCGCGAAACCTGTTCTGGGCGTTTGCCCATCATAATGCCATCGGCTTTTCCCCGTTCGGTCTGGAAGGCAAACCGGTGGATGATCCCATTGTTGTCAGCTACCAACTCATTTCCCATCTTAGCCCGCTGATTTTAGAGTTTCAGGGCACCTGCCGGATGGAAGGAATATTGCAGACGGACGAGACGGAGTCAGGCTCGCAACAACTAAAGGGAATCAAGGAAATTGCCGCGAAACAATTCAACTGCGAAATCCAGTTGGGTGGCTATGTGGCGCACGTCAGCTATAACAACGCGTCGCCCGATGCCCGCGCCTACGGTCTGATTATCAATACCGCTCCCAATGAGTTTCTCATTGTGGGCGAGGGGCTGATCGTCAATTTTTCGTCCAGCACAACAAAGCGCAAGGCGGAATTTGCTGAAATCTGGGAGCAAGTCTTCGACCACGGCGCGTGGATCAACGGCCGCCGCCTGAACGGCGATGAAACCAACCAAGGCAGCGCCGTTCAGATGCCCTTTTGTGGCTATGACCACTTTGACCAGTCACCCGGTCCGCGGGTGGTGCACGTAAAACTTTTTTCGAGCGACTTGCCCTGATGTTCCCGCTGCGGGCATCGTTCCCGAAAAACAATTGGATTTTGGATTTGGTCGTTTTGAAGAAATGGCCGCAACAAATTATGAAAAAAGAAATCGTTCCGAGGAGGTCCAAGTTTGAAATGAAAGTCATGGCAGGACTGGCCTTGAGTGGCTGGCTGACCGCCAGCCTCGTGGCTGCCGCCACGCCTGACCTTGATCCGCGCGTCGAGTCGCTGCTCGCGCAGATGACGCTTGATGAAAAAATCGGCCAGATGGTGCAAGTGGATTCGATGGCGCTCAAGGACAAGGCTGACGTGCAAAAGTTTTTTCTCGGCTCTGTTTTGAGCGGCGGCAACTCCGATCCAGCGGATGGGAATTCTCCACAGTCCTGGTTGAATTTTGTGACTGAATTTCAAAATCAGGCATTGCAGACGCGGCTGAAAATTCCCTTGCTCTATGGTATTGATGCGGTGCACGGCCACAATAACATAGATGGTGCTGTGATTTTTCCGCATAACATCGGTTTGGGTGCAACGCATGATCCGAAGCTCATGGAACGTGCCGAGTGCGTGACGGCAGAGGAAGTCGCCGGCACCGGCATTCGCTGGGCCTTTGCCCCATGCCTTGCCGTGCCACAAGATCCACACTGGGGCCGCACTTATGAAGGTTACAGTGACAATCCAGCGCTGGTTTCCAAACTGGGCGCGGCGGCAACGATGGGTTTTCAAGGCAAAAAACTGTCCGCCGATCCGGCTTCCGTCCTCGCCTGCGCGAAACATTTTCTTGGCGACGGTGGCACCACAAACGGCATTGATCAGGGGAACACGATTTGCGACGAGGCGACACTGCGGAAACTTTATCTGCCGCCGTATGCCGCTGCGATCAAGGCCGGGGTCGGTTCGATCATGGTTTCCTACAGCAGTTGGAACGGTCAGAAAATGCATGGCAATAAATATCTCCTGACTGATGTGCTCAAGGGGGAACTTGGCTTCCACGGTTTTCTCGTTTCCGACTGGGCGGCGATTGATCAAATTTCGCCGGATTACAAACACGATGTAGAACAGTCCATCAATGCCGGGTTGGACATGGTTATGATTCCACGCGGAATCGGAGACACGAACAATTATGTTGAGTTTATTCAAGACCTGAAAGACCTCGTTGCCGAGGGAAAGATTCCGTTGTCGCGCATAGATGATGCCGTGCGTCGGATTTTGGCGGTCAAATTCCAGATGGGGCTATTTGAAAGCACTGCCACAGATCCAAAACTCACCGCCGCCATCGGCTCGTCGGAACATCGCGCCGTAGCCCGCGCCTGTGTCCGTGAATCGTTGGTGCTGCTCAAAAATGAAAATCACCTTTTACCGCTATCGAAAAAAATCAAGCACTTGGCCGTGGTTGGAGCGGCAGCAGATGATTTGGGCATGCAGTGCGGCGGTTGGACGATTGACTGGCAGGGCGGGCGTGGCGCGGTGACCCGTGGCGGAACGACGATTCTGGCGGCGATTCGTCGGACAGTTTCTGCTGAGACCGAAGTCGAGTTTTCCGCCGACGGAAACAGCATCAGCCACGCGGATGCGGTGGTGGTGGTCATCGGTGAAACACCTTATGCCGAAGGCAAAGGGGATCGCACCGATTTGGAGTTATCGGCGTCTGATCGGGAGTTGGTTGCCAAAGCCAAGACCGCCGGTGCGCCGGTGGTGACGCTGCTGCTATCGGGGCGGCCGCTGATTTTGGATTCTGCGCTGACTGATAGCGATGCATTGATCGCCGCTTGGCTGCCCGGAACCGAGGGCTTGGGCGTGGCGGATGTTTTGTTCGGCGATTATAAATTCACCGGCAAACTTCCGCGTGTCTGGCCGCGCAGCAACGCTCACATGGTCGGCACGGACCAATCCGAGCCGCCTTTGTTTCCGTTTGGCTTTGGCCTGCCCCACTGAAACTCGTGTGTCGGCATCTTTAAAAATTGCCGGTGTCCAAAAAAAGGTTTAACACTGCATTCAGCCATGAATCAAAAAATTATCCGGATCGGCAATCGATTGTTGGGAACCCAATTCAACTTGGTTTTGGCTGCGGTTGTTTGCCTGTTGTCTGCTCCCAACCTGTTGGCGCAATCCACGACCAACGCCGTCTTATCCGAACCGCCCAAATATCAAGCCGACTGGCGCTGGGTGAAGGGCGCAGTATTCGTGCCGACCAGTTGCGTGAACGAAGCGCAGCAATGGGACGAATACGATCCGGTCATCAACGATCGCGAACTCCATTACGCCTCGGTCTATGGGTTGAATTGCGTCCGCGTTTATTTACACTATTACATCTACCTGAAGAAGAAAGACGCGCTGCTCAAAAACATCGAGGATTTTCTGACCCGCGCGGACAAATATGGCATCAAGACGGAATTTGTGTTCTTCGACGATTGCTGGAATCAGCCGGACAAAAGAATTCTCGCCCAGGATTACCACTATCCCGCGCCGCTTCCGGGCGTGCACAACAGCCGCTGGCTTAATTGCCCGGGCGAAGATGTCCGTCGGCATTACCTCGATAACCAGGGCCAGCTTAAAGCCTACGTGCAGGATATCGTCAATGCGCACAAGGCAGACCGGCGGATTGCTTTCTGGGAAAGCTACAACGAGCCGAATAAATCACCGGAAACCAGACAGCTTTTGCAGGACGCTTATAATTGGATTCATGAAACCGGCACGAAGATTCCGGTGACAGCAACCGGGCGCGGTTTTGCCGGCGAGCCTTATTCCGACTTCAAGTCGTGGCATGAATATGGCACTTACAGCTACACTGGGAAACCGGAAGAATTGAACACGGAGTGCATGAACCGCAAGGAGCAAACCGTCCCTGGAATTGTCGAACATTTCAAGGACAAGACTGGTTTTATTGTTTGGGAAGCCGGAATTGGACGTGATAATTGCCGCTTCGCTTGGAGTGAAAACCCACAGCACCCGCGCACCAACGAAACGGCCAAACCCTTTCATGGTGTGATTTATCCCGACGGCCACCCGTGGTCGGTGGACGATGTCAAATCGCTGCTCGGGTCGGAAGGATTCGCGAAAACGCCGCTGTTTGCCGTGGAGTATTACTTGGATCCGGCCTTTGCCGAACTGGCCAAAAAATCAGTCACGCCCATGATCGATTTTGATTTGGGCACCGAACGTGGCACTGGGTCACCTGACGCCTCGGCGGGTGTGCCGCAGGAAAACTTCTCGGTGCGCTGGACGGGAACCATCCTGCCTCCGACCAATGGCACATACCTGTTTTACGCGGATGGTGACGGGAAGGTGAAATTATTTTTGAATACGAAATTGGTGGTTAATAAAAAAATGGCAGCATACAAAGAGGTTGCCGGAAAAATTAAGTTGCCTGGCGGCACGCCGGTCCAAGTCAAAATCGAATATATTCACGCCACCGGCGGTCCCAGCCTGCACGTGGCTTGGTCTGGCCCCGGTTTGACAAGACAAATTCTAACGCCGATTTCTTCGGCGCACGACTGACCTCTCCCGACTTTGCAAGCACTGGTTAAATGGCTACTTTTGTCGCCGATGCTTTCATTCTCCAAACAAATATTCTGGTTTTGGAGAATCGTGGTGTTATTGGCTTTAGTGGGAAATGGATTGACCGTTGAGGCAGAGGTTCCATCGGTTTCTGATGACTACTTGTTGCGCCAATGGGATATGGATGAGGGGCTGCCTCAAAGTTCCATCAGCGATATCGCGCAGACGCCGGACGGCTATCTTTGGATTGGCACCGTGGATGGTCTGGTGCGCTTCGATGGAGTTCATTTCAAGGTGTATCGGTCCTTTGAGGGAACGAATCCGTTCATTGCTGATGTGCGTTGTCTGGCGGTGAATGCGGACGGTTCGTTGTGGGCCGGGTTTGAACGCGCGGCGGTGGTGCGGGAGCACAATGATGAATTTAAGTTGATGGCTCCGCCGGGCGATTATACAACGAATCATATTTTCACTTTAACCGCGAACGAGCCGGACAGCATCTGGGCGGGATATGCCCAAAGCCAGTTGGGCCACTGGCATTCAGATCATTGGGAAACCATGGATTTGAACCTAACCAATAAGGCGGCCCGTTTCCGTGATAATATCACCTGTTGCACTGACAGCGAACAACGTGTCTGGTTTGCCTCGGAATGGATGGTGGGCTACCTCGATGGCGGGTCACCCGTGCTGTTACGCCAGAATCTTCAAGAATTTTCCCACCTGACACCGCGCCGTAAAGGTGGCGTCTGGCTGGCTGGTGGCGGACTATTGCGAATTGCCACCGCCAACGGTATCGGGGACGCGGTGGCAAACTTGAGCGAATTGGGCTTGGGCGCAAGTGGCGATATTCAGACGCTATTGGAAGATCGGAAAGGCGCCGTTTGGATTGGCACAAAAGGCAATGGCCTCTTCCGGTTCTTTGAAGGCAATGTGGAGCGGGTGCCAACCTCTCATAATTATATTCGGGCATTATGCGAAGATCGTGAAGGCAATCTCTGGGTCGGCACCGGCGGTGGAGGCTTGGATCGGCTGCGGCTGCGGAACCTCCGGTTATTTGACCGCAACAATCTATTGCCGAAAGATTTGATCCTCTCGCTGTGTGAGAGCAAGGACGGTTCGCTCTGGCTGGCACCCCGCGAAGCCGCGCCCGTCCAACTCGCCCGTAATCGCCAAGAAATAGTAGCTTCGCCGAAAAGTCAGCAATTTCCTTCCGGCGTGACCCTGTGCGCCGATCATGCCGGTGGTGTTTGGCTCGGCTCCTTCGACCGCGGTGTCTTTCACCTGGACGGAAATCGCGTTGAGGCGATTGGATTGGAGAAAAAACAAATTGATACGATCCTGGAAGATTCACACGGGACATTGTGGGTGGGCACGCTCAACGACGGATTGTTTTCCGTTCGCAACGGACAAATCACCCATTTTCCCACCACGAACCGCCTGCAACAAATCAGCGCCCTGGCGGAGGATGCCAGTGGCCACGTATGGGTGGGCACGTTTGCGGGCGGATTGTATCAACAAACCGATCATGGTTTTGATTCGCCAGCGGCAATGCCGGGCGCAAGCATCCTGACCATTTTAGCGGATGGCACAAACCGACTTTGGATTGGCACCCGAGGGGGTGGATTGCTCTATTTTAATTCGGGAAAAATCCAACAAGTCACGCATCAGCAGGGATTGGCGAATGATGATATCCGCCAGATTCTGATGGACGACGAAGGGGATCTGTGGATCGGTTCGGCCCATGGATTGTTTCAAGTTTCGCGCCGCGAGCTGGAGGCAGTAATCAATGGTCAATCGCCCCTCTTGGAATGTGACGTTTATGGCCGGAACGAAGGGTTGGGCAGCATTGAATTCAGCGAAGGCTCCCGCAATGCGGCTTGCCGATCTGCCGATGGCAAGTTGTGGTTCGCCACCAGCCGTGGCGCCGTCGAAGTGGATCCCAAGCGACATTTTTTCAGCCCATCGCCAATCCAAGTGCATATCGAGGAATTTTTGGTGGATGGCCAGCCGGTGCCGATGGAGCAACAACGGCCGGTGATCGTTCCTGCTGGCAGCCGCAGCGTGGAATTGCGTTACACCGGTTTGAGTTTCACCTCGCCGGAAAATGTCCGTTTCCGACACCGGCTCGAATATGTGGAGAGTGAGTGGCTGGAAGCAGGCACGGAGCGAACGGCAACGTATTTGGGTTTGCAGCCCGGCAAATACCGGTTTGTCGTCACCGCGCGAGGCAGCGGAAGTGTTTGGAAATCCGAGGAGGCAAACGTGAGCTTTGTCGTGCTGCCCACGGTGTGGCAGAATATCTATTTTCGAACATTGCTGGCGATGATGCTGCTTGCCTTGGCGACGCTGGTCACGCGAACTTTTATGTTGCGTCGGATGCGTGCTCGGATGCTGGCCTTGGAACAGGCGCAGGCCTTAAACAACGAACGCCGCCGTATCGCGCGTGATATGCATGACGAACTGGGCTCGAGCCTGACGCGCATTGATTTGATGGGGGATCAGGCCTTGCAAGATCCCCGCCTTGATTCCCATGCGATCCAGCAAGTGGGGCGCATCACCCAGGCCGTGCGGGAAGTGGTGCAGACGCTCGACCAGGTTGTCTGGACCGTCAATCCGGGAAACGACCGATTGGACAGGGTCGTTGGTTACTTTAGCCGTTATGTGGAGGAATTTCTGGCGCCGACAAAAATTAAATTCCGGCTGGAGTTGCCGGAAAGTGTGCCGCCCGTCAATATGAGTTCGCAGGTGCGCCATGAACTATTGCTCACCGTCAAAGAGGCGCTGAACAATGCGGTCAAACATTCGGACGCAGGAGAAATTGTCCTGAACATCATCTTCGAGAAGAATGTGCTGAACATCGTTCTCACCGACAACGGGCGGGGATTTGACCCGGCCCAAAAGGCCTCGGCTGGCGACGGCCTCGGTAACCTAAATCAACGACTCCGCCTGATCGGCGGACAATGCCAAATCGAAAGCGCGGTCGGCCGGGGATCCGCGGTGCGGATAACGTTGCCGCTGCCCGCGTAAAAGCCATTATGAGCACTACCAAAACTATTCAAGTCGCCATCGTCGAAGACGACCGCCGGCTGCGTGAAGAATTGGCGCAGAAGGTGGGCAACCAGCCTGCGCTCAAGTGTGTGGGCGTATTCGCCAATGCCGACGAAGCGTTGCAGCAGTTGCCCAAACTCGCCCCGGATGTGGTGCTGATGGACATTCATCTGGGCAAGGGCATGACGGGCATCGAATGCACCCAGTCGCTGAAAGCCGTTCTGCCGGACACGCAAGTCATCATCCTGACCATGTTTGACGACGAGGATAAAATTTTCGCAGCGCTGCGGGCGGGGGCGGCCGGTTATCTGCTGAAACGTTTTGCCTCGCGCGAATTGGTGCTGGCCATTGAGCAGGCCCATGCTGGCGGTTCGCCGATCACACCGCAGATCGCGCGGCAGGTGTTTGATTTTTTCCGCAACCAGGAGGGTAAGTCGGAACCTTCGGCTGAGTTGGACAGACTGACCGAACGCGAGCGCGAACTGCTTTCCGTAATGGCGCGCGGCAAACGCTACAAGGAGGCGGCGGATCAACTGGGGATCAGCCATGACACCGTGCGCAGCCATATCCGGCGCATTTATCGGAAGCTCCATGTGCATACCTGCATGGAGGCGGTCGGAAAATTTCGGGGCGAATGATGGACTTTAAAGGATGGTAATTATAACAATTGTGGATTCAGTGCCGAACCATACATTTTATTTTCCCTCAAGCCTGTTTATACTAATGTGCGCCAGCATCAGAAAACACAAAGCATCATGATGAAATATTTCCGCAAACTGCTCATCGCTGTGTGGCTGACACCGCTGACCGCATTATCGACTGCGGCCTCGCCCACCGGAGTCAAACCCAACATCCTGTTTATCCTCACTGACGACCAGCGTTGGAACACGTTGAGTTGCATGGGCGACACCAACATCCTGACGCCGAATATTGACCGGCTGGCGCAGGACGGGGTGCTGTTTCAGAATCATTTTGTCACCACTTCGATTTGTTGCTGCAGCCGCGCCTCCATTATCACCGGCCAATATATGCGGCGGCATGGCATCGGTGATTTCGGAACGCCGTTCACCCCCGCGCAATGGGCAGAGACGTATCCCGCGTTGCTGCGGCAAAACGGTTACCGCACCGGATTTATCGGTAAGTTCGGCGTCGGCAATGACCAGGCGGTGCAGTCCATGGCCGGCAAATTCGACTACTGGCGTGGCGTGCCCGGTCAAGGTGGGAAATATTTCATTGAACCGAATGATCCGAGCCGAACCCACGCCACCGCTCGTTTGGGAGATCAGGCCTTGGAATTCCTCCACAGCCAGCCGACGAACCAGCCGTTTTGTCTCTCGGTCAGTTTCACCGCGCCGCACGCTCGCGATGACCTGCCGCACAACGAGCAATACACACCGGACGACCGGGATATGCCGCTTTACGCCGGCATCCTGCTGCCCCAGCCCGTGACGGCGACTGCCGCCTATTTTGACAAGCTACCTAAGGCGGTTCAAAACTCCCTCTCCCGCGAACGCTGGCACTGGCGTTTCGACACGCCGCAAAAATATGAGCTCAACGCGAAAAATTATTACCGCCTGATTTCCGGCATCGACCGGGAAATGGGGCGCATGCTGGCGGAATTGGCGCAGGAAGGGCTGGCGAGCAACACGGTGGTCATATTCACCTCGGACAACGGCTATTTTCTCGGCGACCGCGAGCTGTCGGATAAATTCTATATGCTTCTTCGACATTTGTAATGGGTAAAAGGGTTGAATTCAAGGAAAAGTTTGGGTGAAATGGGGTGATGATACCGGAAAAGATGTTTCAACAGGTGTTGGCGCTGGGCGAAGCCTGGCGGGTGGTGCGCATGGATTATCT
>CAIQKM010000195.1 GCA_903872345.1 uncultured Verrucomicrobia subdivision 3 bacterium | reverse complement strand
GACTGGTCGTTCTCTCCCCGTTGCTCTCCACCCCGCATTACTGCGACGCAGTTACGGTTCGATACCGCACGGCTCTTCACCGCACAGAAACGGACTCCCACCGTTCTATCCCCTCGCCTTCTCAGGCGCACGAGCGCCGGTCTGTGACCGGCTTAAACCTTGCGGACAATGCACACTGGTGATTCTTTCCTGCCGTTTTGCCGGAACGGACGCGCAAAGCCCGCTGCAAGCCGGCGCTCCGACCGTTGGACGGTTTGAATGCCGTGTCAAGTTGCCCCCCAACCCCTGCTCCACGCGAAAAAGGATGTCCTTTCCCTCCCATTATGGCTAGGATGTCAGAACCATATGGCTGGATTTCTGGATGACATTGAACCGCTGAAACAGGCGGCGCTGGCTGATTTATCGGCCGCCCCCGACCTGGCAGCGCTGGAGCAAACCAAGGGCACGTGGATCGGACCGAACGGCCGGTTTACCGCCCTCATGAAGCAGTTGGGCACCCTCACCAAAGAGGAACGCCCCGCCGCCGGCAAGCTCATTAACGCCGCGAAGGTGGAACTTGATGCCGCCCTCTCCGCCCGCCGCGAAGACCTGGAGTTGAAGGCCGCCCTGCCCAAGGAACCGACCGACTTCACCCTGCCCGGCCGCCGCCGCGCCGCCGGCAAGCTGCATCCCCTCACCCAGGTGACGGACGACATCGTCCGCGCCTTCCGCAAAATCGGCTTTGCCGTCGCCGACGGCCCCGAGATCGAGGACGAATACCATTGCTTCGACGCCCTGAACACGCCCGCCGACCATCCGGCCCGCGACAGTCAGGACACGTTTTATCTGGCCGGGGCCGCTGGAGCCAAACCGGCCCTGTTGCGCACGCACACCTCTTCCGTGCAAATCCGCGTAATGAAATCCCAGCCGCCGCCGGTGCGCATCATCGTGCCGGGCCGCGTCTATCGCCGCGACAACGCCGACGCCACCCACAACCCCACCTTCCACCAAATCGAGGGCCTCTACGTGGACAAAAACGTCACCGTCGGCGACCTCAAGGGCACCGTCGAATTCGTGTTCAAGGAACTCATGGGCAGCGACGTGAAGATCCGCTTCCGTCCCCATTATTTCAGCTACACCGAGCCCAGCTACGAAATTGATTTCACCAACGCCCTCGTGAAGAAGATGGGCAAGGACTGGCTGGAAATCGCCGGCTGCGGCATGGTTCATCCCCAGGTCTTTGAAAACGTCGGGTACGATCCCGAGGTCTGGACCGGCTGGGCCTTCGGCTTCGGCATCGAACGCATCGCCATGCTCCGCTACGGCATCAACGACATCCGCCTCTTCTACGAGAACGACGCGCGGTTTTTGAAGCAGTTCTAAGCTGCGGCCCCAACTGGTTTAAACCGTTTCCAATATTTTTGTTTCATGAAAGTCACCCTTAACTGGCTCAAACAATACGTTGATTTCAACTGGTCGCCCGCAGAAATGACCGAGCGCCTCACCATGCTCGGCCTCGAAGTCGAGGGCGTGCAGAAGCTCTCCGGCGCGTTCGACGGCATCGTCGTGGCGCAGGTCATCACGCGCGACAAACATCCCGGCGCGGACAAGCTCTCCCTCTGCCGCGTCAACGACGGCACGGGCGAACGCCAGATCGTTTGCGGCGCGCAGAATTTCAAGGCCGGCGACAAAGTGCCGCTCATCCTGCCCGGCGCCTCCCTGCCCCTGAAGGCCGGCGAGAAGGAGCCGTTCACCATCAAGGTGGGCAAAATTCGCGGCGTGGAATCCCACGGCATGATGTGCTCGCATGAAGAGCTTGGCCTCGACCCGGAAGCCATCGGCCACAAAAAGGAAGACGGCCTGCTCATCCTGCGCGAAGACGCCAAGGTCGGCCAACCCTTCGGCGAATATCTGGGCCGCAGCGGCAGCGATGTGGTGTACGACCTCGAGGTCACCCCCAATCGCCCCGACCTGAACAGCGTCATCGGCATCGCCCGCGAAATCGCCGCCCTCACCGGCAACCCCTTGCGCGTTCCCGAAATCAAAACCCAGCCGGCCGCCGCCAGCGCCGCCAGCCTGGTCGCCGTCCGCATTGAAGACGCCGAACTGTGCCCGCGCTACACCGCGCGCGTCATCAAAGGCGTCAAGGTTGGCCCCAGTCCGGACTGGCTGAAAGCCACCTTGGAAAAAGTCGGCATCCGCAGCATCAGCAACGTCGTGGACGTGACGAATTACGTCATGCTCGAATCCGGCCAGCCGTTGCACGCGTTTGACTATCATCTCATCGCCAAAAACGCCAACGGCCTACCAACCATCGTGGTCCGCCGCGCCGCCGCCGGTGAAAAATTCAAGACCCTCGACAACCAGGAACGCACCCTCGCCGGCGACATGCTGCTAATTGCCGACGAGCAAAAGGGCATCGCCTTGGCCGGCGTCATGGGCGGCGCGAACACCGAGATCAACGATCAAACCGTGGACGTATTGCTCGAAAGCGCCTATTTCACACCCGTCAACATCCGTCGCACCAGCAAACTGCTCGGTCTCCGCACCGATGCCAGCTATCGCTACGAACGCGGCGCGGACATCGGCATTGCCGACTGGGCCAGCCAGCGCGCCGCGCAATTGATTTTGGAAACCGCCGGCGGCCAGCTCGCCGAAGGCGTGGTGGACGTCCAGCCCCAACCCGCCAAGGCGAAGGAAATCACCCTGCACTTCCAAAAAACGACGGCCGTCCTGGGCATTACCATTCCCCATCCCGAGCAAATTGGCTATCTCACCAAGCTCGGCCTCAAGCTGGTGGAACAGACGCCCGGCATCTGCACCTTTGGCATCCCCACCTGGCGCGTGGATTTGAAGCGCGAAGTGGATCTCGTCGAAGAAATCGGCCGTCTCTATGGCATAGACAAGATTCCCAGCACGCCCCCGCGCGGAGCTCTCGGCTCCAATGCCTACGACGCCATCTACGACCAGATCGGCGAAGTCCGCCGCATCCTCGCCGGCTTGGGCCTGAATGAGGCGCAGGGCCAGACGCTCATTTCCAAGACGGAAGCCCGTGGCATCGCAGAAACCGACATCGTCGCCCTCGCCAATCCCCTCAGCGCGGATATGGACATCCTGCGCCCCAGCCTGCTGCCCGGCCTGATTCATTCGCTGCGCCACAACGTCAGCCACAAGAATCACGACGTGGCCCTGTTCGAGATTGGCCGCGTGTTCACCAATGTGAACGGCCAGACCAAGGAGGAACGCCGCGTGGCCATCGCCATCACCGGCCAGCGCGCCCTGCCCTTCTGGACCGGCGACGATCGCGGCGCAAAATTCGACGCCTACGACCTTAAGGGTTTGGCCGAGGAGTTGCTGGAGCAGTTCGGTCTGCGCGGCATTGTCTTTGGCAAGCGCACCGCCAGCACCACCCTGTTCCTCGAATCCGCCACCGTCACCCTCGGCGGCAAACTGCCCCTCGGCGAACTCGGTCAACTGCTCCCCACCCTGGCCAAAAAATACGATTTGCGCGATGCCGTATTCCTCGCCGAATTCAATCTGGACCTGCTGATTTCCCGCCGCAATGCGGGCAAATCCTTCAAGGCGCTGCCGCAATTCCCGTCCAGTCGCCGCGACGTAGCCATGATTGTGCCCGAAGCCACCACGCACGACGCCGTGTTGCAAGCCGTGAAACAGGCCAAGCCCGCCAACTTGGAAAGCGTGGAACTGTTCGACGTCTTCCGTGGCAAACACGTGCCGGAAGGCCAAAAGAGCCTGGCGTATGCCTTCACCTACCGGGCAACGGACAAGACATTGACCGAAGCCGAAGTGAACGTTTCGCACACCAAGGTGGTCGAAGCCTTCAAGACGCAACTGCAGGCGACGTTCCGTGAATAGCGCGTATTAAAAAATAATGTAGCCGTTCGGAGCGAGGATTTTTGGGTTTGGGCGAGGCTTCGGCGAAGGCGCAGGTTTGCAGAACCCTGTAACTGAGCCGAAACGAAGCCCAAACCCAAAAAGACCGCTCCCCCTCTGGCCCCCACCGAACGGCCACAGTATTTTTTATTCCGCTCCAATACCGAAACGATTTGCCATCCCCCATAAACCATGGAAAGGTGCGGTTGCTTATTAAACACATGAGATCAACATTTTTTGCCACTCTGGCCGCAATTATGGCCCTGTCCGGACGCGTCGCCATTGCCGACGTTACCACCAATGCACCGGCGCCGCCCGAAAGCACGCTGGCGCCGGAACTGCACGTCATTATCGACAGCATCAATGGCAAGATATCCAATAATACGATCTCCCCGGCTGACTTGGCCCCGGATCTCAAGGCCTTGGATGATCTGCCCGGCAAGCACCCGGCCGACAATGTGGATGATTTAGCCTACGTGCTGACCCAGGAAGCCGAGGTTTACCTGAAAGTGTTGCGTGACCCAACCATGACACAAAAAACCTTGCAACGGCTGGCACATGACTTCCCCGCCTCCAAATTCACCCCGTTGGAACTGGAGAACATCAAAAAGCTGGAGCCGGCCATTGCCCTCCAGAATGTTCGCGCCGGTTTGACCAATGGCGTGGTGTTTCCGGATTTTCAGGGGAAGGACCTGTCCGGCAACCCGGTTTCCGTAGGCGATCTCAAGGGCAAAATCGTGCTGCTGGATTTTTGGGCGACTTGGTGTCCGCTGTGCTGCCAGGAAATGCCCGCCATTGCGGCCGCTTACAAAAAATATCACAGCCAGGGTTTTGAAATCATCGGCATCAACCAGGATGACGACGCCACCGCCGCCGGCCGGTTTGTAAAAGAAAACCAGTTGGCCTGGCCGCAATATTGGGACGGAGATAAAAAGTTGGCCATGAAATACGGCGTGGAAGCTCTGCCCACCAACTACCTCCTGGATGGCCAGGGGCGGATCATTGCCACCGGTCTGTTGGGTGAAGAAATTGGCGAAGCCGTGGGAAAAACGTTAAAAACGAAATAATCTTCAGGAACTGGCACTGGTATAGCGCCGCACCGACAGCCGCCAGAACCACTCCGAAATCCCGGCCCAAACAAGTCCCAATCCCAGCAACAGCGCCCAGGAAGCGGGTGAACTGGCCTTGTCCGCCAACACCCGCGTGGGCACGTTGCTTACCAGCAATACCGGGAGCGCAAACGTAAACACCCCTTTGAACGCGCCCCGGAAAGCCTCATCCGGCATGCGCGCGATGTTAAACAGATTGTAGTAGCCCCAGACAATTCCCTGCGCCCGCACCGTCCAGAACGATATGGTCGCCAGGATAAACATCAGCGAATAATGGATGAGAATCCCCACCCCGCACAGGGCGAGAAAGCCGAGGATTTGGACCGCCTGCGGGTGCAGTTGCAATTTGCCCGCCGCATAGACCATCACGCACAGCGCAAACAGGGCGTTTACAAACGCCCCCAGATCCACCACCCGCAGTGAGACCAAAAAACGGGTATTGGCCGGCAGCAACAGCAGGAAATCCATCTTCCCCGTCCGCACCAGTTCCGATAAATTCGTGCAATTCGTCAGGAAAAACGCCTGATAAAGCTGCTGGATGAAATTGCTCGCCCCCACCAGCAGCACCATCTCCCACCGCGTCCACGTGCCCACCGTTTCCGTCTGGGAAAACACCACGGAAACGAAACTCAGTTGCAGGCCAAACCAGAGCAACTCCACCACGATCCACAGGATGAAGTTGCCTTTGAACGACATTTCCCGCGTCACGGAATTCTTCCATAACGCCGCATAAAGTTTTATATAACGCCGGAGATCCATTGCTTAAATCAACGCGTCAAGATTGCCCGGAAACTTCCATTTGGCCAGCCGCAAATTCCCCGCCCGCCCCCTTGACTTGCCGGAAATTTGTGCCATTGTAGGTGAGATACTAACAATATAAGACCAGCAAATATACTTTCCAAGTCACTCCCTATGAAGACTCTTTTCGCCTCCCTGTTGGCCTTGGCCACCCTCGCCTTCACCGTGTCAGCCGCCGATGTATCCGTCAAAATCACGGATGTCCATCTCTGCTGCCCCAAATGCGTAAGCGGCGTCAAAAAAGCCGTAGCCACGGTTACGGGAGTTACCGCCCAGATTGATCAGGATGAGGGCGACGTGACCCTGACCGGCCCGGATACCGCCACCGTGCAGAAAGCCACCGATGCCCTGACCGATGCCGGCTATTTCGGCAAAACCACGGATACCGGCATCAAAATCTCCAGTGAAACCGGGGCCAAAGGCGTCAAAGTTTCCTCCCTTAAAATCACCGGCGTACACCTTTGCTGCGGCAAATGCGTGAAAGCCCTGGGGGAAGCCTTGGCCACCGTTCCCGGCGTGAAAGCCAACACCGCCACCAAAGGCGCCAAAGACTTTGAAGTAACCGGCGAAGATTTCAATGATGCGGATGTGTTTGCCGCCCTCCAAAAGGCCGGTCTGACCGGCAAAGTGGAATAATTTCCAAGATCCCCGTTTTTCAAACAACCCATTGTCTGGCTTTGTCCGGCAATGGGTTTGTTTTTGCCCGGCTCACAACCTCGTCTCGGCCAGCCTGAGCAATTGATCAAACTGCATCTTCGTCAATGGCGTCACCGACAGCCGGGACTGTTTCACCAGCGGCATGCCTTGCAGAATGGCATCGGCTTTGATGGCTTCCAGCGTCACCGGTTTTATCAGGGCTTTCAGCGGTTCCAAATCCACGCAGGACCAATCCCCTTCGGTGGCGGTGGCATCCGGATAAAATTCCCGGGCCACCCGGGCAATCCCCACCACTTCCTTGTCCGTGACACTGTGATAAAAGCACACCGCATCCCCCTGCTTCATGGCCCGCAAATTATTGCGCGCCTGAAAATTACGCACTCCCGTCCAGGCCGTCTTGCCGTCCTTCACGAGTTGCGACCACGAGTAAGCCTCGGGTTCGGATTTTGCGAGCCAGTAATTCATATCTGCCGGGGAAAAGGTTAGCGGGCGCAGACGTGTTTGGCAAACCCGACCGGAAGCTTTAGTTCCGGTTTTCGGGTTATACCGTCAAAACCAGCGTTCCCAAAAAAAATGCAACTCCCGGAGGAACATTTTGCGGTTTTGCGCCGGGGTATGCCCCGGTTGATGCAAGGCGGCATTGCGCGCAAACTGGGCGTTGATCTTGGCGGTTTTTTTTATCTCCGACCGGACATAAACCGCCCCCCAAACCGCCAGCGGCAGCAGAACAACGGTAAGCATAAGGCCGACTATCATTCCCACCGTGGGGCCGACCGTCAACCGCCGGTTCATGAAATTGGCCAGGCTGCCGCCGCCAATCAGCAAGACCAGGATAATGTTGTATATCAGGCAAAAATCCCATAATCCCGGCCAACGATGGAAAAAATGCCGGTGCGTCGCCTCGGCATCCAGATTAAAAATCTCAGCCAGTGCCAGAAATAACGCTATTGAAATGGCAGTGACATTAAAAATTAAATGTCCGGTTTTCATAGCTTAAATGGTTACTCTGATTCTGATTCTGCATTCTGGAACTAAATGATACGTAACAAGCTGCCCGGTAGGTGTCAAGCCGGCTTATTTAAACGGCTTTCCCCCCGGGCTCATCCTGCGGCAGCCCCCCGATAGGGGTAGGGATGGGGGATTAGCCCCACCCCTCCCTCCGAACCGGACGGGCGGATTTCCCGCATCCGGCTCTCCAGTCAGTGGGTTCGTAGTTTTACGATTGTCCGCGTATAAGCATGTTCCGCCACCAAGG
>CAIQKM010000194.1 GCA_903872345.1 uncultured Verrucomicrobia subdivision 3 bacterium | reverse complement strand
ATGGCCCTTCTTCCGGTTCATCTCGTCGGCTCCCACCCAAACCACATTTTCCCAGCTCAAATCTTTCCAGGCGGCATCCACATGCGCGAAGAGTGCCCGCCACAACTTCTGATCGGTCTCCCCCAAAATCTCCCCGACTTTCTGCACTGGCATTTCGCGCATCAACGTCAGCGCAAACGCCTCAAACTCTTGCGTCAGCCCCCGGCTGCGCCCTTCCCAAGGCACCCGCACCGTATAGACTTTCCGACACGTCTGGCATTGGCCACGCGGGGGCGCGCAAACAATTTCGGACTGCAACTGGCAAACGTTAAGATGCCGCCAGCGCCGCTCGGGCGCATGATCGTAACCGCCCACAGACTTGCCGCTGCAATGCGGGCAGCACTCCTGCGCCCATAAGGCCGGCGTCTCCTCCACACGGATCAGCACCTGCTGCTCTTTTTCCTGATAGTCCATGCGCACCACCCGCCAGGCTTCCCCGAGGGCCAAAATCTGCTGAAACATCTTTTCTGGAATCAGCCAGCCGCATTTTATCACCCCGGCCAAAACCATTTCAAACCCTTTTACCCATTACAAACGTCGAAGAAGCAGTAATCAACATTGCGTTGGCGGCGGTGCAGTAATAATATTCGGCAACCTAATCTGAAAACTTATATGGATGATCCCGATCCAGCCGGGCATTTGATATTGGGTACCTGGCCTCAAATGTATGGCCGCAGCAAGGGGCTCAATACCGATCGAAGTACACTCGGCATCCCTCGGATGCTACGTCTTCACATGAGAGAAGATACCCTCTTCCATCCCAGCCGATCTCCCAACCATGAATAACTTGGCAATACGGCTCTTTGTCAGCTCTACGTTTAGCGATATGAAGGCGGAGCGGGATGCGCTACAGGAGTCGGTATTCCCAAGACTGAAAAAGCTTTGTGCCAGCTATGGCTTGCGTTTTCAGGCGATTGACTTGCGCTGGGGGATCAGCAATGAGGCGTGGCGGGATAATCGCACTATGCGTATCTGTTTCCAGGAATTGCAGCGTTGCCAGCAAGGCCAACTGAAGCCAAATTTCTTGATTTTGCTGGGGAATCGCTACGGCTGGCAGCCGCTTCCAGAGATATTGGCCGCAGGTGCTTTTGCCAAGCTGCACACCCGGCTGGAGGCCGGGGATAAAACCTCGGCGGAGTTGCTGCTGGCCACTTACCGGCGCGATGACAACAACCTTCCTCCCATCTACGAATTGCAGCCACAAGGCGACGATGACTCTTGGCCGGAGCGGGTCGCCAAGCCGCTTTTGGCCGCTATCGAGCTGGCGGTCGCCGCTGGCGGTCCCGAACCAGAGTGGGAGGCACTTAACCTGGGCGCCTCGGCCACCGAACAAGAAATCGTGGCGGGTGCATTGACGGTGTCGGATGCAGCGGCTCATGTTTGCGCTTTTTTTCGATCCGCAGAAAAGCTGCCTGCTCTCAGTCCAGCCGAATCAGTGGAATCGCCGGATGTTGAACCAAAGCTTGCACGGCTGCGGAGGTTAATTGCCCAAAAGATTGGTGAGCCAAATATTGGCTCTTACCACCTTCCTAAGTTTGAAGGAAAAGTTGACTCGGTCTCGCTTGAGAGTTTTTGCGAGCTTGCCTGGAGCAAATTAAGCTTGGTGGTTTTGCGCCAAATTGAAACGTTGCAACAATTTCCCGCAGAAGTGCTGGAGCAGCAGGCTCACGAGGCCTTTGGTCGGGATCGCTGCCGGACATTTGTCGGGCAGCGCCCATTTCTGGAAAGCCTGCGTCAATATTGCCGGGGAGAAGACCTGCATCCGCTGGTGCTGTGCAGCGCCTCCGGCCAAGGGAAAACCGCTCTGCTAGCCAGATTTGCAGAAATTCTGACGAAAGAACAAACCTCCGGCGGCGGCTTTGAGGTCATTTGCCGGCACGTGGGGGCAACGCCTGCCTCTTCCGATCTAGTCCAATTGCTTCGCAACCTTGTCTGGGAAATAGAGCGGCGTTATCCAGGGGATGTCGTTGCTGAATTCGATGGTAAGAAAGCTGCCATCCCTTTGGACATTGTGTCGTTGCTCCCCAGATTCCGGGAGTCGCTGTACCGACCGACGGTAGATCGTCCGCTTTGTTTGGTGATTGACTCACTGGATCAGTTGACGGAAAGTCATGACGCCCATATGTTATCATGGCTTCCAGCTTCCACTGGTCCACATTGCCACCTGATCGTATCCACAGCAATTCCGGAGTTAGCCGGAGGACAAACTGCTCCGGTTACGACCGGCCCGCAGGCAGCGGTCTGGGTAGCATTGCATGCCAAGCACTCCGTATGTCAACGGCTATACCTGGCTGCGGCCACAGACGAGGAGGCTGAGCAAATGTTGGCCAACTGGCTGGCCGAGAAAAAGCGAACGCTTCAACCTGCGCAGCGACAAGCTATCCTTGGAGCATTTCAAGTTTATCGCAGTCCTCTCTGGCTCCGTATCGCCAGCCAGGAAGCTGTTCGCCTTGTTTCCTGGATGGGGGTGCCCGAAATGGCTCCGTCCGTTTCTGGGTTGCTGGAACAGCTTATGAACCGGTTGGCTCGAGGCGAGGAGCATGGAACTAAACTCGTTGCCCGCGCATTGAGTTATCTGGCCTGCGCCCGTCACGGATTGGCCGAGGACGAACTGCTCGACATTCTTAGTGCTGATCAGCATCTGATGCTCGATCTTGCACGCCGCTCGCCAAAATCACCCAAAGTTGACCGGCTGCCGGTGGTGGTGTGGGCTCGTTTGCTCGGCGACCTGGATTTCCTTTTGGCGGAGCGCTTCGCCGATGAGTCCGTATTGCTGGGGTTTCACCACCGCCAATTACATGAGGCGGTATGCCGTATGTATCTCACCCCTGGGTGCCGGAAAGATACGCATAGAGCCATGGGAAGGTATTTTTTGGGTGCTGCAAAACTGCATGAACGCAGGGACTGGGGAGAAGCGCCGCTGCGGGCATTGTCGGAACTTCCGCACCACCGCTTGCATGGCTATACCGGACTGCAAAACGAAGCGCTTTTTTGCGATCTGCTTTTCATTGAAGCGAGTATTCGCAAAGGACTACTAGACCAATTACTTGCCGACTTTGAGGCAGCCAGCCGCCTGCCGGCACCCCGTGTCAACCTGATTCGAAATGTCGTCACTCCTTCCCTCCCCGTCCTGCGCCAGCTTCCCGAATCCGCCTTGGTAACTATTATCAACCGGCTGCGTAACGAGGATTTAGGCGGGCAATTGCGCTCGCGTGTGCACCGCGGTGAAAAAGCTCTGGATGCCCGGGGCGGCTGGCTTTGCGCCATGACTCGCTTTGGATTGAACCAATCCGTCAAAGGTCTAGTGACCTTGTCTGTTAGCCGGAACGTCTGCCAGATATTGAAGGAAGCCGGGGAGTTGGAAACCCGAACGCTGAACACCCAAAAGCCGATTGAAAGTAGTACTCCCTTTCTCGGGGCCACGCCGAGTTTTATCATAAATCATCCGCAGACGGGCAAGATGATCTGGGGGGACATCGCTGGTAACTTATACTCTGAATCGCAGCGGCTGCCGGTCCAATTAAACCCAAGGGCACATGCTTTGACATTTTGGGACAACGGGATCGTGGGGATTAATTCGCAGCGCTTCCTGTTTTATTATGATCTTCAAGCCTACACCGTGAGTATTCTTGCGGAGAACTTGAGTTCGATTGCTGCCCGCTCTGCTTCCAGTCAGGATGGCAAAGTGGCTCTGGTCGTCTCAGGAGACCGGATTCCCGGGCAACGTATATTCCTACTGGATAACCGGACGACCTATCCCCAAACCAATGAATGGCCAGCCTTCGAGACCCCAGTAACGGAAGCCAGCTTGGATGAGTCTGGTGCCTGGGTGGTTGTGGCACTTCGAAACCGCATCCTAAAGATGATCACTTCTCAAGCACGGCAGCTCATCGCTGAAATATCCAGCCGGGTTGCGGGAGGCAAAGCGGTCCGTGGGAATGTGGTTTCCAGTCATATTGCTTGGTACGGGGGACAAGCTTATGTTCTCTTGGCCACCGCCGAAGGCGAATTGCTGGTCTGGGATCATTCGAACCATATCTTGCGCGACCGCGGCTTCTATCGGGGTATCCAGGAGCAGTCGGAAGTTCGGGCCCTTGCATCAAATCCCGCCTGCGGCGTCTTTATTGTTGCTACCAACCGGCAAATCTTGGAACTGCCCATGGTTGGCGAATCGGAATTAAAGATGGCTACCCCCATCAATGGTTGCGCGATTGCCGCCACGGGGCAGACCGTACAGATTAGTTCAGCGGCCAGAAGCGTGCGCTGGATTGAACAAGAACAGACCCGGGAAGTGTTTTTAGTCAATAATTACGAACCGAGCGCCATCGCGGTGACAGAAGATGGCGCAGTTGCGTTTGCCGGCTACAGCCGCGGCAGTGTGATCAGGCTGCTGCCAGCATGCCGTCCAGAACTGGAAGACGCTGTCGATTTGTTTGATCGGCCGGTGGTCTCGCTTGTGGGGCTGGACGAAAAAACAGTGCTGGCCGCCAGCGCGAATGGCCAGTTCCGGATCGTGGGCTTCCAGCCTGTGCAGGTGCTGCGCGAAATCGAGCCAGTCGGCATCGGGCGCGAGGAACAGTTCATCCGGCGAGTGGGTCAAGGTAACGACTTTTTGACGTGTGGCCGATCCCAATACGGCAATGCCATTTCCAGCATCGTGGTTATTAGGAGTGACAACTCGCGCGAAGTAGTAACGGAGACTCGCGAACTCATCAAGGATGCGGTGGCCAACCTGAAAGGTGATCGGATTTACGTTGCGTTCAATGAAGCTGTCCACTGCTATACCAAAAAGGCCAACAGATGG
This sequence comes from uncultured Verrucomicrobia subdivision 3 bacterium, assembly GCA_903872345.1. GTDB lineage: Bacteria > Verrucomicrobiota > Verrucomicrobiia > Limisphaerales > UBA11358 > UBA11358. Next base: position 36,883 of record CAIQKM010000194.1, on the reverse strand, counting down.
GTGGCGAACGGAGAACGTTCTGCGTCTGTCAATTACCTCGCCGTAGTTGGCGGGGACTTCTTATGTGCCATCCAGCACCAGGGAGAAATAGAGTGGCTGGAGGTCTGGCCATTATTCGGCGACTGGAAAGTAACCTTGGCCTTATCCGAACTTCCTTTCCCGTGTCATTGTCTGGATGCAAAAGGAAATTTTATCACTGTCGGATCTATTGACGGTCGGTACGCGATTTTTGAATTTAGAACCCGATAAACCTATGAACTTTTACAGATTAGACAACGAAGACAAGCTCAATTGTCTGAACCGAGCATTCCTTGATGCCGAGGGCGGGTGGCTCAGCTTATCACTGGACCGGTTGGAATTTCTCCACCGAAAATTTAAGAATGACCCACAAGTGCAATATGCTGAAGGCTTAATTCGCAAGGATTTTATTGGTCAGGGCGTAAAAGCCCAGGAATGTTTTCTCCGCGCCCAGCAACAGGCGCCCGGCCGAGCCAGGAACAACGAGAACTATCTGTTCTCGTCTTTCAACTCGGCCAAATATGCCAGAAATCAGGATGAGTACCAGCGACAGGAAATGATTGCGCGAGCGTTGGCTCCTGACGATCCGGATCTCCAGCTTTTTAATTCCATCAATCAAGCCCTGACCAATGGCATCAGCTATGCCGAAGTCTTAGCTGGCGCCGCAGTGGAATATCAAACTCACGGGAAGCACAGTGAGCTGGCCGCGTTTGCCGAACTGGCGCTTCAGGCCGGCGAACATAGCTTGGATAACGAACTGGCGTTGCGCCAAGGCCGGGTACTTGCTCTGCGTGAATTGGACAAGGCTGCCGAAGCGTCGCGTGCCATCCGCGGCGAAGGCTTTCCGCCCGAAGAGCGGCTGGCTCTTCAGGAGGCACTCCGTGAAATAGAATTGGCGCTCGCATTAGATTCCGAGAACCACATCCTGTGGAACTTCAAAAGTGCATGGCTACTTTTAGTTAACCAGTATGACGAAGCGATTAGATGCGCCGACCGCGCGCTGGCCGCTTGCCCCATCGGTTACGTCAAGCCCTTGACCAACAAAGCTCTGGCCCTACAAAAATTAGGTCACAGCAGTGAAGCCCGCGAAGTGGTAAATCTTTGCCTTAGAAAAGCTCAGGATCTTGGCCCCGAAGGGCGATCCGATGTCGAACTCGCCCAGAGGATCTTGGCCAGTTTAGATATGCCGATTTCCCACGATGACCAAATTCTCGGCGCTGTAGCTGAGCGGATCAGTACTTCGGTCCAGTTGACATCGCGCCGGGACTTATCCCGTCCCAATAGCAATGACGGATTCCGGGAAGTTATGAAAGGAATGTTGCGCCGGGTTGCCGAAGCTGGCCCGGCTTGGGGGCCAAGATATCCTTGCTTTATTGCGGAGTTGCTCACGTATTTTTCAGCTGAGACGGCAAGGGTGGCGATGATCAATATCCAGGGCCAGCATCCTGAGGAATATCAGCACTGCCTATATGCCTGCATGCAGTTGGCAGTTCAGGCGGAGAAGCCAATTTGTCGGGAGGCCTGTCGGCTTCTGCTCTTCCATATTCTGGCCACGGGCAGCCCCCAAGCAATTCGAGCTTCGTATCGCCAGCTGGTGCTTGGACCAACAGCCATTGGACAGGACGAATTCAGCCAGTTGGGCCGGGTGATGCGGGAAGAGTTATGGCGATTAAATCCACTGCTGATCAAGCCGATGGTGGATCAGTATCCGCTCGATGATGAAGAGGTACGGATAGCCAGAGAAATCACCATTGCTAGATTCGTTGAAGGCATTTCCCGAGATCCAATGCATCCGCGAGGCAAAGGCATATTCTGGCGGATGTTGGGGCGATTTTTCAGAAAGCAATGATTCATCGAATCCTTAAAATATTAATATTCCTACCTTTCAGCTTCTCGCTGCCACCCTAGTACTCTAGGCTCACCTAGCCAAATGTTGTCTCGGGTATGCTCTTTGAAACCGCCAACCCTTAATCTATCTAAAAACATGTGGCTTTTCGATATGCTCTTTGGCACGGGCGATCTCTGCTCCAGCGATTTCTTTTAGCTAGACTGTCTAATTATTGTGATTTTAGTGTCCACATTTCAGTCATTTACTGCCAAAAGCAGTAGTTGACTCGAACCACTGTAAGCCTTCATGTTTGATCTTAGCCTTGTGCTGGCGCATCAAGGTCCGCGTTGGCGAAGGGGTATATTGTCAATGGATCATCTCTGTCAGCGGTCACTCAAAACCAGCCAGGGAGGGTCGAATGAAAACCAGCCACTTTGAGGGAAGCATTGCGCATTGGGCAGCCAGGACTGCTCATGGGCGCAATGAACGAACTCAACGTGAACTTGCAGCATTCAATATTAACTTTGGCGGGCAACGGCTGGTCCAACCGGCGGATTGCGCGTGAGCTGGGCATCAACCGCGAGACGGTGGGCAAGTATCTGGTACTGGCGCGATCAAAACCGGCCATTTCGACCACCGGCTCGGAACCTGATCCAAATTCAAAACCAGCCATTCCGATCTCCGGCTCTGAGGCTGAACCAAGTCCAAAACCAGCCATTTCGACCGCCGGGTCAACTGCTGGTCGCCAGAGCCTTTGCCAACCGCATTCACCCCAGATAGTGGCAGCGGTGGCGGTGGGTTTAAGCGCTCAACGCATTTATCAGGACTTGGTTTGTGAGCACGGTTTCACAGGCAGTTATCAGGCCGTAAAACGATTCGTGAGGCATTTGAGGAAAACCCAGCCAGTGCCCTTTGTGCGGATGGAAGTCGAGCCCGGAGCCGAGGCACAAGTGGATTTTGGACAAGGTGCATGGGTCGTGGTGGACGGTAAGCGCAAGCGCCCGCATTTGTTCCGCGTAGTCTTGAGCCATTCGCGCAAGGGCTACAGCGAGGTGGTCTGGCGGCAGACCACGGAGAGCTTTATCCGATGCCTGGAGAACAGTTATCGCCACTTTGGCGGGGTTCCGAAGACAACGGTGATTGATAATTTACGGGCGGCCGTCACGCGGGCGGATTGGTACGATCCGGAGATCAACCCGAAGGTGGAGGAGTTTTGCCGCCATTACGGCACGGTGATTATGCCCACCCGGCCAGCCATGCCCCGCCATAAAGGCAAAGTCGAAGCCGGCGTCAAGTATGGCCAGAACAACGCGGTCAAGGGTCGGCTGTTCACAAGTCTGGCGGAACAAAACTTGTTCTTGGCGGATTGGGAACGCACGGTGGCTGATACGCGCATTCACGGCACAACCCGGCAGCAAGTCATCAAAGTGTTCAACGAGGTGGAGCGAGCCAAGCTATTGCCGCTGCCGTCCAGTTTGTTTCCGGTCTTTGAGGAAGCGCCCCGCAGTGTCCACCGGGACGGTTACGTTGAGTTCCAACGGGCTTATTACTCGGTGCCCCCGGAGTATGTTGGACGACAGGTCTGGGTGCGTTGGGAGTCCCAGTTGGTCCGCGTGTTCAACCAGCGCCGGGAACAAGTCGCCCTGCACGCCCGCGCCGAACCTGGTAAATTCGCCACTGACCCGCTGCATGTGCATTCACCGTACCGGCGGGTCGTGCAACACAATCTGGATTACCTGTTGGATCGCGCCCGGCTGATTGGCAAACACACCGGGAGCTGGGCTGAAGCGATGGTGCAACAACGCGGACCCATCGGTACACGAGTATTGCATGGTCTGTTGTCCCTGGCTGGCAAACATCCTGTGGCGGCACTGGAAAGCGCGACTGAGAAGGCCCTGCATCACGGCACCTGGCGTTTGAGGGACTTGCGCACGTTGTTGGAACGGGCCGGGCCATCACCACAACTTGATTTTCTCGAAACCCACCCCTTGATCCGGTCGTTGGATGCTTATGAGGCATTAACGCCGGATTGTTTTAACCCCCAACCCAAAACCTGTCTATGAGCACCCTGCAAAATACCCTGAAACAACTCCGCCTCTCCGGTCTGCTGCAAACCCTGGACGTGCGGCTGCAAGAAGCGGTCGCCAACCGACTTGGCCACGCTGAGTTCCTGGAACTGATCTGCCAGGACGAAGTCAATGTCCGCCAACAACGGCTGATGGAACGCCGCACCAAGGCCGCCGATTTCCGTGGCCTGAAAACGCTGGAAGAGTTCGATTGGAACTTCAATCCGACCGTCCACCGCAAGGAGATCTTTGACCTGGCCACCGGCAACTTCATCCGCCAGGCCAAGGATGTCCTTTTCCTTGGCCCGCCCGGCGTGGGCAAAACGCATCTGGCGCAAGCCATAGGGTACGAGGCCATCAAGATGAAATTCCAAGTGCTCTACCGCTCCATCTTCGATCTGGTGCGTGACTTCATGAAAGACGAAGCCTTCAACCAGCAGGACCGAACCCTGCGGCGTTACCTCAACCCGGAACTCCTAATCATTGACGATTTTGGACTCAAGCAACTGCCCAAGAACTCCGGCGAACATCTGTTCGAGGTGATCATGCGCCGGTATGAAAACCGGTCCACCATCATGACCAGCAACCGGCCACTGGAGGAATGGGGCAAACTCCTCGGCGACGTACCCACGGCTGGTGCGATCCTGGATCGATTCCTGCACCATGCCCAGACAATTGCCATTACTGGCAGGAGCTACCGGCTCAAAGACCATGCCACCGCTGCCGGAAAAGAGGACAAAAACAAAAAGACTAAATCCAAGTCTGACGAACCTTCGACCGCCGGGGCCGCGAGCTAAGGCTCGCCGCTCGGCCCCGGCTCGTTTAACTGGCTGCTCACGGATTATGAAAAACACTCGATTTTTGCCGCACATCTGCCAGATTGACCTTCGGCCAGCTTGAATTAAACCACTTCGCCATGACAAAGAACGTCCAGATTGACGGGAGCAAGATCACCGACTGGGACTCATTTCACGATTACTTCTCCAAGACGTTTGGTTTCCCAGACTTCTACGGTCGCAATATGGATGCTTGGAACGACTGCATGACCTCTTTGGATGCCGCCGAGGATGGGCTGAGTGCCATCCACGTTCTGACAGGAGACGTCATGGTGCTTTGCATATCCGGAGCGAAAGATCTGAAAAAAAGGTGCCCGGAGATCATTTGGTGAAGTTTATCTTCCCACAGTTGCGTAAGATTTGCGATTCCCGCGACATCGCATGGTGCGAGGTTGATTTACGTTGGGGTATAACCGACGAGCAAGTTGCCGAAGGTATCCACGGCGTTGGCGGCATGGGCAAGACCGCCCTCGCGCAAGCCTTTGCTTACAATGATGCGGATGCCTTTCCGGGCGGTTGCTGGCCGCGTGCGATCGTTTTCCCGTTCCTGGTGGCCGCCACTGTCTGGCTGGTATTTACCCGAATCGAATACCCTAGGTATCTACAACTCCCTATCAGCCTGGCCTCCGGCGGCACCGCAGCAATGTCCCACTACAACTTCCTTTACCAAGAATGAGCATGCGCCCCTTTCGCATCACTTTCCTAGGCTCTTGGCCCGAAGACATCGCGTCGATCAGACAGGTTATGCAGGAGGCGGGCCGTGCGTCCCAGATTGATTTGGAGGAAGTTGCGGACATCACAGCCGCAGCATTTCCCCAACCCATCGTGCATGCAGTCGTGCTCTCGTCTGCCTTGCTGGGCACTATGGGTTCAGAGCAGGAGCGGGTCATCCGCACCACGACCGGCTGGGGTACCTTCCGCCTCTATGTTCTTGGGGAACTTCCGCCAATAGGTTCGCGCTGGGATGACTTCGTGCAACGCACTCCTTCCCAGGACGCCACCGGACTTGCGCATACCATCATCGCCTTTTTCGAACAGGCCGATGCCATGAACCGGCTCGGAGTAGTGCGCGGCTTCCGAGATTTCGTCTGCAAGGGGCTTTACCGCCCGCTCGACTTGCTCTGGCCCGCAAGTTATCTCTGTCTCGGCGCGCTCTTGGCCGGTGCGGTGTTGCGTGCTGCCGGGCACCCGTTCCTTTGGACGATTCTCGGTGACCCGATGGTCGAGACGGTGCTGAGTTTCGGAGTCGCCTTCTTCCTTGCTCACTTCGTGGCCACGGCGTTTCGAAATCTCTCCCTTGTGGTCTTTGTCGTCCGTCGTGTGCCGTCCCAAAGTTTTTTTCTGCCCCTATTCGCCTTGGGGACAATTGCGGGTGTCGCACTTTGGACAGGCCATGAGCTTGGATGCGACAAACAAATCGCGTTGTGTTTCGCGCCTGCGCTGGGGATCCGTGCTCTCTATCTCTACTGCCGACGCATACGGGCGGAGCTCTTTTCGCTGTCCCAAATTCAACGCCTGCTTGAGGCAAACGGGCCGTTGGCTGGCGAACTCCTGGACATCGGGCGCAAATCCATTTCCTCGGGTGCGATTCCGCTGCGAGCCTATCGCGCGCGGCAGGTTTTCATCAGCTACATGCATCGCTCCGACTGGTCGGTGCGCACGGCCAGCGAGTGCCACGCGCACTTGACGGCGGCGGGACATCCGGTGTTCTTCGACCGTTCGACCATCGAAGCTGGCAGCCTGTGGCGGGTGCATCTGATGCGCGGATTGAGCGAATGCGGGCTGTTTATCGCGGTGCTCGACGGCGAGGCGGAAGTAACATCGTGGGTTTTGTCGGAGTCGGCGTATGCGGCAACGCTGAGGAAGAACCTGTGCAAGCCCCGCATTCTGCTCGCAGTTCGCGATTCGGCGCATTTGGCGCGAAGCCCCTTTGGACGAATCTACCACGACCTCTTCACACTTCCAGAGGCGCACCACCCCGGTATCCACCTCCTTGAAGTCCCGCCGGAAGGTCTCACTTCCGAGGCCATCCTTGCCACAATCCAGCATATCCGACCGCTCTGCATCTTCAGATGAAATAACGTTTAGGCTTGGAGGAACCGGCCTATCGCAACTACATTTATGCAAAGTCCAACACCAGAGTTTCTCGAAGAAACAAAACGGCGCGCTGAAGCCGGCGATGCTGCCACGCAATGCAACCTTGGCATTTTCTATTTCTTCGGTCAAGGGGTTCGGTGCGATGTTCATGAATCCACCAAGTGGTATCGTCGCGCGGCTGAACAGGGAGACACACAAGCCCAATACAATTTAGGGATCGCATTTGATCGGGGACATGGGGTTGCGCCTGATTCGTCAGAGGCATTCCGGTGGTTCCTTGCTGCTGCCGAAGGGGGGCATGCCGAGGCTCAATACAATGTTGCGATCTCCTATGGACAAGGCAACGGAGTCGGGATGGATTGGGTTGAGGCTTTCCGATGGATCATCCTTTCAGACCAAGGGGGCTACCCGAAGGCCAGAGAAATTCGCAACATGGTTACCCAGCAAATGACGGCACAACAGATACAAGAGGCCGAGCGGCGTGCAAAGGCATTCAGGCCTCGCACGAAAGTTCAGAAGTGAGATATTTATTGCCAATGGAGTTAAGTTATGTCTTCTGATTCTACTTTCTTAGTCATCTGCGATGGTCTGTTGGGTCTTAATGAATTTTATTTGGGCTGAATCGATGGCTTTTTGTCTGGCGCGATGACGTTGCTCCATGGCGGCCCAAATTTCCTCCAATGTGTATTGGCGGCGTGGTAGATATATTTCCAGCAACTCCACCACATCGCGTACGGTCAATAAAGGTAATTGCTCAGCCAAAGCCGAGCGTGACTGGGTAGTGAAGAGCAAAGCCAGGCAGACCAAGGCCATATGATGATGCCAACCCTGCTAGCCACGCACCTCATAATCCGCCAGCCCGCCAGATTCTCGCCGCGAACTGGCGTCTGAACGCTCCGCCCCAGGCCAACACCACGCCGCGTATCGCATTCCTCCGCCACCTCATCGCCCTACTCGAATCGCAACCGGACACCCCCTTTCTCGGCCAGCTCAAAACCCTCCTCACTGGCCCGGAACTTCCCGTGGCCAGTGACGTGGCCGCCCCGTGGGACATCACCTACTTCATCAAGTTCTTGGAAACCAAACTCGGCGAGCACATTGCAGAATTCCTCGCCGCCCTCGTCGCCGCGCTGAACGACCGCAACAAATTATCTGCCCTCGACTCATATCCCGAATGGCTTAACCAACAGCCCATTCCACTCGACACCTCTTGGCCATGAAAGACGATCGATGCATTCGTGTCTTCTTTTCTTCGACTTTCTGTGACATGACGGGGGAATGCGATGAGTTAATGACCAAGGCAAGACATTTAAAAAATTTTGAGCAAGGTAAATATATAGTTGCGCATAGGTGATTGTCGAATTGGATCGCAAGCAGACCGCCATCGAACTTTATGATTTCCTAATAAAGTCAGGCGGTTTTTTTAGTGCTCCTTGTGGGGCGATTTCTAAATTTACATTGCTTGAGAATTGCATCAGCCATAGAAAGTTCGGGCGAGTGCAGATGCTTGAAAATCGCGACTGCTTTTTCAGCAAAATGCGACGCATCTACAGCCCTCTCCTGCTCCAACAGCGCTTGCGCAAGGCGTCTGTAGTCTCGGGCGACAAGGATTCTTCTATTAATCTTTTCAGATTGAGCCAAGGCCTCGCGGGCAAGCAACTCGGCTTGTGACCACTTACCCTGCGTAAGAGCAAGTTCAGAAAGTAAACCAGTATACGCTGCCACGCCTTCAGAAAAACGGGTTTTGCGCGCAACCTCCAAAGCTTTTTTGCGATATTGTTCGGCCGCATTTGTGTTGCCCAATCGCTCCTCAATGGTGGCCAAGTCGTTTAGCCCTCTGGCAACTTCTGCCGAACATGGCTTCAGTTTACGCTGAATGTTGAGCGACATACGGAACTCCTTCAGAGCCTTATCATTTTCGTTCATCAGTTCGTGATAGGCGCCTCGCAATCGCATGGTAAAGGATTTTTCGTATCTCCCAGCTTTGGTGGTTTTCCAATTGGCTACAGCGGAATCGAGGCATTCGAGCATTTTTTTTGCGTCTTTACGGGCGAAATAGATCCAACCGGCATTGCAGGCCCGCCAACCGGCATTCAATTTATCGTTTGCCATTGTTGCCACTTTTTCCCCCGCGAGTTCAAGTTGCAACCGCTCATCCCAGCGCCCGCTGAAATCCAGAAACTGACCGAGTGCTGAACAAACCATTTGAAACCGCTGGTTCTTTCCCGCGCGCAGAATCGGAATAGCTGGTGCGATAGTTGGCCACGCCTCTTCCAAAATAGGGAAAAGGTCATGATGTGCATAGCCGTTCCTCGTGATGATCTCGCAAGCTCGGTCGGCAAGTTTCAAACCAATCTTATCCACACGCTTGCGATCACGGTTACGCATGAACTCCGCAACCATAGGTATCAATGAAAATTTCTCTTCATGGACATCGCAATGCGGTTCCACAACTGAACTGTTGATTAAAAGGTTAAGTGCGGTTTTCGCCTTGTTGCTGGGAATGCCGCATATCTTTGCTATGGCCTGAACATCGATGGGGTGGCTGGGAAAGGTAAGTGCGGCAATTACATTAAGTTCGTCCTTGTCAAATGATTGGAGCAAATCCCCAAATATGAACTCGAAAGGATTGTTTTTTGTGGTATCTGAACCGAGAAACTCTAGTGCATCGTTAATTGTCCTACATGAGCCTTTGCCGAGCTGACCGACCGTCCATCGCAATAGCAACGGATTGCCGTTCGTTTGTTCATAAAGCCTCAGTCGCTGTTCATTATCCAATTTCGCTAAAAGCGAGTTGTGCGTCGCCAATGCTTTCAAGAGCTCCATCGCGGTCTCCTGTTTTAACTTCTCGACAGTAATCGACTTCTCCACACTGCCGATGCGCTTACGGCTGGTCAAAATCGCTTTGCAGCCATCGGGAAGTTTTTCGACAAACGTGGTCACTGAATTCTGGTCGTCCTCAGACAGTGATTCGAGGTTGTCGAGAATCAGCAGTACCCCTTTTTTAGAGAACGCATCAATCAGTTTGTCGGCACGAGTTTTTGGGGGACATTCGGCTATATCTACCCGCCCCAGCAAGGCCCCGATTCGATTCATCATCTGCGGCCACCCGGTCAGGGAGAACTCGCTCAAAGAACGTACGCCGGCATCATCAATCATTCGTTGTTTCGCGGAAACGAACAGAACCACCTTGAATGGCGGCGGTGGAACCAATTGGGCCGCTCGGATCGCCAGCGATGTTTTCCCACTGCCCCCTTCAGCGGTGATCGCCACCCATTTCATCTCGCGATCTTGGAGATCTTTGATGATCTGATCCAGTTCGGTCTTGCGCCCATGAAAGTGCGTCAAATTGGGAGGATCGCCCATTATCAATGCCCGTGAATCGCGGTCCAATATTCTTTTCCTTTTTTTGTAAAATTGTTTTGGCCGGTTTTCGTTCATTGCAAGACGCTCGAGAATGAGTTCCGTGGTTTGCTCGGGGGTCCGGTCATCGAGATCCAAAAAACCAGGCTTAGAAAGCCCTTTTGGGGAAACAAGATTAAACCGCATTAACATCACTGCATTTTCTTCATTGCTTTCTATCAACTTATGAATCGCACTCCACTCCAAACCACACCACGGTTTCTCCAGGTAATTAGGACAAAAAAAGACGACTATCAGGTCGGATTCCGAGCTATACAGGTTAGGCAATTTCTCGCCAAGCCCATCAATCGCAAATTGGGCTTCGTGGAATTTGTCGTAAAGAAGCCGCTCCGGTCCGAAACGCTTTTTAAGCAGTTCGGCAACCTTTGAAACGAACTCTCGCTTTTCACCAGCATACGAGAAGGCGATCCGATAACGTTTACGATTCATTTGCGTTTTTAGTTTGCAGCGATGCAACTGCCAAGGCAAGCATATCGCTTCTTGGCGAATCCAAATCATATAATTTATTTCGAGTTTATATTCATCTAAGCAGCTCCTCGTCCTGCTCGAATCGCAACCCGACACTCATTCGTCGGCCAGCTCATAAGCCTCCTCAGCGCCCCGGAATTTCCTATGGCCAGTGACGCGGCCGTCCCGTGGGAAATCGCCTATGGCATTCTTGCAGAACTCAAACGTAACCGAGCATGAAAATCTGGTTTACGCCAACAAGGCAAAGCAATAGTCTTCCAGATCTAGGTGATGAGTGAAGACGAACATCAACCTGAAATGACTGCCGTCCATCATCCCGACGGAAAGGTTCGCCATCTGTGGATGACGGCACTACGTCTTGGAATATTGTCGCTGATACTTGGATCTTTCGGGTTTATGCGGGCTCCTAGACCCGAGCGACATTCCCAAAGGGGTGGGGGATGCATTTTATAACTCCATGAGGCTGTTTTATATGCATTATTATCATTTGCCTGGTTGGTTGCCGTGGGAATTGCAAATCGCCTGGTTTCTCTCACCGGTTATCCACTTATACCGGCAATTTCTCCTGGCCTTTGGTTCGGGGCGACAGACAACAATCGGTTCCATTCGTTGTTCTCATAGCTCTCAGAATTATGATATTTATCAGAACCTAGCCAGTGGCACTGTGGCTGACGCTTGCAATTAAATAGCAGACTTTTATATCCAGATGAAATTTATACATACAGCCGATTGGCAACTCGGCAAGCCATTTGCCGGGGTGGACGATGGGCAGAAGCGGGCGATCCTTCAAAATGAACGGCTCTCCGTCCTCAAACGAATCGCCAATAAAGCCAGGGAATATGGCGCTGAGTTTATTTTGATCGCTGGCGATCTCTTCGACTCACCAAGTGCAACCAAATCCACGGTGGCCGCAGCATGCAGCGCCATCGGCGACATGAAAATTCCAGTGTTTGCCATTCCAGGCAACCACGACCATGGCGGAGCTGGCAGCCTATGGGGACAGGAGTTTTTTCAACGTGAACGTGACAAGCTCGCTCCGAATCTCAAAATGCTGCTCAAAGCTGAGCCGGTTGAGCTTGAAAATGCGGTACTCTTTCCGTGCCCACTGTTGCGCCGACATGAGGCCAACGATCCAACCTCTTGGTTACGGTCGACGCTGGATTTTGGTGAACGTTTTGGCAGCAAACCCAGAATTATTCTTGCGCATGGGAGCGTTTTGAGCTTTGGGACACTTCCGGACGAGGATGAATCTGATGCGGGCGCGCCCAATTTAATAGATTTGAGTCGACTCTCCGGGAACGACTTTGATTACATTGCGTTGGGTGACTGGCATGGGGCCAAGCAGGTAAGTGACAAAGCGTGGTATTCAGGTACTCCCGAACTGGATCGGTTTGTCAAAGGACAAGACCACAACCCTGGTAATATCCTAATGGTCGAAGTCAGCCGCGGTGAATTACCCAAGGTTCAGTGCATTCGGACTGGCGCGATCGGGTGGCACGAATTGGTTTTTAATTTTCCCGACGATGCCGGGCTTGACCACCTGAACACTTTGGTAGATGAAAAAATTGCAAAACGAGCAAACCAGGATTTACTCCGCTTGAACTTGAGCGGTTCCCTCGGCATTGAAGCTTCCACGCAGCTGGACCGAATGATAGAGTCGTGGGGCGCGCGGCTGATTAGGGTTAAGCTGGTTAATCAAACCGTTATTGCCCCATCCCCCGCCGAATTGGATGGGCTCTCTCGGCGGGCGGATGACCCTCTGGTATCCCGTGTGGCGTCAAAATTAGTAAGCATGGCATTGGTGGAAAATGATCAAACTGCGGTTGTGCGTATCGCTTTGCGCGAACTTTACGCCGCTAGCAATAAACATTAAAGGGTTACCGTTATGCACCTCATCTCAGTTGTTCTTCGAAATTACCGGCTGCATCGTGAATTGAAGCTGGACTTTGACCCCTCCCTCACGCTTATTGGCGGTCCGAATGAAAGCGGCAAAAGTACCCTGATTGAGGCGGTGCATCGCGCTTTATTTTTAAAAGCCAAAGGAAATACTGAATACCACCGGGCGTTAAACTCTGCACTGCACGCTGGTCACCCGGAGGTGGATCTGACGTTTGAAGCTGGTGGCCACACATACGTTCTGAAAAAACGGTTCGGCGCCACCGGCAGCACCTCCTTGACGCCTTCCAACGCGGTTTTGATAACGGGCGATGCCGCTGAAAGCGAGTTGGCCCGTCTGCTTAGCGTGGAGCCTGGCATATCCGGCAAAGCCATTCCGATCCAATGGGCTCACCTTTGGGTTTGGCAGGGGCAGGCCGGCAACGATCCATCGGAGCACGCCACCGCACAGCAAAATGCATTACTTCAACGTTTGCAGCACCTGGGTGGCGCCGCTGCGCTACAGTCTGAACTCGATGTCCGCACGGCGAAATATTTCGCCGATGCGAGAGAACAAATTTACACCCAAGCGGACAAGCCAAAGGTTGGATCTGAACTTGAACGCGCCGAACGAGCCTGCATTGCTTCTCTAGACCGGCTTGCGAGTGCCAAGGATCAAATGCAGAAGCTCGATTCGGCTGCTGCCGACTTGGAGAGCGCATCTCGAACTCTGGCCGAGAGCGGTAAAATCCTTGATGGCTTGTCGAAACAACAAGAAGCCATTGAAACCAATTCGCGACAGCTGGTAGAACTGCGCCAACAAGAAATTGAGCAATCTCACGCAGCGAAAGGTGCGACTGCCCGGTATAATGCATTGGATACTGCCAATCGACAGATTGTCGCAACCCGCAGGGAAATTTCTGAGCTTGAGGCAAACCTGAAACCCCAGGATGAAGCAATCAATGAACTGGCGGAATCTTGCCAGGAGGCCAAGAGCCAGGCGGCGATGGCAGAAACAGCATATCGCAATGCAGCGGAGGTGGTTCGCACCGCAAGGTTCCGGCGCGACCTGGCTTTGTCGCACATTTTACAATTCGAAAAAATCGAGCTCCACGCCAAGCTTGATGCTAAAGCAAAGAAGATTTCCAAGTTCCGCGACAAACTTTCTGGGTTGGAAAAGCAACTCGCTAAATTGCCGAACTTTGACAAAACCGATCTGGTAAAAATACAAAAGTTGGACGGCTTATGCTCCAACGCCCGTTCCGCGCTCCAGGCGATGGCAACTGGGCTGGAAGTCATTGATGCCGACAAACCAGTAAACGCGGGTGGGGAGTCCATCAAGGTCGGGCAACGGCAAATTCTCACAGCAGACACCGAGGTTCGGATCGGTTCGACGGTTCGCCTACGGATTCAACCAGGCGGAGGCATCAGTCTCGCCGAAGCTCGTCAGACCGAAGCCGATGCGTTAAAAGAGCTTCAGGACTTTCTTGATTCATTGGGAATTCAATCCGTAAAGCAGGCAGTAGAAGCTCATGCGAGCCGTGTCGAGATTAGCTCCCAAATTAAAATCGTCCAGGCCGAACTGGATGGAATGGGAGCGGTGGAAATCGACCAAGAACTGCAATATGCTCTGAATGAACTTACCACCGCTAATGCCAGCGTCGAGCGTCTCGCGGCTGTGGTATCCGATGTGCCAGTTCCGGAAAATAAAGTTAACGCTAAATCCTCTGCGAAGGCATTGGGGGCAAAATTAAGTGAAGCCGAAGACCTAGAAACCGCAAACCAAACCATTTATGAGCGTGCGGGTAAAAAATTCGCGACTGTGGAAAAGTCATTGGCCGAGAAGCGGCTGGAGACTGAGAAGCAAAGAGCAAAACTGACTGGTTTAAATGCTCAACTCGATCTGCTGCAAAAAACCCATGGAGATGACAACTTCCGAAGTCAGGCGCTGGTCGAGTGTGAAGCCGCCAAAGAGGCGGCAACCCAACTTCTCAAAGGTACCACCAACGCCATCATCTCCCTGCAACCAGAACTTTTGGAGAGTGATCGCACCCGGATCGTGCGTGCCATCAAAGAAAAAACCGCTGAGCAAAACGAGGCCGGGAAACAGATTGCCGTAGCCAAGGCTGCCCTCATATCAGATGGCAGTGAAGACCCGGCCACCGAGTTGGCGACTGCCGCGGCAAAGGCTCGGTCCGCCACCGATCACCGAAACAGTGTGTTGAGGCAGGCGCAGGCCATTGCATTGCTAAATCAGTTGTTCGAGGAAGAACAAAAAAATTTGTCGGAGCAATTCACCCAACCGCTCGCGGACAAAATTTCGGGATATCTCCAGTGTGTATTTGGTGTGGGGGCGCGAGTTCAGGTTGATTTGGAAAATAACGAATTCACCGGCCTTCGCCTTTCTCGGCCGAATTCCGGTGGCGCCCCTTTTGCTTTCGATACGCTGAGCGGCGGGGCGAAGGAGCAAACTGCGGCTGCCGTACGTCTGGCGATGGCCGAGGTTCTCGCGGGTGAGTACGGCGGATGTCTGCCCATTGTCTTCGACGATGCATTCGCATACTCCGATCCCGAGCGCGTGAATCAGCTTCAGCGCATGTTAGATCTGGCCGCCACGCGTGGGCTCCAAGTGATCGTTCTCTCCTGTAATCCAGCCGATTATGCATCCCTGGGGGCGACAACAATCACGTTGAAATCACCAAGATACAATCCTCATGAAATTAATTCTCAAAGTCACGAGGCAGTGTGACAAAGACAACTCCGGCGTTTAAGTGAAAGCCTTCTCACCAACAAATCTTTATTACCTGATTTCGTTCGCCTGCAACGAGCGCTGCTCGAAATGCCATCATTGGGCCATTCGACCGGCTTTCAAACCGCTGGATCATGACTTGGTAGCGCGAGCCATAAATTCACTGCCGGAGCTTAAGGAAATTTGCATCGTGGGTGGAGAGCCGTTGCTATTTCGCGAACGCATCCTCGGCCTGCTCCATGCCATCAAGCAACATTCTTGTCGTACCGTGCTGATCACCAATGGGGTTTTGTTGGATGCAGAGTTCATGAATCAGGTTGCCCACCTAAATATTCACATCGTGGTTTCCATCGACACCGTTGACCAGCAGCAATGGCAGTTCGTCCGTGGACGGGATACGATGGACACCGTTCTTAAACACTTACGATATGCCCGTAGTGTGCTCAGACCCGATCAATTGAGCATCCAGTCGGTGCTTGCGTCAGAAACCAAAGAGTATCTGGCCGATGTCAGGGCGCTTGCTGATGAACTCGGGGTTTTTCACAGTATTCAGGATTACATGGCGGAAGGCTTTGGCGGCGAATGGACTGTTCTGCCGGCCAAGGAGAAGCAGGTGCAAGAAAATGAAATTTGTCATGCCGCCGGCAGGAATCTTTCCATCCTGCCCAATGGCGATGTTTTTACCTGTTTCCAGCAGTCCTGGATGCCAGGTTGCCAGCAGCCCCTTGGAAATTTGCTGCGCGACGAGATAACGAATATGCTGGCAGGCGACTACGCAGACCGTGTCCAAGCAGCCATGCATCAATGCAACCTCCCGTGCAAAGTGCTCAAATGCAATCAACGGAACTGACTCCACTGATCCGGCCGCGCGAGCTGATTTTAGAACTCAGCCACAACTGCAACCTTTCCTGCATCATGTGTGGCTTCGTTAAGGAGCGCAACCAACCTGGCTACTTCATGACCGAGGCAACGCTAAATCAGGTTCTGGCGGCGTTTCCCCATCCACCGGAGGTCGTGCGGCTGAATGGTCGTGGGGAGAGCACGATTCATCCACAATTCCCTGCGTTTCTCAAAGCCATCCGGGACAAATGGCCGGCGGCAGCCTTGCATCTCTTTACCAATCTGAACATCCGAGACATTGAACGGGTTGAATTACTGAAAGTCGCAGGGGTTCAACTGTTTATCTCGCTGGATTCGTCCGATTCGGTGGAGTTGTCGCAAATCCGACGAGGTGCGCGGTGGGAATATATGGAGCGCAACCTTAACCTCCTCCGCGATCAGCAACCACGACCCTTTATTGTTTTCACCATTCAGGCTGAAAACCTTCATCGCATTACCGATATCGCCCGGCTGGCGCAGTCCTATAAATTCGGACTCATTTATAATGTGGTCCGGAGCGATTTGCCGGATCATCGCGTATTAAATCGGGTTATTACAGAATGGGCAACCATTCGCAAAGCCTTCATCGCAGCCAAGTCATTGCTGGATGCCGCCGGTCTGCCGTGCCTGATCCCCGACCAGATCCAAGGAATCGAATTAGATTTGCATACGGCGGTTAAATCAAACGGTTCCCGGTCAGCCTGCCCAGCACTCCACCGTGAGACGTGCATCCAGTACGATGGATTTGTGACGCCATGCAATATGTTTCATCCCCGCAAGCTGGGGCATATCCGGGATGGAAACATAGTACAAATCCTCAACTCTGGTCCGGCGGAAGCATTCCGCCAGTCTCACAAACAGGATTCATATTGCCGGAATTGTGCCTGGCTGGGAGGTGACGCATGAGTTCGTTGGTTCATTTGCCCAGTGGCGAGACTTTTGATTACTGGTGGGAGGAAATGCGCGGGCGCGCCGGCCGAAAACGTTTTTTGCTGACCAAAATCCTTGAGGTCATCGCTTACAAGGCATCAAAAACCGGCCGTGTCACAAGTTCAAAACACCAGCCCCAAGCGGTGCTCGAACTTCCGCCCCAGATTTTACGTAATGGAGTCAACCAACGATCCCAGGGCGTGGTAATTATTCCGGCGAAGTGCAGGTCGGAAGCCCAGTTTGCTTTACTGCAGCGCTGTATCGACAAACTGGTCGAACAAACAGCGGCGATTATTGTAATCAATGACGGCTCTGATGTTTGGTCCCGACTGCCTGAAACCATTCACGTTTTGACCAATGAAAAATCAAAAGGACCGGCGGCATCCCGAAATCAAGGGCTCGATGTGGCATTAAAAAATGGGGCCGATGTCATATTATTCACAGATTCAGACTGTGTCCCGGAATCAAATTGGGTTTCGGAAGCGATCGCCGGTCTGGTTGAAAACCCATATATTCACTGCGTGTCAGGTCGCACAGATTCTGCCAATGCTACTTGGTTTGACAAATATCATGAGATCAACGGCACCCTGAATGGTCGATGCTTCCAGGGAACCAACATCTTGTTGTATGGACCAACCTGCAACTTGGTTGTCAGCCGGCACTTAGCGGAGCAATTCAGGTTTGATGAATCATTTCCCAACGCCGCGTGCGAGGATATTGATTTTTGCTTTCGTCTATTGCAACAGGGCTTTCGTGTCATTCACCGTCAGTCGCTGGTGGTTAAGCATGATTATCAGTATCAGCATGGGGATTGGGTTTCCAATGCTATCAGATTTGTTAGGCAGTTTAGAAAATACGCGCAAGCGGAGTCACTATTGGTGGCAAAATTTCCAAATTATTATCCCTATTTTGGCCAGACCCAAGAGATAGGCAGATATAAGCATCCAGGCAGTCTTGTGCCGGAAAATATTCCACGTAGACATGGATCTGTTTTTTGAACACACCCCAATTCATGTTCTTACCGAAGGAATAAAGCTCCCCAAGTTTCGTCTCCAACAGTACCAGCACGCACAGTCTCACGCTAAGACAGCGTGAGGTCAGCTTGAAATTCTCTAATTTAATCATCAAAAAACTGGTCTCCGGCATAAGGATGTCGTTACTATTTCAAAGTTGGATCAGATGAGTGACTCCGAACATCAACCTGAAACGACTGCCGTCCATCATCACGACGGAGCGGCTCGTCGTCAGTGGATGACGGTGCTGGGTTTGGGGATCCTGTCGCTAATATTGGGCACCTTCGGGTTTATGCAGGTACCTGAACCTGAGGGACATCCGGAAGGTTTGGTGGATGCTTTTTACAACTCCATGCGGCTGTTCCACATGCATTTTGACCATGTGCCGGGTCCATTGCCATGGGAATTGCAAATCGCCCGGTTTCTGGCCCCGGTTATTTTTGGTGTCAGTTTGTTCAAAGGCTTTCTTTTCGCCGCCCGCAGCCATCAGCAGAGCTTAAAACATCAGTCCCAAAGCGGTCATGTGGTTATTTGCGGGTTGGGCCAAAAGGGGTTGCAACTGGCCCGCCAGTGTGTGAAACAGAAAGATAAAAAATGGGTCATCGTCATTGAAAAGAATCCCCACAATGAGTTGCTTTCCATTTGTGATGAGGAGGGCATCTATTATTTGATTGGTGATGCTACGGAAGCGGCGGTACTGAAAGCTGCCCGGGCGGAATTTGCCAAGGAAGTGATCATTGTCACTCCGGAAGATGAAACCAACCTGCGGATTGCCCTACAAGTTCGTGATCTGAACAAAACGTCGCAATTACATAGTCCTGAGTGTTTTGTGCATCTTGAGAATATTCATCTGCGGGAGCGCTTGCAGCGTGAATTTACCAAACAATCCGGACAAGCCACCGGGGGCCGGCTAAACTTTTTTGACGTATACGATGACGAGGCTCGCCGGCTTTTGCAAGAATTGCCGTTGGATGGGGATGGAATTACCCAGGACGATCCGCGAACGGTGCATGTGGTGATAATGGGCTTTGGTCGCATGGGCCGCAGCCTGGCTTTGCGGGCGGCGAAGATGGGGCATTTTGCCAATGGCCGGAAATTGCGAATTTCCGTGATCGACCGCCAGGCAGACCACCACCGCCAGCATCTCTTATTTCACTATCCTATTTTAGAAAGTGACACGATCTGTGAATTACGGTGTTATCAAGCCACGGCTCAATCCCTCGTCGCCTTGAAGCTAATCGAAGGCTGGATCGCGGAGCCCGACACCATCCTGCGGTTCTTTGTCTGTCTCGATAGTAACGCCAGCGCCGTGGAGGTGGGGTTGCGTTTGCAGGAAATTTTGATGGACCGTTCTGATGCCAAGCTTTGTGTGCGGATCAAATCACAAAAAACACTGGAAGGTGTGCTCAATGCGGTTTCCAAGAAGGATAACGATATTATTCCCTTTGGCATGGTGGAGAATGCCTGCTGCGAAAGTGCCTTCCGCCACGAATATCACGAAGCTACGGCCCGCTCCCTGCATGAGGGATATTGCCGGGGGATGGCCGAACTCCGGGCGTCTGGCCAGGTCATTGCTCCCCGCCCCGCTGAAGTACCGTGGGAGGAATTGCGCGAGGAATTCAAGGAATCAAACCGGCAGGCCGCCGACCACATTGCCATCAAAGCCCGAGCCCTCGGATACCAGATAGGCAAACTGAAAGAAGCCACAGCCGGGGCAATCCCCATCCGAACCCTTACCCGAGAGCAAAAACGCATTCTTGCCCCAATGGAGCATGCGCGTTGGTGTGCCGAACGCTGGCTGGGCGGCTGGGTGCATGACGATAAACGCGACGATGACCGGCATCGCCATCCAGATCTATTGCCTTGGGCAAGACTGCCCGACACGGAACGGCGGATTGACCACGCCCAGATCGAGCAACTGGCCGAAGCCCTGGCGGCAGAAGGGTTGGGGATATTTCCCCAATAATGTCATGAACCCGGTCATTCCATGCCCGAAGTGTGGATCGACCAAACTCATGGCCATAACCGCCTTAAGCAACCACAAACATAATCTATGAAAACCATTCTTGTGACCGGGGACATTGTTCGTGACGCGCATCTTTATGGCGGTGCGAAGTCCGATGCCACATCAATCACTGATCTCGGCACTGTATTTGAGGAAAAAACAGGTGGCGCTGCCTTGACCGCTGAATTACTGGTGATTTCCGGAGATGCGCTCGGGAAGGCGTGGGACAAAACTGACGCAGATTGGAAAAAGGGAAATGAAAACCGGGCCAAAGCCAAAAAAGAACCACTTCCGCGCCCAGAGCAGCATTCCGAAGTACGTCCAGCCAGCTACTTCTCCTGCCACCCCGCATTGAGTGCGCCGGATTTTGCCACCAAACCGCCCCTGAATCTTTGTTCCTATGGAGTATGGACTCCCCATCCAGCCAAAAAAGATACCAAGGACTTGGTGTGGAGAACAGATGTCGGCAGTCATTTTGGATATGGTCCGGCCGAAAACCGGCAGTCCGGCTTCTGTTATACCCCAAATAAAAGCAATATTGCCCATCCAGTTGGTGTTACGGTGATTGATGACGGTGGAACTTTGTTCAGGCACGAAGTTTGCCGGGGAATCTGGCCGGATTTATCCAAGGATGGCGGCGGCCTCTATGTGCTTAAAATGAGTCACCCGCTTTGCTGCGGAGATTTGTGGCCAGCACTTAAGCCGATCCTGCCTCGATTGACCGTCATCGTTAGCGCGGCCGATCTGCGGCGGGCGGATGCGCAAATCAACGCCCGCCTTTCCTGGGAGCGGTGCGTAGAAGACACCATTGCCACCCTAAACCGGATGCCAGCTGCTCGGGAACTTCTTCACGCCGCGAATCTGATTGTGAATTTCGGGTCCGGAGGAGCGCTATGGGTGTCTGGCGCAGAACCACGTACTTACCGATTATTCTTTGATGGGGAGCGTTTTGGAGGAGATTTTTCGAGTCAATTCGAAGGCACAGTTTATGGCTTTCAAAGCTGCTTGACGGCCGGCATTGCCCACCATTTGATGCTCCACCAACTGGCACTGGAGGAGCCCAGTCCCAAACCCGGCGAGAAACCCAGTCTCCTGGCCAGCCACAAAGAATTTGCGAAAGCCATGTATGCGGGTATTGCCGCTGGATTAAATGCCCGCCGCAAACTACTCATCCTTGGTCATGGTCCGGTGAACAACAAGATCCCCCCTGGATTTCCTTTTTATGAGCTGGGTCAGGTGATTGCCAATGAATCGACTGGTTATGCCTCGGTTCAGATTTCCCCGGATCGCTTCAATGCCAGCGCCGCCTCCTGGACCATTCTGGCGCAGTCGGAAACCGTATCGGATGCCAATGATAAAACCCCTCTGTACGGACTAGCCGCATTGACCGCCCGCTACGGTCCGGCGGAAACTTTGTCCGACGTGCCTGCGCTGCATAAAGGCAACCTCTTCACGGTAGACCGGAGCGAAATTGAAAGCCTTCGCACAATTGACGCCATTATCACCGCGTATGAGAAGAAGAAAATTCAAAAGAAACCCCTATCTATTGGGGTGTTTGGGCCGCCGGGAGCAGGGAAATCTTTCGCGGTAAAAATCCTTGCCTTGGCAATTCTTGGTCCAAAATCGCCTTTTATCGAGTTTAACCTCTCCCAGTTTAAGGGGCCGGACGAACTCATTGGGGCATTTCATCGGATTCGCGATGAAGTGCTAAAAGGCGTGACGCCTGTAGCCTTTTGGGATGAGTTTGATTCGCAAAAATACAAGTGGCTGCAATATCTGCTGGCCCCCATGCAAGACGGCACCTTTCAAGAGGGGCAGATCACCCATCCCATCGGCAAGTGTATCTTTATCTTCGCCGGCGGCACCAGCCCATGCCTGGAACAATTTGGCGTGGCGGAACCAGTCGAGCCCGGCGAAGCGGAGTTGAGTGAAATGAAACCGGAAATCCGGGAATTCCGTTTACGCAAGTTTCTGGAGCAACGGGAGCGTTTTCTCGACTTTAAATTACTCAAGGGGCCTGACTTTGTCTCGCGGCTTCATGGGTTTCTAAACGTGCTCGGCCCCAATCCGCGCGATGAAAACGATATCACGTGGCCCGTTCGCCGGGCATTACTTCTGCGCGGCATTCTCCAACTTCCAGACTCGAAAGAATTGAGTATTGATCCCGGGCTGCTCAGTGCGCTTATCGGGGTGCCCAAATATTGGCATGGAGCCCGGTCGTTTGAGAAAATTCTGGATGCGCTTGTGCAAGGCCGCATTGAAGGGCGTTTAACCCGCTCGGCCTTGCCCCCAGCTCCATTATTAGCCAGAGACACCGATGCCGGGAGCTTTTACAATCTGATGACACACAGCGATGCGTTCGTCAACCATCCGGATTTGGAAGATTTAGCAGCAGCGGTCAACTTTAATTTTCTGGATAATGCCAAACAATCGAAAATCTTGGCCGAATCGAAAGCTAATCCCGAACTGGAGTGGACTATCGATCCTTCCGTCAAAAAGGAATACAAAGATCTTCCCGAAGATTTAAAGGCCTCCAACCGTGCAGCCGCACGTCGTATTCCCGAACATCTTTCCTTGATTGGTTTTATGGTAGAACGGCAGGCAAAGTCAAATGATATCGCTTGGGAGGCCCCGCTCAATGCGGCCATTGAAAAACACCTGGACCGGCTGGCTAAAGCGGAACATGTCGGTTGGTGCGCTGAGCGCGTTGGATCGGGGTGGAAATTTGGCAAGCCGCGCAACCCTGAATTGAAGCTACACCATGCCTTGGTTCCGTGGGCGCAACTTTCGCCGTCAGACCAGGATAAAGACCGCTCCTCGGTTAAATCCATTCCCGAATTACTTAAAACCGCCAAGTATAAGGCTTTGCCACTCAATCGGTGAACATCATCAATAACAGAAAAAGCTATCTTATGTGACTGTCGCCAAGGCTTTCGGCCAACTCGACTATTCGAGATATTCCTCGGAAGTGGAAAATTCGTGCCGTAGATACATAATGGCACAGAGCAAAACCATGAGCAATAATCCCTGCTCCACAGCGCATCGGCACCAGATCGAAGCGTGCGCGAGGCAATTTCCGGATTATGCCGCCTTTGCCCATGGATTGGCATATGTCTTGGACCACGCGTCCGCGAGTACTTTGAAGAACGCCGGCTTGGACTCAACCCGCATAGATAGTCCAGTTTTGATGGTTGCCGGCGGGGCCGCCAGCATGAAGCCCGAAGAAATGATCCACGTGACGGCATTGCTTAAGGAGGCGCTGGCGGGTTTTGGCGGTACGGTGATCTGTGGTGGCACGACAGCGGGTGTCCCCGGTTGCATAGGCGAGGCTACTGTCTATCTGGCGAATGCCAGCATCAAAAAGTTTCGTTTGCTCGGCTATATTCCCAAGTCTCTGCCGAAGGACGCGGTAAAGGATAATCGCTATGACAAACTTATTATGAGCGACACCACGAGATTTTCACCCGTTCAAGTGCTCCATGCCTGGCAGGATGTTCTAGCGTCTGGCATCAAGCCTGAAGATGTGCGGCTATTGGGCTTTGGCGGCGGCAAGATTGCGGCGTTTGAGTACCGGCTTGCCTTGTCTTTGGGCGCGACCGTCGGCGTGGTCATGGGTAGCGGAGTTGCCGTTGATGAACTGCTGGAGGATGTACTCTGGTGCACTCCGCGCGGGTTACATTTAGTTCGTCTTCCAGCGGATCCCAAGTCTCTGTTCGCCTTTGTTGTGTAAGTGAGTGTTTAGAAAGAACTGGGGAACCATCGCCATAGAGTGATGCCGCCTGCCAGCCGCGCAACAGAAAATCGGCCAGTCCCAATTCGGATTTGGTATCTTGAAATACCCGTTCAATCCAAAAAAGTTGGGTGATGGAAACAAGCGTCGATAGCTTGGACTTTGAATTGCTACAAAAGGCCTAATTAAAATTAGATGCGACCAAATCGACCTTTCACGTTAAAGCGACAAATTAAGCATGGACGCTATTTGAGGAATCGGTCAGGATGACTCAGGAGCAAGCCATGCCGGGTAAACCCAAATGCCCTCAGTGCGGCTCGGCCAAAATTATGGCTGTGCCAGACTCCGTCGCCTTCGTTTGTTACGACTGTAAAATCGAGTTCACTCCCGCGAAACCTTTTGCTCCGCTCCGCATCTTCCTTAGTTACGGGCATGATGCGAACGAGAAATTGGTTCGTCGTATTAAAGTCGACTTGGAACAGCGCGGCCATGATGTTTGGTTCGACAAGAACGAAATCAAGTTTGGCGACGAATGGCGGCGCGCCATCACTGATGGCATTTTGCAGAGCAACCGCGTATTGTCCTTCCTCTCGAAACATTCCACGCGCGATCCCGGCGTCTGCCTTGATGAAATCGGCATTGCGATTGGCGCAAAAGGCGGCAATATCCAGACCATCCTCGTCGAGAGCGAGCGCGAGGTGAAACCGCCGCCCAGCATCAGCCACATGCAATGGCTCGACATGCACGACTGGAAGGAACGCTGCGCTGCGGGCGAGACGGCGTGGGAGCAGTGGTATCAGGCCAAACTCGCCGAGATCGTCGCCGTCGTGGAGAGCGACGAAAGCCGGCGCTTTGCCGGCGAAATCGAAACGCTCCAAGAACAGCTCAAGCCGACGGCTTCCGATTTCGCGGCCGATGCCCGCATCCGACAATTGCTGGAGAAGAAACTGGTCGGGCGGACGTGGCTGTTCCAGGCCGTTGAAAAGTGGCGAACCACCGCCGGGCGAGACGCACGTCTCTTCTGGCTCATGGGCGCTCCGGGCATTGGCAAGAGCGCCTTCGCCGCCCATCTCGCGCATGAATATGGCCGGGGCACCGTCATCGCCGTCCAGTTCTGCGATTGGAAGAAACCGGATCACCGCGACGCCTGCCGCATCATTCGCACGCTGGCGTTCCAGATTGCCACCCGGCTGCCCGACTATCGCAAGCTGCTGCTGACGCTGCCGATCCTGACCGAACTGGACCGGAAGAATTCCGCAGAACTGTTCGACGGCCTGCTCACCAACCCCTTGAAGCTATCCATCACCGGCGGACGTGAGCGGTATCTGATCGTCATTGACGCGCTCGACGAAGCTGGCATTGCCAGTGCCCAAGGCGAGGACGGACGCAACGAACTCGTGGAAGTCCTAGCCCAGTATGCCGGGCAGCTTCCCGACTGGATTGGCCTGGTCGTCACCAGCCGGCCGGAGTTTGACGTGACCACGCCTTTCCAGGCGCTGAAGCCATTCCCCTTCGAGACCAAATCCGCCGCCAACAGCGAGGACATCCGCGCCTACCTGCGGCGCGAACTGGCGGTGCAACTCCAGAACCGTCCAGACGCCGACCGTCTCGTGGAGCAAATCCTGGATAAGAGCGAAGGCGTATTCCTCTACGTCGAAAGCTTTTGCGAGGACATTTGCAAAAATTATCTATCGTTGGATCGGCCAAACGAATTCCCGCAAGGACTCGCCGGCAAGTTCTACCTGGACTTCCAGCGATACTTTCCCGACTTGGATAAATTCCGCAAAGACGTGCGCCCCGCGCTGCGCGCCATCCTCGCCGCCCGCGAACCGCTGCCCGTGGAAATCCTTCAACGCCTTTTCAACTGGCAAGACGAGGAACTCCGCGATTTCACTCGCCCGCTCGGCTCGTTGTTTCCAATTACTAACGAAACGCGCCGCGTGGTTGTCAAACCGATCCAGAAAACCGTCAACGCGCAGCGTTTATTGGATGACGTTCACGACGTCAACAGCCCTCTCGGATTTCTATTTCCTGTAGATTCGGGATCACCGCGAGAGGTAATCAAGGCATTTCACAAATCGCTTGCCGACTGGTTGACGAACGAGAAAAAAGCTGGAGCATTTTTCGTGAGCCTCGTGGAAGGTCATCGGCTGCTGGCGAATTGCTTCCTGACCTGCTGGCAAAAAGATGAAATAGCACTCTCTGAAGTTGTTTACCATCTAGCCGGAGCAAGCCGTTTCGAGGATGCCCGCGCTTTGCTTTTTAGTGAGGAATTCCGAAAGTTGAAGGCGGCCAATTTGGGAACGATGTCTGTTTCGAGCGATTTCCTCGACGCGGAGAAAAACAGCAAAGGCTATTTTGGGTTGGCTGGGGCAGCGTGGCATCTTTTTCAATTCGCCGAAAAAGAGTTCAACGCCATCATTCACAATGCCGCTGCCGAGGGAGGAGGCGCGGTCATGTCGCGCTACCTTTCTGAGCGTCAGGAGATGTTCCAGAAAGCATGTGAACTTTCAAAGCGATGGGTGAGCAGTGGTAATTCTGAGCGACGATGCGCGGAGTTTTGCCGTGAAGCTTTGCTTTTATTCGCCGATGATTTGTCCGCTGTGGTCAAGGTTGCTGAAGTTCTACGACAGCAAGCCGAAGGTTCTTGCCCAAGCAGCATATTGATTGCGACGCGAACAGAAATTGGAAACGCGTTGGCAGAGGTGATGAAGACTCCACGAATCCGGGCTGGCTATGGACCATCAATGGTTGACAGTGCATGGGAATTTCTGAACTACGAAGAAAAGGCACTGTCGGCCGCTCTGGCAGCCCTTCATCTGCGTCCATTTCAAACCGTCTCCGATATTTGGTTGGCTCGACGTTTCAAGGCAATTGCCGACTGCGATAGCGACCCGTGGGGCGCTGTCGGCATTGCTGTTCGCGATGCCGAGGAAGCTCTTGAGGCAAAGCTCACGCGTTCAGTTCAATCGTTGCTGGGGCAACCTGAAAAATGAAATGATAACCAAAAGAAGCGTCCGTTTATGAGTATATTTTCCGCATTGTTCACCCGCAAGCTGACCCACGCGCAGGCGGAGTCCGTTCTGAACGAGATTCAGCGTCTATCGAGATTGCAGTGTCCATTTCCTGCTATGGTTCGGTTGCAAATACTTGCCGAGAAAGCTCCGCGATCTCTCATTGGTCCGGGTGGCCCGCTTCACGACCGATTCTTTGCGATTGGGCTAGAGCTTGCGCGCGGCGTCGGCTCGCGACCTAATCAAATTGTGCAAATTGCGCCCGCATGGGACGCTCTTCCGAACGTATTGCACGCTTCAGTAGATTTTGCTGGCAATTCGATTTCACCGAGTCCTGATCGTTTGCTGCGGACACTGTCGGACGAGACAAACGAATTTGTTGCGCTTTCGAACGCGAATCCAAATGTGAGAGAAAGAGACCCGGAGAGACAAATGCGCATCTTCTTTGACTTGGTGGAGAATCCAAGTTGGTCGTTGGTTCTGCTCATATTCTCTGGAAGTATGGTTGTTCGATCAAGCGTGATCCGCGAACACCCGGCTTCCTTGAGCCAGGGAAAGCTTCAAGAGCTTTTCCCGGAGCTCTGTTCAGCAGCCGAAAATGAAGGAGTTATCAAGATTTACCGTTGAGGGATGCTTGTCACACCCATGATCGAAAAACTCATCATCGGCACATCTGTTCTCCTTCTTGCGCCGAGCGTCATTCAGTTAGCCTCGACTTGGCTTCGGAAACGCAGCCGCTTCTTTCCTCATGTGGGCCAGCACGTCAAAACCCAAATTGCTTCCCGAAGAATTTGGCTGCCTATCACTTGTGTGGGGGTTCTTTTACTGTTGCCGTTCTCGCTAGGCGCGGATAAACCGGCATTCGTCATTGCTGTATGCTGCATTTCTGGTGGCCAATTAATAAGCTGGATGACGCCCCCCTCTGTCTTGCTCCTCGGAGTCTCCGGATCGAAGTGCAACGAACTCTTGCCATTTCTGTTTCCGGCGCTTTTCCCGGCCAAAGTGTTTCATCTACTCCGGGACAATTATACCGATGCGGAGAGAGGGTTTGATTTGAAACTGCACACATTATTCACGACATCGAGGACTTCTGGAATTGTCGGTTGGGAAAAAGTTGTGTCAACTTATCTGCGGTTGTGTGAGCGGGTCTTGGTGGACTTAAGAAGTCACTCCGGTAACTTGCACGTCGAGTTGTCAATGATAACTTCGCTGGCCGAGAGAAACAAGGTTCTCTATCTGGTTGATGGCGAGACTTCAGGCGTGGTTTTTCTCCGTGAAAATGCGGTTGACAAGCAAGTTTGCGCGACTGTAAACGATGCAATTTGGCGGTTGCGCACGGGTTACTGATGCATGCTACAATGCCATGATCCAGCAAAACTCCACGCCTCGTTTCCGGCCCGTCATTCGCGTCTTCGTCAGTTCGACGTTCAGCGACCTGAAGCCGGAGCGCAATGCACTGCAGGCGCAGGTGTTTCCCAGACTGGAACAGCTTTGCGCGCAGAACGGCTTTCAGTTTCAGGCCATTGACCTCCGCTGGGGCGTGTCGAGCGAAGCAGGTCTGGATCACCGCACGATGCGGATTTGTTTTGACGAACTGCGGCGCGCACAGGAGATCTCGCCCCGGCCCAATTTCCTGATCCTGCTGGGCAATCGCTATGGCTGGCGGCCCTTGCCGGAAGAGATTTCCGTGGCTGAATTCCAAGCACTGGAGCACGCCGCCGCGCAGGTGGCGAGCAGCACGGCTGCTGCGGTTCTGCGGGAGTGGTATCAGAAGGATGACAATGCAGTTCCGCCCGGCTATCTCCTGCAATCCCGCCGGCAGCAACTCCCCGACGCGAAGGACTACACGCAGGATGCGCCTTGGAACGAGATCCAAGCCATCCTGTGGGCGATCATCAATCGCGTCCAGCCGCCGGAGCGATTGCGGGAGCGTTTCGACGAGGCGGCTCTGGCGGATGGTTCGCCACCGGCTATCGTCCGCTTTCAAGCCTCCGCCACCGAGCAGGAAATCTGGCACGGTGCGTTGTGCGCTCCGGACGCGCAGGAGCATGTGCTGGCGTTCTTCCGGCAGATCGAGAATGTCGGCGAGTTCTCCGAACCGGCACAGATCAAGGACTTCGTTGACTTGGAACCGTCCGGGAGAATTGATGCCGCACTCGGGGCGGAGCAGGAACGGCTGAAGGAAGCGCTGCGCAAACGGCTGGGTGAAAAGAATGTTTTCTCAGATTCCGCCCGGCTCGTTCTGACGAGCGACGCCCAAGGCCAACCCACCGCAGACGTCACGACGGATCATCTAACGCAACTATGCGCCGATGTGGAAAAGCGGATGACGGAGATCATCCGGGGGCAGATTGAAGAGTATTGGAACAAAAGCACGCAAGCCTCAGCGGAACGTGCCGCGCGTGAACTGAAGATAGAACAGGACGAACACGCGCGTTTCGGCCGTGAACGTGGCGGCGCGAAGTCGTTTGTCGGCCGACAAACCGAGTTGGAGAAAATCCGCGATTACTTGCGAAATGTCTCACCTTGGCCGTTGGTGGTTTATGGTTCCTCCGGCTGCGGCAAGACGGCCCTGCTGGCGCGGGCGTTCGACGAAATCCCAAAGACTAAGAAGCCGATCATTCGATTCATCGGCACAACCCCACAGTCGTCTGACATCCGCCTGCTGCTTCGTAGCCTATGCCAGCAACTGCGCGGGCTACATCAGCGAGAGGGTGAAATTCCATCGGATATAAAGGCACTGACCGAAGAATTGCGTGAGCAGTTCAAATCCGCCACACCAGATCAACCACTGATCGTGTTTCTGGATGCCTTGGATCAGCTTTCCGATGCGGACAATGGCCGGCTGCTGAATTGGATTCCGACTGGTCAGTTGCAACCGCATGTGAAGCTTGTTGTGTCATGTCTGTCTGACCGCGCAGACGACCTGGCCGGCCAGCCATTTGCCGAGTTTACGCGACGACAACTCATCGCGAAGAATTCCATAAACTTGGATGCACTCTCGGAGGACGATGCCAGCACGCTTCTGTTTAAGAATTGGCTGCATCAGGCGGGGCGCAAGGTTAGTGACCAGCAGCGAGAACACATCGAGCAAATTCTAAAGTCCAAGGAATGCCGCCAGCCGATTTATCTCAAGCTGTTGTTCGAGGAGGCCCGGCTCTGGCGCTCCTACGATGCAGCACCCAAATTGGGCGAGAGCGTGCCCGCGATTCTCGGTCAGCTCATCGAACGACTTGGTCAGCCTGCGAACCACGGTCGGCTGCTGGTGGAACACGTGTTGGGCTATCTCGCCGCCTCGCGGCATGGGCTGGCGGAGAACGAAATCCTGGAAGTCCTGTTTGCCGACCCCGACTACAAGGCGGCGCTCGACCTGGCCACTGAGCAGGCTCGCCATGAACTGCCCGCCAGTGCTACGCGCATTCCCATTGCGATCTGGTCGCGGCTCCGCTTTGATCTTGCGCCTTACCTCACGGAGCGGGCCGCTCCCGGTGCCAACGTGTTGACGTTCTACCACCGTCAGGTGGCCGAATGGGTGCAGGAACATTTCGTGAAAGCCTCCGAGCACAGTTGGCAACCTCACCGGCGGTTGGCGGACTACTTTAACGCACAGTGGCCGCTGGGCAATCGTCACGCCCTACACGAGGTTGTTTACCAGATGAGTAGCGCGCGACAGCTCGATCGGCTGGGCGCTCTGCTCGGACGGTTCGAGTTCCTTAGGCGGCGAGCTAGCAGCGAGATGCAAACTGGGCATGCCGGCGTGTACGACCTTCTGGATGATCTGGACCTGATCCTCGAAGCGTGCGACGATTCTGAACCGGTTCGGTTGCTCGCCGGGAAGGTCATGGACCTGCGTACGATACTGGGCATGGAGGCCCCCTTTCTGGCGCTATTCCCTGCGGCTCTGGCACAGTGTTGCCTCAACAGCGGCATCGAATCCGTAAGGGAACTCGCGGCCTCTGCCCTAGATTCGCTCGACCTGTCAGAGCGATTGTGGACATTCTCAAGTCGGCGGCTAGGATTCCACGCGCCTCAGGTTGCGCTCGTCGGCCATACCTCGGGAGTCTTGGACTGCTGTCTGGCGAACGGGGACAGAACCGTGGTGTCCGTCGCGGGAATGGACCCTGCGATCCTTTGGAACGCGAGAACTGGGAGGATCATTCGTAAGATCGATGCAGGCCGTGTACCCCCGAGCTTGACCTCGATCGCAGCGCAGAATTTCGGGAATCTTATCCAAACGATGGCTACGGACAACCGGATCGCGCTGCTCGAAAGGCATAGACTGCACCTTCTTGACCTTGCTGGTACTCCGATTCGAACCGTCGAATTCGAGTCGCACGACGAAGCCCGCAATGGGGTCGCTTCGGGCTCGCGCTTGTTCGTCAGTCTGTACCACGAGATCTGGGAGATGAACGAGGATGGAGAGCTGATTTACACCTTCCGAGAACACGCGGGAAACCAGCTGGTTCATTCCCTTGACGTGACTCCCGATGGATCCCATCTGGCATCGGTCGATGCGTCGGGGCACATCGTTCTTCGTGCTCGCAAACTGGGCTTCTGGGAGACCCTTTGGGAGGGCGTCGTTCAATACGAAGCCGATCGTAACTATGAAGTTTTCCTACGCGAGATGAACGAGTTGGATTGGGGCAAGCAGAATTACGAGGGTACAGTTCTTCGAATAGGCCTGGATTCTGCCGCTAGCGTCGTGGCTCTGGCCGTCGCTGGGCAATTGCAGGTGTTCGATGCGACGTCGCGAGAACGCATGGTCCCGATGGCGAGCACGGCGGAGGGATACTTCCTGAAACGCGTCGGACCGAGCCGAGAATTTGCCTTCTTCGGTGGATGTCGTGGGGCGGTGCGGTGCATCGAGCTGTTTGCCGTTGATTCTCGGACTAGTCGCATCATCCCGACCCTGCTGCAAGACACGCCGACTTGTGTAAGTATCTCCTCAGACGGTGGTACGATAATCGTGGGTTCCAATGAAAAAGAGTTGGTGGTGGCCGACGATACGCGTCCAGTTGAGGATGCGGAAGAGGAAAAGACAGATCTTCCGAGCGACTATGTCATCGGTGCCTCACTGTCGCGAGACGAGGAGTATGTTGCCTGTTGGAGTATCGACCATAGAGTTGTCGTGTGGCACGCGCGGTCCGGACAAATCCAGTACCGGTGGAACGGGAGAGAGCGAAACGCTGACGCTGGAGATCGCCTGATCGATGTGCAGTTCGGTCCGGGCAGCGACTGGCTGGCAATCACAAGGGGCGAATATGATAAATGCCGCACGCTGATTGTCCATCTCGCGCGCGGGCAGCTCACATTTGATACGCAACTTGCCCTCGGCTATATAGACCACCAGTCCAGTCGAGAGCGGTTCGTGTGTCGCTTCTCGCCGGACGGCGGGGCAGCGGCAATTCTTACCCATCATGAACTGTGGATCGTGAACCTATCCAAGAATGAGATTGATTTCCGCGTAGATTTTCCTATTGGTCTACCTAACGGTGATAACATCAGCATGGAGTGGTCGGAGACAGTGTTGATCCGATCGGAGTCGCTTTCCAGTTTGGCATATTACCGCTTGGAACCGAAGTCGCGGGTCCTCGAGGAAGTCGATGCAGCGAGCATCGAAGCAGCCGGACTGATTGGAAAGTTTGGGTACCCAGTTGAAAGGTCTGGCACGCGATCCGTGTCCATGACGAGGGAAGTCGACCTCCACGGCCAACCGCCTGTGTTCACGAGGATCATCCGGATTCGCGATGAAGAGCGCGAGTGGCGCTACGCGATGCCAGCCTCGGTAACCTTTGTCGGGTTGGCTCCCAAGTCGGGCTATATAGTCGCTGGAGACAAGGCAGGAAACTTCACCACTCTCTGGCCCAAAGAAGGCGGGACAGCCTAAACGACCACTACCGGGGGGGATGCGAATCATGGAACGGTGTAAATTGACATTCCGTGTTTTTGTCAGTCCGACGTTCATTGAACTGGTCGCGGAGCGGGATGCGTTGCAGGCGCACGTCTTCCCCCCTGGCGGCGCGAGTACTGCCAGAAACACTTTTGGTTCGCCACAAGTATGAAGTTCCCGCGATCCTCCCAGAAATTGTGGTCAAGTCGTGGTGGATTAGATAGAATTCGTGGCAAATGGCTGCCTGTGTGGATTGTGTGAAATGGGCCTCGGTGAACGTCGTCTTCAGCAAAAAACGTGGCGTTTACGTTTGCGAAGATTGCGGTCATGTATTGTCTAAAGCCTCCGCCACCCCGCTCCGCATCTTCTTGAGCTACGGTCACGACGCCAATGAGGAACTGGTCCGCCGTATCAAGGCTCATCTCAAAAAGCGCTGGCATAATTTCATTCGAGCTGCCACAAGACACCAATTGCGGAGCCTATGAAGGAACACGCCAGCCAGTTTGAAATTCCGAAGAGCATTCAACGGTATTTAGCTGCTCTCTCCAAATTCTATGAGCAGGGGGGCAACCGGGAACTCCAGGAGATCATTGTCAATGCGCAGGTACGAGTCCATGAAGAATGGAGTCGCGACAACTGGAACGGTGGTACCTACGGGCATGCGCTGTACCTCATCATTCCTGAGACATTGTTCTTTAAATCTTTTCGGCACAAGGCCGATCTCCAAAACCAAATCAAAAAGGATTTGAACAACATTCATAATGTCCAAAACGAGTTTATCGAGGAGATATTCCTTGAATTGCAGGTTGCCGAAGATGGTGACTGGCGAATGGCATCCGGATTGCTGCTAGCATCTAACCGCGTGGCGGCACCCGACGCGACGAAGCGTATATGGGGAGGATCGGGCTTCCGCATATTCCTAAGCCATAAGTCTGAAGTGAAGCAGGAGACCGCAGAGCTAAAAGAACGCCTTCGTGTATTTGGAATTTCTGCCTTCGTGGCCCATCAAAGTATTCAACCAACCAAGGCGTGGCAGGATGAGATTGAGAATGCGCTTGGGAGTATGGATGGATTTGTTGCCCTTATGACGAAGGATTTCCACGATAGCGAGTGGACCGACCAAGAGGTCGGTTTTGCACTCGCTCGTGGAACGCCTATAGTCGCTGTGCAAATGGGCAAAGAGCCGTATGGATTCATCGGCAAATTTCAAGCTCTTTCAAGTAATTGGCAGTCAGCCGCCGAAGATATTGCAAAAGTACTCATCAACAATGAACAAATGTTTAGTGCTTTTCTTAATGCAATTCGTCAATGCCCGAATTGGGACTGTGGTAACACCCAGTCAAAAATATTGTGCGGCATCATCACCCTGACTGAGAATCAAATCGACGAACTGCTTTCCGCCTACAATCAAACTTTGGAGTTGCATGGTAGCTTCGGTTTTAACGGTGAGAAATCAAATACCTAGGGTTCTGGATTAGTACATCATTTAAATCGGCTTAGCCAGCGAAAATTCAGATCCGCCAGGACTGGGGAAATTGAGCTTGTTAAATAAGTTGGCTTTAGTGTGTTGAATGCGATCTTCAACTCAATTGCAGCCTTGCTTTCCAGAAATTAAATCATACTGGTAATAATGGCAAACACCCGGCAAACTGCTTTCTAAAGGCCATGTTGCTGGTTATACTTTTCCAGAGCTCATTTAGACTTAACTCATCGCGTTTCCAGTCTTCTCCCTGGGCGGTCACCAGGAGTTCCAGTAAGTCATTATAGGCTGGCGGCAAACGGATTTTTACCTGGTCCAAGACGGGTTGCATGGTCCATTCCATGGTTTCGCAACCCGTGTTTAATACTTTGGCGAGTTCGCACAGTTCTGGGTGGCCGGTTTGTCCATTCAGGAGGGCGCCCAGGGCTTTTAAAAAGTGGATGCGTGCCAGCACATAATCTGGAGCTTGCTCCCGGTAGAGCCAGGCATGGTCCACGGCTTCTAGGGCTTCGGTTTCGCGGCCGTTGGTGTAGTAGAGCCGGGCGAGGTGGCAATAGGTGCTCGGCAGTTCATATTCATGGGTCACCAGAAAATGATACGCCTTTTCGGCATCGTCATAACGTCGCGCCAAGTATAATTTCAAGGCGCGGTTGCGTATCTCGGAGTGGTGGAATATGCCGGATTCATATGGCAGGAAGTGTTCCGGTTGCCAATTCAGGATGCCATCCCAATCCTTGTCCTCGGGGATGGGCGCGCGGCGTTCATCTATGTCATGTACCATGTGCCAGTTCAGGGTTTGCCCAGATTCACCCTTGAATTGTTCGATGATCCGGCTGCGATTGGTGGCGCGTCCCGGTGGCGGAGTATGGATGGCGGCCTGGATCGCTGCGGGAGTGATTTCTGGAAGTCGATGTGCCAACTGGCCGGGTTGGTCAATGGCTTCAAACAAGGAATCCCGGCCGACGATGTGCAGTTTAATATATAGCTCTGCCGCGGCAGCGCGCAAGTGATCCACTCGTTTCACTGAGTCGCTTTTAATGGTTGTTTGCGGAAAGGCGGTATGAGTTATTTGGCGGTTTAATTGGCGGACTTCCTTCGGAGTAAAGCTGTGCTCGGCGATCAATTGCTGGCAGAGGCGGTGATAAATAAGCCAATCCAATTTGCCATTCAAGGAGGCATCCGTCGCTTCCAAGGCATCCAGCATTTCGCCCCAGCGTTGCAGGGCGGTGGGTGCCCAGATGGGAAGCTGGGGGGTATATTGCGATACCTGGCACCACAGTTCCCGCTGGATGGCTATCGCGGTTAACTCGCGGCCGTCGCTCAGGGGATATGTGGCGGTGAGGGACAGGTCACGGTTCAAGCGCGATAATATCTGCAGGGGCCCATCGGCGAAGACCAAGCGTTCGAGGTCCAGGTCGGCTTGCAGGCAATGCACCACCAGGGCGGTGGTGGCGTATTTTAAATAATTGGCGGTCTGGCTGAGCAGGCTTTCGCCGCAAAACACATGCAAGCGCAGATGTTGCCCATAGTGATCCGGCTTGGTGAAGATGAGCGAACGGCAGTGTATGCCCTGCTCGGAATGAGCGGCCCGCATTTGGTTGGCGCGGGGCGATAAAATCAGCCGCACACCGGCGTGATCAGGATCGATCCCGCCGGCACCGGTATAGATAATACGGGTCACCAGATGGGTGTAGAGTTGGTCCAGCTTCCGGGAATCGAGGAGGCCGAAAACCTCATAATTTTCGTGGGTACCCCAGGTAGATCGCGTATGGGGATCAAAATTGGAGCAAAGCAGGGATAGCTGATGCCGGGCGGCGGCTTGGGCCATCAACTCGCGTCCGGCCAGTTCATGCCGGACCAGGGCGGCGGGGTCGTGGGTTTCCGGGGTGGCATATTCATTGTGCCGGCCAAAGTCCACATAGACCCGGGCGCCATTGGCGAGAAACACCCCGCCTTTGACCGCCGGCAGCGTCGGCTGGCTCGCCGCCACCGATTCTTGAATCGCGTTGGCCCTGGCCAAAGACCAGCCGCCATAGATTCCGAATTCGGTTTCAGTACCTAGCATCATACGCTGCCTGCGGGTGTGGGTTATTCGCCGTCCGGCTGGCCTTGGCGGCCCAGGAAAGTTTCAGGATCTTGACTGAGCCGGATTTTCACGTCCTGGGGCAGGGGGGCGGTCGGCCCGGTTTCATCACTGCCGAACCGTGGCTGGCGGGCGGTGGCGCAGCTGGTCTTACGAGCCGAACGCGTGCGCGCGCTCGGCGTGAGGTTAGGATTTAGTTGCATAGGTTTATTTTCATTTGGTTAGGATGATGTTGATGCCACCGGCGGGTGCCGTCGGTGTACGTTGGTTCATTAAGCTGGTGGGGACGATTTTGGAGGGTTCCCATGTGCCCATTGCCAAGTGGCTGATGGCGTTGTTTCTGCTATGTTCCGCCAAGAAGTCCCTCAGTGCCAATCAACTCCACCGCATGATCGGGGTGAGCTACAAGACGGCTTGGTTCATGTGCCATCGGCTGCGCTGGGCCATGACGCCCCCGCCTGAGGTCCTGCCGAAGTTGACCGGGACGGTGGAAGTCGAT
>CAIQKM010000193.1 GCA_903872345.1 uncultured Verrucomicrobia subdivision 3 bacterium | reverse complement strand
TTCGCTCTCGATCTCGCGCAAGGGGCGGGGACCCGTTGGTTTTGTATTCATCCTCTTCCTTTGGTTGGTTGGTTTTTGCCAGTTGGTTGAGGAACCCCCCTCTTCTAACCGTATTCCGGGGGCAGTGTCAAGATGCGCCCATACGGGGGAGGCGGGGAATTGGGGAAACATCCAACGCCCAACATCGAACACCCAACATCCGGAGGAGCAGACCTGCGCCCGAACGGTGTCGAACCGAAATGGCCTCGCCGTCCTGCGGGGAGAGAATAACCAGAAACGAAAAGGCTCTGAACGTTGCCGTTCAGAGCCTCGGTGAAATGATGGTTTGTAATCCGCTTATTTGCGGCGGCGGAGGCCGAGGAGCGCCAGGGCGGACAGGCCGGAAAGCGCGAGCGTCGTGGGTTCGGGCACCGGTGCAATGGTGGCGAACTGGCCCGGCGTGGAGCCGAAATTGAACACCCCACCGTTGCCCAGATTTCCGTAGCCTACGGGCAGGCCGCTCAGGAACTGGTTGGAGAGGTAGCCGTCCCCGCCGCCATTGATGTCGGCCAGGACTTGGATAGATCCGCCCGTATAACCGATGCCCGAGAGGGGGAGCACGATTTCGAGTCCGGTGGTGGTGGCGGACCCGCTGGTGGCCCCGCTCAGGGCGGCGCCGCCGGTTCCCATGGTGCTGCCGTGGGTGTTATTGAGGTATAAATGGGCAAGGCCGCCATCGCTGCCGGCGGCAATACCGGTGGCTGACTCGGCGAGGGCTCCGACGTAACCGCCGGTGCTGGCCGACAAATTGTATTCCTCGGTGTACAGCGTCCCCGCGTAATCATTGATATCCAAGGCGAAAGTGCCGCTAAAGCCGGGGCTGAAGCTGGATCCGTTCATGTTCGCCATGGTGCCGCCGGACGTTGACAGGGTGCTTTGACCGGACGCTCCGCCGGCGATGAAAACGTTCAGGTGATTGCCGTTGTTTTCAATGTTTCCGGCCAGAAACAAATACAGGTTGCCGGAGGAAATGTTGCCATACACGGCGTCCAATTCGCTGCCGACGGTGGAATCCGTGCCGCCGGGGGCATTGCCGAAGCCGGTGTTGAC
Organism: uncultured Verrucomicrobia subdivision 3 bacterium; assembly: GCA_903872345.1. Lineage (GTDB taxonomy): Bacteria > Verrucomicrobiota > Verrucomicrobiia > Limisphaerales > UBA11358 > UBA11358. The sequence continues at coordinate 59,270 of CAIQKM010000193.1, read as the reverse complement.
GGTCTGAACCGCCGCCGGGCTGCCGTAGAAAGCGGTGTTGACGGTGCCGTTCAAGTTTTGCGCCTGCACACTGAACAAGCCGCCGGCCAGCGTGGCCAAGGACGCGTAAGTCAAAGTCTTCATCTTCATAGTCAATAGGATTTTAACGGCTGACTTTTGGGGCTGAATATGGGTTCACCGGCTACACTATAAAAAACGAAGGTGGCAGTCAAGCCATTGTTTTAATTTGTCGCGCTATTACAAAGTACCAATTGGCGTGGCGGGCGGTGGGCTAAACCGTTTGCCAGTCATGGGTTTGTGTTATTGTGAGTGCGAAATTGGTCCCGGTTGGCGGGTTAATCGGCTGGTCAGGGGCGCGGGCCGGACACCGGCATGAGCACCGGGCCGGACGGGGACTTGGCGAGGCTGACTCGCAGGTCGGTCAGAGGCGCGTGGCCGGCGGCGCTGTGCGCCAGGATGGCTTGGGCGCGGGTGACGGCTGCCGACTCGCCATCGGTGGTCACGATATCCTGATATTCCCGGGCGGCCGCCGGGTAATTGCCCAGAACGAGTTGGGCGGCGGCATGATTGATCCGACCGGCCGGCAGATTCGTGAGGGTGAGCAAATGGTCGAAAACCTTCAGGCCCGCAGCCGGTTGGCCGGCTTGCACCAGCACCGCACCCTGGAGGTTGAGCAACTGCGGGTCATCGGGGGTTTGAGCCACGCCGGTCGCCAGCAGTTGCAGGGCGTTGTTCCAATCGTGATACGTGAGCCAGATTTCCAGGACGTGTTCGGTTACAACGGAGTCGCCGGGATGTTCCTTGCCCAACGCGAGCAGCACTTGGCGTCCGCGCTCCGAATTCGTTTCCGCGTACCAGGTGGTGGCTTCCAGCAGGCTCAGGCGGGCATCATTATAATTGGTCTTGAGCAACGCCGCCGGCATGGTTTGGCGAATGCGGTCCAAAGTCGTCCGCGCCTGGGGACCTTGGCCGAGTTGGGAGTAGGTCCGTGCCAGTTCCCAGAGGGAATCAATGGTGTGCGGAATAAGTTCATTGGCCCGGGCGAACTGTTGCGCCGCCGCCCGCAGCAGTCCGGCCTGGCGCAAATTCATGCCGGCGAGCAGGCACCAGGCGGGTTCATCCACCGGGCCGTAGGTCTCCCAAAAGGCGGTGAACCGGCGCGGGTCGCCGTACCGTTGCGTGAAGTCGGGCAGGCGGTCAAGGCTGAGGGGGTGGCCCGCGAGCAGGTTGGAATTGGCCAACCGGTTCAATTGCGCCGCCAGATTGTCCGGATTGAGGGTCAGGGCCTGATCGAGCCGATGGCGGGCGAGGGGCAACTGGCCGGTTTGTTGCAGTCGCACGGCCCAGTCATTCAGGGCCATGGCGTACCACCCGGCCAGCGACCGGCTCTGCACGGAATCCACCGATGTCAGATACAGGTGTTTGCCGCCCTCATGGTGCCAGTCCGGATTTGGTGGCGGCAAAGGCTGTCCGCCCCTGGAGGCGACCAGATGGGGCGTGGTGTCGTCCCAGATAGCTTCATTTGCGGCCAAGGACTTGGCGGACAATGGCGGTGGCTGGAGAGTGTCCGGCGGCAACGGTTTTAATTCGTAAACCAGCCCGACCGGTTCCAGATAAAAGGTCTCAAAGATGCAGCCGAAGCTCGGATGGAGATAAAAAATGCGATTGGTTTGGGCGAGTTGCCGGAGCAAGGCCACCAGTTCGGTCGGCGTCAAATTGGATTGGTTGGTGGTGGCAAAGCCGGCGCCCCGGGGTTTTTCCGCCAGCCAGCGGCGGTAGGTGGGATTGGCCAGCACGGTGGTGTTCACGGCCAGCCACGAACGATTCGCCGAGCCGGCGGCGAGAAACGAGTCCGCGCGCAATTCATCATCGGCCAGCATGATTCCTCCGCCGACGGGGAGATGTGCCAGAGCCAGTTCGCCAAACTGCGCGAGCGGCTGGCGGTTGGCCCGCGTGATGGCCGGGAGGTTGCGCCAGAGCAGCCCGACCAAGACGACCACCAGTATCCCGGCAAACGCGGGAACGCTGAGGATTGGCCAGGACTGGAACCGGGGGCGAACCGGCCCGGGCGTGCGCTTATGCGTCACTTCATCTGTGAACAAGGCCAGCAGGAGATTGCCGGCCAGCACGGCGGCGCCGATGCCGGTGAGATAATCCAAGCTCAGCAGCGGCAGCGCCAGTCCGGTCTGGTGGTGCAGCAGTTGGCGGAGCCCGATGTTCGGGTCAAACGCCAGCCATAAGCAGGCCGCGAGCAGGCCCGTCCGCAGCGCCCGGAACAGCCAGACTTGAATCAGGTCAATCCGCATCAGATTGCGCGTCCCACCGTCGGGCAGACGAAAAAGCACCGGCAAACCCGGCAGCAAATAGAAAAGCAAAACGACGAACACTATGGGCAGATATCCCCGCCAGAGTCCGACACAGGGTGCGATGCCCGCGATTTTGAAAGCCTGCCAGGCGGCCCGGCAGGTTTCGCCCGGGGTCCAGAGAGAATGCGGCCACCAGCCGTTCACGAGCGGGGGCAGAAGATATAAGATGGGCGGCAGCACGGTCAGGGAGAGAAACGCCAGCAAGGTCGGTGCGTATCGTGGAAGCTTTTGGGCGGTGATCAGGCGCGGGATCGCCAGCCACAGAACCGCCACGGCAAACAGCGGCAGAGTGAGCACCATCATCCAATTTTCGGCCATGCCGAATCCCCACAGGAGGCAGGCGCGATGGAGCCAAGGAAGCTGGCTGTGGACCTTGTATTTGGCCAGACACCAGATGGCGGCGGCTAAAAGCAGAATGGGCAATGCTTCCCCGGTGGCTGCCGTGGCTGCCTGCCAGAAATTAAATTCACCGCCGCATACGATCACTCCCAGTACCAGCGGCAGGCGGGCGCTCCAGCGCGGCAACTCCGCCAGCGGCCGGTCCCAAGCCATCAACTCAAGAGTCGCGGCCAGCAACCCCAAGGCCAAAGCGGCGCACATGGCCGCGCCGAGATTGGCCGCCAGCGGAATGACGTCCGCGGGCAACAATCGCAACGGCAGCGTGAGCAACCACCACAGCGGATGGCCGCCCAAGGGCTGGTAATCCCAGCCGCATAATTGCGAGGTGAGTCCCAGATTCGCCAGCGACACGCCGTGGGTGAGCGTCACCAAATAAAGGAGCCAAGCCGTCAGGGTTACCTGCACGGGAAAACATTGGCTGCCGCGTTTAATGCCGCCCTGCCAGTTCATAAGATATTCGGGAATCCGCGCCCGGGTGTGCAGGTTGGTCGTCTGCACCGTCGAATCACCCACACATGATTGACCGTCTTCTGAGAACGGTTCGTCAGGCGGCGTGAAGATCCCGGTGTGGCAGCAGGTTATTGGCGCCCGCAGTGCGGCTCAAGGGGAAAGTGGGAATTCACCGGCGATGGTGGGCGTTGTCAGGAAGACTGACGCCACCGGTCACTGTGTCCGGTGGCGCCCCCCGGCGCCGGGCAGGGCGAGGGGGGGATGGAAAATTGGGGGAACATCCAACATCCCGTTCAAACCTTGTAATCCGCCCAATTAATCCCCTGCATTGAGCCGGTTTTGGCAAACTGGAGGTGCATGCCGAAGGCGGCGCTGAGGGTTTGCGGGGAATGGCCGGTGCCGGCCATTTTCACGTAGTCGCGCAGGACGCCGCGGAAGTCGGGGTGGACGCAGTTATTGATGATGGTCTGGGCGCGCTGTTGCGGGCTCTTGCCGCGGAGGTCGGCGACGCCTTGTTCGGTGATGATGATTTGGACGGAGTGTTCGCTGTGGTCCATGTGGCTGACGAGCGGGACGATGGTGCTGATCTTGCCGTCCTTCGCGGTGGAGGGACAGGTGAAGATGGAGAGGAAGGCGTTGCGGGCGAAATCGCCGGAGCCGCCGATACCGTTCATCATGCTGCGGCCGAGCACATGGGTGCTGTTGACGTTGCCGGTGATGTCCACCTCGATGGCGGTGTTGATGGCGATGATGCCGAGGCGACGGACGATTTCGGGGCTGTTGCTGATTTCCTGCGGCCGGAGCACGAACTTGGATTGGAAGAATTCAAAGTTGGCGTAGATGTTCTTCAGCACGGCGTTGGTGACGGTGAGGGAGCAGCCGCTGGCGAACCGGACTTTGCCGGAGCGCATGAGGTCCACGACGGCGTCCTGGATGACTTCGGTGTACATCTCAAAAACGGGGATGCCGGCGTTGTCGCCCATGGCCTTGAGCACGGCGTTGGCGGTGTCGCCGACGCCGGACTGGATGGGGAGAAAGGATTTGGGAATGAGGCCGCGCTTGAGTTCGGTGGCGAGAAAATCGGCGACGTTCTGGCCGATTTGCAAGGTGGTGGGATTCGATTCGCTGAAGGAACCGGTTTCATCGGCGGCATTGGTGGGGACGACGCCGACGATTTTCTTGGGGTCCACCTTGATGACGGGGGAGCCGATGCGGTCGGACGGACGGAACAGCGGCAGGGGATTGCGGTAGGGCGGATCCTGGGGCTCAAAGATGTCGTGCATGCCGCGCAGCATGGGGGGATGAAAGGCGTTCAGTTCGATAATGATTTTATCGGCGACATTGGCGTAGGTGGGCGCGGCGCCGACGGAGGAGGTAAGGGTGATTTCGCCGGTGTCGCTGATGTCGCAGGCTTCGATGACGGCATAATTCACCGGTCCGAGAAAGCCGTAGCGGACATTCTGCGGGGCCATGGAAAGATGCATGTCGAAGAACTGGGTGCGGCCTTCGTTGATGCTTTTGCGGAGATTGGGGTCGGACTGGTAGGGGGTGCGGAATTTGACGGCGTCGGCGAGGGCGAGGGAGCCGTCGAGGGATTTGCCGGTGGAGGCGCCGGTAATGACGCCGATCTGGAAGGGCAGGCCCTCGGCATGAATGCGTTTGGCGCGTTCGCCAATCGCCTTGGGGATGTCCTTGGGCGCGCCGGCGGGGGTAAAGCCGCTGAAGGCCACGGTTTGACCGTTTTGAACGAGTTCCGCCGCTTCGGCGGCCGACATTTTACAATAGGAATTCATATAGAGTTTAAAAGGGGAAATTTAATGGATGGAAAAAATCAGAGTTCGCGCAGCAGCTTCACCTCATGGGTGGCGAGCGCGGTTGCCTGGCCGGAGTCTTCGCGGAGCAGGAGCCGGCCGAGGTCGTCCACGCCGGTAAAAACGCCTTCGCGCTGGCCGTGGTCCAGATCCACCTTCACCCGGGGCGTGCCGCCCCAGAGCTGGTTGATGCGGGGACGCAGGGCGGCGAAGCCCCGGTCGGCCAGTTCATTCATGGTGGTGTGCAAACTGGAAAGGATCGCCACGGTGAGGATGCCAAGCGTGGGCGCCGGATTTAAAAAATCGGCGAGCCGGGTGGCGGTGGCCGAGAGGGCGGCATCCTGCGCAGCGGGCTGGTTGGTGACGTTGATGCCAAGGCCGATGACGGCCAGATTCGGCGTGAACGTGTCCAGCAGCAGGCCGGCGAGTTTTTTGTCGCCCACCATAATATCATTGGGCCAGCGCAAATGGGTGTTGGTGACACCGAAGGATTTCAGGGTTTCAATGACGGCGAGTCCCGCAACCAGGGGCATGACCTGCCAGCTGGCCTTGTTGCCGGTGGCGGGCACGACGGCGGAGAGCCAGAGGCCGCCGGCATCGGAGACCCAGGAGCGTTGGAAACGGCCGCGCCCGGCGGATTGGGTGTCGGCGCGGACGGCTGACCAGGCGGGCAGGCGTCCGGCGACGTAGTTGGTGGAGTCCACCTCCGCATACTCGCGCAGCGTCCAATGGCCCAGGTGACTGACCTTGGCAATGCTCGCGGCGGTCGGCAGGGTGGAGAGGTTCATAAGTTAAGCGGAGCGCGCCCGTCCTCGGGCGCAGCAACGTGATTGACCCGAGAGTTTTTGCAGGCGAGACGGCTTGGTTGCTTGAACATTGCAGCGCCCGGGGACGGGCGCGCTCCGGCCGAGCGGTGACCACGGGCCGCCGGTTCAGCCGGATAACAATGTGGCAGGCCGGTCATATCAGCCAATCTTGGCGAGCACCTGACCTTCGTCCACGGCGGCGCCGACCTCGGTGAGGAGGGCGGTGACTTTGCCGGAGCGCGGGGCGAAGACGAAGGTGTTCATCTTCATCGCCTCGAGGGTGAGGAGGTGGTCGCCTTCCTTGACGTCCTGGCCGGCGGCCACGACGACGGCGGTGACGCGTCCGGCCAGGGGGCTGGGGACATCACCGGGGCCGGCGGGTCCGCTGGCGGCGGCCGGCGCGGCTGATGGGGCCGGGGCCGGGGCGGGTGCAGGAGTGGGAGCAGCCGTCGCGGCGGGTGCCGGGGCGGGAGTGGCGGGGGCCGCCGCGGGCGCGGCGATCGCCGGGGCCGGAGCGGCACCGGCGTCATCCAGTTCGACGGTGACGTCGTAGGATTGGCCATCCACAGTTACGCGAAGTCGTTTGATCATGTGATTGATTATGGTGGTTTAGCGGACTTTATGGGACATGAAAATCTGGGTGCGTCCCTCGTAGGCCCAGACGTTAAGGTGCGGCACGACGGGAGCCGTGACGGGTTGGACGGCGACCAGCCGGTGGGGGCGGTCGATGATGACGGCAACGGCGGCCGCAATGACGGCGGCGATCTCCGGAGACACGGCGGTGGCGACGGATTGGGTGCCGAAGGGGGCGGGGGCGCGGGTGCCGCCATGGGCGGCGCGCGCAGCCTCAAGGGCGGCGATGGCGTTGGACAGCGCAGTCTGCACTTCGCCGGCGCGGGCGGGATCATCCAGCCGGTTTAACCCCCGGTAGATGAAGGCGAGCGCCCGGCCGAGTTGAGACTCGGCGGCGGATAGATCGGCGGTGATGGGCTGGCTCATAATGATATTTTAGAGCGAGGTTACAGCGGGATGGTGCCGTGTTTCTTCGCGGGCCGGGTTTCGCGCTTGGAGAGCGTGCTGCGCAGGGCCATGGCGATGGTGGCGCGGGTTTCGCTGGGGCGGATGACATCGGTGATCATCGCCTTTTTGGCGGCTTCGTAGGGGGAGCAGAATTTCTCCCGGTAATCGGCCACGAGCTCGGCTTCCTTGGCCTTGGGATCCTTGGCGCCGGTGATTTCGCGCCGGAAGAGCACCTTGACCGCGCCTTCGGCGCCCATGACGGCGATTTCGGCGGTGGGCCAGGCATAGACGACATCCGCGCCCATGTCCGAACTGCACATGGCGAGGTAGGCGCCGCCGTAGGCCTTGCGCAGGATGATGGTGATTTTCGGAACCGTGGCGGCGGCGTAGGCGAAGAGCATTTTCGCGCCGTGACGGATGATGCCGCCGCGTTCCTGGGCCACACCGGGCATGAAGCCGGGCACGTCCACGAGGGTGACGAGCGGGATGTTGAAGACGTTGCAGAAACGGATGAACCGCGCGGCCTTGTCGGCGGAGTCAATGTCCAGCGTGCCGGCCTTGACGGCGGGCTGGTTGGCGATGATGCCGGTGACCATCCCTTGGATGCGCGCAAAGCCCACGACGATATTTTTCGCCCAGTCTTTCTGCACTTCCAGGAAATCGCCCTGGTCCACGATGCGGAGGATCACTTTTAGCACGTCCATCGGCTCTTTGGCCGTCTCGGGCACCAGTTTCTCCAGTTCCAGGTCGGGTGACAAATCCATTTGCGCCGGAAATTGGTGCGGCGGGTCCATTACGTTGTTGGAGGGGAGGAAAGAGAGCAACTTTTTCACCAGGCGCACGGCGTCGGCGTCGTTTTCGGCCACGAAATGAATGTTGCCGCTCACACTGGCGTGGGCCAGCGGGCTGCCGATTTCATCCATCGTACATTTCTGGCCGGTGACGGCCTGAATGACTTCGGGTCCGCAGATGAACATCTGCGACGAGCCTTTCACCATGATGATGAAGTCCATCAGCGCGGGTGAATAGGCCGCGCCGCCGGCGCAGGGCCCGGCGATGACGGCGATCTGGGGGACGACGCCGGAGACGAGCACGTTCCGGAAAAACACCTGGCCGTAGCCGCTCAGGGAATCGTCGCCTTCCTGAATGCGCGCCCCGCCGGAATCATTGAAGGCCACCACGGGGCAGCCGACCTTGAGGGCGTAATCCATGAGGTTGCAGATTTTCTTGGCATGAATGCGGCCGAGCGAGCCGCCGCAGACGGTGAAGTCCTGGCTGAAGGCGGCAATGGTGCGGCCTTCCATGGTGCCGATGCCGGTCACCACGCCGTCGGTCAGAAACACCTTGTCTTCGAGGCCAAAGTGGGAGCAGTCATGATCCGCGTGCATGCCCCATTCCTGGAAGCTGCCGGCGGTGAAGAGTTCCGCGATCCGGTCGCGGGCGGTGAAAATGCCCTTCTTGCGGCGGGCTTCGAGTTTGTCCTCGCCGCCGCCAACGATCGCCGCCGCCCGGCGTTTTTCGAGTTCGTCCAGATAGTGTTTTTTTATGGCCATAATATGTTCGGTATAGGGTTAATGGGTCGCGCCGGCTTTGGGGGCGCAGAGTTCGGTGAGCACGCCGAAGGTGGATTTGGGATGCAGGAAGGCGACGAGCTTGCCGCCGGCGCCGTCAAAGGGAACTTCGTGAATCAGCTTCACGCCGGCGTCGGCCGCCTGCTTGAGCTGGGCGGTGATGTTGTCGGTGCCAAAAGCGATGTGATGGATGCCGCCGGCCGGATTTTTTTCCAGAAATTTGGCGATCGGGCTGTCCGGGCTGGTGGGTTCGAGCAATTCAATGTGTACCTCGCCGCAATGAAAAAACGCGGTGCGAACCTTCTGCGAGGGGACCTCCTCGCGATGTTCGCATTTCAGGCCGAGCGCCTTTTCGTAATAGGGGATGGCTTCGTCGAGCGATTTTACCGCGATGCCCAAGTGGTCGATTTTATTGATCATAAAGGTTTCAATTATTAGTTGTGTCCGGAGAAAGCGGGTTGGCCGGAGACGCCGCGGCGTCCAGCAGTTTGCGGGCGGCGAGGACGACGGTGGTTTCCCCGGCGAGCAGGGCCCGGCGGGTGGCGTCCAGTTGGGCGATCACCCGGGGATCGCTGTAAAAGCGGTCCTTCAATTCCTCTTCAATGAGGTCGGTCATCCAGGCGAGCGATTGCTGCTGGCGGCGGTCGGCGATGATGCCGCGCGGTTCAAGCTTTTGGTAAAACGCTTCGATTTGCTGCCAGATTTCCGGCACGCCCATGCCGCTCAGACCGGCGCAAAGGATGGCGGCGGTGGTCCACTCGGGCGTGGCTGGTTGCAGGTAATGCAGCGCGGAGGCCTGTTCCTGGCGGGTCAGGTCGGCGCGGAGGCGGTTGTCGCCGTCGGCCTTGTTGATGGCCACGAGGTCGGCCATTTCGACGATGCCTTTTTTGATGCCCTGCAATTCGTCGCCGCCGCCGGGGAGCAGCAGCAGCAGGAAAAAATCCACCATGGAGCGCAGGGCGATTTCGGTCTGCCCGACGCCGACGCTTTCGACGATGACGACATCGAAGCCGGCGGCTTCGCAAAGCAACATGGTTTCGCGGGTGCGCCGGGCCACGCCGCCGAGGTGTTCGCCGGAGGGCGAGGGGCGGATGAAGGCGTTGGGCGAGACGCAGAGTTTTTCCATGCGCGTCTTGTCCCCGAGAATGCTCCCGTGACTGCGCGCGCTGGAGGGATCAATGGTCAGGACGGCCACGCGATGACCTTTTTCCACGAGCTGGCAGCCGAAGGTTTCAATGAAGGTGCTCTTGCCCACGCCGGGCGAGCCGGTAATGCCCACGCGCCGGGCCTTGCCGGTATGCGGCAGCAATTCGCGCAACAATTCCTGCGCCGCCGCCTCGTGCCGGGGTTGCCGGCTTTCCACCAGCGTAATCGCCCGGGCCAGCATGGCACGGTTGCCCGCCAGCACCCCGGCGGTCAGGTCGGCCACCGAGGGTGTGCGCGGGGTTGGCGGGTTGAGACTCATTTTCCAAGTGCGCCCCTGCGGGCGCCGGGGGACTCGCGTCGGGCGGCTGGCAACAGTCCGTTGGGCGAGTCCATTCATCAGGCAGCCAGGGCCAGATTCAGTTTTAACAACATTTCCCTGGCGGCGTCCGGAATGAACGTGCCGGGACCGAACACGGCGGCCGCGCCGTTGGCTTTCAGGAATTCGTAGTCCTGCGGCGGAATCACGCCGCCGACCACGACCAGAATGTCTTCGCGACCGGCCTTCTTCAGTTCCTCGCGCAACTGCACGAGCAGCGTCTTATGACCGCCGGCGAGCGAGCTGATGCCGACCACGTGCACGTCGTTTTCCACGGCCATGCGCGCGGCTTCGTCAGGCTGCTGGAAGAGCGGGCCGATGTCCACGTCAAAGCCGAGATCGGCATAGGCGGTGGCGACCACTTTGGCGCCGCGGTCGTGACCGTCCTGCCCCATCTTGGCGATGAGAATGCGGGGACGGCGGCCCTGCTTGGCGGCGAAGTCGTCGGTTAAGGTGCGGATTTCCTCGATCTTGGGATCGCGGCCGAATTCGGATTGATAGACACCACTCACAGTACGGATGACGGCTTTATGCCGGTCAAATTTCTTTTCGAGGGCGAAGGAGATTTCGCCGAGGGTGGCGCGGGCGCGGGCGGCCTCGATGGCCAGCGCGAGCAGGTTGCCTTCGCCGCTTTCGGCGCTCTTGGTCAGGGCGAGCAGGGCGGCCTGCACGCGGGCGTTGTCGCGGTCCGCCTTGAGGGTTTGGAGCCGCTTGATTTGCGAATCGCGCACGCTGGTGTTGTCCACTTCGAGCACGTCCAGTTTGTCGGCCTTTTCGAGCCGGAGCAGGTTCACGCCGAGAATGGCTTCCTTGCCGGAATCAATGTGGGCCTGGCGACGGGCGGCCGCCTCCTCGATGCGCAGCTTGGGCAGGCCGGTTTCAATGGCCTTGGCCATGCCGCCGAGCCGTTCGACTTCCTCGATGTGCGACCAGGCGCGGTGCATGATTTCGCGGGTGAGCGCTTCAACGTAAAACGAACCGCCCCAGGGGTCAATGACTTTGCAGATGCCGGTTTCTTCCTGCAACAGCAACTGGGTGTTGCGGGCGATGCGGGCGGAGAAATCCGTGGGCAGCGCGATGGCCTCGTCCAGCGAATTGGTGTGCAACGATTGCGTGTGGCCCAGGGCGGCGGCCATGGCTTCGATGGTCGTGCGCGCGACGTTGTTGAACGGGTCCTGTTCCGTGAGCGACCAGCCCGAGGTCTGCGAATGCGTGCGCAGGGCCATGGACTTGGGGTTCTTCGGATTGAACTGCTTGATCATCTTGGCCCACAGGGCGCGGGCGGCGCGCATCTTGGCCACTTCCATGAAATAATTTTTGCCCACGGCCCAGAAGAAGGAGAGGCGCGGCGCAAAGGCGTCGATATCAATGCCGGCTTTCAGCCCGGTGCGGACGTATTCCAAACCGTCGGCCAGGGTGTAGGCCATTTCCAAATCCGCCGTCGCGCCGGCTTCCTGCATGTGGTAGCCGGAGATGGAGATGGAGTTGAACTTGGGCATGTTCTTGGACGTGAAGGAAAAGATGTCCGCAATGATGCGCATGGAGGGCGCGGGCGGATAGATGTAGGTGTTGCGCACCATGTATTCCTTCAGAATGTCGTTCTGGATGGTGCCGGAGAGTTGTTCGAGCTTCACGCCCTGTTCCTCGGCGGCCACGATGTAGAACGCCAGCACGGGCAGCACGGCGCCGTTCATGGTCATGGAGACGCTGATGCGGTCCAGCGGAATGCTGTCGAACAGGATCTTCATGTCGGCAATGGAATCCACGGCCACGCCGGCCTTGCCGACGTCGGCAAAGGCGCGCGGATGGTCGGAATCATAGCCGCGATGGGTCGGCAGATCAAAGGCCACGGACAAGCCCTGCTGGCCGGCGGCGATGTTGCGCCGGTAGAAGGCGTTGGATTCCTCGGCGGTGGAGAAGCCGGCGTATTGCCGGACGGTCCACGGCTTGGTGACGTACATGGAGCCGTAGGGGCCGCGAATGTACGGGGCGATGCCGGGCAGGGAGCCGAGCTGTTCGCAGCCCGCGAGATCGGCGGCGGTGTACACCGGCTGGAGGTCGATCTGCTCGAGCGTGCGATGCACGAGGGCTTCGACGGTTTTGCCGGTTTCCGCCTCGAACCGGAGTTGCCATTCGGCCCGGGCGGCCGAGGTCGGTTTGGCGGCGAAGTCTATTTTGGTGAAATCAGGAAACGTTTTCATCAGGAAATGCCGAGTTGAAGTTGAATGAGCCGCAAGGTTTCGAGCACGTCGGCCCGGATATGGATGAATTCATCCACGCCGGCCGCTTTGAGCGCCGCAATATGGTCGGTCGGATAACCGGCGAGCACGACGATGACTTCGGGCACGGCCGCATGGAGCAGCGGCACGAGCGTGGGGACCAGGGTGGGATAGTTGTCATCCGTGGAGCAGATGACGGCGACCCGGGCGCCGGATTTGCCGAAGGCGGCGGCGGCGTCCTGCGGCGTCTTGAAACCGGCCGGGGACGCGACGTCGAAGCCGCCGACGCTGAAGAAGCCGCGGGAGAAATCCGCGCGGGCCTTGTGTTCCTTGAGCGAACCCATGTTGCACAGGAAAACCTTGGCGCGTTGCGGCTGGCGGTTCATGGCCGCCCGCAAACCTTCGATGGGCGCGGCGGCGCGGGTGAGACAGACGGGCGTGATGACCTCCGGGGCGGCATCGCGAATGCGGAGCGAACGGGTGAGTTCGCCCAGGGTGGCGCCGCGTTCGGCGGCGGCGATGGCGTTGACAAAGAGTTGGGTTTCGTCCGCTTCCACCATGCGCGCCAGTTCCCGCAGGACGACGGCGTTGTCCGCATCATCCAGGCTCATGCGATAGGCGGCGATCTGTTGCGACCGGCGTTTTTGAAACACGTCGGGCGTGGCGGCCGGGACTTCGAGCGGCTTTTCCTTGGGATTGGCGTATTGGTTGACGCCGACGATGGAATCGCGGCGGCGGGTGACCCCTTTGATTTTTTCGAGGGCGCTGGCGGCGGCTTTTTGCTGCGGGAAACCGGCGCGCAGGGCGGCGGCCATGCCGCCAAGTTTTTCCACTTCCTGAAAGAGTTTCCAGGCGCGCTGGGCGAGGTCCGCCGTGAGGGATTCCACATACCAGGAACCGCCGGCGGGATCCACCACGTCGGTGAGCTGGCATTCCTTTTGCAAAATCATCTGTGTGTTGCGGGCCAGGCGCCGGCTGAAGTCGTCGGCGGGGCGGATGGTTTCATCGAAGGCGCCGACCTGCAAACTGTCCGCGCCGCCGAGGACGCCGGCAAAGGCTTCAACGGTGGTGCGGAGGAGATTGTTGTACGGATCGCAGACGGTCTTGTTCCACAGGGCCGTGCGGACGTGGAGCGTGGCCTTTTGCGCGACCTCGCTGCCGTCCAGGCTGGCCACCAGGCGCGACCAGAGCATGCGGAGGGCGCGGAGCTTGGCGATTTCCATGAAAAACTGGCTGCCGACCGTGATGGAGAGCCGGGTCTGGGCGGCGACGGTGTCCACCGCCAGTCCGCGCTGGTTCATTTCGCGGAAGTATTCCAGGGCGGTGGCCAGGGTGAAGGCGAGTTCCTCCACGGCATTGGCCCCGGCATCGTGCCAGGGCCGGCTGTGGATGCAGATGGTTTGAAGCTGGGGCGCGTTAATGGCGGCCCATTTGGTGAGCGCGGCCATTTCGCGGTAGGCGCCGGCCAGCGACTGCGGCAGTTTGCCCTCGTGGGCGAGCACGCCGAGGGGATCCATTTCCACGCAGCCGCGCAGGGCGGTCACGGGTTTTTGCCGCCGCCAGCAGAGGCCGGTCAGCAGGGCCGCAAAGGGCAGGGCGGAGGCGCCGGTGCGGATGTACAAAAAGGTTTTGCCCAGTTCAACGCCGGCGAGAGCGCGTTCCAGATCCGCCAGACTGGCGATGGAAAGACCGCCGATGCCGACTTCCGACGGGCCGGCCGAGTCCGGATCGTGGCCGTTGCGGGTGGCCTGGTCCACGACGATGTTCAGCGCATTCAGCCCGCGGCTGATGGAATTGAGCGCCGCCTGATTGAAATCCTCCGGCGTGGTGGCGGTGATTTCCTGGGCCACGGCCCACGGTTCCCCCGTGTACCCGCTGGCGCGGGTGCCGCGCACGTACGGCGTAAAGCCGGGCCACGAATTCACGTGGGCGAGACCGGCGGTGTCCTCCGCCCGATAAATGGGGTGCAGGGTGATGCCCTCCGGCGTGGCGGTGAACATCTTCTTGTCGAACGGCGCGCCTTTCAGCTCGGCTTCAACCAGCTTGCGCCAGTCTTCGTAGGCCGGGATGGGAAACTCCGCGAGCAGACGTTCTGGAACGGGATGGGCCGTGGTGGAACTCATAAGATTGGTCTTTTAACCTTCGATGGTTTCGACCGTGACGTCATGGCGCTTGCCGTTGACGGTCACGAACAGTTTGCGGGCGGAGCCGCTGATGGTTTTGGCCGGTTGCGCGGCGGCGGAGGGAGCCGCCGCCGGGGCGGTGGTGGTGCCGGCGGCGGCCGGAGCCGGGGTTGAAACCGCGACGGGCGCGGCGGGGGCGGCGGCCTTGGGCTTGTACAAATCCTGCACCTGCTGCGGGAACATGGCGTACAGCACGGCAATTTCGTCGCCGGCGGGCAGGCCTTTTTCAGCCGCCTGTTTGCGGTAATTTTCGAGGCCGGGCGACAGGAGGTCGGCCGGGCGTTCGGTGATGGATTTCTTGCCGGTGGCTTTTTCCACCTGGGCGAGCACGGCGGGATTGATGGGTCCCGGGGTGCGGCCGTATTTGCCAAGGGCGATGTCCTGGGCGGGCTGGCAGATCATTTTCCAGCGGCCGAACTTCACGTTCATCATCGCCTGCGTGCCGACGATTTGCGAGGTGGGGGTCACGAGCGGAATCCAGCCCAGCGCTTCGCGCACGACGGGAATTTCGCGGACGACTTCGTTGAACTTGTCCGACATGCCCTGCTCCTTGAGCTGGGTGCGGAAATTGGACAACATGCCGCCGGGCACCTGGAAGATGAGGATGTCACTGTCCACGCGTTCATTGGCGGGGCTGGTGAATTTTTCGAGCTGCTTGTAAACGCCGGTGAAATAATCGCGCAGTTGTGCGAGCTTTTCCGTGTCGAATTTCGGGCAGCGCGGATGGCCTTCCAGCAGCGCGAGCATGCGCTGGGTGTCCGGTTGCGAGGTGCCGTTGGCGAAGGGGACGATGGAGACTTCCACGCAATCCACGCCGGCGTCAATGGCGGCGAGGTAGGCGGCCGCGCCGAGGCCGGCGGTGTCGTGCGTGTGCAGGGCGATGGGCAGACCGACCTTGCTCTTCAGCTCTTTCACGAGCTTGTAGGCGATCTGCGGCTGCAGGATGCCGGACATGTCCTTGATCCCGATGGAATCACACCCCATCTTTTCCAGCTCAATACCCATCTTGACGAAATTCTCGACGGTGTGGACGGGGCTGATGGTGTAGCACAGCTCGCCGCGGGCGTGTTTGCCGTACTTCTTGGTGGCCTTGATGGAGGTCTCCAGGTTGCGGACGTCGTTCAGGGCGTCAAAAATGCGGAGGATGTCCTGGCCGTTGGCGCAGGTGCAGTGGACGAAGGCTTCCACGACGTCGTCGGGAAAACTGGTGTATTGCACGATGTTCTGGCCGCGCAACAGCATGAGCTGGGGCGTCTTGGGCGCGATTTTCTTCAGGGTGCGCAGGCGGTCGAAGGGGTTCTCATTGAGGAACCGCAGACAGGAGTCAATGGTGGCGCCGCCCCAGGTTTCGAGCCCGGCGAAACCCATCTCATCGAGGATGGGGGCGGGTTCGAGCATTTGGGCCGTGGTCATGCGGGTGGCGGCCATGGACTGGTGGCCGTCCCGGAGGACCGTGTTATTGAAAAGGACAGGTTTGGTTTTCACTTTGGCAAAAAGACTGGGTTTAACGCGTTTTTTATCGGGAACTTCACACCAGCTCCATCAACCGCTCGCCCGTGTGCCATTCCCATCCTTTTTATGCCCTATTTCAGATGTTGCCGCTTGACCGATATTGGCATAGACAGGCCCTATTTTGGCTTTCTTGGTTACAGCTAATTGAAAACCGGTGATAAAACAGGAAATCTAACGAATGGGGCGGGGGACGCCATGGGGTGAAGTTCGGACTTGGCCGGCCGCGTGGCCGTGACCGGTCGCCGGCATGGGCGCGTTCCGCCGGATGAGGCACAGTCTGCCATGGGCTGTCCTGCAAGCTTTGAGCGGTCCTTGGAAAATTGTCTTGCTCCGCAAGGACTTTGGGCTTTGGCCCGCCTCCCCGGTCCACTATTCTGACCGCTTGAAGATCTCGCTGATCATCCCGGCCTTTAATGAGGAGAAGCTCCTCGGCGGCTCGCTGGCCGAAATCAAAGCCGCCGCCGCCGCCTTTACCCGGCGCGGCTGGCGCCTTCAATTGATTGTCTGCGACAACAATTCCACGGATCGCACCGCCGACATCGCCCGCGCCGCCGGAGCCGAGGTCGTTTTTGAGCCGGTCAACCAGATCGCCCGCGCCCGTAATGCCGGCGCTTCGGTGGCCACCGGCGACTGGCTGGTCTTTGTGGATGCCGACACTCATCCCAGCGAAGGGCTCTTTGATGACGTGGCCGAGGCGATGGCATCCGGCCGCTGCCTGGCGGGCGGTGCCACCATCCGGTTGGATGATGCACCCCTCGGTCCCCGGCTGGTTACCCGCTTTTGGAATGGGATCAGCCGTTGCCAGAAACTGATGGCCGGATCCTTTATTTTCGTTCGCACCGCCGAATTCCGCGAAACCGGCGGTTTCAGCCTCGAATACTTTGCCGGCGAGGAGCTGGAACTCAGCGAGCGCCTGAAAAAAATCGCCCGCTCCCGCCAGCTCAAGATTGCCATCCTGCACCGGCATCCCATCAAAACCTCCGCCCGCAAGGTGAAACTCTATACGCCCCGCGAAATGGGCGGCATCCTGTTCGGTTTCATCTTCAACCATCGCAAACTCACCGGCAGTCGTGAAGCGGCGTATATGTGGTACGACGGCCGGCGGTAGGCGGTTGCCGGTTAGCTGGTTTGCCTCTCACCCGCCGGAGCCTCTTGCATACAGAGAATTATATGGTATTATCGTCGTCCAATTTTTAAGCATTAACGCACTATGGACAAATTAGAAACCGAGATAAACGAGCTGAAGGAATTCATCATTGATTTGAAGGCCGACCGCGCGGCCACGAAGGAAAAGGAAAAGCGCGAGGCCTGGACCAAATACGTGTCGCTCACCATCGTCATCATTGCCGTGGTTGGCGCCGTGGCCTCCCAGTGGGCGGCCAAGTATGGTTCCCAGACACAGATGAGCCAGATCAAGGCCTCCGACCAATGGTCGTACTACGAGTCCAAATCCATCAAGCAGCACCTGGATGAAAATGCGCTGGCCGAAATCATGGACCGCACCAACAACCCGGCCATGGCGGCGGTGGCGAAGAAACTGAGCGTCGCGTTGTCCAAATACGAGACGGAAAAGACCAATGCCATGCTCAAAGCCCAGGCGTTTGAAGCCAAGCGCGATGCCGCCAGCATTCGCGGCGGCAAGTTGGCCACCTCCGTATCCCTCTTCAGTGTCTCCATTGCCCTGGCCTCGATCTGCACGGTCACCAAAAAGAAGCCGTTGTGGTTTATCTCCATGCTCCTGGCGGTGGCGGCGATTGCGCAGATGGTGCTTGCGCTGATGTGAGGATGTCGCCTGCCAGCCGCCCTATTTCATCATTTGCCGCCGGTTTTGAAACGTGTCGGCAATGCTGGCGGCCAGGTTCTTGGCCTCCGTCGCCTTCGGGCCGGAGAAATGCTCGTCCACCGTGGCCTTGAAGAGCGCCACCCAGCGGGCAAAGTGATCGGCCTTGATCGGCAGGAAGGCGTGTTTCGGCCAGGGCCGGCCCTGATAGGTGTTGGTGCGGAACAGCAGCGTGCTCCAGAACTGATACAGGAGGGGCAGATGCTTTTCCCAGTCAACCCGGGCCACGTCATTGAAAATGGGCGAAAGCAAATCATCGGCATTTACTTTGCCATAAAATGAATCCACCAGAATCCGGATGTCATCCTCGGTCGCAATGTCAGGCAGCGGCGGTTGCATGTTGTCATAATAGTATGTTTCGGAAGCAGATCAAAATAATGAATAGTCCGTCCCGGCGCCGTTCAACTCGTGGCAATTGACTCGACAAAAAAACAGTGCCCAGCTAAAACCCTTCCGGCGCTTAACCTTGGCCGGACGAAAAAGTTTAAGTCTGGTGCCGGTCGCCAATGATTAATAACCCGACACAATATCAGGTCGTTTTTGACATCGCGCAGACCGGTTTTCAACACTGGTTTGCGCTGGCCGGCGGTTTTATTTTTATCGCCGCCGCCGTGGTGATGTTCTGGCTGGCGCGGCGGGGCGCCCGGACCGCCGGCCGTTGGGCCAAATTACAACTGGTGCCAATGACGATTTTCCTGGCCGTCTGGAGTGTGCTGCCGTTTGTGTGGTTTGCCGACAAATACCGGAATTATCTGCACATCCGGACGGCGCTGGAGCAATCACATTGCGACGTGGTGGCCGGCCAAGTTACCCAGTTTGGGCATCTGCCGGAATGGAGGAAAAGCCCCGGCGTGGGCGAAGAGTTTGCAGTCAACGGCATTCAATTCAGCTACCGGGAAGGCAGCGCGCAAAATGGCTTTCATCAGGCCGGGATCATTCATGATGGCCAGCAGGTGCGCATCAGCTATTACGACTGGCATGACGGTCACAACCGGGATATTGCCCGCTTGGAAATTGCGCCTTGAAACAAGCGGCCAAACATATCGCGTTGTTGCGCGGCATCAATGTGTCCGGGCGCAACCAAATCCGGCTGGCGGACCTGTGCCGGATGGTAAAGGGAATTTCTCCAGCCCTGCTGGACCGGCTGGCGGGATCGCCAGTAACGATGCGCAACTGGCGCACGGTTCTTAAACTCAACGAAATGACCAAGGTCCTGAAGGCACTATGAACACATACAATATAATTGCAGCGCTGAACGCTGCCAAAACCGGCAAATTAATGTCGGACCGCAGTTGCGAATCACTATGACGTCATCCCAACAGGCAGCCATTGTTCTCGAGGCGGTTGAGCAGGGTTTTTTACATGAAGACGGCATCGTTCGCTGGGCGGATTCCGTCATTGCGACAGCGGAGCAGCCGGACCCTTGGCTGATTAAACTGGCCAAGCTCGCCTCCTCGAATCTTACCGACTATACCCGCATACTGCGCGGTCAAAGCGCGGAGAGTGTTCCGTTGCATTGGCGGGTGCAGATGGTCGCTCTGGCCCATCAACACGGGCTGCTAAACCTGCACGATAGCCTGCCAAAACTGTTCAACATCTTGATTTTTGACCCCAAAGAGGCCCAGGAAGATTCACTGGATAAGCAGTTGCATAATGCGCTGGTGGAGTGGGATGGTCAGGGAGGTTTGGAGGTGATCGAGGTGTCGCTGGCCAATAAGTTCGAGAGCTTGTTCCAAGCATATCTGGCGGATGCGGGCGAGATATCAGCCCTCGCCCTCGCGGCTGGAATCATTGCTTCAGCCGGTATCCCTGACGCGGCGAACAAGGCATGAAGGCAAAAATAAAATTTCTGACCACCGGCGGTACGATTGACAAGGTTTACTTTGACGCGAAGAGCGAATTTCAAGTGGGCCCGCCGCAGGTGACCGAACTGCTCCAACACGCCAACGTGACGTTTGCGTTCGAGGTGGAATCCATCCTGCGCAAGGACAGTCTGGACCTGACGGACGCGGACCGCGCCCTCATCTGCGAGCGGGTGCTGGCCGATCCGGCAGAGCTTATCGTGATAACGCATGGCACGGATACGATGATTCTGACGGCGCGGGCGCTGAAGGGAATTGAGGGCAAGACCATCGTGCTCACCGGCTCGATGCAGCCGGCGCGGCTGCGCGTGACGGATGCGGCCTTCAATCTGGGCACGGCGGTCAGCGCGGTGCAGACCCTGCCGCCCGGCGTTTACCTGGCCATGAACGGCCAGATATTCAATCCCGAGACCAGCCGGAAAAATGTGGGCGAGCACCGGTTTGAGGAGATTGCTTAAGCCAGATTATTCCGCCTGCCGCAGGCAGGCCATCACCTCCGCATTCAGTCCCAGCGCGCGGGCCTCGGTATTGGCTTCGGTGTAGCAGCGGAATTCGGGGGCGTTGCCGGAGGGGCGCAGATGCACCACTTCGGCGTTGGCGAAGGTCACGCGCAGGCCGTCCGTGCGGTCAATCGCGGTGACTTTGCCGGCCAGCGCACCGAGCAGTTGTTCGATGGCGGCGCTGTCGGCGGCAAAGGAACCGAGGTTGAAGCGCTTGAGAATGGCGGCGCTTTTTTCGGTGGCGAAATTTTTCAGGCGGTCGCTGGCGGTGAACCGGGCGGGCAGGGCGGCCACGAGTTCGGAAACTTTTTTGCCCGAGCGTTTGGCGGTGAGCAAAATGCCGAGCTGCACAATCACGGCGTCGCGGGTGGGCAGGGCGCGGAGCGGTTTGCCGTCCAGCACGAGATCCGAGTTCAGTAGAAAACCACCGTTGGCTTCGTAGCCCACCACGCGTTGGGCGCCGGCTTTGGAGGCTTCCAGCATGGAGGCAATCACGTATGGCGAGCCGATGCGCGTACGGCGCACGGTCGGGAACCAGCCGCATTTTTCCACGGCGGTGTTGCAGCTTACAGGTGTGCTGATGGAATCGGCCTGGAGGAAATGGGCGCACAGAATGCCGGCCACATCGCCGCGCAGCCAGTTGCCGTTTTCATCGCTCACGAGCGGCCGGTCGCTGTCGCCATCGGCGGAAACGAGCGCATCGAATTGCCCGGTTTTTGCCCAGTTGCGGGCAAGTTCGGCGTCCTCGGGGCGGATGGCCTCGGTGTCCACGGGAATAAATTTGTCCGACCGGCCCAGCGGCGTGACCGTGGCTCCGAGGCCGGAGAAAATCTGCACGAGCACGTCGCGGCCCACGGCGGAATGCTGGTAAACGCCCACGCGCAAGCCTTGCAGCGCATCCGGCGCAAAAGCCTGCAAATAGCGGGCCACATACGCTTCGCCCGCAGTGCGATCAACGGTGCGGGGCGTGCCGGTTGGCCGCGTGAAATTGCCGGCGGCATCGAATTTGGCGTCGTCCAGCTCCACGATTTGCGCGGCCATGCCCTTTTCGTCGTCCTTCAAAACTTCGCCGGTGGCCTTGTTAAACTTGATGCCGTTGCGGTCGTCGGGAATGTGGCTGCCGGTGACCATGATCGCGGGAATTTTTTGCACGAGGCCGAGCAGCGCCACGGCGGGGGAGGGGATGTGACCGCAATAAACGGGCCGGTAACCCAGGTCTTCGGCCGCCCGGCAGACGGCTTCCATGATGCGCGGGGAGCTGGGGCGGAAATCGCCGGCCACCGCCACCGCCTCGCCCTGGCGGCGCAATTCCGAGACCGCTTCGAGATATTGCAGAAAGCCTTTCGTGTAGGCGTAGCAGACGCGATCCGTCATTTCGGTGGCGAGCCCCCGCGCGCCGCTCGTGCCAAAGGCCACGCCGCTGCGCACCATCAGTTCCTGGATTCCGATTTTCATGTGTTTTGATTAAAGGAAAACCCGCCGCAAGAAAAGCAATATCACCGGGCGGATGAGGGAAACCCTTAGCCGGGTAGGTTGAACACCCGTTTGTGTCTGGGGCTTGCCCCAATTGTAGCAAATGCCGACTACGCCTAAATTGTCCACATGCAAACAATAATTGCCAAGCAGTCAAACGGAGAGCAACCGGCGAACGAATGGAATCCCGGATCCCTTGCCGCCCCCAGTCCCACCGGGGTCGCCGAAAACGGCAATGGCAATCGCGAGCTCGTGGAGGCGCTGGTCACTTCCAAAACCTACCGCGAGTATGAGCGTTCGTTCGCCGATTTGACGGGCCTGCCCGTGGCGTTGCAGCCGGTGGAAACCTGGCAGCTGCCGCATCACGGCAAGCGCAACGAAAATCCCTTCTGCGCGCTCATCTCCCGCAAGAGTCGCGCATGCGCGGCCTGTTTGCAAGTCCAGGAAAAGCTCGCCGAAAAATCCCTGGACGAGCCCCACACCATCACCTGCCCGGTGGGCCTGTGCGACACCGCCGTGCCGGTCCGCATGAGCGACCGCCTGATTGGCTATCTCCAGACCGGCCAGCTCTTCCGCAAAAAACCCACGCTGGAACAGTTCGAGCGCGCCATGAAATCCGTGGAAAAATGGGGCGTGGAAGTGGACCGCGAAAAGCTCAAGGAAGCCTATTTCAACGGCAAGGTCGTCTCTCCGCGCGAACACGATGCCGCCGTGAAACTGCTCGCCATCTTCGCCCAACATCTCGCCATGCTCAGCAACCAGGTCTTCATCCAGAAGGAAAATTCCGAGCCGCCGGTCATCACCAAGGCCCGCACCTACATTCACGAACATCAGACCGAGGAACTCTCGCTCGCCCAGGTCGCGAAGGCGGTCAACATGAGCAGCTTCTATTTCTGCAAGATGTTCAAGAAGGTCGTGGGCATCAATTTCACCGAATATGTCGCCCGTGTCCGCATTGAGAAATCCAAGAACCTCCTGCTGAACCCGAACCTGCGCGTCAGCGAAATCGCCTTTGAAGTCGGTTTCCAGTCGCTCACCCACTTCAACCGCGTGTTCAAAAAAATTCTCGGCCAGTCGCCCACCGAGTACCGCGCACAACTGCTCGTCCATTGACCAAGAAGCATCTGTCTGCTCCGGTTTTGCCGGAAGTGGTTTTTGATTCGGTGTTTGGCATTGGCAAGCCCCGCCGGATTTCCGATAATCCCCGCAGCAACGGGATGCGGAAAAAGACCAAGACATCATCGGCCGGGCGGCTGGCCCGGTCGGAATCGGCCGTGCGCGATCGCGAGGAACGCCTGCGGGCGATTCTCGAGACCGCCGTGGAGGGCATCATCACCATTGATGAGCGCGGCATCATCGAGTCTTTCAACCCCGCCTCCGAGCGCATTTTTGGCTATGCGGCCGCCGAGGTCATCGGCAAAAATGTCAGCGTGCTCATGTCCACGCCCCACCGGGAGCAGCATGACGGCTACCTGGAAAGTTACCAGCGCACCGGCCACGCCCGCGTGATCGGCATCGGGCGGGAGACCTTTGCCCGCCGCAAGGACGGCACCATCTTCCCCATGGACCTGTCCGTGAGCGAGGTCCGGCTCAGCGACCGCCGCCTTTTCACCGGCTTCGTCCGCGACATTACCGAGCGCAAGCATCTGGAAAAGCAGATCCTCGAAATCAGCGAACGCGAGCAGCGCCGCATTGGCCAGGACTTGCATGACGGCCTCTGCCAGCATCTCGCCGGCATCGAAATGCTCAGCCAGGTGCTCGCCAAGAAACTCAAGCCGGTTTCCAAAAGCGGTTCCGCCCGCGCGGATGACATCGCCCGCGCCGTGCGCGAGGCCATCAGCCAGACCCGCCTGCTGGCGCGCGGCCTCTCGCCGGTGACGCTGGAATCGGAGGGCCTCATGTCCGCCCTGGCCGAACTCGCGCTGAACACGGAATCCATGTTCGGCGTCCGCTGCCGGTTTGACTTTGCCGAGCCGGTGCAGTTTGACGACCACACCGCCGCCACGCATTTGTTCCGCATCGCGCAGGAGGCCGTTTCCAATGCCATCAAGCATGGCAAGGCGAAGCGGCTGGTCATCCAGCTGCGCGAAGAGCCGCATCAGCTCGCCCTGCGGGTGACCGATGACGGCGTGGGTTTCCCCAAAAACTTTAACGGCGGCCAGGGCATGGGCCTGCGCATCATGCAAAACCGCATCGGCATGGTGGGCGGCAATCTGACCGTTGAGCGCAATCCCGGCGGCGGCACCAGCGTCATTTTTACCGCGCCCAAACAACCGGTCCGAACCGGAACCTGTCCTTTCCATGCCGCCAAAAAGTAAAGCCCCCGTCCGGCGCGTGCTCATCGTGGATGATCATCCCATGATGCGCACCGGTCTGGCGCAGTTGATCGGCAGCGAGCCGGACCTGAAAGTCGTTGCCGAGGCGGACAACGCCCGGCAGGGGCTGGAAGCCGTGTCCAAGCAGGCGCTGGATCTCGTGCTGCTGGATATTTCCCTGCCGGACAAAAGCGGTTTGGAACTGCTCAAAGACATTCGCGCCGTCCGGCCGGAACTGCCCGTGCTCGTCGTTTCCATGCACGATGAGCTGGTCTTTGCCGAACGTGTGTTGCGCGCGGGCGGCCGCGGCTACATCATGAAGCAGGAAGGCGGCCAGAAATATTTGCAGGCCATCCGGCAGGTGCTCGCCGGCCAGATTTACGTCAGTGAAAAAATGTCCGCGCGCATTCTCGAAAGCCTCTCCGGCAGCCAGACCGAGAAAACCGGCGCCTCGCCGGTGCAGCGGCTCTCCGACCGCGAGTTCGAAGTCTTCCAGCTGATCGGGCAGGGGCTCGGCACCCGCGAAATCGCCCAGCGCCTCCATTTGAGCGTGAAAACCATCGAGGTTCACCGCATCAACATCAAGGAGAAGCTGGCGGTCAAAACCGCCACCGAACTGGTCCGTTTCGCCGTCCGCTGGGCCGATGCCCAAGCCAAGTCTTGATTGGGACACGGCAAAATCCGGCAGGTGGGCTGGGCTAAATTTGGCAAGTATTTGGCAATTGAGGTGAAGTTGGAAAACTCCGGCGGTGTCATTTTCATGGTATTGAATGAATTTGACTATGAGCAATCCCAGCGACCCGGTCGCCAGCATCGCCTCGCCCGATAATATTTTGCGGCCCCGGCGCCGCCAGTTGGACTCCATCTTTTCGCCGCAATCCATTGCCATCATCGGCGCCACCGAGGCGCCCGGCAGCGTGGGGCGGACCGTGTTGGAGAACCTGCTGGCCGGCGGTTTTACCGGTCAGGTTTACCCCGTCAACCCCAAGCGTGACAAGATTCTCGGTCTCCAGGCGTATCCGGACGTCAAGGTGCTGCCCACCGTGCCGGACGTGGTCGTCATCATCACGCCCCCGGCCACCGTGCCGGGAATTATCCGCGACTGTGCGGATTTTGGCGTGCGCGGAGCAATTATTATCTCCGCCGGCTTCAAGGAAACCGGCGCGGCGGGCGCGGAATTGGAACGCCGCATCATCGCCGAAGCCCAGCGCGTCAACATGCGCATCGTCGGCCCGAACTGCCTCGGTGTCATGGTTCCCGGTCATCAGCTCAACGCCACCTTTGCCGCCAGCATGGCGAAGCCCGGCAGCGTCGGTTTCATCAGCCAGAGCGGCGCGCTTTGCACCGCCATTCTCGACTGGAGCCTCAAGGAAAACGTCGGCTTCAGCGCGTTCGTTTCGCTCGGCTCCATGCTCGACGTGAGCTGGGGCGACCTGATCTATCATCTCGGCGATGATCCGGCCACCAAGAGCATTGTCATTTACATGGAAAGCATCGGCGATGCGCGCGGCTTCCTGTCCGCCGCCCGCGAAGTCGCCCTGAGCAAGCCCATCATCGTCATCAAACCCGGCCGCACCGAGGCCGCCGCCCGCGCCGCCGCCTCGCATACCGGCTCGCTGACCGGCAGCGATGAGGTGTTGCAGGCCGCCTTCCAGCGTGTGGGCGTATTGCGCGTGGAAGCCATTTCCGAACTGTTCGACATGGCGGAAGTGCTCGCCAAGCAGCCCCGCCCGAAAGGCCCGCGCCTCACCATCGTGACCAATGCCGGCGGTCCCGGCGTGCTCGCCACGGACATGCTCATCGGTAGCGGTGCCCAATTGGCCGACCTCGAGCCCGCCACCATGGACGCGCTCAACAAAATTTTGCCGCCCACCTGGAGCCATGGTAATCCCGTGGACGTCATTGGCGATGCCAAGCCCGAGCTTTACGCCAAGACCATCGAGATTGTGGCCAAGGATCCGAATACGGACGGCCTGCTCGTCATTCTCACCCCGCAGGCGATGACCGATCCCGTCGGCACGGCCGAGCAGTTGAAGCCTTTCGCCCACATTGAAGGCAAGCCGATCATCGCGAGTTGGATGGGGGCCGGCTCCGTGGAAAAGGGCGAAGACATTCTCAACGCCGCGCAGATTCCCACCTTCAAATATCCCGATCGCGCCGCGAAGTCGTTCTATTACATGTGGCGTTACAGCGAGAATCTGCGCGCCCTGTACGAAACCCCGTCCATCATCGCCGAGGACGAGCATGGCGAAGTGGACCGCGACAAGGCCGCCGCCATCATCAATGATGTCCGCAAGGCCGGCCGCACCATCCTCACGGAATACGAATCCAAAAAACTGCTCGCCTCGTACGGCATTCCCACGGTGGAAACCTACGTGGCTTTGAACGAAAACGAGGCCGTCAAACAGGCCGCGCGCCTGGGGTTCCCGGTCGTGCTCAAGCTTCACTCCGAAACCATTTCGCACAAGACCGATGTCGGCGGCGTGCAGTTGAATCTCCGCACCGCCTCGGCGGTGCGCCAGGCCTGGAAGACCATTGAGAACTCCGTGGTTCGCAAGGCCGGCCGCGAACATTTCCTCGGCGTCACCGTCCAGCCGATGGTGAAGCTCGAAGGTTATGAAACCATCGTGGGGAGCAGTGTTGATCCGCAATTCGGACCCGTCCTCCTGTTCGGCACCGGCGGCCAGTTGGTGGAAGTGTTCAAGGATCGCGCCCTCGCGCTGCCGCCGCTCAACGCCACGCTCGCGCGGCGCATGATGGAACGCACCAAGATTTTCACCGCGCTCAAGGGCGTGCGCGGCCGCAAGGCCACGAACATTCTCGCGCTCGAACAATTGCTCGTGCGCTTCAGCCAGTTGATTGTGGAGCAGCCGTGGATCGCCGAGCTGGATATCAATCCGCTGCTCGTTTCCTCCGAACGCATTTTCGCGCTGGATGCCCGCGTGGTGTTGCACGATCTCAAAACGCCCGTGGATCAGCTCCCGCGTCCGGCCATCCGGCCGTATCCGGTGCAGTACGTCATGCCGTGGCGCCTCAAGAACAAGACCCCCGTGGTCATCCGGCCGATCAAGCCGGAAGACGAGCCGCTCATGGTCAAGTTCCACGAGACGCTTTCCGAAGAGAGCGTGTACCACCGTTATTTCAGCGCGCTGAAACTGTCCCAGCGCGTCGCGCACGAGCGGCTCACGCGTATCTGTTTCAACGACTATGACCGCGAAATCGCGCTCGTGTCCGAACTCAAGGTGGCCAGGGGCGAGGAACGCAAGATCCTCGGCGTCGGCCGCCTCAGCAAGTTGCGCGGCGTGAACGAAGCGGAATTCGCCGTCCTCATCAGCGACGACTGGCACGACCAGGGCCTGGGCAGCGAACTGCTCAAGCAACTCGTGCAGATCGGCCGCGATGAAAAACTGGACCGCCTGAGCGGCCAGATCCTTCTCGACAACCATGCCATGCAACACATCTGCCGGAACATCGGGTTCAAAGTGGAACTCGACTCCGCCGGCGGCGGTTACCTGGCGCAATTCACCTATTAAACTGCAACACTATGCCTGCCACCAAAGAGCGGATATTCAAGACCATTGACGGCACCGAAGCCGCCGCGTGGGTCGCCTATCGTCTGAACGAAACGATGGCGATCTATCCCATCACCCCCTCGTCCCCCATCGCCGAGTGGTGCGATCAGTGGGCCTCCGAGGGCAAATTGAATCTTTGGGACACCCAGCCCTCCATCATTGAGATGCAGAGCGAAGGCGGGGCCGTGGGCGCCGTCCACGGCATGTTGCAGACGGGCTCCCTCAGCACCACCTTCACCTGTTCGCAGGGGTTGCTGCTGATGATTCCCAACATGTTCAAATTCGCCGGCGAACTGCTGCCCACCGTGTTTCACGTCACGGCGCGCACCATCGCCACGCATGCGCTGTCCATCTTTGGCGATCACAGCGACATCATGGCCGTGCGCAGCGCCGGCTGGGGCATGCTCGGCGCGGCCTCCGTGCAGGAGACCATGGACTTTGCCCTCATCGCCCAGGCGGCCACGCTGCGTTCCCGGCTGCCCTTCATTCATTTCTTCGACGGCTTCCGCACCTCGCACGAAGTTTCCAAGATCGAGATGCTGGACGAATCCGTTTTGCGCGCCCTCATTGATGAGAAATTGATCGATGCCCACCGCGCCCGCGGTCTCTCGCCCGAACATCCGATGCTGCGCGGCACCGCGCAGAATCCCGACGCCTTCTTCCAGGGCCGGGAAGCGGCCAATCCTTACTACGCCGCGTGTCCCGACATCGTCCAGAAAATTATGGATGATTTCGCCGCGCTCACCGGCCGGTCTTACAATTTGTTTGATTACGTCGGCGCTCCCGATGCCGACCGCGTGCTCGTGCTTATGGGTTCCGGTTGCGAAACCGTCGATGAAACGGTGGAGGCCCTCCGCGCCACCGGCGAGAAGGTGGGCATTGTCAAAGTGCGCCTCTACCGGCCGTTTGACGGCCGCCGCTTTGTCGCCGCGCTGCCGGCCAGCGTGGAAAAGATCACGGTGCTCGACCGCACCAAGGAACCCGGCGCCGCCGGCGAACCGCTGTACCAGGACTGCCTCACGGCGATCATGGAAGAATGGAGCGCCCGTTTTCCGAATGCGCCGCTGCCCAAGGTGCTCACCGGCCGCTACGGTCTGTCCTCCAAGGAATTCACCCCGGCCATGGTCAAGGCGGTGTACGACAACCAGAACGCCATCCTGTCGAAAAACCATTTCACCGTCGGCATCAACGACGACATCTCCCACTCCAGCCTGGAGTACGATGCGGAGTTCTCCACCGAAGCTCCGTCCGTGGTGCGCGCCCTGTTCTACGGCCTCGGCGCCGACGGCACTGTGGGTGCCAACAAGAATTCCATCAAGATCATCGGCGAGGAAACGGCCAATTACGCGCAGGGCTATTTCGTGTATGACTCGAAAAAGTCCGGTTCCATGACCGTGTCGCATTTGCGGTTTGGGCCGCAGCCGATCCGTTCGTCCTATCTCATCACCCGCGCCAATTTCATCGCGTGCCATCTGCCGGGCTTCCTGGAACGTTACACCATGCTGGACAGCTTGGTTGCCGGCGGCACGTTCCTGCTCAATACGCCTTACGCGGCGAATGAGATCTGGTCCAAGCTGCCCACCCCGGTGCAGGAATCGCTGATCAAAAAACAGGCGAAATTCTTTGTCATCAACGCCACCAAGGTCGCCCGCGACAGCGGCATGGGCGGCCGCATCAACACCATCATGCAGGTCTGCTTCTTCGCCCTCTCCGGCGTGCTGCCGCGCGACGAGGCCATCGAAGCCATCAAATATTCCATCAAAAAAACCTACGCCAAGAAGGGCGACGAGGTGGTGAATATGAATTTGCAGGCGGTGGACAATACGCTGGCGCATCTGCATGAAGTCAGTCTGGCCGGCGCCAAGGTGAACGGCACCGGACCCCTCCTGCCGCCGGTCACGATCAACTCGCCGCAATTCGTCCGCAGTGTCCTCGGCCAGCTCGCCGGCGGTCATGGCGATGAACTGCCGGTCAGCGCCTTCCCGGTGGATGGCTCTTTCCCCACCGCCACTTCGCAGTATGAGAAACGGAATCTCGCGCTGGAAATTCCCGTGTGGGACACGCAGACGTGCATTCAATGTCTCAAGTGCGTGGCCATTTGCCCGCACGCCACCATCCGCGCCAAGGTCTTTACGCCGGAGGAATTGAAGGATCACCCGGTGACCTTCAAGACCACCGACGCCCGCGTGCCGGAATTCAAAGGTCTCAAGTTCGCGCTCCAGGTGGCGCCCGAGGATTGCACCGGCTGCGGCATCTGCGTGGATGTCTGCCCCGCGCGCAGCAAAACGCCGGAACGCACCAAGGCCATCGTCATGCAGCCTCAGCCGCCGCTGCGCGACAGCGAACGCGACAACTGGAATTACTTCCTCACGCTGCCCGAACTCGACCGCCGCCGCATCAAGACCGGCATGCTCCGTCAGCAGCAGCTCCTGCGCCCCCTGTTTGAATTCAGCGGCGCCTGCTCCGGCTGCGGCGAAACGCCCTACCTCAAGATGCTCACCCAGCTCTTTGGCGACCGGGCCGTCATTGCCAACGCCACCGGCTGCTCCTCCATCTACGGCGGCAACCTGCCGACCACGCCCTACGCCAAGAATGAAAAAGGCTGCGGCCCGGCCTGGTGCAACTCGCTCTTTGAAGACAACGCGGAATTCGGGCTCGGCTTCCGCGTCTCCATCGACAAGCAGGCGGAATTTGCCGCCGAACTCGTCAAGAAACTCGCGCCCCAACTGGGCGATGACTTCGTCACCGAGATTCTCAACGCGAACCAGGACGACGAAGCCGGCATTTACGAACAGCGTGAACGGGTGGAAGCGCTCCGCGCCAAGCTCGCCCACATTGATTTGCCCGAGGCCAAGCGCCTGCTCAGCGTGGCCGGCCAGCTCGTGAAACGCAGCGTCTGGATCGTCGGCGGCGACGGCTGGGCCTACGACATCGATTACGGCGGTCTCGATCACGTGCTCGCCAGCGGGCGCAACGTGAACGTGCTCGTCATGGACACCGAAGTGTATTCCAACACCGGCGGCCAGATGTCCAAGTCCACGCCGCGCGGCGCGATTGCCAAGTTTGCCGCCGGCGGCAAGCCGGCCGGCAAAAAAGACATGGGCCTCATCGCCATGAGCTACGGCAACATTTACGTGGCCAGCGTGGCCATGGGCGCCAAGGATGAACAGACCCTCAAGGCGTTCATCGAAGCCGAATCGTATCCCGGTCCGTCCCTGATCATTGCCTACAGCCATTGCATCGCGCACGGCATCCCGATTGACATGGGCGTCGGCGCGCGGCAGCAGAAGCTCGCGGTTGAGTCCGGCCAATGGTTGCTGTACCGCTACGACCCGCGCCGGGCCGAGCGCGGCGAGAACCCGTTGCAGGTGGATTCCGGCACGGCGAAGGGCACGGTGCAGGACTTCATGATGACCGAAAACCGGTTCAAGATGCTGGCCAAGGCCAAGCCCGAAGAGGCGCAGAAATTCTTCGACCAGTCGCAAGCTGATGCCGGCAAACGCTGGGAACTGTACCAATACCTCGCCACGCGCAAAGGTATCAAGACCGTCACCCAAGGGTGACCCGGCTCTGACCGTCTGGCGGTTGGCGATTCTCAAGCCCGGGGCAACTTCGTTTGTCCCGGGCGTTTTTTTGGCATGGGTTGCCGGCTGCACCTTTAGCTCCGCTAAAGAAATCAACTACCGGGCAATATGTTAATGGGATATTCGTAAACAGTTTGGGGCCGATATCCTTCCGCCGTCGGACATGATAGTTTTTCAGCAGTATAGACCCGGAACTCATTCTGAAAATGGCCGTCCTGGCAACCATCAGCGGATATTTGACGCACCGGCGGCGGATCAAGCGCGCCACGCGCGCGGTCCGCCACTTTTCCGCGGCCGAATTTCCCCAGGACGAGCCGGTCTGGTCCATGGTGGCGGAGAACCGGCCCGATGAGTGCGTGGTTTACATGACTTACAACCGGCCGGAAACGTCGCCGTCAACCGCTCCGCACCGGTTCTTCAAGGTGGATATGCGGGAGTTGAAGGTGGCGCCGTTGCAGCCGGATTATTACCCGCAACAATGGGGGCCTTTCCGGTGAATGCCGACGACTCCATTTCCCTGAAAACCAGTGTGACCGGTTTTCAAGGCGGGTTTGCGGGTGGAATGCCGGGAGATACGGCGGCACCTGCCGCGCACTTTACGGATGGCGGGTACACTTTTGCCAGGTTGTTTTGCCGGAGCCACCGTTGCCGGGCCGAAGACCTGGAAGTGCGGGTGCTCTGGCATTGTCTGTACCGCCCCGCCACGCTTCCGCTGGCCTGGCTGGTTTTGAAATTTGACCCCGACTACTTCCATGCCGATTTCCAGATGATTTCCGAAATCAAAGCCGCCACCACCCATGCCCAGGTGCGGGAAATTCTGGCGGATCATCATACCGAATTCCTGAAAAAGAGTTTCCTGCGGCAGCGGCTCAAGCTGCGGGTGTCCCGCACCAAATTGATTTCCCTGGCGCGCGCCGTCCTGCGGTCGGAATTTTAGCGTGAATGACCGCCTCAATGGACTGAGGTTGCGCCGGCGGCAGGGGAATCAGCGCAGAGTCGCTGAGATGGTGGAGGAACGCAAAGCAAGAAGGGGATGCTGGGTAATGGGAAAATTAAAATACCATTGAGCGGTCACTTCCCGATCCATGCGAAACCAGCTATTCAGGAAACAGTTGCGGCTCGGGGTGGGCCGCCCGATTTTGATGGATGATGTCATCTGCCTCATGACAACCCTGCACGTCGTCGTCGGCATTGTAGCGGCTATATATGCCAAACACGTATCTGCGATTATGCCACATTTCAGAGATGACGCCGCCGGCGTAGGGAAAGAATTTGCCCTGTTCTTCGGCTTCCCATTGGCTGCGGGTGAATACCATGATGGGTATGTCCTGATAAGGTTTTGCAGCCCGCCATTGCGGATGCCGCAGAACCATGATCGGACCATGATCGATCTTGCTTGGATAACCTACCCATTCTTGGGTTGTCACTGAATACCCCTGCCAACTGGCCGGCAAGTCGAATGTGAGGTCGTAGCGCGCTTCGTGATACCGAAGTGCCAGCCGGGGCGGATGTTCGGGGGCGTCCAAGCTGTGGCAACCGGTGGCCAGCAACCCTGTGAAGATGGATGTTTGTAAAAGTTTTCTCATGGCATCGGGCGAACCAGCTATCGTCGAGTACCTACTTGATGCGGTTCAACCAGGCGGCAGATGGCTGCGGCGACAGGTCAGGCGTGTCGTCAATTTGGCACATATGCATATCGGTTGGTGCAGGCATAGATAAAAAGCGCGATAATGGCGACGGCGGCAATGACGCCGATGATCAGCCAAATATCCTGTGAGAAAATAATCCGCCGGTTTTGTGACCGTGCAGTGAGAATTGTCCAGCCAACCGGGATAGACAACAACGCCAGCCCGTGCTCGCGCAATAGCAAAACGAGCGGACTCCATACCGCCCTGTCTAAACTGGCTGGCAATGGCGGATCGTCAGGATAACCCTCCGCTTTCAGGATAATGCCCAAGGCGAAAATCCCCAGAATCACAACCAGCAACTGAATCAATGCCACTATGGTAGCGTTGCGAGACATACACGCATGCTTCTGGACGAGGACCGCGACAAGTCGGCGGCTGGTGCCGGCGGCTGTTTAGGCGGCTGGTTTCTCATCTGACAAATTTTTCTGGAATCTCTTCCGCTGGGCTGATCGCGCCAACAGTGAACCGACAGCGACGCATCCAATCCCAGCAAACCAAATCCAGGGCTGGGTGAGGCGATGCTCTGGCGAGAGAATCACAGTCGCGATAAAAGTTCCGCAGCCGACACCGGCGAGCACCCCTCCGCAATACTCTCCCGTCGGAATCACAAATCCCCACTTCATTAGTAGTTCAGTTTTCATAAAGTGTATGCTTCATAAAGTGTATGCTTCATAAAGTGTATGCTTCATAAAGTGTATGCTTCATAAAGTGGATGGCTAACTTGGCGCGGCGTGACCAAGCGAAGCCGGCAGCAGCAGGACTATGGCGTAAATCGCGCCATCGGGCATTGCCTCAGGGCTCGGCTTGACACGGTGCGGTTGGTTCCGGTGCTGATGATTAGGCACTTCCCTTGGCATGCTGAACAACGCGGCGAATGACAGTGTATATCTGAAATACAAAGATGCTCACAAGCAAAGCGACAAAATACCAGAACTTCCATTTGCTATCACCCCACTTGAAAAACCAACTGTCGCCACGAGCAATATAAGTTACCCCCAATGGCAGCAAAACAATCCAAGGCAGAAGATCTAGCTTTGTGGTAACTCTGGTTGTTAAAAGCCGCTTGGCAATCAGAAAATCCTGAATGGCGAGGAACGAGCGGTAAATGAGCACCAAGCAAATGATAGCACAGAGAACAATGCCGCCAATTGGCCCGCCCCATGTGATCGTTGTTATGCCTGAAGGATGCCATTCCCACTCGATGTTGAAAAGGAGCGCGATAATTACTGCAACCGCCAAGGTTATTGTGTTTTTCATAGTCTCGTGTGCAATGCGCTAACAGTTATTCGGCAGTCAAAATGCTTGAAATGGCCTACCTGCCACAGCCGTGCTTAATGGCGAACATGTGGCAGTTGGAAGCTGGAATCAAGCGTGAAATTCATTTGTGCTTCTATGCAAGCAGGTGCCGGGGATGGGTTTGGGGCTGGGTTGGCCAGCTTCAGGCCAATGAAAAATGGGGAAACATCCAACACCCAACATCGAACGCCCAGGTGCGGGGTAAAGCGACGCGCGTGGGGGAAAAGGCGACGTTGTGGCGACGAGCCGTCGCCACCCCAAGCAGATCAAAACACTTCCGTGCGCAGGCCGGTGGTCTGGCGGACGGTTTGCGCGATTTGCGAGAGCACGCGCAGAGGCAGGTGGCCCCATTCGGGGTTGTTGCCGGGGCGGGCGGCGGAATAGATTTGCACCAGCGAAATCTGCGCCCCGCCGGCTTTGAGTTCCTTGAGACGGAGGCTGTACTCCCGGATTTCGTCAAAGGACGGCTCTTCGCCATGCAGGGCGGGGAACAGACTTTGAATTACGACCGGACGCTGGCGACCGACCAATAGGATGTTGGCCAGGATTTTTTCCAAGGGCACGTCCGGCCGGTTGACGCGTTCCAAAAACGATTGGGTGCCGCCGTCGAGCTTCACCCAGATTTCGTCGGAGTTGGTAAAGTGTTGCAGGCCTTCCAGTACGGCGGGACGGTCCAAGCCGGTGCCGTTGGTGATGAGAACGATCTTGAAGAAGGAACCCAATGCGCGCACGCGCACGACGGCTTCCACGGCTTCCCGGAAATTGTCCGCGAGGGTGGGTTCGCCATCGCCGCTTAAAGCGACCTGGCGGAGCATCAACAGTTCTTTGGGAAGATGCCGGTAAGCCGGCTTATCCAACAACTGCCCCTGCCGGACCTGCATCAGCGTTCGGCGAAGTTCGGTGGCCATTACTTCCACATCCAGCTTGATGTTTTCGAGGCCGCTCCGGCGGTCCACTTCGCAATAGGTGCAGTTGAAATTACAGGCTTTGTCCGGATTCACGTTCACGCCCAGCGCCAGACCCCGGGCGCGGGAGGAGATGACGGCGTAAACAAACCGGTTGCTCAAGAAATCGCGTGGCCGGTCAAAGGCGGTTTCCCGCACGGGCGTATGATAATAAACCGTGCTCGGCCGCCGGGTGGACGGTGCGGCTAGGGAGGTTTTGTCGGCTAGTTGATTCACAATACACCCTTACCTTAGGCCAAGGACAAAATATGACTACACCCTGATTGGCAAGCACCAAGCAAATATTGTCCGCATGTTCGGCGGTGAAATCCTGAAAGCAGGTTGCCAACCAAAACCTTGCGGTCCTTAAGGGGCGCCCCGGCGGTCGCGCCGCCCGGCGAGGCAATACCAGTCCGGCTGTTTTTAAATAGCAGTATTCCTCATATATTTTAAGTTGCCTTTATAAA
Source organism: uncultured Verrucomicrobia subdivision 3 bacterium (assembly GCA_903872345.1). GTDB lineage: Bacteria > Verrucomicrobiota > Verrucomicrobiia > Limisphaerales > UBA11358 > UBA11358. The sequence goes on along the minus strand of CAIQKM010000193.1, from coordinate 23,870 downwards.
GGCTTGTCTGTCAATAATTTGATTATTAGTATTAGGCGAGTCCCTAGGCAGCCGTTGCTACCGCCCTGATGGCGATGCGAAACGGTCTGGTCCGGGGGGCCGGCCCATAAACGTCGCATCACCATGAGCAAGCCCAGTAAGCCGCAAAAAGCGGCGTCCGCCAATCCCGCCGGTTCCAACCCGGTCAATGTTCCCGCCCCGGCCCCGACTGGAAACATGTTCCGCTTCACGCTGACCGGACTGATTATATTCAGTCTGGCACTGATCGCCGGCACGTCCTTTCTCAATTTCAAAATTCTCGCCAAGGATCATGGCTCCAAACCGGCGGATCCGTTTCTGGTGGATCCCAAGGACAAGTCCCGCACGATTCATTCCGGCGCGTGGGGCGATCTCATCATGCGCGACATTGAACTGGAACGCCCGGCGGAATACCTGACGGAGGAAGTGGCCATTCCCCATGCGGAAGTGTGGAACTTTAACGGCCTGAACTCGGACGCGGTGAAAGCCTTGCTCACGAAGAACGGCCTTACCGCCGCGCAGGTGGACCTCGCGTTTGCCCCCGGCGCCTTTACGGTGAAAACCACCGGCACGGAACTGCGGCCCTCGGACGCGTTTCTGCTGTCCTTCGGTCCGGAAGTCCGGGCCAAATTATACCCGGCCCTGGCCGGCATGGGGATCTATCTTTACCTCGACTATCCCTACATCTTCCCGGCGGACACCGTTGATTCCATTTACCATGATCCCCGGCTGCAACCGGAAGATGTGGCCGTGCTGAAACAATTCATTTATCCCAACGGCAACGCGCGGCAACTGGTGGATTACGACGCGCTGTTGATCCGGATTCCGACGGCGGAGCGGCGGGTGGCGGTGGCCAAGGCGCTGTCGCGGCAATCCGCGCTGCTCGGCGGTCTGATGGTGAAGCCGGATACGGACATTGACAAGATTGCGGCCTATTGGGGCCACATTCCCGGCGTGCATTTTACGGACATCCGGCCGCTGCTGGAAGCGCTCAAGCAACTGCCGGACGGCGGCAACCTGGGGTTGTATTATTTGCTGCCCAAGTTTGCGCGCGACCGGCTCTATACGTTTCCGCTGCCGCCGCAGCCCGGCGAGCCGATCATGGACTGTCATTGGAGCACGTTCAACTTTTGCAACGACACGCCGGACAACCGCTTCAATGATCCGGCCTTTGCCGTGGCGTACATCCGGCAAAATTATTATCAAATTGCCGCGCCTTCCGTGTACGGAGACATTTTGCTCCTGATGAATGACAAGCAGGAGATCAAGCACTCCGCCACCTATCTGGCGGATGACATTGTCTTCACCAAGAACGGAAACAATTATCGTCAGCCGTGGATGCTGATGCGGATTCCCGACCTGCTGGCGACGTATCCGAGCATGCCGCCGATGCATGCGGTGTACATGCGGCGCAAAGTCGATTGATTTTCCATTGGCAACGGGCCATGGCCCCGGGGCGGCTATAACAAGGCGTCACCGCCGCTATGTCAACTGCCGGGGCCGTACGCGGAGGCCGATTTTCTCCGGAGCGTTGGCAAAGGAAATGACACCCTTTTCCGCGCTGGCGCCGATGAACGGGTCGTTGGTGATGAGCAGATTGCCGTCAATGTCCAAAAAGTCGGCCAGTTCGGCGAGGTGGGCGGCGGCGGTGACCAGCACGCTGGTTTCGATCATGCAGCCGATCATGGTTTTAAGGCCGGCCTTGCGGGCGGCCACGAGGGATTCGTGGGCCATGCTGATGCCGCCGGTTTTCACGAGTTTGAAATTCACGCCATGGTAGAACTCCGCGCAATGCGGGACATCTTTGATGGTATGGCAGGATTCATCGGCAAAGAGCTCCAGCGGGGTGCGGGCCTTGAGCCAGGCCAGATCGGCGGGCGCGGTGCGGCGATTCATGGGTTGCTCGACGTACTGGATGTTGCCATCGGCGGCGAGCCATTCGAGTTTTTCCAACGCTTCCTCCTTGGTCTGCCAGCCTTCATTGGCATCCACGCGCACGGGTTTGTCGGGCGCGGCGGCGCGGAGGGCGGCGAGATTTTCGCGGTCGCGCGGATCGCCGAGCTTCAGTTTCAACACGGGGTATTGCGCGGCTTCGAGAGTTTTGCGATGGATAACCTCGGGCGCATCAATGCCGATGCTGAACGAGGTAACGTGCCTGTTCTCACGGAAGCCAAGGCCGAGAAAATCGTACAGCGGCTGGCCGGCGCGTTTGGCGGCGCCGTCGAGCAGGGCCATGTTCAGGGCGCCAACGGCGGCCTGCTGGTGGGGCGACAGGCTGTTGAGATAGGCCATGCTGCCGGGGATGTCGCTGAAAGACAGCCGGGCGGCGTCCACCTGGGCGAAAAAGATGCCGGCGGTGGTGACACTTTCGCCGTAGAGCACGGAGGGGGCGGCTTCACCATAGGCGGTGACGCCGTCGTTGTCCGTGAGTTCCACGAGCATGACATTGTGGGTGCCGGAGCCTTTGGTGCTGGCGATTTTCCAGGGGTTGGCCAGCAGCAGTTGAGTGTGCCAGAATTTTAGCTTCATATTAAATTGGTAGTGGATATTAAGGGCCGGAGCGGGCGCGATAAAAGCGGCAGGGGCCGTTGGTGACGGCGCCGGTGGTGACATAAAAGCTGCCACTGGCGCTGGTCAGGTTGGTCAGCGTCGTCCAAGCGGCCAGGTTGGTTGAGGTTTCGACGGTGTAGCTCCACGCGGAGTCGCCGTTGAAAATGAGTTGCAAGGTGCCATCGGCCAAAAGGGTGGCAGACTGGAATTGCGCGGGCAATGGCGGAATGATGGCAAGCGCGGCGTTGGTACTGGTAACCGCGCCCAGGAAATTGGAAACGATCACGGAATAATTGCCGGCATTGGTGGTTTGCGGGCTTACAACCGTCAGGCTGGCATTGGTGGCATTGACGATGTTGGTGCCGTTAAAACGCCATTGGTAAACGGGGGCGGGCAACCCGGTGGCGGTGACCGTGAAACTGGCGTTGGTGGTGAGCTTGACCGCGACACTGGCGGGTTGAATCGAGATTTGCGGAGCCACGGCGGGTGATTCCACGCGGACGTTATCCACGAGGCCAAAGCTGAGATTGGTGTTGTCGGTCAGGGAGGCGAAAGGATCCCAAAAGCCCACGCAGATATTGCTGGCGGTAAAGGTGACGTTGGTGATGCTGATGAGGCGGACGCCGTCGATGGACCAGTCCACAATGTTCCCCCGGCGGGAGACGATGACATCGTGCCAGCCCAAGCCGACGGTGCCGCTGTTGAGCGACCCGGATTGCTGGGTATAAGCAGATTGTTGCCAAGCGGGCGCGGCGGCGCCGGCGGGGAAAGCCGAGGTGTAATACCCGTTGGCATTGTCGCGGACAGTGGTATCCGCGCCGGCGAAATAAATGCCGGACGAGGTGCTTTGCAGGGCGCTGCCAAGGTAGGCGCAGTAATCCCCGGACGTGGTGGAAGTGGCGCTGACGCCGCCATCGCCATCGGCGGAAAAGTAAACCCCGTCGGAAAGAGTCCCGGTCCACTCGGTGCGGGTGCCGGAAGTCCCGATACCGGCGGTGAAGAATTCGGTGGAGCTGGCGCCACCGCCGGGGAAGGGGCCGTTGACATTGATCCACATGTCGCAGTGCAGCCGGTAATCGCCGCTGAACGACTGGTTGGTGGGCGAAATGGAGAGGGCGGCCACCGCGCCGAGCGTGAGGTTGGCCTTCATTTGCACGCCGCGCGTGGTCCCGCCCGCGGAGTGCGGTGCGGAAGGAATGCCCAGGGCGGAATAATCGTAGTTGAAGGCGATGGCCGTGTCGGCGGAGCTTTTATTGACGATCCACGCCGCCGCAGAGTTGGTGTCAAAGTTGTCGGCAAAGACGACGGCCTGCGGCGGATAGACGAGCACCGGCACGGGGCTGCTGGTGACGCTGCCGAAGGCATTGGTCACGACGAGCGTAAAGTTGCCGGTCAAGTTGGTCTGGCTTATGCGCAGGGTGAGGGTGCTGTTGGTGGCGCCCGGAAGGTTGGTGCCGGCGAATTGCCATTGATACGCCAGCGGCGGCGTGCCGCCGGCCGTGAAGGCCAGTCCGTTGGTGCCGCCGGCATCCAGCATCCGATCCAGCGCCGGGGTGGAAATATAAGGCGCCTGGGAGTTGGTGCCGACGGTGGCGGCGAGGATGGCGGCGTCCATGTCCGCGTTGCGATCCTGGGCATCCCAGAAACTGTAGCCGTTGTAACCGGCGGGGGTGGCCTTGGGTGAATTGGTTTGGAGCGCGAGCAGGAAGGCGGTGATTTCCGCGCCGGTGACGGGCGCGTACGATTGGCCGAGCGGCACAATGGGTTTGATGGCGTTGGTATTGAAGCCGGTGAGGCTGTTCTGCCACGTGTGCCACTGGCTGTTCATGTTCACCACCATGGTTTGCGGGGAGATGCCGATGGCGTCCCAATAATCCTGCGGCATCACGGCGTCGCAATTGGTGCCGAACTCCAGGTAGGGAAAACCGGAATGCGAATTGATATATGGAAACGGCGCATGGGCGAGGAAACGGGTGGGGTAATTGGATTTTATGGTGCTGGCGTAGAGCGTGGCATCGGCCCGGCGGGTGGCGTTGGTTTCGTATTCAATTTCGGCATCGATGATCAAACCGTCGGCACCGAGGGCGAGGGCGTTCAGGGCGACCGTGATTTCGCCGCCGACATTGGCGGTGCCGGTAGTGACATAATGATAGCTGTTGTTGCCATATGTATAAGCCCAGCCAAAAACTTTCAGGCCGGAATTATGGGCGCGGGTAACCAGGTCGGTGGTGAATTGGGACCAAATGCTATGGCCATCGCCGCATTTGACGGTGATCCATTGCATGCCCAGACTTTTTTCGTAGTTGATGACGTCCTGAACCGTGGAAACGCCAAGACGGGTTTCGGTCGCGGGCATTTGCCAGATCCAATCGCCTTTGCCGAGATTGGCCGGGTCCACGTTGTTATCCAGTAGGACCTGGGGGCGGGGGGACGGGGAGGCACCATTGGTGCCGACAGTTACGGCTTGCGCTGTCACGGTGATGGTGCCGGCCGCATCGTTGGTTTCCCACGAATGGTCCGCCGCCTTCACGGCGGCCAACGGCCAAGCCCCGGCATGGGTGCGACGGTAATACAGGTCGGCATCCGGGGCAGGCGATAACGCGGCGGTCGCCGTTGAAAGCGACAGCCAGAATACAGGCAAAAGCAGTCCGGCGCGGAACCGGAATACGAGTTGCCGCTGAAATGCTGCAAATAAAAACACGTGGATTTATCCTTAATCAATCATCCAGTGTGATTAATGGACAGGGTTTTGGCGGCTGGTTCAAGTAAAAACTTTGCGCCCATGCCGCCGGGCGCATCCCGCCACTGCCTCCGGAGCGCGGGTCTGTGACCCGCCGCAACTTGCGAATTACCAGCGTTACCATTGGCTTGCCCCGCGTTTGGCCGGCCAAGCGCCCGGGGCACACAGCCCCGCGACCTGATGGCCGGGCGCCTTGCCCCGCCTGCCACGCGGGCACGCAACAGTTGATTCAAAACGGCGACTTTGAATTGAACAGCGGCAGCACGGCCTCGGATTGGAATATTGCCTATGCCGGCGCCGGAACCCGCCCGCCTCGCACTGGCGGGCTTGGGCGGCGCGGCTTTGCTGGCTTTACGCCGCAACCGCAAGTAAGCATTCCTTTTTCAGATCGACTAGGCAGCGGGTGGCAACGCCCGCTGCTTTTTTATTTGCGGCTGGTCTCTGGCGTGCCCGCCGGGAGGATCTCAAATGCCAAATTTGAGATTTGAGCTAAGCCTCCTCTTCGCCTCCTCCAAAAGTTTAAAATAATTGTCTGTTTTCGGCGCGGGGCGGGGATAATAGGGTAAATGACCGATTGGACAGACATGGAGTTGGTGCGGCAATTCGCCCGCACCCAGTCTGAGGCCGCCTTTGCCGAACTGGTGCGCCGGCATCTGGTACCGGATTTACGGCCTCTTCGGCTTTAACAAATCAGTGGTCACCGCCACCTCCAGCGACGGGAATTTTGATGACAGGGAAAGGGCCAACACCTGCCAGCCGCCCACGAACCCCTAGCCGCCCGGCGCCAATAAAAAGCCGGTAATTGGCCATATTCGGTTGATATATCATCTTGTTGCTTGGAGGGGGAGGAGGATAATCGAGAAACACAACATGCTGGTCGCAGACAGGCAGGTAAATCGCAAATATTTATTCAGCTATGAAAAACATATCAAAACTTCTGCTGGCGGCCTTGGCTGTCGCCGGGTTCGTTCAGGTGGCCACCGCAGTTCCGACGCCTCCGACTACCGCAGGCTTGTACCTCGTGGACACCGCAACCGGGGACTTTGCCTACATGACCAACAATGCCAATTATCCCTATTTTAACTTTAATGGCACCGTTGGCGATTACAGCATAAATATTACTGTCGGGGGAACCGTCATATCCAACGGGGTGGCTCCGAATCTGGATTTGGATGTTGCCAGCGCCACCGCCGGTATCGGGGCGACCACCCTCCAGGTCTATTTTTCGGCCGGCGCATTTGGCCCTACGCTGGGCAACGTTTCCCTGGCCACCACCGGTCCCGCCAGCGGCGGTCCGATCATCAGCTCCGCCTACTTGGGAACCAATTATTTCAACATGCTAACCACGCTGGCGTCGAGCGTTGACGTCTATCCCTATACCGTGAATGGCAGTCATTCCGTGAATACAAACAGCTATTATCTGACGCTCGAAGAGCTGATTACCGGCAGCGAAGCCAGCGTTGACAGTCACTTTACCACCACCGTGCCGGAACCTTCGACCCTGCTGCTGGGCCTCACCGGGCTGGGGCTGGGGCTCGCGAAATACCGTCGGCGGGTTTGCGCGGGATAAAGCAATCGCCGGTGGTGGCTGGGGGCGGCAACCGTTGGTGAGCGGCGCATCCTGCCACTGCCCCGGAGCGCGGGTCTGTGACCCGCAGCAACGTGCGAATTACCAGCGTTACCACTGGCTTAACCCGCGTTTGGCCGGCCAAGTGCATGGGGTACACATCTTCACAACCTGATGCTTCGGCGCACAGGATACGCCCGTCCTTCACACCCGTTATAAACGCCGCGTTTCGGGCAGGATCGGGACTTTGTCATTGTCAGGCAGAGTCAGCTCCATTAATGTCCGGCTTAATTCCCACTCATGACAAAGGCAACCCAAAATCCCGGCTGGCTGGTGGCCGGCTCCGGTCTCGGCATCAATCTCGCGCTCGGCGTACTCTACACTTGGAGCCTGTTCAAGGCGACCATCGAAAAGGAGTTTGGCTGGAAGGGGGGCCAGTTGAACGATCCCTATGCGCTGTGCTGTCTGGTCTTCGCGTTTGCCATGATTTTTGCGGGTCGCTGCCAGGACCGGTTTGGTCCGCGGGTGACGGCCACCGTCGGCGGTTTACTGGTGGGGGCGGGGATGGTGTTGATTTCGACGACGAGCAACTATCAGACTTGGCTGCTGGGCTTTGGAGTGCTGGTGGGACTGGGCATCGGCTGCGGCTATTCCTCGGCCACGCCGCCCGCGCTGAAATGGTTTCCGCCGGCCAAGACGGGTCTGGTGGCGGGCCTGGTGGTGGCGGGGTTCGGGTTGGCCCCGGTTTATCTGGCCCCGGTTTCCAAATGGTTGCTGGATGATTTCGGGTTGCAAAAGGCGATGCTGTATTTGGGGGTGGCGTTTACGCTGATTGTCTGCGGTTTGGCGCAATTGCTGAAGAATCCGCCGGCCGGATTTGTGGTGGCGCCGGCTCCGGTCGCCGGGAAGCCGGCGGCCACAGCGGTTCAGAACGCGACGCCGGGGGATTTGCTGCGGAGTCCGGGTTTTTACCTGTTATGGACGATTTATTGCATCGGGGCGGGGGCGGGGCTGATGGTGATCGGCAGCATTAGCGGCATGGCGAAGAAGAGCATGGGCGAGCATGCGTTCATTGCGGTGGCGGTGATGGCGATCGGCAATGCCGGCGGCCGGATTATTGCGGGGGTGTTGTCGGACCAGATCGGCCGGCGGTGGACCCTGATGCTGGTGTTGGGGTTGCAGGCGGCGCTGATGTTTGCGGCGATCCCGATCACGGCGGCAAAGGACTCGGCGGCGCTCACGATTGTGCTGCTGGCGACGTTCATCGGCTTCAACTACGGGGCAAATCTGGCGCTGTTTCCGTCGTTTACCAAGGATTTGTGGGGGTTGAAGAATTTTGGGATGAACTACGGGGTTTTGTTTACGGCGTGGGGAGTGGGCGGTTTTGTATTTCCGAAGATCCAGCAGGTGCTGACGGCCGGCAGCGGGGGCAGTTTTCAGACGGCGCTGGTTTTGGCGGGCGGCTTGCTGGTGCTGGCGGCGGGGTTGACCTTGTTCATCCGGACGAAGCGCGCGTGAGGGGCCGCGAGGTTGACCCTAAATCTTTCTTTATCCGCATCTGCTGCGTAAAATGACAAAGGCGGAAAGTCGGATCCCGGGAGCGGCCTTTCCGTTGTAGGTTGTGGCCGATGGGCTTCGGTTTAAAATACCATGGCAAAAAATAGTTGGCGGTTGACAGTTTCCCTTTTGGTGATATTTTTCCTTTAGTAGCAGCTTGACGTCGGGAAGTATGGTCGCAAGCAACAAGTATGGTTGTCATTTGAAGTAACTTGGCTTCAAAAACCGGCTTGGCTTTTCAAATACTCGCCTCAGAAGTGGTAGCTTTGCAGTTATTGGTCCCAGATCAAGTCTCCTCGGGTGGGTGGAGAAAAACCATGGTTGGCACGAAATGCGGAGCGCATTTCGTACGACCCCGACATTATGCCGAAACAAAATTTAAAAGAATTGAAACAGCAACCGCCCCGCCGGAAGATTGGGCGACCGGAAATTGTTGATGAATTTACGCACCTGCCGGTATCCCGTCAGCGGAAGTGGCAGTTGCGCAAGATGGCGCAGGGCGGCTGCCGTATCTGTGGTCAGGCGGCGATCAGCGGCGGCTATTGCCTGAAACACCTGGTGCAGGAGCGGGATCATTCCGCCGAGCGGTTTGGTTACAAGCGCGAAAATCAAAATTGCAAAAGCCGGCTGATGGAGAAGCTGATTGAACGTCCGCCCACCCGCTGGCGTTATCAGATTGTCAGCGCCCGGGCCGACGGCGTGGATCTGGGGCTGGCTTCGCAGGATGTGCTGATCAAACACTGGGGTTCCCTGGGATGGGAACTGACGGCGGCGGTGCCGCAGCCGGATGGTGATGTCTGGTTCTATTTCAAGCAGCCGGTGCCGCTGGCGGAGGTGTTGGGCGCGGTCGTGCCCCAGCATAAACCGGCGACGGGAAAAAATGGCGGGACAGGCTCGGCGGCGTAAGCATAACGCATATATATTGAAAGATTATATTCCGCAGCGGATCGCCGCCGGATGCCCAATAGATGCCGAGCCAGCCGGGAAGCTTAGTTTTTCCGGCCATGTGCGGTTTGGTTAATCCGCTACGATTCATCTTTTGTGGGGGAAAAAACGTTCCCGGAGGCGCAAGGAAACCTCCGGGAACGTTTTTGATTTTTGCGATACCTGTATTTCTACGGGTGGCTTGCCAGCGGGATGAATTCAGGTTGGCAGGCATCGCGCAGTCACCGGATCAACGGGCGCGATTCCGGCGCAGGACGGCGAGTCCCAATGCGCCAATTCCGGCCAGAGCCAAGGTGGTGGGTTCGGGCGCGGGGGTGACGCTGAGGTTATCCAGTCCCAGGGCCGTGTCGGCATAGCTGGCAAAGGAGAGATCCGTGGCGGGGGACGAGGCCAGGGCGAGAAAATCAAAATTTACCCAGCCATTGTTGGCGGCACCGGAGTTGTAGGAGCTGTCGAGGTGCGTGAGCTGGTTTCCGTCCCAAGTGACGACGAGATCGGCGCCGGCATATTTGGCATTGACCCAGAAATTAATGTCGTAATACGTGTCGGGGTTGGTGGGGACGACCTGGTCAATGGTGTCGGCCTGGCCGTTGCCGGCCGCAAACAGGGCGTAATAGCCGCCATCCTGCGGGATAAACAGGGTGGATGAGCCGTCGTCAATGCTCAGATTGCTGCCAGTGGCGGCGAGGGTCTGAGTCCAGTTGGTGAAGCTGCCGCCCTGGTCTTCAAAGCTGCCGTTGAGCAGGAGGTTTTGGGCGTGGCTGGTTTGGGCGGCCCCGGCGAGCAGGCCCGCCAAGGTGAATGCAGTCAAGTAAGGTTGGAATTTCATGGAATTTGTCCTCTAATAAAACAGTTTTTAGATCACCCGACATGCCTCCCGTAGTGGAAGGCGTTTTCAATTTCTTTCAATCCGACGATAGCATTGCGACCGGCCTTGACCAGCAACGATCCGGTGACAAGCAGGTCTCCGGTTCGTTACAAATCCCGGGCGATTTGGCCGGATTTTGTCAGGGTGCCGGTCCAAGGCAACAGGAGGGGAAGCAGGAGGAGGGTGAAGGTGGTGGCGGTGATGATGCCGCTGATAACCACGGTGGCGAAGGGGCGCTGGAGTTCGGCCCCCATGCCATGGGAAACCGCCATGGGAACAAAGCCGACCCCGGCGACGAGGGCGGTCATCAGTACCGGGCGGAGCCGGGTGGTGGCGCTCTGGAGGGCGGCGGGCACGGGGTCAACGCCGCGCGCGCGGAGTTGGTTGAAATAGGTCATCAGCACGAGACCGTTCAGCAGGCTCAGGCCGCCGAGGGTGACAAAGCCGACGGCGGCGGGGAGGGTGAGCGGGAGATCCCGGAACCAAAGCCCGTAGATGCCGCCGGCCAGGGCGAGGGGAATGCCGAGGGCCACGAGGGCGGTCTGCCGTCCGTTTTTCAAGGTGGCATAAACCAGCGCCAGACTGAGCAGGATAAACGCGGCGCCGGCGAGGGCCAGGCGGCGGCTGCCGGATTCCCAGTTTTTATAAGCGCCGCCGAATTCAAGCCGGTAGCCGGGGGGCAGGGTGATTTTGGCCCGGAGGTCGCGTTGGGCGCGCTCCACAAAGCCGGTGACGTCGGCGTTTTTGACGGTCACGAGGACGGCTTCGCGGCGGGCGGCCTGTTCGCGGGTAATGGCGGTGACGGAGGATATTTTGGACCAGGTGCCGAGGTTGCCGAGGGCGAGCACGAGGGTGCCATCGGCCGCGCGGAGGGGAAGTTCGTTCAAAATCTGCGGATCAAGACGGTTGGTTTCGGCGAGGCGGATGGCCAGGGGGTAGAACAGGTCGCCTTCGTCAATGCGGCCCACGGTGCGCCCGGCCAGGCCGATGGCGACGGCGTTGTTCACCTGGTCGGCGGTGGCCATGTAGCGGAGCATGGCGTCGCGGTTGGGGTTGAATTCCATGGTGTCGGTGCGTCCGGGCAGATCCACGACCACTTCGCCGGCGCCGGGTTCGGTTTTGACCAAGTCGGCGACCTGGCCGGCGAGGGCGTCGAGGCGGTCGTAGTCCGGGCCGTACAATTTGATGGCGAGGTCGGTGCGGACGCCTTCGAGCAATTCATCAAAGCGCACGCCGATGGGTTGGTTCAATTCGGTATCCTGGTCGGGCACGGCGCGGTTGATGGCGGCGGTGACGAGGCCGGCCAGTTCGGCCTTGGAAATGGTATGGCCGTTGACCTGCCGCCATTCGGCGCGGGGTCGGAAGCGGATATAAATGTCATTCTGGTTGGCGCCTTGGGGGTCGGTGGCGATTTGGGACATGCCAATGCGGGCGAAGAGATCCTGGACTTCCGGGATGGCGGCGCGGATGGCCAGTTCCGTTTGTTCTTCCATTGCAAGGGAGCGGGGGAGGCTGGTTGCGGGATCGCGCTGGACTTCGACCACCAGCCAGCCTTCATCCAGGGCGGGGAGAAAATCCGCGCCGAGGCGGGAACCGAGGCCGGCGGCCCCGGCGGCGAGCAGGAGGGCGGCGGCTAACACGAACCACCGGAACCGGCGGCAGGCGAGGAAGAGTTTTTCGTAAAGCGCACGGAGCGACGCCATGAACCGGGGTTCGCGCACGCAAATATTCCGGCCCAAGCCCAGGGCGCAGAGAGCCGGCACGAGGGTGATGGTGAGGAGCAGGGAGGCGGCGAGCAGCAGCATGACGGACTGCGCGAGCGGGCGGAACATGCGGCCCTCGACGCCGCCAAGGGTGAGCACGGGCACGTAGGCGCCGATGATGACGATCATGCCGACGAGCATGGGTTTGCGAACCTGGCAGCAGGATTCGACGATGAGGGCGAGGCGGTTTGCGGAGCCGGGCGCGGCCTGGAGTTTGCGCGCGACGTTTTCGACCATGACGATGGTGTCATCCACGACCACGCCGAAATCAATCGCGCCAAGAGTCATCAGGCAGCCCATGATGCCGCAGGCGGCCATGGCGGAGAGGCCGAGGGCGAAGGCCAGGACGAGAATGGTGGCGACGATCAGGGCGGCGCGGAGGTTGCGCAGAAACAACATCAGTACGGCCAGCACCAAGGCGGCGGCGGCGAGCAAGTTTTCCCGGACGGTGCCGATGACTTGGTCCACCAGTTCGGCGCGGTCGTATATGGGTTTTAACTCCATGTCCGCCGGCAGGCGCGCCCCGGCATCCGTGAGCGCCGCGCGGAAGGAGCGGGCCACGGCGCTGGCGTTGCCGCCGGCGAGCATCATGGCGGTGCCGAGGACGGCTTCGTGCCCGTTCAAGGTGGCCGCGCCGAGGCGGAGGCCGGAGGCGATGCTAACGGTGGCGACGCGGCTGAGGGGAATGGTTTCCGCGCCGAGGGAGAGGCGGATGCAGAGGTTGGAAAAATCGTTGGTAAGCTGGGCGCGGGAGCGGGAGCGAATGATGAACTGGGTGCCGTCGCGTTCCACCAGCGCGCCGCCGCCGATGGCGGCATTGCGTTGGATGAGGGTGGCGAGGTCGTTGAGATCCACGCCGTACTGGTTGAGTTGCGCGGGATCCACGGCCACGACCATCTGCTGGTCGTAGCCGCCGGTGGTGTTGATTTCGGCGACGCCGGGGACGGATTTGAGGCGGGGTTTGACGAGGAATTCGTTGGCCAGCTTGAGGCGGCGCAAACCGGCTTCGGTGACATTGGTGGCAGTGTCGCCCTTGAACGTCAAAGCGTAGGTGAACACCTCGCCCAAGCCGGAACTGGGCGGCGCGAGCCGGGGGGCGAGGCCGGGCGGCAGTTTTTCTTGCGCCTGGGCGAGCCGTTCGGAAACCATTTGCCGGGCTTGGAACAGGTCGGTGCCATCGGCAAAAATGAGGCAAACCTGGGAGATGCCAAAGCGGGTGAGCGAGCGGATTTGTTCGAGGTGCGGGGTGCCGAAGAGTTCGAGTTCCAGGGGGCGGGTGACGGAGTTTTCGATTTCCTCGGGGGAGAGGTCGGGGACGGGAGTGAGCACCTGCACCTGGACGTTGCTGATATCCGGAGTGACATCGAGGGGCAGGCGGGCGGCAGACCAGACCCCGAGCAGCAGGATGATCACGGCGAGCGGCAGGGCGGCGGCGCGATAACGGACGGAGCGTTCGATGATGGCGCGGAGCAGGCGGGTGAAATCGCCTTCGGTCGTGGGATTTTCCGGTGCGGGTAACATGGCAAAAGGCGGTTGTGAGTTGGCCCATGGCCGGCTCACAACCGCCGAGTTTTCGCGATCAGTATTTCAGTCGGGTCTGAATAATCAACCTTCGATTGATGGCTCAGATCAGTGTACGTCGATTTCCAGGACGTACTTGATCACATTCTGCTGGCCGGCCGGCAGGTTGTTGGTGGAACCGGTCACGGTGACATTCAGCGTGAAGGTGCCGGTGGTGTTGGGCGTGCCGGTGATCTGGCCGGTGACTGGGTTTAGCACGAGGCCGTCGGAGTTGCCGGACCACCCATAGGACACGGGGTTGTTGTAGGCCGGGATTTGGTAGGCGACCGCCTGGTTGGGTTTGGCTTCGAGGAACAGGTCGGGTTCGCCGGTGAAGGCGGCGACGGGGGGCAGGGCGTTGGCATCGCGGGTGCTCAACGGCGGCAGATTGTACAGGTTTTCAATGAAGGAGAGCATGGACACGGTTTCATACTGGTTGTGGTCCACGTAGCCCTTCTTGCTCCAGGGCGAGGCAATGATGAAGGGGACGCGGAGGCCGGGGCCCCAACGGTCCACCACGGGCGGGGTCACATGATCCCAGAGACCGCCATGTTCGTCGTAGCAAATGAAGACAACGGCGTTGGGCCAGATGGGGCTGTTTTTGATGCGGCCGACAATGTTGGCCACCCAGGCCTGGCCGCGCTTCACGCTGGCGTAGCCGGGGTGGGAGTTGTCTTCGCCAATGGGCTTCACGAAGCTGACGTTGGGCAGGGTGCCGGCATCAAGCATGCGATAGAAGTCGGTGTCTTCGTCGAGCAAGTGGTTGGCGGAGCCGAGGCCGTAGCCGACGGGTTTGCCATTGGGGTCAACGCTGTCCACGCCGGGAACGGGGGCGTTGGTGGAACCGTTGATGGGATAGACGGGGCTTTGGGCCAGCGCGTATTTCGAGAAGAACGCGAAGGGCTGGTGATGGAACTGGAAGAGGAAGTCGGCCACGCCGTTCTTGGCGTTTTTCCAGCCGCCGGAGAACCAGGCCCAGGAGACGTTGGCGCTGTTCAGACGGTCGCCGATGGTGTCATACGTCTGGAGCGGGAGGCGGGCGCTGACGGCGGTGGCGCTGATGGGCGCGTAAACAACGCTGGAGGAGAAGGTGTTCGTGCCGCCGGTGTTGCCGGCGAGGGTCACGGACGGAGTTACGCCTTGAATGCCTTGCGGCAGGTTCAGGTAGGGGGCGGTGGCAGGAACGGCATAACCGCCGGCGGGGCCGCGGAGCGGGCGCAGGGTGTTGACGGCCCAGAAGTCACCGGCATTCAGGTTGGTGCTGGTGGCGGAATAGGCAAAGCCGGGCAGCGTGGGGTCGGGGGTCAGGGCGTTGTCCGCGAGCGAGCCGCCAAAGCCGAAGCTGGCACCGGTGGCGGCGGGGAACCATTCGCCGGGGAAGTTGGTGGAATTCGGATCCATGGGCGTTTGCGCCGCGCCGCCGGGGCCGCCGCCTTCGGTCGGATTGGCGGGCCAGACGGGGGTGCGGGCGGCAATCAACCATTGATGGTTCAGGAACGAACCGCCGAACGCGGAGTGAAAGCAATTGTCGGCGAGCACGAACTGCTTGGCCACGGCGCCTTCGCCGCCGTTCTGTTCGTCATAGTGGCTGAGGCTCAGGCCGGGGTTGCTGCCCCAGACGGTGAACTTGCTCATGGTGGTGCCGCCGGCGTTCTTGGGATCGTTGGCGAGCCAGGTATAGGCGGGATTGTTGATCTGGTACTGTTCGAGATAGAACAGATGAGTCATGTCGCCGATGGCATAGTTATCGGGCACATACGGACTGGCGTCATAGGGGCCGTTGGTGAGCGAGCTGGGAAAGCGGGGATCCACGCCGCTGCTGAGCAGGGACATGCCGTAAAGAGTCGGCTGGGGCAGGCTCGCGAGGGGAATGTTATTGGAACGGCCGTACTGGACGTAATTGGTGGCGTTGGCAATGCCGTTGGCACCGGGGAAGTTGCCGTACAAGCTGTCAAAGCTCCGGTTTTCCGGATAAATGACGATGACGTATTTGATCTTGTTGGTGAGGGAACCCGGGAACGCCTGGAAGGCGCGGGTGAGCTGGGCCTGGGCGGAGGTGCCGGCGGCCAGCAGGGTGCCGGCGGTCAGCGCCAGCGCCGTGAGCTTGCGCCCGTTTGCGTTGGAGTGTTTGGTTTTCATGGAGTGTCGGTTTCGGTTGTGCTGCGGTTGTCCTCTTGTTTGCCGGAGATTGCGGTTTTTTTATGACGAATCATCCTCCTGAAAAGTGAATATGATTCACCCATCAAGATACTGCCGACGCTATCACGAAGGGCCGGGGTTACCAGTAACATTCAAGTAACGAACAAGTGGACGCGATTTCTGCGGATAATTGGGCAAATCGGGCACTTGTCATCGTTTTGTTTCAATGGCTGCGAACCCGGCTGACAGTTCCCCGCCAAGGAAGCATAGCTCGCCGGGCGGCGGATGTTCCTCCGAGTTATTAATTAGCGCGGATTTGGCGGCTTTTCCGAAGGGAAACGACGCGGAAAGAAAGGAAGGCGAACAACCAAGCCACGCTCACCCAAGCCCTACTGCTTATCCTTGGTAAACGCCACCAGCGACTTAATGCCTGTTTCTCCGGCGGCATCCCGCAGTTTCACGATCCGGCCCCACGGGGCGGATTCATCGGCATTGATGGCCAGGACGAGTTGCGGGTTTTGCGCCGTGCGCGTGCGCAGTTCATCGCGAACCTGCTCCAGGGTGCGCGCAATTTTCTCGATGTAATAAATACCCTTGGCGTCCACGCTGACCACCAGCGGCGGATTTTCATTCGCCCCGCTCTTCTTCGCCTGCGAGGAATCCGGCAGCGCCAGCTTGAGCTGCGTCTGCTGCTTGAAGGTGGTCGTCACCAGCAGAAACACGACCAGCACAATCAGCACGTCAATCAGCGCGACGATGATGACGGCCGGGGCGGAACGGCGTTTGCGGACGTGAAAGCGCATGGCGTCAGGGTTTTTCGCATTTTTCGCGGTACTGGCGGCGGACGAATTCCGAGCACAGCGCCTCGAGTTCGGCGGCGAGCACTTCCACCTTTTTGCCAAAATAGCTCGATGAAATTAGCGCCGGAATGGCGATGAGCAATCCCGCCAGCGTGGCGTTCAGGATCAGCGCAATGCCGCTGGCCAGTCGTGCCGCGTCGCTCAAGCCGGAAACGCCGACATTGCCAAACAGCGTCATCATGCCGGCAATTGTTCCGACCAACCCCAGCAGCGGCGCGATGCCGACGATGATTTCCAGCACCACCAGATTGCGTTCCAGACGCACAATTTCATGGCGGGCCGCCGTTTCCATGGCTTCCACCGTGTCCGCCTTGGGCCAGTCCAGATGGTCGGCGGCGATCAGAATCAGCCGGCCCAGCGGCGAGGGTCGCGCCTCGCAGACGCCGCGCAACTTGGCCACATCCGCCTTGGACCGGCATTCGCCGAGCGCCGTGACGATTTCCGCGGGCACCACCTTGGTCCAGCGCAGCACCCAGGCCCGTTCGATGATGAAGGCCAGCCCGACCAGCGAGGTCAGGCCCAGCAAGATTTTAACGACGATTTCCATAAACAGCGTTCAATAATAGTAAAAAGTGAAGGTGATATCCCGAAAATTCTGATCCACCAGCTTGCGCAAATCCGACGGCCAGGGACCGAACGGCGCCGCCTTTTCGATGGCATTGGCGCAAACGTAGCCCAGCAGTTCGCCCACGTTGTTGTCCTTGATTTCGACTTCGCTCACCGTGCCATCTTCATTGAGACGGAAGTGCACCGTCACGCGGCCGGTGCGGTCCAGCGCAAACTGGCGGCTCTCCAGCAAATCCCACCAGCAGGAAGTCACCGCATCCACCAGCGCGGCATCGTACGCCCCAAACGGCGTCGCCTTGGCATCCAGCGAGGACGACAGCGCAATGCGATGGACGCCGCCGGGCAGGGCCATCGCCTGACCGGGTGTCTGCTTGGCCTGCTGCGCCCGGGCCTGCTTCAAGGTGCGCGGACGCGGCTTGGTGGCCGGCTGCGTTTCCGGTTGCGTCTGGGGCTGGGGTTCCTGATTGGGCGTCGGCTTGCCCATCGTCAGGTCGCCGGCTTGTTTGCTCGCGGTGGTGGCCTTTTTGGCCTCCGCCGCTTCCTTGGCCGCCTCCGGTTGCGGGGTCGGCTCGGCGGGTGATGGGGTCGCTGGGGCGGGCGGATTCTTGCTGAAGACCGGGCGCAGGACATCCTCGGTCTTGGGCATATCTTTTTGCTTGCCCTGAATGTCCGGCTGATTCGATTCCTGCTCCAGCTTTTGGTTCGCCGCCCGGGAATTCTTGTTGGAATAGTACTTGGCCTTTTCCGGGGCGGTCGGCGATTCCTGGCTGACATCGAGAAACGTCAGGGCCGGTTCGGTAACCTGCACGGGCGGCGGCGGGGGCGGTTCGACTTTCTTGACCAGTTGCTGCACCCAATGCGGCCAGCGCGGCAATTCCCACCAATTCAGACGCTTGCCCAACTCGTAGGTGCCCCAGCCCAGCAGATGCACCGCCAGCGACAACGCCAAAGCCCACGTTACCCGGCGCGTTTCCACGCGGGTGTAACGGATGCTGACAGCGGCATGTCCGGCAGAAGCCATGAACGGATATTCTGCCTCAGGGAACGAAATTCGCAACTGGATTACTTCGCTACAATTTACGGATTTTTTTGAACGGAAGGTAACGGAGGAAACGAAGATTTTTTGTTTCTTGTTTCTGTTAAGTCGGGCGTATTTTTTGCCACAGATCCCGAACCGTCCGCCGTGCGGAGCGCCGGCTTGAAGCCGGCTTTGGGCGTGAATGTATGCAAGAGGGTGGGAAAGAAGCAACCGTGTGCGACGACCGGGAGATTTAAGCCGGTCACAGACCGGCGCTCCGGGGCAGTGCGCGGATGCGCCCAGTCATATCCCGGCCGTAAAAATTATGTCGTCAGGCAGGCAGATGCCCAAACACCCTTAGAAAATTTTCCTCCACCCGCGCGGCCAGTGTTTCCAGCGGTTCTCCGAGTATTTCCGCCAGCCCTTCGTAAACGGCCGCCACGTTGGCCGGATGATTCAGCGCCTTGCCATCACCATCCGCCAGCGGGTAGCGGATTTTGTCCGCCGGCAGATGCTGGTCGGGTGCATCGGTCTCGATCAGCAAGCGGTCCGTCGGCACCTGCCGGAAAGCCGCGCGTTGACGCTCTTTGCGTTCGTGCAAAAAGTATCCCGGAAAGCTGAAGTACGCGCCGAGCTTCGTCAGGGCCGGAATCATCTCCGCCGGCCCGCCAAAGCTGTGCAGCACCAAGCCGACCTCGGGTCGCGGATGATCGCGTAGCAGTTCATGCAGGCGACCCCAAGTTTGCAAACAGTGGATGCTCACCGGCAGGTTCCGCTTGGCGGCGATGCGCAGTTGCGTGAGAAAGACTTCCTCCTGCCCGGCATACGGGAGGTCTGGTTTCCAGCGGTCCAGTCCCATCTCACCCACCGCCGAAGGCACGGCATCCAGAAACGTTTCCAGGTTTTTAACCCAATCCGGCGTGCGCTCGGCCAGATACCAGGGATGATAACCAAAGCTAGGCAGCACCAATGGATTGGCCCGCGCCAGCGCCAGCACGTCCGGCCAGTCCGCCTCGCACGCGCCATTCACCACCATGCGCTTGATTCCGGCGGACGCACACGCGGCTAAAATCTCCGACTGCCGTCCGCCAAAACGGTCATCCTGCAAATGATTATGGGCGTCGTAACAGTTCACGGCTGCCCCGGGGGAGGATTATGGGTTTGGGCGAAGGCTTTGATCCGGTCCCAGATTTTGGACAGCGCGTTGCGCCGGTTGGGCGTGAGATGCTGGGTGATGCCCAGCGGTCCAAGAAAGGCCGGGTCATGCGCCACAATCTCCGCCGGGGCGTGACCGCTGTAAAAATCACACAGCAGTCCGGCGATGGCCTTGACCACGAGGGAATCGGAATCGCAGGCGAAGTGGCACCGGCCGTCGGCAAACCGGGGGTGAAACCACAGTTTGGCCAGGCAGCCGGGTATGAGATTTGACTCGACGCGGAATTCCGGCGCGAGGGCCGGGCGTTGACGGGCCAGCTCGACCAAATGGGCGAGCCGGTCCTGACCGTTCTTAATGGCCGCCAACTGGCGGCCAAGTTGAGCCTCTTTTTCCGCGAGGTTCATGACGCGGAAAACAAGTTTGTTTAAGCCCCCTGGCTGGGAGCTTCCGGAGCCGCCGGCGGCGGTTCGGGTGCCGGGGCTGACTCCTGGGGTGCCGATTCCAGCGCTCCGGAATACGGGGCCGAAGGAGCGGGCCGTTCAAAACGTTCCAGGCGTTCCGGACGTGGTTCGGAGCGCTGCTCCGGACGCTGTTCTGACCGCTGATCGGGACGATCCTGCCGTTCTTGGCGGTCGCCGCGTTCGGGGCGATCCTGGCGTTCACCTCGTTCCGGACGGTCTTGACGCTCGGGCCGGTCGGGCCGGTCGGAGCGTTCCTGTGACCGGCGCGGTTCATCCCGGCGCTGGCCCTGATCGCGGTCGCGGTCGCGATCGCGCGAACCGCGGCCGGGCTCGTCCTGACGCGGACCGCGGCTGGGCGGCGGCGATTGTTGGGACGAAAGCTGCAACCGTTGCGGCTGAATGCGGCGCAGGGCGCGGCGCAATTCTTCCACTTCGCGTTCGTCGGCAATTTTCTGCCGTTCGGCGATTTCCACGAGTTCGAGGACTTCCTCGATGTCATCGACCATCTGCTTCAGCGCCTCGGCAATATGCGTGGCATATTCCACCGCTTGGGCGATGGCCGAGGATTCGGCGGGACGGAAATCGGGGGGCTTCACCCAGACCTTGGGGCGTTGCGGTTCGGTGCGCGGCGCTTCCTGGCGTTGCGGCTCGGGACGCGGTTCGCGACGTTGATCGCGCGGCTCACGCTGGTCATTGCGCTGATCATTCCGATGCTCGCGCGGCTCATTGCGGTCATGGCGTTCCTGGCGCTGCTCATGCCGGTTCTCGGCGCGGAGCGGACGCTGGTCGCGGGGTGTGACGGCGGGCGCGGGTGCGGATTCAGCCGCCGGCTCCGGGCTTTCCCCGGTCGGCTGGCTTTCCGGCACTTCACCGTGCTCCGCTTCCTCTGAATGGTCGTGCTCCTCCTGCGGCTCATGGCCGTGGTGCTCCTCGGGGGAGTCAGAGGATTCGGAAGCGGCGTGGGAGTGAAATTCACCCGGTTCGCCGGCTTCACCGGGTTCTTCGGGATGTGGTTCGCGGAAGCCGCCGGAATCATCGGATTCAACCGGATCAATCCGGTCGTTTTCCGAGGAATGGACATGGGCTTCCGTAGCAGGCTCGAGAGGTTCGGGCATGGCGGAAATGGGGTCAACTTCCTCGGTCGCAGATGCGGTCGGGGAAGAAAGTTGGTTGGTTCCGGCGCGGGGACTCCGGCCGCGGCCACCGCGACGGCCACGCCGGCGGTTGGTGGGACGGCGCCCGGAGGGCGGCAGATTCAGATTTGATTGTTCGTCAGGCACAAGTTTCTAGGTGAGGATGGCGGCTTGGCGGACAAATGCAATGGCGAATTGCGCTTAAATCACGCCTATTTTTTTACAAACAGGGCCAGCGAGGCCGTGTGACCGTGCAAATAATTGCGGGTTCCGACCGGTCCAATCTCGCCGTTGCAGAAGAATCCGCCCAGTCCCAGCGGCCCAAAATGCTCCAGCACCAGCGCGGCATCATGGCTGGGCCGGCCAAACAGGTTTTTGCCCCGGCCGTTGCAACAGAACAGGCAGCCGCCATAAACCGTTGTTCCCGCCAGTTTTTCCTGCGCCGCCGTCAGCAATTGATCCATGTCTTCGGAAGCGGTCTCGGCGTCCCGGCGCTGAAATTGAATGGTCTGGCCCGCGCGAGGAAGGGCCCCCACCGCAATGACGCCGGAATTGGGGTCGCCACCGATCAGATTGCGCACCAGGAAGTCGCCCCGGTGGAATTCCTCCAGGTACTCGTTCATGGCCAGTCCGATATACAGATTGTCCTTGGCCTTGAGCTGTTCTTCCGGGGTGAGCTGCTGCACCGTCTCGGCCAGCACCGTGTATGCCGGCCGGTTGGCGATATTCTTGATCAGGTTGTGTTCCACCCGGGTGAGCGTCCACGTTTCGCCAATGGGCGTGCAACCTTGGGCTACGACACCGGTCAGGGCGACCTCGCCGCCGATGGCCACCGCTACGCCGCCGTCTTCAAAAACTTCGCCTTGCAGATATACCTGCGTGAGCGGTTCCGGAAACTGGCCGCTGGCGAGTCCTCCGTAGATGGGTTGCCCGGGAAAACATTGATTCCACGAGCGCAACCAGGATTCGGCATCCAGATGGAACGGGTCAATGAAGGTCAGCCAGCCATTGACGTCCGCCGGCGCGACCCCGGTTTCCACCGGCCAAAAATGGGGACCTTCCGCCGTCGCCACCTGGTCCTGCGTAAACCGGATGCCTTTTAGTTTGGCTTTGGGCAGGTAATACAGGGAGAGCACCAGCCCGCCGGCGGATTCGATTTCCTCCGCATTGGCCACCAGACTGGGACCCGAGCAGCCCGCCAGCAGGGGAATGCAGGCGTGCACTCGCAGAATCTCCAAAACCTGTTCCGCGTGCGGAAAGAATTTCGGCGACATGAATACGAGCCCCAGCGAGACCTCCGGCGCGTCCAGCCGCTGCCGCAGGCGGCGCGCCCAGGCGGACAGGCCGGCTTCGTCCATGCCATCGGACCAGTAGGCTGCTATGGAAAATCCTTCGCTCACAAAACGGTTTATTGCTTCAACCACGGGGCCACGGTTTCATCCGCCCAGATCGCCTTCACCGCCTGCCGGCGGCGGGCCAGGGCATGTCGGTTCCCCTTCACGAGCACCTCCGCCGCCAAAGGCCGGGCGTTGTAATTGCTCGCCATGGCAAAACCATACGCTCCCGCGCTCAACAATGCCAGATAATCCCCTTCGCCCACGCGCGGCAGCGGCCGGTCCTTGCAGAAATAATCGCCGGACTCGCAAATGCCGCCGACGACGTCGGAGGAAACCGGCGCGCCTTTCTTTTTCGCCAAGGGCACGATTTCATGGTAGGCGTCATAAAACGCCGGGCGGATGAGGTCGTTCATGGCCGCATCCACGATCACGAAGTTTTTCTTGCCCGTGCGCTTCACGTATTCCACCCGGGTGACCAGGATGCCGGCGTTGCCCACGATGAACCGGCCGGGTTCCATGAGAATCCGCAAACCGAGGGGCTGGAGCAACGGCAGCAGGCGCGCCGCGTAGGTGTCCGGCGTGAGAATGTCCTTCGCCGCCGCCGATTTCCACCAGGCGGGATCGCCGCTGGCCAGCGCCGGATTGTAAATGATGCCCAGCCCGCCGCCGGGGCTGAAAAATTCCAGGTTGTACTTGGCCTTGAGCTTTGCCACCAGGGGCAGAACCTTCTTCACCGCCTGCTCAAACGGTTCCACCGAGGTGAGCTGCGAGCCGATGTGCATCTGCACGCCGCGCAGCCAGATGTGCTTCAGCTTGCTGGCGCGTTCATAGATGGCCTCCACCTGTTCAAAGGCGATGCCGAACTTGTTTTCATAGGTGCCCGTGGTGATCTTCGCATGCGTGTGCGCCTCCACGTTCGGATTGATGCGCACGGCAATCGGGGCGCGCTTTTTTAGGCGGCGCGCCACTTCGTTGATGCGGACGATTTCCGGTTCGCTCTCCACGTTGAAGGAATAAATGCCGCGGCGCAGGGCGTATTCGATCTCTTTTTCGGTCTTGGCCACGCCGGCAAAGACGCACTTCTTCGGGTCGCCGCCGGCGGCGATCACGCGTTCCAATTCGCCGGCGCTGACGACGTCAAAGCCGCTGCCGAGATTGGCGAGCGTGCGCATCACGGAGAGATTGGAGTTCGCCTTCATGGCGAAGCAGATCAAATGATCCAGCGGGGCCAGGGCCTGGTCCAGCTTTTGAAAATGTTCGGCCACCGTCCGCTGCGAATAGACATACAGCGGCGTGCCGTATTTTTCCACCAGATCGGCCACGGCCACATCTTCGCAGTGCAACTGGCTGCCCGAGAAACGAAAGTAATGCATCCGGTGAGTTTAGCAAAAGCTCCGGGTTGGGAAATAAAAAACCCGCGACCGAACAGATTGGCGATTCGCAGGGGCGCAGGGGCGGTTGAACCACGAATGGACACAAAGGAACACGAATAGAGCGTTTTAAAAAATAATGTAGCCGTTCGGAGCGAGGATTTTTGGGTTTGGGCGAGGCTTCGGCGAAGGCGCAGGTTTGAAGAACCCTGTAACTGAGCCGAAACGAAGCCCAAACCCAAAAAGACCGCTGCCCGGCTC